>VGNE01000023.1 GCA_016866215.1 Chloroflexota bacterium | reverse complement strand
GCCTTGATCCGCTGCCTGGCGCTTAACAAAATGACTCACCTGGGTATGCCTGAAAGTTACCAAGTCGCATAGCAATGCGTCTCCCTTGGCCGCATTCTGCCTTTTTCTCGATTTATGCACCAAAGCCAGTTGCGGATAAAGATAGATGAGTTAATGTAATTGTTTTTGAAGGTCAAAAGCTCCTGTTGCAACAGGAGCTTTTTGTTTGCGGGGTTGGGCTGGTCAACGGATGTTGTCAACGGACCGCTTCGCGTAGCGGATAAGCGGATGGAAACGGATGCCGCGTTTTTTAAGAGAGGTCATTGCAAGTGGTAGAATCAATTCACGAGAAAAGAGGTAAATATGCTTGCAGAAACCCGTTACGAACACGTTGTATTGGATGATTTACGAGTCCCAATCATATCTGGCACGACTATGAAGGTAATCGAACTTGTCCTGGCGCAAACCGCTTACGGATGGAGCGCGGAAGAACTTCATATACAATTCCCTTATCTGACTCTGGGTCAAATTTACTCGGCTCTCGCCTATTACTGGGATCATCGCGAAGAACTTGAGAGCGATATTGAGAAACGAATGGAAAAAGTAAATCGGACTCAAAAAGAGGTTCCTCTATCTCCATTAATCAAACGATTAAAAGCGAAGGGACTTATCTAATACCTGTGTCGCTTTATATGGTTCATCATGTCCCAAAAGCGATTACGATTGGTTTGCGCTTGCGAGGAATTGACATTCTCACCTCTTACGAAGATGGAACGGATCAACTTGACGACGATTTATTGCTTAAACGTGCGCACGAATTGAAGCGGGCACTTTTTACTCAGGATGATTCTCTGGCAAAGGCGGCAAAATGTCAACACGAGGGAAGTACGTTTTCGGTGGTGATTTATGGTCAATGCTTGCGGGGATGAGGGGCATGGCAAAACCCAGACTTCGGAAGTCTTTTTGAGACTCCGCGTCTTAAGTTCGTCAAGGCAGACTTCCGAAGTCTCTGGAATCGTGTATGATTGGGGCAGGAGAAAAATTATGACTAACCAAGAACTCCTTACTCGAATTACTATAAATCCCGCCATGGCGTTTGGCAAACCAACGATTCGCGGATTACGCTACTCTGTTGAGTGGCTCTTGGAGACGCTCAGTTCGGGAATGCCCACTGAAGAGATACTTGCAGATTATGAAGACCTTGAACAGGCAGATATTCAAGCTGTTTTGCTTTATGCTGCGCGCTTGAGTCAGGTCAAGCGGATGAGTGTCGCGCTTGTATGAACTTTCTAATTGACGCTAATCTGCCGCGCCGTTTGGTCAATCTTTTTCTTGAGCGTGGTCATCATGCTGTCCACACACTCGATCTTCCTGACGAAAACGCGACAGAAGATACAGCGATCTTGCAATATTCGGATGAAAATGATTGCGTCATCACAACCAAAGATTCTGACTTCACGACATCATTCTGGTTGAATAACCGCCCAAACAAGTTACTGTTAATTTCGACTGGAAATATTAGCAATACCGAACTTGAAAAACTTCTGGTTGCAAATATTGACCAGGTCATCGGCGATTTATCACGCAATCGGTTTGTTGAATTAAATCGTGAACATGTCATCGTACATGCCTAAATCGAATAATCTCCTATTCAAACCAGGAGATTTTTGTTTGTGGGGTTGGGGAAAGAAAAGGATGAAGATGAAAGGATGAATTTGAAAGATTTCCGAAGTCTTCGATTTGGGGAGACATGCTTCGATAAGCGCCCGGCTGAGATGCAGCCTGGTTTGAACATAACAAGGTGTCAGGCCTGTGCACAGGTATAATCCCCGCTTACCAATAAATACAGACCTGCCTGCGCGCCATCCATGGAGGCGGAGATTGGGACTTAAGGAGAATATATGAAAGCCATTCGCTTTATAGACGTAAAACAACCTTTGGAAATGCAGGAGATCCCCATCCCTGAAATCGGCGAGCGGGATATTTTGGTGAAGGTCAAAGCTGCAGGAATTTGCCATTCTGACGCACATTACCGCGCAGGCATTTCACCTGTGCGGCCTGTTCCCCTCACCCTTGGGCATGAGGTGGCAGGTGTAGTTGAAAAAATTGGCGCGCAGGTGACGAATGTCAAGATCGGCGAGAGAGTCTGTTTGCATTACAACATCTCCTGCGGCGATTGTTATCACTGTTCAACCGGCAACGACCAATTTTGCGAGAAAGTTTTAATGCTCGGTCATTATACCAATGGCGGCTATGCGGAATACATCTCCGTGCCCGCGCGTAATGCCATTCACCTTCCCGATGAAATCCCATTTGAACAAGGTGCAACCTTGATGTGCGCCTCTGCAACTGCGTTTCATGCTCTGCGAAAAAGCAGACTGAAAAGCGGCGACCGAGTTGCCATTTTTGGCGTGGGCGGGCTGGGGCAATCTGCCGTCCAGCTTGCCAAAGCCTTCGGCGCACTCGAGGTGTATGCTGTGGATATCCATGAGGACAAACTAAAACTCGCCGCACAATATGGCGCGATCCCCATCAACGGAAAGAAAGTGGATGCCGTAGCCGAAATCAGGAAACTTACCGACGGCAAGGGAGTGGATGTTGCCATCGAAATGATCGGGCTTCGACAAACCATGAAACAAGCCATTCAAGCTGCGGGCGTCTTGGGGCGCGTCGTGATCGTCGGTCTTTCCAACCAGTCCCTTGAAATCGACACTTACAATGAACTGCTCGGCAAGGAAGTTGAACTGATCGGCGCGAACGATCATCACTTGCAGGAGCTTCCATTGCTGGTTGAAATGGCGCGCAGGAATATTTTGGACACCTCACAGATTGTGACAAAAACCGTCCCGCTGGATGCAGACGCGATCAACCGCGTATTGGACGAACTGGAAAAATTCAGGGGCGATGTGCGCACCGTGATCGTCCCGCCTCTAACCAAGCCGATGCTTGATCCTGTTTCGACACGGTGAGCGAAAGTCGAACCGTCAACACAGGGGTTTCGACGATATAATCATCCCTTAAAGGATATTCCAATGACAGGGCAAACAGCAAGCATAAAACTCAACCCAAAACGAATTCTAATTTTCTTGCTCGTCATGGTAGGGGTCATCGTCGGCTTGAGCATTTGGGGGCAAAAGATCAGGTTCTTCGGTATTGCCGACATCCGCGGTCCGTGGCACGAATTCCTGTTGGATCAGCTCATGCAGAATTTCTATCTGGATGCAGAGGGCAATATCACCACCTACATCAATGCCCTGTTGTTATTCATCCCTGCGCTTTTGCTCGCCGCGATCAGTTCGTGGAAAATATCAGTTAAAGATAAATTCAGATTCAACTGGGTTGGACTGGCGCTGATCTTCTTCTTTCTTTCAATGGACGAAGCCGCAGTCATTCATGAAAACATGATCAAGCCCATGCGCGCCATCGCAGGCGCGGAAGGCTTTTTCTATTTTGCGTGGGTCATCCCGGGTATGGTCATTGTCGCCATCTTCGGACTGGTCTATCTACTGTTCTTTCTGCATCTGGAGGGGAAATTTAAGGTCCTATTCCTTGTTTCCCTGGCTGTGTATATCGGCGGCGTGATCGGCGGTGAAATGATCAGCGGCTATTTCGCCTCGACCCTCGGTCAAAAAAATTTCACCTATGCCACAGTTGCCAGCCTGGAAGAATCGATCGAATATATCGGCTGCTCGCTGATCATCTATTCGCTTTTGAAATATATCGAGCGCTACCTGTCCGAAGGGATCACATTCAGAATCTTATGATTCCAGAAAGAGTTATTACACAGACAGAACTCAAACGCAACAATGGCGAGCACGGCACGCGCAAATTTATCGCCTTCAAAAGTACCGTCTACGATGTGACGGAGTGCCCAAAATGGCGACTGGATATGCACGAATTTTTACACTTCCCCGGTCAGGATCTCTCTTTCGAGTTGGAAGAAGCCCCGCACAAAGAAGCTGTATTCACAAGACCCTGTGTTAAGATTGTTGGCAAGCTGGCAGGAAATTAACCGTTATTATTTTGCACAATGCGCCTGCCAGCCCAAACACCCAACAAAGCTACACTAATAACAACAGTCGTCCATTCCAACCAAACATCCGGCTCGCCTTTGAGGATGTCATGCAAAGCCGCCCAGTTGAGCGCGGCGAGCGCAAGAACGAATAACCAAAAGAGGATTCGCTTCATGTCAGCCTCCAATAATATTGTAACTCCCCGAAAAAATATTTCAAGCTCTCAAAAGTTTGTAACCTTGTGCGGGCGGCTTTTCCACGACACTGATTCTAATTATTTTCCACGCACTCAATATCGCGGAAGGACGATTATTCTTTGCACCGAGTCCTGTCTCGGCGCGTTTTTATCTGACCCTGATATCTTTTGCAAGGTGCATCGAAATTCCGAGAAAACCGATTCAAGGTTGAAAGTTGAAAGTTTTATGGGTATCTGGAGAGAAAATGATCCTTCCACGAAAAGCAATTCAGTATGAAAAATATGAATTTAAGAAATGGGAACACCATGAGTCCGAGACCATTGTTGAAACTCCCGTTTCCCTGACAGTCAACAACCATGTCTGGATCACGTTCATGTGCACGCCTGTCCATTTGGAAGCAATGGCTGTAGGATTCCTCTATAACGAAGGCATCATCCAAAGCATGGACGAAGTTGCGGATGTCCGCCTGTGTGAGCATGGCGACAACGTGGACGTGTGGCTGAATCACGATGCGGAGCAGCCGACAAATTGGCGCAGGACATCGGGCTGTACCGGCGGCGTCACTGCTGTTGACCTGCTCGCGAAGCCAAATGTCTCCCTGCGGGAGAACAGGCTCAAGGTCCAGCCTGAGGCGATCCTGGGGTTGGTCGAGAAGTTATTTGAGTCCCAGGAGTTATATCGAGATACAGGCGGCGTACATACATCCGCTTTAAGCGACGGCGAGACGGTTTTAGTCGCGGCAGATGATATTGGGCGGCACAACACATTGGATAAGATCGCAGGGCTGTGTTTGATAAAAAATATCTGGCCTGAAAATCGAATCCTGATCACGACAGGACGCATCAGTTCTGAGATGCTTCAAAAAGCCGCGCAACTCAGCGTGCCGATATTAATCTCACGCACTTCCCCGTCCTCCCTGTCCATTGAAATGGCAGAGCGTTATGGAATTACACTGATCGGGTATGCCAGGACCCATCGGTTCAAAGTGTATTCAAATGGTCACAGAGTAGGGTTGTAACGGTACCGTCCCGCAGGTTTCATCCATCTATTTGGCTTACTGAAAATCTGGTGCAGGTTTTTTGTTAGACTTTATTGTGAAATTTTCACGTAAAAGAGGGATAAACGTCCCATCAAAGTATGAAGAAATGGACTAACAAATGTATCGTATACAGGAGATAATCAATTACGAGTTATCGGATAACATTTATAGCGAGGCAGCATGACCAACAAGAAAATACTTTACCCACCCATTGACCCTGAAATTGATAAGCTGGCTCAACACCACGGGGGTACACGCGAAGCCACGCTTGAAGTCCTCAAAGATTTAAGTGCGGATCATAAATTAAACCAAACAACCATAACAGAAGCCGCCCGCGCCTTACACCTCCCCGCTCACGAGGCGTATGGCATGGGAACATTTTATTCAATGCTCTCGCTTGAAGAACGAAGGAAAGTTTTGCGTGTCTGCGATGGGCCGGTGTGCTGGCTCAAAAGATCGACGGTGGACGGTGGACAACAGACCATGGCCGATGAATGGTCGTCAATGGTCAATGGTCAATGGTCTGTGGAGCGTACATCCTGTTTGGGGTTATGTGATCGCGCGCCAGCTGTTTTGGTCGAAGATGAACAGGCGGGGCCGGTTGAAGCAGGTGAAATAAAAAAAATTTGCAAAGGCTGGCGCGGAGTACAAACCGATTATTCAAAAACGCGCAAAGGCGAAGTGCGCGTGATGACCGCCTTGATCGGAAAAATTGATCCCGACTCTATTGACGATGCACTGTCACAGGGTGTTTATGAGGGATTAAAAAAAGCGCTTCTTTCCGAACCGACAGTTGTACTGGCGGAAGTGGAATCTTCCGGCCTGCAGGGACGCGGCGGCGCGGGCTTCCCCGTTGGACGCAAGTGGCGCTTCGTCGCCAGTGAAAAGAAAACACCGCGTTATATTATCTGCAATGCCGATGAATCAGAACCGCTGATCTTCAAAGACCGTGTGTTGATGGATACGAATCCGCATCAGCTACTGGAAGGCATAACGCTTGCAGGGTACGCTTGCGGCGCGTCTGAAGCGTGGATTTACATCCGAGGGGAATATGAATATCAGGCTCGTCGTTTGGAACGCGCCATTGAACAGGCGGAAGCAAAGAATTTGCTCGGAGAAAATATTTTGGGGAGCGGTTTCTCATTCAAAATTCACGTCCATCGCGGCGCGGGGGCATATATCTGCGGAGAAGAGACCGCACTAATCGAGTCACTGGAAGGCAAACGCGGCGAGCCGAGACTTCGCCCGCCCTACCCACCCACATACGGCTTTCGTGGACAACCCACCGCAGTCAATAATGTAGAGTCGTTTTGTGCAGTACCGCATATCCTGAAAAATGGCGCGGAATGGTGGCGCAGCCTGACAGATGACTCCACGCCTGGCACAAAAGTTTACATGGTGTTGGGTCATGTGAAAAACCCCGGCTTATTCGAAGCGCCATTTGGTTTGACATTACGTCAGATCATCAAGGACTTCGGCGGCGGAATGACGAAAGGCTCAAAATTCAAATTCGCATTGTGCGGCGGCGCGGCTGGGACAATCGTGGACAAAAGTCTGCTCGACATCCCGATTGGTTTCGCATCTTCTCAAAAAGGGATTTCGCTCGGCGCGGGTTCATTCCTGATCTGCGACCAAACGGTTTCTCCCGTTTCATTCCTGCGCGAGTTATTGCATTTCTTCACTGTGGAATCCTGCGGCAAATGCACGCCCTGCCGCGTTGGGACATGGCGCTCGCTGGAAATATTAAACCACATGGCAAGCGGACAAGGCAAGCAAGGCGACACGGAAGAATTAAAGACTCTCGCGGCGCTCATGCAGGATTCTTCCTTCTGCGGACTTGGACAATCTGTATCCATTCCGATGAAATCTATGCTGACACATTTTGGTGCGGAGTTTGCGAAGGCGGAGAGGTAGGTATGTAAACAAGTAAACAGGTACACACGTAAACAACATGAACTTGTCTACTTGTGTACTTGTATACCTGTGTACTCAAAGGTGAAAACATGATAAACCTAAAAATCAATGGGCAATCAATTCAATCAGAACCCGGCAAGACTATTTTGCAAGCTGCGCAGGCACACGGCATTGAGATCCCAACTCTGTGTTATCACAAAGACTTAAACCCAACTGGCAATTGCCGTATGTGTATTGTAGAAGTCAAAGACTGGCGGATCATGCAAGCCGCGTGCGTCACTCCCGTTTGGGAAGGCATGGAGATCCAAACGCATAGTGAGAAAGTTGAAATAGATCGAAAGCTGACTTTGGAGCTTATGCTCGCCAACCACCCGCAGGATTGTATTACCTGTGACGTGAGCGGCGAATGTGAATTGCAAGACCTCGCTTATGAATACAAAGCCACTGCGCCGGAGTGGGGAAGTAAAGGCACCCGCTACCCCGTGGATAGTGACCCGAATCCGTTCATCCGTGTGGATATGAATCGCTGTATCCTGTGCCGTCGTTGCGTTTCGGCTTGCGCCGAAATCCAAGTCCGCGATGTGTGGGGTGTGGCAAAACGCGGATTTGACGAGGTCATCGTGGCAGGCGCAAACACAGCCATGCTCGAAGCGCGCTGTGAATCTTGCGGTCAATGCGTGGCGTATTGTCCAACGGGTGCGCTCTCGAACAAGATGAATTATGGAATGGCTCGCGCGCATCAGGTGACTAAAGTCACCACTACGTGTTCATATTGCGGCGTGGGGTGTCAATTTGACTTGTTGGTTAAAAAGAATAAAGTCATCGGCGTACAGTCCAACCCGAATGCGCCTGTCAATGGCATGGCGTTGTGCGTGAAGGGACGTTATGGTTATGACTACATTCATCATCCGGAGAGATTAACAAAGCCAAAGGTAAGAAGATATTTATTGGAAGGAAAGAAAAAAGAAGAGATTAGAGAGCAGAGAGTAGTGAATAGGAAGAACTCACCCACTGATCCACTAGTCTCTAGCCCCTGGGATTGGGTTAATGTAGAGTGGGATATTGCTCTGGATATTGCCGCGAAGAAATTTATGGAAATCCGCGATCAATTCGGTGCGGACAGCATGGGCTTCCTGACTTCGGCAAAATGCACGAACGAAGAAAATTATTTGATGAATAAACTGGCGCGACAGGTCATTGGCACGAACAACATTGACCACTGCGCCCGTCTCTGACACTCCAGCACGGTGGCCGGTCTGGCCGCCTCCTTCGGCTCGGGCGCGATGTCCAATTCCATGGACGATGTAGCAAAAGAAGCAAAAGCTTTCTTCATTATTGGCTCGAATACAACTGAGCAGCATCCAGTCTTTGGGACCATGCTGCGCCGCGCGGTTAAATTCCGTGGGGCGAAACTTGTCGTTGCTGATCCGCGCAAGATTGACATCACAGAGTTTGCGACACTGCATTTACGTCAACGCCCCGGCACGGATATCCCGCTCATCAACGGCTTGATGTATATCATCCTTGAAAAAGGTTGGGAGGATAAATCCTTCATCGAAGAGCGCACGGAAAACTTTGATGAATTCAAAGCAACAGTCATGCAATATCCACCGGAGAAAGCCAGTGAAATCACAGGCATTCCGGTTGAGAAATTGTACGAAGCCGCAGAGATCCTCGCTAAAAATTCACCGATGGCTGTGATATGGGCAATGGGCATCACACAGCACATCGTCGGCGTGCGCAACGTGATGGATCTCGCCAACCTGCAAATGCTGCTGGGTAATATGGGCAAGGCGGGCGGCGGCGTCAATCCATTGCGCGGACAAAATAACGTACAAGGCGCATGTGATATGGGCGGATTGCCCAATGTGTTCACCGCATATCAGCCTGTTACAAATCCAGAAGTAATTGAGAAATTTGCAAAAGCATGGGGATTGGACCATGGACCACAGACCGTAGACGATAAAACACTGTCCATCGTCAATGGTCTATCGTCCAAGATCGGTTTAACCGTTACTGAAATGATGCCCGGCATCCTCGAAGGCAAAACGCACTCACTTTATATTCTCGGCGAAGACCCGGTCATGTCTGACCCTGACACAAACCACATTCGTCACAGTCTTGAAGCAATCGACTTTTTGGTCTTACAGGAAATCTTCCCCTCCGAAACATCGGTCTACGCAGATGTGCTTTTACCCGGCGTTACCTTTGCGGAGAAGACCGGCACATTCACAAACACCGAGCGGCGTGTGCAAATGGTGCGTCAGGCGATTCCCACACAAGGCGATGCACGGGACGATTGGTGGATCACATCGGAGATAGCAAAACGCATCTTAAATACAAGGATGAAGGATGAAGGCGGAAGGATGAATGAAGCCGCACAATATGCAGGTTGGGATTACAAAGACTCATCTGACATCATGTCCGAGATCAATGCGCTGACCCCATCCTATGGCGGCATCACGCACGCACGACTCGAGACAGGTGAACGTCTGCAATGGCCATGTCCAACACTCGATCATCCTGGCACGCCAATTTTGCACACCAAACAATTCACGCGCGGCAAAGGCAAATTCATGCCAATTGATCACGTGCCGCCCGCTGAACTTCCCGACGACGATTACCCAATGCTGCTCAGCACAGGCCGCGTGCTGTATCACTGGCACGGCGGACAAATGACGCGCCGCGCAAAAGGCTTGATGCAGGTGTATGGCGAAGCGTTGATCGAGGTAAATCCAAATGACGCGGAAAGATTGGGATTGAACCCTTCGACATGCCTCGCGTCAGGGCAGGCTCCAAGAAATGTTGTGCGTGTTACTTCAAGACGCGGTTTTATTGAAGCCCAAGCCTGGATCACAGACCGCGTGCCGCCCGGTATGGTGTACGCAAATTTCCATTTCCCGAACGCATCTGCTAATGAGTTGACCCATGCGTCGCTTGATCCGGTGGCGAAAATCCCAGAGTATAAAATAACTGCTGTTAAAGTTGAGTTGGTATAATGCGAGGTAACGTCTAACATTGCAAACCATATAAACCGAAAGGAGATGATTCACATGACCACTGTCCGCAAACTTCTGGAAGAAAAAGAACTGGAGAAAAACTTTTCAGTTGCATCCACCGATACCGTTTTACAGGCGCTCAAAGTAATGGCTGAAGCACACATCGGCGCCATTTTAGTAACCGAAGGTGGAAAGATTGTCGGCATTTATACCGAGCGTGACTATCTTTATAAAGGCGAGATTGAGGGCCGCCTGGCAAAAGACACATTAGTCAAAGATGTAATGGTATCCAAGATGATGACCGTTACAAAAGATACAACTGTCGAGCAGTGCATGGGCTTGATGAAACAATATAACATCCGCCACCTGCCCGTTGTGGAAGATGAACATCTCGTAGGTCTGGTCTCCATGCGTGATGTGATGTTCGCTGCGCTCAGGAATAAAGAGAGCGAGATCCGCGGGTTGGAAAATTACATCATGGGTTCTGGGTTTCAGTCGTAGGTAGGGCAAGTAAACATGCAGACAGGTAGACACGCAAACGTATACGATGCAACCAGGATGCATCCGAAGGTTATGTAATAAGTCAGGGTATAAATTGAAGAGACGCATGTCTTACGACCTGCGTCTCTTTTGCTGACTTACGCTCTACTTTCTACTTGATACGTTTATACCTGTGCACTTGTTTCCCTGCAATCCTATTCCCCTCTTTCTCTCTCCGCTGGTAAAATCGTCCCCATGCCTGTTCAAAGAAATACATCGCCCACATCTCGCACACTAATTACTGTTTACTATTTACTGATAACTGTCTTGCTCGTTTCCTGCGCTCCTGCTAATGTAACGCCGGTGGTCTTTCCTTCCTATGATCCTTTTTTACCGCTCCAGAAAGAAACACAGACTCAACCTGATTTGACAGGTACGAGTTCTCCTTTGCCTAACACTCCCACCCCCACTCCCACGCGTCAATCCACGCCAACCCGCCCACCTCTGAATATATCACTCGTAATCTCAGGGCTGACAAACAAAATAATAAATACTCCCACACCTGATACAGCAAGGATTTTGCCTACTCCGCGCCAGAACATTGAGGAGTATATGGTTCAGCCTGGTGATTCATTGGGAGGGATCGCGCAAAGGTTTGGCATTAGTGTTCAAACATTGATGGAAGCCAATAAAATCAGCGACCCAAATCTACTAGATGTTGGAGTTGTTTTAAAAGTTCCCGCCCCGAAGCCTGTCAGCGCAGGCACATCCCTCAAGATCATTCCCGATTCAGAATTGGTATATGGGCCCGCAAGTGTATATTTCGATATTGGAGATTTTATTATCAGCCAGAATGGTTATCTTTCCTCCTACACGCAGGAGGTAAACGGTGTTTTATTAACCGGCCAGGAAATCATTTTATTGGTTTCCCAAAACTATTCCGTTAATCCGCGCCTGTTACTGGCATTGATCGAATACCAAAGCGGCTGGGTGACCAACCCAACACCCTTCAACACCTCCGACCCATTGGGGCTTGCAGATGAAAACCGGAATGACCTATATCGCCAGTTGACCTGGACCGCAGATACATTAAATCGCGGCTACTACCTGTGGAAGGCAAATGTTCTTTCCACCTGGGTGCTGAAAGATGGACAGGTAATCCCTATTGACCCAACCATCAATGCCGGCACAGCGGCAGTACAATATTTCTTTTCACAATTAGACGACCTCCCTGGCTGGGAACGGGACGTAAATGTGAAAGGCCTGATCCTCACCTATTACGTCTTCTTTGGAAACCCGTTCAATTATGCCATCGAGCCACTGCTCGCTCCTGGCCTTTCGCAGCCTGCATTAACCCTTCCATTCAAAGAAGGGGAAGCCTGGTACTTTACCGGCGGTCCGCACGGTGGCTGGGGTTCAGGTTCTGCCTGGGCCGCCCTTGATTTCGCCCCACCTGGCGAAAACTCAAACTGTATGACAAGTGATTTTTGGGTAACCGCCATAGCAAGCGGAATAGTAATACGCGCATCCAATGGTGCATTAATCCAGGACCTTGACAATGACGGGTATGAACAAACCGGCTGGGTCATTCTTTATATGCATATCGCTGAGGAAGAACGCGCCCAGCCTGACGAATACCTGTTTGCGGGCGAACAGATCGGACACCCGTCCTGTGAAGGCGGCCTTTCAAATGCGACACATGTACACCTTGCTCGTAAATACAACGGGGAATGGATTTCCGCAGACGGTTCAATCCCATTCAACCTGGACGGCTGGATTTCCAGTGGAAGCGGCGGCGAGTACAATGGCTTTCTCACACGTGGAGCGCAAACCATCGAAGCCTGGGACAGCGCCAATGACTTCAACCTGATCACGCGTTAATTCATGCGTCCCTAATCTAAACAGATATAATTCAAGTTAATATGAATCGCACCTTTGTAATTTTCGTCTTACTTGCATTGACATTATCCGCTTGCGGGTCATCGCCTTCGATTTGGGGAATCCCACTAACCCCCACACCAGATTCGACAAACCCCGTCGCGCCTCTTTTCGACCCCTTTGCTGTTCAAGACGACCCGATCATTTTCCCAACCTCAACACCTCCATCCCTGGTTGAGGCGGGCGCATCCCAGGTTCCTCTACCCGATAATGCATATCCGCTAATTACACCAACCTATACACCCTCCAACAATTCTGCGCCCTTTCTTTACTATGCCCAAAGCGGAGACATGCTCTCGGCAGTTGCCAGCCGCTTCGGCGTTAAAGAAAATGAGATCCTCTCTGATGCAGATCTCACAAGAACCACCCTGCTCGACCCCGGCACCTTGCTCATCATCCCAAACCAGATTACCGAACCTACTACTCCAGACATCCAGATCTTGCCAGATGCAGAGATCGTATTCTCACTTACCTCCGCAGATTTCGATATTAAATCCTTCGTCGAAGAACAGGGCGGTTACCTGAGCAAATTCAGGGATTATCTTGGCTCCACCGGTTGGATCGAAGGATATGATGCGATTGAACGATTGGCAATCGAAAATTCCATCAACCCGCGTTTAATTCTTGGTTTGCTTGAATACGAAAGCCGCTGGGTAAGAGGTCAACCCGTTGACCTGCTTCATACCGATTTTCCGATGGGTTTCAACGATTATCATTACAAAGGCATGACCGTCCAATTGGTGTGGGCGATCAACCACATGTCCATCGCGTACTATGGCTGGCGGGCTGGCACACTGACCCATCTTGATTTCCCGGATGGAACGAAATTACGAATTGACCCGCGTTTGAATGCCGGCACGGTTGCGATCCAATATCTGTTCTCGCGCCTCCACAACCAATCACAATGGGCGCAGATCATCAATCCAGATTCCGGCTTCGCGGCCATGTATGGGGAAATGTTTGGCGACCCGTGGGCGCGCGCAGACACGATCGGGCCTCTTTTTCCGGCTGCATTAAATCAACCTCAGCTGGTACTTCCCTTTGAACCAAATGTTCAGTGGAATCTGACCGGCGGCCCGCACAACGGCTGGGGACAGCTTAACCCGAATATTTACGGCCAATCGCACAGCGTATTCTCCGCGATTGACTTCGCCCCCCCGACTGAAAAAGGCGGTTGTGACGCAACTGATACCTGGGTGGTAGCCGCCGCCCCTGGGTTGGTAGTGCGCTCCGAAAATGCAGCCGTGATGGTCGATCTGGATGGCGACGGCTACGAACAAACCGGCTGGAACCTTCTTTACATGCATCTTGCCACAAAAGATCGTGTGCCTGCGGGAACATGGCTGGAAGTCAACGACCGCATTGGACATGCCTCTTGCGAAGGTGGAGTTTCCACTGGCACACACCTGCATTTTGCAAGAAAATACAACGGGGAATGGGTCACAGCTGATGGTCCCATACCTTTTATTATGAATGGCTGGCGTGTGGTCGCTGGCGATGCGCCTTATAAAGGTAAACTAGTCCGCGGTGAAGAAGAAGTCATTGCCGACCTGCAAGGGCAAGCCTGGTCGAGCATTGTTCGCGACAAAGATGAATAAAACAATAAAATCATTGAAGTTTTTTTATACGGTCTTTGCAGGCGCCACATTATTGGTTTCATCCTGCAGTCTTCAATTGCCTGAAAATATATACTCCGCAGCCACACCTGAACAACCTGGGAGTGTTTTCAATCCTGCCTTAAATCCAACTCCCTTACCAACACGGACGAAATTTAAACCCGGTGAAATGGTTGACTACACCGCACAAACCGGCGATACACTCCCGGCTCTGGCATTACGCTTCAATACTAGTGTAGAGGAAATACTTTCCGCCAATCCGCAAATCCCGCTTGATACCACAACCATGCCCCCCGGCATGCCCATGAAAATTCCGATCTACTACCTGGCACTGTGGGCGAGCCCCTTTCAGATCATCCCGGATCATGCTTTTGTAAACGGCCCGACAAGTTCAGGCTTCAACACTGCTGCATTTGTCGAGTCGTATCCGGGTTGGTTAAGGAAGCATCGGGTATACGCCAATGGGAAATGGCGCTCCGGCGCGGAAATGGTGGATTACATTGCGATTAATTACAGCATTTCCCCCCGTCTCCTATTGGCCATACTTGAATATCAGGGCGGCGCCTTATCGGACCCGGAAATGCCTACAGGAGGGAATCTCCTCGGGCTTTCGCGCAAATTTTGGGAAACCCCCTATCTTCAACTTGTGATCGCCGCCAATACCCTCAATAACGGATATTATGGCTGGCGGCTCGGCTCGCTGATTGAATTCGAAGATGCCAATCAAATATTGATCCGCCCGGATCCGTGGCAAAACGCGGCATCTGCTGCACTCCAATATTATTATGCCAAAGTATTTTCAGGGAACGAATACGCGCTCGCTGTCGGACCCAATGGACTGCTTCTGACATACGTGAAGCTTTTCGGCAACCCATGGGAGGAATCGTTCACACTCATCCCCGGTAGTTTACAACAACCGGATTTCAGGCTGCCTTTTCAATACGATCAGGTCTGGTCATTAACCGGAGGTCCTCACACCGGCTGGGGCACAGGTGAACCTCTCGCCGCATTGGATATAGCCCCGCCGGGTGAAGAATCGGGCTGCGTCACCGTCCAGGGTGAGCTATACGCCACAGCCATGGCGGATGGACTCGTTGTGCGCTCAGGCTCCGAGGGACTTGCGCTGGATCTTGACAAAGATGGAAATGAGCAGACAGGCTGGGTTATCTTTTACCTGCACCTTGCGGCAAGACAACGGGCGCCGCTTGGCTCGGATTTAAAGGCAGGGGAGTCCATCGGTTATCCCTCCTGCGAGGGCGGTAGTTCCACTGGGTCACACATCCATGTGGCGCGAAAATATAACGGTGAATGGATCCCCGCCGATAGCGCCATTCCATTCACACTGAACGGATGGGTCGCACGCAACGGAAGCCGTGCATATTTGGGCACTCTCCAAAAAGGCAGTGCAGTTGTCACAGCCTGCGAATGCGGAGATGCCGACACATCCATTAGCGGCAGTTTCCCATAGCGCGGCTTCCAGCCGCAACCAAAAAGGAACCAATCGCGTAACAGGGGTTCTCTAACCCCGCCGACGTTACACCTGCCCTGGCGGGCAGTGCCAGGGGAGAACGTCTCTTACGCGCGAAAAATCTTCGCGGTTGTGATAGATTTTCAAGAGTAACACTGTATGAGTCTACTGCAAAAAGGACTCTTTACCGCGAAGAAGCGAAGGTCGCGAAAAAAAAATAAAATCGCGAAGATTTTCTTAAAGATTCTCCGCTTGATTCTTTAAAATCTTAAGAACTTCTTCGTGTTCTTTGCGGTCTTCGCGGTAAAAAAGGTTTTTGCAGTGGAGTCACTGTATGTTACTCCAAAATGATATCCGGTACAAATTTTTCAAGATTCTTTGCAGATATTCCACCCATCCATATCAGTCTAACTTTTCCGTTACGATCAATTACATACGAACTGGGTAACCCGATTGTATTGAATTCCCGCTGAGCTTGATAATCCATATCAAGCCAAACAGGAAATGTGAGACCGAACTCCTCGACAAAAGGGGCCACGGTTTCGAGAGGTTCCTCCTGATTGATGGCAATCAATACAAAACCATGTGATTTATATTTTTCATAAAAAGCCTGTAAAGTGGGCATCTCTTCCCCGCAGGGGGGACACCAGGTCGCCCAGAGGTTAATCAACACAACGCTCCCTCGATAATCTCTCAAAGTTACAGGGTTTCCGGAAAGGTCTTCGAGAGTCAGCTCGGGGGCGGAAAAATCAACTTTTGCCGGAACAGCTGAAAAATCCTGTTTTGAAGCGGGGGCTGGATCATTCAACAGGAGGAAGAATATCGTTCCGACTGAAATGAGTCCGGTTCCGATCAACAACCTGGCAATAAAACGCCGAGGAGCAGGCTGTGGATTTTTGGTCATATTATTTCCGTCATTGAAATATTGTCTTTGCTAAAAATTCCTTATTTCACAAAGTATAACCTAATAAAATTGATGGAATTTCAATAAGGATAAATGTCATTCACATTAGGATATAAGATACTGGCAACTTGTCCAGACTTTGAGTAACATTTATTCAAATGTTGGATGCATTACCTCGACTCCCGCTCTTTCAAGGTTTGGAGACTGCTCAAATAGCATTGCTCAAACCTCTTTTTGAGTCCTTTGCCTGTGAAACTGGAACGGTCATCTTTGAAAAGGGCGATTTTGCACAATACCTCTACCTGCTTCTTAAAGGGGAGGCAGTGATCCAATACAAACCCTATGACGGACCCGCGATCATCTTGGCCCGTTTGCGCGCAGGGGATGTATTTGGCTGGTCGGCAGTGGTTGGAAATCCAATGTACACTTCAAGCATCATCAGCGAGTCGGAGATCGAGGCAATTCGAATTCGCGGAAATCAATTACGGAAAATGGTCGAGGAACACCCAGAAACCGGCAGGATCTTCATGGATCGGCTTGCGCGAATCGTTTCCCCGCGCTGGGGAAATGCGTCCATGCAGATCCAGTCGTTATTAAACTCCAGCCACAAGGAAACGACAGGAGAAAAAAACATGGCAACAACTGAGTCAACGCCTGCCAATGATCCACTGCGGCATTTGATCGAAAACCTGAGCGCCTATATCGAACAATATCATGGCGGCACTGTGGAATACATTTCATTTGATGGACATATCCTCGAGGTGAAATTGGGAGGCGCGTGTCTGAATTGCCCGCTCCTGCCATCCACCTTGCATGGCTGGGTGGCAGGCACCGTGCATCAATTCTTTCCGGATGTAGAAGTGGTTGAAGCAAAATAATTACCAGTGAGGACAGGCAATAAAATCAACCTCTCCGCATATGTGCGGGGAGGTTGATTCTCAAATGGATATGTGCATTATCAGTAGATCACGAGAGAGCCATGCGCAGGTTGCGCTCTTTATCGCAACGCTTTGCGTGGCGCTATAGAACGCCAATTACATGGTAGTACTGATTATTTTCTGGTGAAGTATCTAAAAAGAACAAACCCGCCAGCCGCGATTAAAAAGAATGCCCAAATATAATTGGCAAAATCCAAAAGCGCTGCGATTCCTAATATACCCATTACGCTCAACACAGCAGCAGGCCAGTATGCCCAGCTCATCCTGGCTAACACTGCAACGAGCAAAAAAGTAAGCGCCAGCCCGAAAAAGAAAAAGCCAGCTGTTTGAAAATCACCAAACTTTTCTGCGGCGATCGTTACGCCTGCAAGCGTGGATAAGACTCCGCCGGGGATCAACGCCCACCAGCGCTCTGACGTGTTCGTGAGGTATACCCCAAAAAAAGCAAGCCCAATCCCACCCAGGAAAACTGCTCCGGAATATTCTTCGAATTTTGAAGATGCGACCACCACCAGCGCAAGTGCAGTCAGCACGCCGGCTGGAATTAAGGCCCACCAACGTTCAATACGACTGGTGAAGTACACATACCAAAACGAAAGCGCAATACCGCCAAGGAAGATCGCACCGCCAAACTCGTCAAGTGAGTTGGGGAGCAGGATCAATGCGCCAAGCCCAACAAGTGTGAAACCCGGGAACGCGCTCCACCAATGCCCGCCGAAAAGCAATGTGAGAAACACCAACCCAACTGCGAGAAATAAACCACCCCAAAAAATATCCGAGGCGTTTTTGAGATAGCCCATGGCCTGCGCCAGCGCAAGCCCGCCGCCGACCAAAAGTAATAATCCAAATACAATTCGCGGATCAAATCGTTTCATATAAACTCCTTTCATGTTGTCGGATTGGAAACCCAACCTACCTTACTTTGATGGAAGCCGCGCCTGCGTCAATGGTCATATCTACGGCATTGGCGGCGGTTTCATAATCAGGTGATTGATAGAAACTTCCTTGCCCCGGAAATCGAGACTTGTCAATATGCATGTTCGCCGCGCCAAGCGAGGCGCGGATTCGGGCAGAGAGACCCTCGGGGACAATGACTTCCAACGATGCCGCACCAAGGTCGAGGTCCGCACGGAAGCGGCCGCGCGAGGGTAAGGTCAAATGAGTGTCGCTTGCGCCCGTTTCCAATTTCAATTCTGTAATTTCCATATCACGCAGATCAATCACGGATTTATTCGCCCAAAGGTTCATGATTAGCGTAATCGGAATTTCAGCATTTAGCGCGATATCCCAATCAAGTTGATGACGAGGACCAAAAAATGGAAAATCCATGACATCTCTTGCGGGTCTCATGCGGACCTCGAGCCTGTCTCCGTTTCGGTTGGCTTTGTAATCCAACCCCCCTGAAAAGGAGCCATGCGCCAATTCATTGACATTCGCGCCGCTGTGAATTTTCAACTCACCCGCACCATGATTGATCTTGAGATTTGCGGAACTTGCGCCTTGAAGTTCAACAGACGCGTTTTGCAATTCAATATGGCCGCGGAAGAAAACACTGGCAAGCACCCAAATACCCCCAAGGATAAGAATGAAGGGCCAAAATAGCTCCATGAGCGACATACCATTCGGCAGTCTAAACCCCATGGCGTTGGCAAGCATCAACCCGCCAAACAGGATCAGAGCAATGCCCCAGACCAATTGATGGCGCCGCATGTTATTCTCCTTGTTTGCGGAAAGAGCGATACAGCCCGCTTCCAAGCACCCATACGCCAAGTAAAATCAAGAGGATGGCCGGGCCGAAATTCCCGAGCAATGCCCATCCACCGAGGAAGGATGAGAAGACCAGGAATAATACGGCGCTGATGACCATCAGGTTAAGTCCGCGTTTGATATTGTGCGCGGTGTTTTCGCCCAGCAAGCCGGCAAGGACACTCCCTACTCCCACAAAACCTGGGATAAGCGCCCACATATAGGACCATGAACTGTAGTCGTTGGCGGCTTCCTGATAGTAGAAAATGCCGCCAAGCCCCGCGACAATTGCAGCGGGGACGGCGAGTCCCGGCTGGCCAAGCACCAGCGCCAGGAGAAAGATCGCAGCGCCGATCAAAAACAGGTTGAACGGCCATTCGGCATATTTGTCAAAGAAGGCATGAAAGGCTGGCACGGATTTATCCAGCAGGAACCACGCGCCGAGCAAAATGAGGATGACGCCAAGCGCAAGTTGGGAACGACCATGTTTGTTCATACTTACATTCTCCTAAGTTGTTGGTTTCAGCATTAGTGTATAACATTTTTTGTGAACTGGTAAGCCTATGGGGATATACGCAGGCCGATTCAAAAAGGTTTCATATCTCCTAATGAAGGGGGAAAAAGATGCTCAAAGTTTCAAGTAATACGATCCGTGAGAGGATACTGAAGGAGAGTCCACTCAGGAGGAAAAAGTAAACTTGCACATAAAATAAAACGAATCATAATCCTGCCAAAGCGATCCACTCCCCATCATACTTAGGGTGTTGGGTTACTGACAATTTCCCACTTTCCAACAATCTGCCCACTACTTTCTTCGTCTCTTCATTCCCCCAGTCAAATAATTTATTCACATCCCGCAACTGCGCCGCGCCGACCATATCAAAATACAACCCGACCAGTTTCGCGCACGCCTGCGATTCTTTAATCACACGCGCCTGTTCGGGAAGATTCGGATAATGGCGCGTGACAATTTCATAAATATGTGAATATTTCCATGCGCCGGCCGGAGCAACGCCGACGGGTAAAATTTTGAAGTCTTTTTGTAATTGTTCCAGCGCTTTATTGAAAACAGAATCTTTGGCATTGGATAATTTTGACAGCTTGCGTAAATCCAGGGTGTTCAAGGCGCCATGCTCAAGCAAAGTTTCGTAGACCTGTTTCGAGGCTTGCGTTAACCGCCCTTCTTGATAGGCGATCAAATAATCCTCTTCAGGTGAGCCATAATTTTCGGAGAGCGCATAAAAATAAGGCGCGACGTCCAAAGAGATTAAGGTCGCCTTACCGCGCAATATTTTGCCGTAATACCAGACCTTTTTATCCAACGCACCATCCTTCCACCCCCATGTGATATGGCCCGGGTCGTCATGTTTATCAGCAACAGGTCTTTCGCCAGCAACCGCCGTCCACAACGAAGGCAGGTCTATACCTTTGATCGGCCAAAAATAAACGAAACCACGTTTGTTGATGAAAGTCAAGGCCTGGTTCGGAGATGAAAGCCTTTTTGCGGGAGGCAGGTGAAAGCTCCGTAAGCGGTGCGAGTGTAATTTTTTCAGGTCAATCAGCATGATCGAATTTTAGTCCACATGGGTTACAATCGCAAATTATGAAACCAAATCCATCAGTTCAAACATTTATGAATATTGAGGAGTTAAGTAACTCTGCAAAACGATCCTTTATTGAAATTGCAAACGAAACTATAAAAGCACGCGGACGATTTCTGACCGTGCTATCAGGCGGGTTCACTCCGCTGAAATTATATGAAAAACTTGCAAAGGAAAATTTGGATTGGACCCGCGTCCATTTTTTCTGGGGCGACGAGCGTTGTGTGCCGGTAGATGACCCGGGTAACAATTTCGGACAAGCGAAAAAAGTTTGGTTCGATAACATTGGCGCGACCAATATCCATCGCATCAAATCGGACCCTTCGACAGGCTCAGGGCAGCGCTTCGAGCCTGCACGGGCCGCAACAGACTACGCCGCCACTTTGAAAGTTTTCGCCGAAGCGCCGCTCGATTGGCCGCGTTTTGACCTTGTACTTCTCGGCATGGGCGAAGATGGACACACCGCATCCCTCTTCCCCGGCTCACCCGTTGACGTGGATTCACCCACACTTGCGGTGACGGCTAATTATCAGGACCGACCTGCCAACCGCGTCACCCTGACGCCGATGGTATTCAACCAGGCGCGTGAAATCTGGTTTCTGGTGACAGGCAACAGCAAGGCAGAGACGTTACACAAGGTTTTGAAAGGCGAATATAAACCCGCTGTGTATCCCGCGCAGAGAATCCAGCCCGTGAATGGAAATCTGGTTTGGATGATCGATGAAGCGGCAGGGAGTCTTTTGTAGAACAACCTATCCGCAGATTGAGCAGATTTCGCCGATAAAAATTCAAATCTGTGTCATCTGCGAAATCTACGGATAAATCCGCAAAAGGAGTTTAATAATATGGAACTGGCAATGATCGGTTTGGGAAAAATGGGATTAAACATGGCCACCCGTCTGGTGCGCGGCGGCCATCGCGTGGTTGGTTATGCGCGCACCAAAGAGACAGTTGAATCCGCCATCCATAACGGCGCTGAAGGCGCGTATTCTTTGGAAGAAGCTGTTGGGAAACTCACCTCATCTCCAAAGATTGTTTGGGTGATGGTTCCTTCTGGCAAAACCACCACAGAGACCATTGAAAAAGCCGCTTCATTGGTAAACAAAGGCGACATCATCATTGACGGCGGCAACTCGAATTATAAAGATACCCTCCGCCATGCAGCCCTGCTCGAAGCCAAAGGCATAGATTTTGTGGATTGCGGAACCAGCGGCGGTATTTGGGGGCTGGCCGAAGGCTATAGCCTGATGATCGGCGGCAAGGTTGAAGTGACCGAAAAACTGCGCCCCATTTTTGAAACCCTCGCTCCCGCAAAAGATTTGGGCTGGGGACGGGTCGGCCCGCATGGCGCGGGTCATTATGTGAAGATGGTTCATAATGGAATCGAATATGGAATGATGCAGGCTTTTGCTGAAGGCTTTGGCATCCTGAAAGCCAAAAAAGAATTTGGACTCGACCTCGCACAGGTGTCGCATATCTGGCAGCACGGAAGCGTTGTCCGCTCGTGGCTTTTGGATCTGGCCGCGAATGCATTGGATGAAGACAGCGAATTGACAGACATCAAGCCCTGGGTCGCAGATTCTGGCGAAGGCCGCTGGACGGTCTTTGAATCTATTGATCTGGATGTACCCGCACCCGTCATCACTCTCGCGCTTCAAATGCGCTTCGCCAGCCGCGATGAAGTGAATTATCCCGCGCGCATGTTGGCCGCCTTGCGAAATCAATTCGGCGGACATGCCATCAAGAAAGCCGAATAAAACAAGACGATAGACGGTGGATAATTGACCATGGAAAACCTTCCATCATCCATCGTCCACGGTCAATTTATTATGAACACTCCACTTTATAATGGACTTCCCACTACGATCATCATCTTCGGCGCATCAGGCGACCTCACCCAGCGCAAGTTGATCCCTTCGCTGTTTAATTTATTTCGCAAGCGGCGCACACCGAAGAAATTCCAGATCGTTGGCTTCGGCGGAACTGCGTTTACCGATGAACAGTTCCGCGAACATTTACATAAAGGCGTAAAGGAACACGCAGGCTTTACCTTCACTGACGAAGAATGGAATATCTTTGCACCCAACCTGCATTACCTCGCTGGTAAATATACACAGGCAAATGATTTCAAGAAACTCGCGGAGCATCTGACAAAATTGGAAAATGGCGACGCCAACCGCCTGTTTTACATGGCACTTCCGCCGACACTCTTTCCAAACATTATTACCAACCTCAATGCATCCGGTCAATTGCACGAAAATGACGCGTGGCGGCGGGTGATCCTTGAAAAGCCTTTCGGCACAGATCTGGTTTCTGCAGTCACGTTGAACAAGCAGGTCCATAAGGCGCTCAGTGAAAACCAGATCTATCGCATTGACCATTATCTCGGCAAGGAAACCGTACAGAACATTTTGTTCACACGCTTCGCCAACACCATCTTTGAGCCGATCTGGAATCGCACCTATATAGACCACGTACAGATCACAGTAGCTGAAAAAGTCGGGCTGGAACATCGCGCAGGTTTCTATGACAGCGTCGGAGTACTGCGCGATATGTTCCAAAATCATCTCTTGCAATTGCTTACGCTCGTGGCGATGGAACCGCCGGCCTCATTTAACGCAAGTGACTTGCGCAATGAAAAAGTAAAAGTCCTCAGCGCGATCCAGCCGATGACGCCCGAGCAGGTCGCGGCGAGTACGGTGCGCGCACAATACAAAGGCTATCGCAACGAAGAACAAGTCAACCCCAATTCCAACACGCCGACGTATGCGGCGCTCCGTTTTTTCATCAATAACTGGCGTTGGAAGGGCGTGCCATTCTATTTACGTTCAGGCAAGCATCTCGCCGAAAAGCAATCGCAGATCATCATCCAATTCAAAGAGCCGCCGCTGGCCATGTTCCCGATGCAAACCATGAAGCCGAATTTGCTCGTGCTTTACCTTCAGCCCGATGAGGGTTTGCACATCCGTTTTGAAGCCAAGGCGCCGGATACGGTTGCAGAAACCCGCTCCGTAGACATGGAATTCAAATATTCTGACGCATTTGGCAAAACCGCCATTCCTGAATCCTATGAAAGACTTTTGCTCGATGCAATACAAGGTGACGCTTCGTTATTCACCCGCGGAGATGAAGTGGAAACAGCCTGGTCGTTGATTGACCCCATCCTGCAGACGTGGGAAACGTATCAGACTCCGCCGTTGGCTGTTTACAAGCCAGACAGTTGGGGTCCACCCGAAGGCTACGATCTGCTCGCCCGTGATGGCCGCCGCTGGCTCAACGAGGAAGCCAGTATGATGTTGGAAAACTAAAACAAAACGTGGTGTTCACTCTTAAAGTGAATACCGCGCCGTCCGTTCCGACAATTTAAGCACCGAAACCCTACATTGACACGATCGTTTCTCTGGTTTCAATAATTTCCGCCTGTAATCTGCCAGCGGATAATTCGCGTAAATCGTTTTGGAATACATTGAATATTTCCACAGGGAGTTGCATGGTCATCGTTATCTCCACCCCAAAATCTTCGCCGAGGATTTCCCCATGCTGACGCACCAACAGCAAACGCACACGTTCCAGCAAGTTATACGGAATCGCAAGTCTGACCACGTGCACTGGGACCCTCCGCCCGCGCCCGACAGCATTGACCACCAACTGCGCGGATTCAGTGTAAGCCTTCACCAAACCGCCTGTGCCAAGCAAAGTCCCGCCGAAATAGCGCGTGATCACAAGCGCTGCATCTCCAAGTCCACTTCCGCGCAACACGGCTAATGCAGGCTTGCCCGAAGTCCCGGAAGGTTCACCGTCATCCGAAAAATATTCGGTCATTGTATTCCCGCCGCCGATGATATATGCAGGCACATTATGCGACGCGTCTGCGAATTCATGCTTGATCCGTTTAATGAACGCGCGCGCTTCGTCTATGGAAAAGGCCGGCACGAGTGTAGCAATAAATCGCGAGTTGATAACAATATGTTCAAGGCGAATTTCATTGAGAGGAACAAAATAAGTTTTTGCCATGATATGAATGCGGGTCGGATTTCAGCCCGACCTACTCATTCTAATATCTGCCTCTATTCAAAACCGCATCTGGATTCAGCAACTCATCTTCCCTTGCAGGGAAGACCTGCACCGCGCAGGCTTTGAACTCGGGGATCTTTGCCTGCGGGTCGAGCGCATCATTCGTCAGCAAATTCGCGGCGGCTTCGGCAAAGTGGAAGGGGATAAAGACCACGCCAACGGATGTCTTCTCCGTGACCGTTACGCGCAGAATGACTTCGCCACGTCTGCTCTGGACCTTGACCGGGTCGCCGTTTCGAATGCCATGAATCTCAGCATCGGCAGGATGCATCTCCACGCGCGCTTCGGGGTAGGCTTCGTTGAGCGCTGAGTTGCGAGTCATCGTGCCGCCGTGCCAATGTTCAAGCACGCGCCCTGTGGTTAAGATAAATGGGTATTCATCGCTGGGCTCTTCCATCACAGGGACGTAATCCAACGCGTGGAATTTTCCGCGTCCGCGTGGGAAGGATTCTTTGAAGAGAGTCGGTGTGCCGGGGTGAGTCATGTCAGGCACGGGATAGATGAGACCAACTTTATCAATGCGATCATAAGTGATGCCTGCATAATCTGAATTCACGTTGCCCATCTCGCGCAGGATCTCTTCGGGGTTGGAATAATCCCATTTCGCTGAATCAGCCCCGAGCTTGGATTCGAGGCGCAGGGCCAAGTCGCAGATGATCTGCCAATCCACACGAGATTGTCCGCGCGGAGCATGAGCCGCTCGTACACGCTGCACGCGGCGGTCTGTATTGGAGAATGTCCCATCTTTTTCGGCGAAGGGAGTCGCGGGCAGAAATACATCCGCAAAGGCTCCGCTCTCATTCATGAAAATATCCTGCGCGACAAGAAATTCAAGTTGCTGCATATGCTTGCGCGTTTCATTCAGATTCGGCTCGGACATCATCGGGTTCTCGCCCATGATATACAGCGCGCGGATTCCGCCTTCGCGGGCATGACTGAGAATTTCAGTTGTGGTCAAACCAAGTTTACGAGAGAGTCCGCCCGGTTCGATGTTCCAGGTCTTTTCCCATTTGGCGGCGTTATCATCATTGTCCACGCGCATGTAGCCGGGATAATGAAACGGCATACAACCCATGTCGCTCGCGCCCTGCACATTGTTTTGTCCGCGCAAAGGATTCAGCCCTGTGCCTTCGCGCCCGATGTGACCGGTGAGAAAGGCAAGGTTGATGAGCGCAAGTGCGCTGGCAGTTCCATGTGAAAGCTGCGAGATGCCCATGCCCCAATAGATCGCGGCTTTCTTCGCATTGGCATACATGCGCGCCGCCTTGCGAATATCTTCGGCGGGCACGCCTGAAATTTCCTCGGCATATTCAGGTGTGAATTTATCCAGCGATTCGATGAAGTCGTTGAAGCCTTCGGTGCGCTTTTCAATGAAATCGTGATTGACCAGACCTTCTTTTACGATCACGTGCGCCATCGCAGAGAAGACCGACACATTTGTTCCGGGCTTTAGGGGAAGCCACATCTCGGCAAAATCAACCAGGTCAATGCGGCGGGGGTCAATGACGATCATCTTCGCGCCATATTGCCTTACAGCATCTTTCATTTGCAATGCAATGATCGGATGATTCTCACCCGTGTTCGAACCTGTAACAATAAAGACATCATTTTGAATGACCTGCGAAGCGGTATTGCTCATCGCAGAAGAACCGGTTGCTTGTTGAAGCGCAACTACAGAACCCGCGTGACACAGGCGCGTGCAGTGATCCACGTTATTTGTGCGGAAGATCGCCCGATACATTTTCTGCAAAAGATAATTATCTTCATTGGTGGCTTTGGCACAGGCATAGGCCGCCATCGCGTCTGAGCCGTCGCGTTTGTAGATGCGGATAAGATTATCTGCGACGATGTTGAGGGCGGTGTTCCAATCGGTTTCGAGCCAGTCCCAGAGATTAGAGATTAGAGAATTAGAGATTGGTTTCCCGTCAGTACTGACTGCAAATACTTGTTCGCGTCCTTCGGGCTTGGGTTTGCCTTCCAGTAAATATCGCCGCACCAACGGGGTCGTTACACGCCTTGGATGATACACATAGTCATAACCAAAGCGTCCCTTCACGCATAAATTACCGTGATTGACGGGCGAATCAAAAGGTGAAGTGACCTTGAATATGTAATCGTCCTTGACGTGAAGCTGCAAATTACAACCCACGCCGCAGTAGGGGCAGGTGGATGTGACAACGCGATCTGCTTTAATCATCGTTCCTCCAAACCGGTCAAGGGTCGAAAGTCATCACGACCTTTGACTTTTGACTTTTGTTTTCTACCCGTATTCAACACAGAAATTTCCTGCGGACTCATGCCCTGCTCCAGTAAAAATTCGCGCTTCGGCTTCAATGCGCCCGTGGGACAAACCGCAACACATTGTCCGCATAAAACACACGAAGTCTCAGGAATGGATTTACCAAAGAACGTGCCGATCTGGGTTTCAAATCCGCGGCCATCGAAGTTGATCGCGAATGTATATTGGGCATCCTCGGCGCAAACCTGCACACAGCGCCAGCACAACAGGCATTTCGAGTAATCACGCACGTACATCGGATTATCGTCCTTGACATCCGACTCGCGGCGTTCGGCATCGGGGAATCGATTCGGGTCAGCATTGTAATCTTTCATCATGTTCTGGATTTCTGGCGTTTCTGATAAATCCATCGTGGAATCCAGCATCTCTAAAATCGTTCTTCGCGCGCGGATGACTTTCTCGCTTCGCGTCTGGACCTTCATGCCTGCCCCTGCCTTGACGATACAAGCTGGCTGGAGCACTCTCTGCCCCTCCACCTCGACGACGCAGATTCGGCAAAGAGCATTGGCCGTGGTCGCTTCGTGGAAGCAGATAGTGGGAATGTCAACCCCGTTCTCACGCGCAATGTCAAGCAGAGTTTTATTTTCTTCTGCGGTTACTTCTTTTCCATCCATTAAGAATGTGATTGCCATGAATTCACCTTATAGTTTGTCAAAAGTCGAAGGTCAAAGGTCAATCTTACTTTTTCTTAGTCGTTGTTTTCTTGCTTTTCTTCGTTGTTGCTTTCACAACTTTCTTAACCGTTTTCGGCTTCACCTTTGAAACCATTGATACTTTAGACACCTTTTCTGATTTCTCTTCATCCTTCATCCCCCATCCTTCATCCTTGAATAATTCCGGCCACAACTTCATCGCGGACAGTACCGCGCTTGCCGCAGTTTGACCCAAGCCGCACAGACTCGCATCCGTCATCGTCCAGCCGACATCCTGCAGGCAGACGAAGTCACCTTCGACAACATTGCCTGCCGCGACGCGGTCAAGAATTTCCATTTGGCGTTGTGTACCCATTTGACATGGATAGCATTTGCCGCAGGATTCATGCGCGAAGAATTTACCAAGCCGCTTCAAAACATCGAGGATGTTGCGTGTTTCGTCGAAGACCATTACCACACCGGAACCTAAAGGTAAACCAGCCGCGCGAAGGTCTTCAAATGTCAACTTCACATCCAAATGAGCGGATGTCGCAAACGCGCCCGCTGCGCCACCGAACAAAACCGCCTTGAGGGATTTCTTGTCCGTCCTGAGCGAAGTCGAAGGACCGCCTGCCATTTTTAGCAGTGCTCGCAAGGTTACGCCAAATGGAATTTCATACAAACCTGGCTTTACAACATCCCCGGAAACGCAGAACAACTTGGATCCTGGAGATTTCTCCGTGCCAATCTTGCGATATTCCGCAGAGCCTTTGGAAATGATCAACGGCACATTGCAAAGTGTTTCCACATTATTGATGACAGTCGGCTTATCAAACAAGCCGTTCGTCGTTGGGAAGGGCGGCTTCACACGCGGGAAACCGCGCTTCCCTTCGATCGATTCGAACAGCGCGGTCTCCTCGCCACAAATATAGGCACCAGCGCCGACGCGAATTTCAATATCAAATTTTTCACCGAGATAACCTGCCTCACGTGCCTCAATGAGTGCATTCTCCAAAACAGGAACAATGTATGGATATTCACCGCGAATATAAATATATCCTTTGCTCGCGCCGATTGCATACGCGGCAATGCACATTCCTTCAATCGTGCGATGCGGATCGTCCAGTAATAAAATTCTATCTTTGAATGTGCCGGGTTCAGATTCATCTGCATTGCACACAACATATTTTTGGTCAGCTTGAGCTTTTGCCGCGCCTTCCCATTTGATACCTGTTGGGAAAGCTGCGCCGCCGCGACCGACAAGTCCGCTGGCTTTTATTTCGGCAATCACATCCTCTGGTTTTACCTTTAATGCTTTTTGATACGCAGAGTACTCGCCATATTTCGCAAGTGTCGTTGTGCTCTCGCCGCAATTGGAAGTTAACTCACGGATCGAGCCGTAAACAAGTGATTGCGGAATGCCCAGGTCATAAGAATGAAAGTCGGGAGAGATGCTTGTCTCGGCATCATCGTCCACGAGAGCGGCTGGGGCCAGCTCACAAAGCCCAAGGCATGGACTCCGCTCAATGGTTAGAGACAGGTCCTCGGTCGTCTGACCCGGCTCCACATCATAATACTTACACAGATGATCGAGGAGTCGATCCCCACCTTTAAGCGTGCAAGCCTGGTCAGTGCAAACTCGAATGATTTTTTCGCCAACCTGCTCGTTGTAATAGAGTGAATAAAATTCGATGACGCCATGCACATCTGCCAGAGGCACGCGCAAGGATTTTGCAACTTCGCTGGCGACTTCCTGAGGAAGCCAGCCATAAATTTTTTGAGCCGCATGCAGGGCAGGCAAAAGCCCCGAGCGTCCCAAAGGGATATAGGATTCAATTGCAAGTTTTAGAGGGGTGAGATCAATTTCAGACATGAATGCTCCAAGACGCCGAGTATAACCGATGACATTTTTCGTGACACACTACACTTCCGAAATCCTTGATGATTATATATAATATATAATCATGGCGTCAATACTGGAAAAAGAACTCACCCACAAACCTCTTAAAGAAGAAATTTACGATGCGCTTCATCGTCACATCATCGCGGGCAAATACGGGCCTGGTGATTGGCTGCGCCAGGAGGACATTGCCAGCCAGATGGGCGTAAGCATGACCCCGGTGCGAGAAGCGCTTGATCTGCTTGTATCCACCGGCCTTGCAGAGCGTGTTCCGTATCGCGGTGTGCGTGTGCGCGAAATGTCTACAAAGGACATTGTCGAAGCGTACGGTTTGAGATTGATACTCGAGGCAGTCATTGCCAGAGAAGCGGCGTTGAACATTACACCTAAGAAGGTTTCAGAACTAAAAAAAATTATGGATGAAATGAACAGGCATGTCAAGCTGAGCGAAATGCCGCTCGAGCGCCAATTAAGCCGTGAATTCCATACTGCCATTGCCGAAGCTTGTGGAAATGATCTACTGATCAAGTTATATGCCGTTGTTGCAAACGCCTTTCCTGATTGGTTATTATATGAAGCATTGTTCCGCAAACCTGAATTGCTGACCGGCAGCGTAGCTCAAACCCACGATGAACACACCGCAATTTTGGATGCGCTTTCAAAAGGAGATGCAGACAACGCTGTACAGGCGTCCATCGAACATGTGATGGATTCTGGTAAGTGGCTGGAGGAATATCTCAATATTCCAGCGAAAATGTTAAGAGAAAAAGAAATGCAAGTAACACACTTGATAAAAAAATCGAAATAAACCAGGAGGCAGTATGTCGGAAGAATTATATAAGCAGATGGCGCAAAGCATTATTGACGGGGACTCGGATATCTCCGTCGAACTTGCGAAGAAGTCCATCGAATTAAACATGCACCCATTGGAGACGATCACAAAAGGATTCGTGGTCGGAGTCAATTATATTGGTGACCAGTTTGGCTTGGGCGAAGCGTTCCTGCCTGAACTGGTGATGGCGGGCGAGGCGATGAAAGCCGCAATTGCCGTGTTGGAGCCTGAATTGCTCAAACTCGGCGAAGCCCGCGAGATGTTGGGACGTGTGGTTCTCGCAACTGTTGAAGGTGACATTCACGAAATCGGCAAGACTCTCGTCGGCACAATGTTGAGCGCATCTGGCTTTGAAGTTGTTGACCTCGGCGTGGATCAACCTGCAGACAAGATCATCGGCAAGGCGCTTGAGATCAATGCGGACATCATCGGCATGAGCGCATTGTTGACCACCACCATGGTACGCCAGCGCGAAGTGATCGAAGAGTTGGACAAGGAAGGCTTGCGCCCGCGCATCAAAGTAATGGTTGGCGGCGCGCCGATCACACGCGACTGGGTCACGAAGATCAAAGCCGATGGATATTCAGAAGATGCGATTGGCGCTGTTAGAATCGCAAAGGAATTGGTCGGCAAGGCAGATTCGTGATGCGTGTTGCGTGATACGTAAAAGGCGCTTTCCGCCACTTACGTGTCTACTTGTTTACCTGTTTACTTGTTTCTGTACCACCAACCCCAGAGAGAGCAGAGAGATATCATGCCTCGGGAGGGCGTATGTCTTCTAAAAATATTAAGACCATCAGCAATCCGAAACTGAAATTGGAAGTGCTGACGCAGGACGATGTAAAGAAAATTCACGAAGCGACTTTGCAGATCATCGAAAAGGTCGGCGTGAGATTTCCATCCAAACGCGCGTTGGAGATTTGGGAAGCCAACGGCGCGGACGTGAATCACGAGAAGAAGATTGTGCGCGTCAAACCGCACATCATCGAAGATGCGCTCAAGAAAGCTCCACCCGTGTATAAACTCGCAGCGCGCGATCCACAGCAGGATTTACAGCTCGATGGAAACCACGTCCACCTTGGGACTGACGGTTGCGGCGTGGAAGTGATTGATATCAACACAGGCGAAAAACGTACATCATGTTTGCAGGATGTGCGCGATATTGTCCGAATTGCAGATGCAACTGAAGAGGTTGCGTTTCATTGGGTTCCCGTCTCAGCGCAGGATACACCTGCTGAAGCGCGCGGACTGCATGAAATTAAAGCCGTATGGGAGAACTCGACCAAGCACGTGCAGTCCGAGTCCATTTACAACGTGGATGAAGCCAAAGCCGCAATCGAAATGGCGGCGCTGATCGTTGGCGGCAAGGATAAACTCCGCGAGCGGCCTGTGCTTTCACTGATGCAATGCACTGCCCCTCCGCTGGGTCATGATGGCGGAAGTTTGGACGCCGCACTCCTCGCCGCAGAAGTTGGAATCCCAACCGGATTTATGACGATGGCTGCTTGTGCCACAACCGGACCCACAACCATGGCTGGCAACCTCGCGGTCGGCAATGCGGAAGTGATCGCAGGAACTGCTCTTTTACAACTCGCATATCCTGGAGCGCCTGCTTTTTATGCAGCAGCGCAAACCGCATCTGACCTCCGCACAGGCGCATACACAGGCGGCGGACCCGAGGACTTTCTCTTCGGTGCGGCGACCAATATCCTCGCAGATTTTTACAATATTCCGCTATCAATGGGCGCGTTTGCCACAGGCGCGAAAGAACCAAACTGGCAGGCAGGACTCGAAGGCGCGCTATCCAGTTTCATGGCAAGCGTGGTGATGTCAGATATGCTGCTTGGGTGCGGATTCCTGCACGGCAGCCGCATCTGGTCTTACGCAGAGATGCTGATGGATTGCGAAATTTTCTCCATCGTTCATAAGATGATGGCTGGCATCGAAGTCAATGATGAGACACTCGCCTTGGACGCGATTGCGGCGGTCGGTCCTGGCGGTCACTACCTTGCTCAGAAACATACCCGCAACCACATGCGCGAGTTGTTCATGCCCAAATTCATGGATCGCCGCCCATACTCTGAATGGGAAACAAAAAAAGACGATGCTCGTGATTGGGCGCTCGCCAAAGCACGCAAGACATTGAAAGAACACCAGCCCGATCCGCTGGATGAAAAGATCAGTACGGAAATGGAAAGAATTATCAAGTCGGTTGAGAAATAAAAAAATATGGTAGCGGTCTATTTGTAAGTGATGCCGATGCGTGGCCTTCGTTCTTGGAACACGAATGGCGCGAATTGGCGAATTTTACGAATGAAAAGAGAAGAAATTCACGGCATTCGCTCATTCGTGAAATTCGCGTTGAGGATCGTCACTTACTTTGTGCCAACACCAAAAATATATGTACTGTTGGTCGAGTAGGGCGAGTACGTTTCTCGCCCGGATCGAGACCAACAAATTACAAAAATATTCCCAATCACTTGGTGGTCTCGACACGCCCTTCGCAAAGTGCGCTCAGGGCTACTCGACCACCAAGTGTCACCACAAACTCTCTTTCGCCAAAGAGAATCGAATTCCATTAGAGGTGTCCCATGCAACCAAAACTCACACTGCTGAGCGATGAGATCATCGCCCGTATTCTGGGAGAAGCTTACGAACTTCTTCTTAAGCCTGGCATTAAAGTCCAGAATGCTGAAGCGCGTCAATTGCTTGCGGAAGCTGGCTCACATGTGGACGAAGAGACGATGATCGTCAGGATTCCCGAGCAAATCGTCCGCAAGGCATTGGAAACTGTCCCGCACGAGTTTTTTCTCTTCGACTACGACGGCAATCCCAAGGTCCAGTATGGAGGCGATGCGGTTCAATTCGATCCTGGTTCCTCGGGCATCACCGTTCTCGATCCAGTCACACTGGAACATAAAACTGCCGAATCCGCAGACTTGATCCGCATCATCAAAGTTGCCGAAAGCCTGCCGCAATACGACGCGCAATCCACAGCAGTTGTGTGCCATGACGTGCCGAAAGATTTACATGACCTGTATCGTTTGTATCTGGTCATGTTGTATTCAAAGAAACCGATTGTCACGGGCGCGTTCACAAACGCAACTGTGCATCACATGTTCGACATGCTCGCCATCTTCGCGGGCGGTCGCGACAAATTACGCGAACAACCGCGCGCGGTTTTCGATGTTTGTCCATCACCGCCGCTCATTTGGTCAAACTTCGGCGCGGGCAATTTAATATCCTTGGCGCGCGCAGGCGTACCTGCTGAGATCGTATCCATGCCGCTCGCGGGCGCGGCGGCTCCTGTCACATTACTTGGCTCAGTCACACAACATGCCGCAGAATGTTTATCGGGCATTACCATTCATCAACTCGCATACGCAGGTTCACCGATTGTTTGGGGCGGAGCGCCCGCCATCTTTGATATGCGTAAAGGCGGCACACCCTTCGGCGCAGTCGAAACTGCAATGATCGATTCGTCTTACGCGCAAGTTGGAAAATCACTTGGATTGCCCACACACGCATATTTGGGCGCAACCGATGCAAAACTTTTGGACACACAAGCAGGTCTCGAAAGCGGTGTAGGTGCGATGATCGGCGCATTGAGCGGGATTAACATGATCTCTGGTTCAGGCATGTTGGATTCTCTCGTTTGCCAAAGTCCCGAAAAACTTGTCATAGATGCGGAGGGTGTCGCCATGGCAAAGCGCATGGTGGAAGGCATGAAGATCCATACCGAAACGCTTGCCACACAATTTTATGAAGGTGTCAACTTTAAAGGCGGCGACTTCCTCAAACAAAGGATAACGATGCAACTCTTTCAAAAAGAACAACACATGCCCAGCAAGGTCATTGACCGCGACTCGATGCGCGGCTGGAAAGAATCTGGCTCGATGGATACGTTCACGCGCGCAAAAATTCGTGTGGATGAAATTCTCGCATCCTACCGCCGCCCTGAGCTTGATCCTGCCAAAGTGGGCAGACTCCACGCCTTCGTGCTTGATCTCGCCAAAAAAGCGGGCGCCGAACACCTACCGATGCTCGAGAATTTTCAACCTGCCTAACATGCAAAACCTCGCTCAACTTCTGCGCGTCCCGCATGTAGATAATGGATTACGATTTGATATCTCACCCGACGGGCAGAGGTTGGCCTTTGCATGGAATAAAACAGGCAGATGGCAACTATGGCAAATGTCACACCTGCACTGGCGTGCGGCGCAAGTGTTGCGAGGGCGTGAGCCCGAAGCAATCCCCAACTCAACCGAAGATTGCTTCGGGTAAGAACAAGAGCGCCTCTGCCTGTGCATACACGCAGACAGGTCGTAACGACAAATAATATTTTGGAGGTAACCATGCTAAAGCAGGCACACGCAATAACAGAAGAATTGATCGAATGGCGGCGTGATTTTCACATGCATCCTGAAACTGGATTCGATGTCCATCGCACAGCCGGGATCGTGGCGGATGCATTGGAGAAGATGGGATATCGCGTCAAACGTGGTGTCGGCAAAACAGGCGTAGTGGCAGAGATCGGTGAGGGCGGAAAACTGGTCGCGATTCGTGCGGACATGGATGCGCTGCCCTTACAGGAGTTAAATGAGTCCGAGTATAAATCTTCTGTGGAAAATAAAATGCACGCCTGCGGACACGACTCCCATACAGCCATGGCTCTCGGCGCGGCGCAAATCCTTGCAAAGCAAAAACTGAATGGACGCATTCGCTTCCTCTTCCAGCCATCTGAAGAGTCTGCCGATGAAGAAGGGAAAAGCGGCGCAGTACGTATGTCTGAAGAAGGCGCGATGGATAAGGTGGACTATATCATTGCCCAGCATGTCGATCCGACGCGACCTGTCGGCACGATTGCGATCAATGCAGGTCCATGCTCAGGCGGCGTGGATTCGTGGTTTGCCGTCATCAAAGGCAAGGGCGGACATGGCGCATATCCGCATACAACTGTTGACCCATTCTTTCTGCTTGCTCATGTCATCATGGCATTGAATGGGATCACCTCACGCAGATTAGATCCATTTGCACCTGCTGTCGTCAGTATTGGTTCGCTGAACGGCGGTTTCACCGAAAACGTCATCCCGGACAGCATCAAGATCACAGGCACAATGCGCTTCACAAAGCCCGAAATCCAGAAACAGCTCCACGAAGAGATGAGGCGCGCCTTTGAAGTTGCTCGAACACTGGGCGGCGACTATGAACTCAAGATCGAGCTTGGCGCGCCACCCATGATCAATGATGAATTTGTCTCAAAGGTAATGGAGGAAGTTGGCAAGGATTTGTTGGGTGTGGAAAACGTGCAGGAAATGCAAAAAACACTCGGCGCGGAGGATTTTGGCTCTTTCATGGCACATGCCCCGGGTGCAATGTACACCATCGGCGTGCAAAAGAAAGGCCATGAAGATTATCTACTTCATCATCCCAAGTTTGACCTGGACGAGCGCGCATTGCCGATTGGCACGGCGGTATTGGTGGAGACGGCTTTGAGATTTTTGAAGTCATAACGTCACTGCGAGCGTTTGTTGCGAAGCAGTCTCCTAACGCATTGGAGATTGCTTCGACGGGAGAGCGTCGTCTCGCAATGACATAATCAAACATCGGAGGGCATAATGCACACCATACTAAGATCAAACAGTAAAGAAGTCATCATCGGAATTGACAAACCATTCGTCATCATCGGAGAAAAAATTAACCCAACGGGTATGAAAAAGCTGGGACAGGCTCTGGTGGATGGCAACATGGATTACGTCATACAACTCGCGCAAAGACAGGTCGCCTGGGGCGCGGACGTGCTGGATGTAAACGTCGGTCACCCGCAAATTGATGAGATTGCCATGATGCGAATTGTGGTGGAAACAGTCAGGTCCGTAGTGGATGTACCGCTTTGTATTGACTCGAATGATCCTCAGATCCTCGAAGCCGGCCTCAAGGCCGCGCCAGGCAAGCCGTTGGTGAACTCTGTCAACGGAGAAGAGAAGCAAATGGCTAGTGTCCTGCCCATTGTTAAAGACAGAGGCGCTGCTGTCATTGGTCTGACGATTGCTGATGAAGGAATCCCTCCCACAGCGGAGTTACGTCTCGCCGCGGCAGGCAGGATCATCGAGCGGGCCGCGAAGATAGGCATCCCGGTGGAGGACATCATTATTGACCCGCTGGTGATGACGGTCGGCCATGATTTCAAAGCCGCGCTGGTAACGATCAAATCCATTGAGTTGATCAAAAGGGAGTATGGGGTTAATATGAGCCTCGGCGCAAGCAATGTCTCGTTTGGGTTACCGGACCGTCACTCAGTGAACAGCGCATTTCTCGCGCTTGCGATTCAAGCAGGAGTTACCTGTTCCATCACCGACCCGATCAAATTGGGAAGTTCGATCCGCGCGACGGATCTCTTGCTTGGTAAGGATGCGAACTCGATGCGCTATCTCAAATATTTCCGCGCAACGGAGAAATTAAGAGGACAGGAAGCGGCGGCGAAATAATACTGCGCGAATTGTGAATAATACAAAAAGACCTCTGAGGTTTTTTGTCTCGGAGGTCTTGGTTTAAATAAAATTTAGGAATTTTTCTTGTTTACTTAATAACCAACTTTAACTGAGCAATGTGTTCAGGCGTAGTGCCGCAGCATCCCCCGACAATCTTGGCAGGCCAATAAGATGCGAGTTCGCAATAGGCTTTGGGGTTTTCTAAATCCGTATTGACCCAGCCGACTTTTTCATCAGCATAGCCGATGTTCCCATAAGCGATTAATGGGAAATCTTTTCCGCATGCTGCTTGAAGCTCAGCAAGAGGTTTGGCAAGGTTGGGAGTTGGTCCGCAGTTGACGCCGATGGCGCAGATGCCAAGCGGAAGCAATTGACTCGCTGCGTCGGTGAGGGTTTCGCCCGAGAGTATTTTTCCTTCACGGTCGCAAACAAAACTGACGACAACCGGCATGCTTGTGATCGTGGCAAGTTCCTCCATAATAACTGCTTCACGGATCGTGTTGATGGTTTCGATGAGAATCAAGTCCACGCCGCATTCAAGAAGGTGATGAATGCGCTCGGAGTGTTCGGCGCGGAGTTCGTCATCAGGCGGGACAAGGTCTGGGCGGTAGCAATCTTCGAGTGTGGAGATCGAGCCGGCCACAAAACGCTCTTTGTCCGATGGAATCTTCGCAATCGCAGCGCGGACAATATCCACGGCGCGGCGGGTGAGTTCGAGAGCGCGGTCTGCGTTTGGCCTGGGAGCAAGCGCGCGGCGATGGGTACGAAATGTATTCGTGGTAATAATGTCTGCGCCTGCACGCAGATAATCTTCATGGATCTGTTGAAGGATTCTCGCATCGCGGTCATTCATCAAGGCATTGGCTGACCAGAGCGGCAGGCCGGTATCCACGCCGCGGCGGTTGAGTTCAGTGCCTGTTGCGCCATCGAGGATGAGTTTGTGAGGCTGGGAGAGAGTTGTTGAGAAAGTCATCAGTTATCAGTGTTCAGTGGTTGAGGATGGCATGAGAGGTGAAAGAAGAGGAATTTACTTTTCAGATCAATATTACTTCAACGATCTCCCCAGCGCTTAAACCTGTTGCATCGGGATGGATGCGTAATAGTCCGTCGGCGGAGGCGAGAGTGAAAATCAAATTGCTTTTTCCGAAGATCGGTTCAGCCAGATAACTGATCACTGACGACTGATCACTGACCACTAGCTTCACTGGCCACCAATCTTCGCGGCCTGCTTGAGATGACAAGTTTACAGTCAGCTTTGCCATCACAGTTGCTTTGGGTTTTGCCAGCGCGCCCAAATATTTTTCGATAACGGGTACAACGAATAAATATCCATTCACCAATGCGCTGACGGGGTTGCCCGGCAGGCCGATCACAGCTTTGCCATTGCACACGCCCAGGATCGTTGGCTTGCCCGGTCTTGTGTTGATGCCATGAACCAACACGCCAGGCTCGCCCAATGTGCGGATGACGTCGGCGGTCATATCTCTTGTGGATGCGGATGAGCCGGCGGTGATGATGACCAGGTCACATTCGGATAGCGCCTTCGCCGCCGCTTCTTTCAGAACCTGAAACTGGTCACTAAAAATCCCATAGCGAACCGCCTCCCCTCCGCTTTTTTCGACGAGCGCGCCGAGCGTGTACGAGTTGATGTCGCGGACTTGCCCCGGGCGCGGCGTTTGGCTTGGGTCAATGACTTCGTCGCCTGTCGAGATCAATCCCACGCGCGGCTTTTTTGCGACACTGATGGATGTGAATCCCAGCGCCATTAATCCACCAATTTCTGCGGGGTGGATTTTTGTTCCTTTGGGAATGACCAATTGATTCTGTGCAACGTCTTCACCGATATGGATGATGTTCTCACCATCGGCTACGGATTTGAAGATTTCAATTTCGGAATTTCCCACCACAGAGACCACGAAGTCCACAGAGGTTTTTTTATGTTCTTCTCCGTGGTCGTTGTGGTCTCCGGGGTTAATGCTTTGAGTGTACTCAACCATCACAACCGCGTCTGCGCCGGCCGGTAACATTCCGCCTGTATGGATCAATGCGCATTGACCTGCGTCCAATTCCAAGTGTGGCGTATCGCCCATTGGCACTTCGCCGATCAATTTCAGATATGCAGGAAGCGAGTCACTCGCGCCGAAAGTATCTCTCGCGCGAACAGCGTAACCATCCACGGTGGTGCGGGGGAAACCAGGTAACGGGTGCGGCGCAAATATGTCAACCGCAGTGAAGCGGCCTAAGGCGTGGACAACTTCTATTGATTCAGAGTCAATCCTGCCCTGAGTTTGATCGAAGGGTGTCGGCGGGCGCAAAGCGAGATGCGAGAGCAATTCGTCACGGGCTTGATCGGGAGGCAGGAGAGTCAAGAATTCGGGCATGGGATCCAGGTTATAAGTCGAAGGCGTTGTCCTGAGCTTGTCGAAGGATCAAAAGTCTAGCGAAGCCAGAAGGTGAGTGTCAAAAAATAAGTGGTTAATCCGAAGACGGCGAGAGCGGTGACGGTCAGCAAAGGCCAGTTTGGTTTGCCGCCCAAGGAGATGTGACGGAGGAGGAGGATTTGTAGGATGCCAAATGGAAGGGTGAGAAAGGCGGGCCAGATAACCGAGAAGGAGAAGCCAAATAAAGGTGAAATTGCGAAGATGAAATAAGCAAAAATAATAAGGTTGTGATGGAGTGGCACGGCGCGTTCCCAGGTCAGGCTGCGGAGTAGAGTGGCGCGATGATATTTTTGGTCGGCTGTGAATGTTGTGAAGTTGAGTATTAGAAAAAATGCAAGAGCCAGAGCCGTAAGTGGAAACAGCAGGATGGTGAGCAATCGGTGATTTTCACCTGTTTGAAGTAAAAACGCGACGGACGGAATCACGTACGCGATGTGTGCGGCGAGGGTTAGTTCACCGAAGCCGCGATCCACCAGGCGGATAGGAGGAATGGCGTTTGCGAAGGTGAGAACGATGGAAAAGATGAGAAAGTAGAAAGTTGTGAGTGGTAATTGGTAATTGGTAAATAGTAAGTAGGTCAGTATTGTGTAAGTTGTAAGCGAGGCGATTAAAATAATCAGCAGATTGTTGCGAAGGGTCTCTTTTTGCTGGGGAGTTTCACCTTCCACAAGCGGTTCGTTGTGCGGACGAAAGATTTCGACAAGCCACGCCATGTTCAATTGGGCGAGGAGGACAACCGCAAGTCCGAGACCAAAGAGTATCGGTTGAAATGGCTTCCCGAGATAGGCCGGGCCCCTCGCGCCGAGTGTGTAAGTCAGCGCGGCGAGCAGGAGGTAGAGAGGACGGGAGAGTTTGAGCAATTTACGATACTTCGACAAGCTCAGTACAAGTTTCCGATTTTGAAAGAATAACAGAAAAAAGGTGAATGGCAATGGAAATGGAGAAAAAAGCATCCGAGATTTTGCAAGGTCTCGGATGCTTTTTTGCGATGGTTTTACCCGCTTTCACGAATTCGTACCCGATTTCTTTCCACGGTTACAATCGCACCATCCGAAAGCACCTTGCCATATCGCTTCAACGCTTCAAGGCAAAATGCACCTTGTTCTTTGGCAGGCAAATTGACGAGTCGCATGATGCCTGAATGAGGCAAGTCAAACACAATTGCCAACTCGCCAAAGTCTTTATCAAGAGTGACTAAAACCCTGCCCTCGCGTTCTGCATAGGCAAGGATTTCTTCATCACCCGGGTCTTTTTCCCAATCCCCAGTCCATATCACGTCATGACCCGCAGATACAGGGTCATTCTTCGTGCCGCCCCACACCTGCCCTGGCGGGCGGTGCCAGGGAACGCATGTGTCCAGCAATACTTTCATATTGCGCCGGTAACGGTGAACTCAATCCGTTCATGGCTGACCAGGCGATTGGCATAAATAAGGCAGGCTTGAATATCCTCCGCTTCAAGCCAGGAGTATCCCTGCAAAATGACATCCGCAGAATCGCCTGCGGCAAGCATTCCCAAAATATGTTCAACGGCAAGCCGCCTTCCGCGAATGATCGGTTTGCCGCCAAAAATTGCCGGGTTGACGACAATTCGAGAGAGAAGTTTATCTTCGTTTGTCATGGTTATTTCTCCATTGTAGCAACAAAACAACAATCATCGTTAAGTATTATAGCGCAAAGCATAAGGTCATAACGACTTACTTGGACAAATAACTTTCCAACCTCTCCACGGCCTGCGGAAGATTCTTCCTTCCCAACCCCAATCGAAAATGATTTTCTGTGTCGTCATACATTGTGCCAGGCAAAAGCAAAACACCTGCCTTCCTAACGAGATCGTCACAGAAGTCCTCGGCATCGCCTTTCAGCAACTTTGGGAATCCCATCGAGCCTGCCTGTGGACGAGACCAGGAAAAAAGTGAGAAGTAACGAGTAAAAAGGTCGTCAACTACAGAGAGGTTGTGTTTTATAATTTCAAGATTTCGCTGTGCAAGTTTTTGGCGGTGACGCATGGCAACTTCGGCGAGGAATTCGCTGGGCGCGGAGTTACAGATGGTTGTGTAATCCTTGAGTGATGCCATATTCTGGTAAATCTTCTTATTCTTTGTGGCAACCCAGCCGATTCGCAGGCCTGCAAGTCCGTAAGTTTTAGAGGTGACGCCAAGCGAAACGGCATGTTCGCCATAGTCACACGCGGCGGGCAGGCGCACCGCAGGGTCGTATTCGGATTCGCGATAAACCTCATCGGAGAAGAGAAGCAGGTTATTCTCTTGTGTAAATTTATTTAAAGCGTCAAAGTCCGCGCGGGACATGAGATAGCCTGTCGGGTTGTGCGGCGTGTTGATGACAATGACTTTTGTATTCGAGCGGACAAGACGACTCAACTCATCAAGGTCAAGCCCCCAGTTATTTTCTTCACGCGCCAGCCACGGGCTAACATCACAGCCGAGTCCACGCGCTACTTCCGCAAGAGATTGATAGCCAGGTGTGTGCACAATGACATGGTCATTTTCCTTCAACACGGCATGCATGAAGAGATAAATTGCTTCGCCTGCGCCCGTATGAACAAGGATATTCTCAGGCTGAATGGCAGTGTAAAGATTGCAGATCTCTTTTCGCAAAGCAGGACTTCCCTGTGATTCGGTGTAGCCGAGCCAGATGTTTTGGAGTTTCTCCGCCGCGCCTTCTTCAAACGCGAGCAAATCCGCAATGGACATGGCTTCACAGTCTGAGGAGCAGAGCAGAAATTCGGTATTGAATTCGTGTTTTGCAAAGTAACGTTCGAGTTTGAAGGGAGGGAGATTCATGGGAGTTTCCAGTTATCAGTGAGCAGTTATCAGTAATCAGTTTTTAGATAAATGTTTCCGTGTTTACCTGTCTACGTGTTTACCTGTTTTCGTATCTACTTCAACACTTTCTTCAAATCACGGTAATGGATTTGGTTGTGCAGATACAACATCTTCACCATTTCACGAATGGTGGTCACTTCAAGAAATGGATGGCGGCCTTTGATCTCAAGGTCTTCCTCGTTTAGACCAGATACCCACATCACAGAATTGGCGCGCACTTCCTTGTATTGATCAAGCAATTGGGCAGCCGTGAATTCTTTCGTCTTTTCCTGTTGTGCCGCATTGTAACGGTCTATTGAAAAATCATCCTTTGCGCCTCCACCTCCCTGCCGGATGGATTCAAATAATTTCACAAGTCCGCGTTCGGAGGTGACGAAATGAGCGAGCACGTTGCGGATCGTCCAGGTCGCGCCTTCGGTGTAAACCTCGGCTCTCCATTGATCCTCCGTCAGCCTGGAAAATATTTCATAAAATTTTTCGCCTTCGGATTTTAGTTTTTCGGCAAGTTCGGCGGATTCGGTCATGGGATTGGCTCCTGTAAATTGGTGGTTTCTATGAACTGGTGGTTTCGATACGTGGCGCCACAGGCGCCACTACTCAACCACCGGGTTGAATGTGAATTTTATGGTTGGGGATAAATTGCGTAATTAATTGATTTCTTTCCTGTTGTGGGATAGTAATATTTTTTCATGGTTGATATCTGTTCGACCAAGCGCTGACTGTCTTCAAAATCCGTGCGCACATAATAGTAATGCGTGTCATACGGGCTGTCGCCGAAGATCGCCGCAAGTATGTATCCATTCGCTTCGGCATAATCCTTCATCATGATTGTCATGCTAAACCAGCGCTGCGCGAGATTGGCTTCGGTCAGTTTGGGCGGGACCAGCGGCGAGTAATAATCATGGAACATGATGATCTGTGGTCTGTATCGGTCGAGATATTCCACAGTCAAGCTACCGTTGTGCGCGATGAACTGGTCATTCAAGCCCCAGGTATCAATCGCATCCCAACCTGAATAATATGGAAGCAGGCCTGCCTCCGTCGTCGCAATCACATAGCCTTTGCCACGATACTCCGCCAGCATCTTCGCCATCTCTAGGCGACCATCGCGTTCATAGGGACGGTCACAGGTTCGCTGGAAGGATGTGAGAAAACAATTCTGAAACCACGAGTAATATACAAGACTCGCAGACAAAGCAATCAATGCGATATAGAACACGCTTCTTTCTCTAACTGACAGTTGATTCCGCTGCAATGAGTCTCCCCCTTCGGGGACTTCGCGATACCGGCTGGAGAGCGCATCCAGCCCTGCTCGACCAGCGGGATATACAAGGGAAGACCACGACATGAGTACAATTGGCAGAAGTGCATATTGAAAGCGAGCGCCATAATTCATCTCGTCCGAGATCAATACGAAGACGGAAGCAAAGCCGAGGATCGGAATAAGGTAAGCAAGCGCCCGCTTCGTTGTCTCACGCGAACGGAAAGCCAAGATGAACGCAAAAGCCATTGGCAGACATAATCGCAATGTATTCAGTAATGAGTTATTGAACGAGTCCCAATGCAAACCACTGTCCCCTTTTTTGTAAAATGGATTCGGCAATGGGTAACCGAAGTAATCCCATCGCCATAAAAAGTATGCGCCGCCTAAAAACAGAAAGACCGCGCCGAACACCATGATGATCGAAAAAATTCCCCTCACCCTAGCCCTTTCCCAAAGGGAGAGGGGACCATCAGCCATTCGCATGATGATGACAACTAAAAACATCAACGAAGCAAGGATGACACCCTCAGGGCGAATGAGTCCAGTCACGAGTCCGCTCAGGGCGAAAGCGAGAATCAGCCAAAAGCGTAGATTCTGTTGCTTAATCAGGAGCAGTCCCAAGGTCCAGGTGGATGCGGCGGCCAGGGCAAAGAAAGGCGTCCCGAAGTAAGCAGCTACATAGGAGAGTCCAGTTCCAACGGCAAGATAAAGTCCGCTTAAGAATGAAAGAGGAATGTTCGTCTTGTTGATGCGGCGGTTCGTCCAATAGACGATCAAAACCGTGAGAAGATGCGAAGCAAAACCAATACCGCGAATAGATTGTCCAACGGTTAAACCAAGTTTGATGAAGGCGGCGGATGTAACCATGAAAAGAAAATCAGTAGCGCCATCCACAGGATTCTCGCCGATGTTCCAAACAATGCCATCACCCTGCGCTATGTGTTGCGCGTAACGCATCAGCATGGCGGCATCTTCAAACGGCGGGATGGAGAAGTCAATGTAGTTGAAGGCGTAGAAGAGCGTGGAGATTATTAAGAGACCAGAGACTAGGAGATCGGGGAGGAGTTTTTTGAGTGAAGGCATTAGGGAATAGTGAAAGATGAAAGGCGAAAAGTGAATAGTAAGGGGTAAGTGGCAAATGGTCTATCGTCCATTGTCCATCGTCAGACCAAAGAATACCCACCATCCACGACGATGGTTTGCCCCGTAATATACTCGTTCTTGATGAGAAATTCGAGAGAAGATGTGATCTCATCCAAAGCGGCGGCGCGTTTGAGAGGCAGGCGGTTGACGAGTTTATCCCATTCTTCCTGAGTAATCCCATCCGATCGCAAGACCAATCCAGGCGCAATGGCGTTGACGCGGACATTCGGCGCAAAAGCACGCGCAAGCAATTTGGTCAGAGACTCCAATGCAGATTTACTGACTGTATAAGATGGATATCGACTCCATGCCTTTTGCGCGCCAATGTCTGTTATGTTGACAATAAGTCCGCCAGCGGTCATTCGTTTTGCAGCTTCCTGCGCAAGGAGAAACGGTACGCGCAGATTGAGGTCCAAAGCGGAGTCCCAATCTTTCAACTGAAGTTCGCGCGGATTTCCAACGGGCATGATGGCGGCGGAATTGACGAGAAGTAGTAATCGGCAAGTGGCAGGTGAAAGAAGTGAATCGAGATTGGAGATCAGGGACTGGGTTTGGTCGGGTTGGGTTAAGTCTGCTTTGAAGAGATTAACTTTTACACCGAGAGATTCGATCTCGGCTTTTGTTCGTTGCGCCTGTTCTTCGGAAGAGTGATAATGCAAAAGAAGGTCGTAACCCATAGACGCAAGAGTCAACGCGAAGGCTTTACCGAGTCTGTGTGCGCCGCCGGTGACAAGGGCGAGAGATTTTGTCATGGGATGATTGTAAATGTAAAATTGTCCGTGTGTCGAGATTTGGGCATGTTAATACTTATCTTAACCTTTAAAGAAATTCGTAATAAAGAACCAGATATTCGCCGGCCGTTCCGCCAATCGTCTCATTAAGTATGGATACCAATGTGTTCCAAACGGGACATATACACGCACAGGGTGTCCTTCTTCCGCCAACATTTCCTGCAGGTCGCGGCGGATGCCATAGAGCATTTGGAATTCCAACCCGTTTTTGGATAGCCCTACTTTTTCGGCATAGGATTTTGCAAAAGCGATCCGCTTTTCGTCATGGGATGCGATTGCGGCAATTGGAGGCACGCGGCCGTCTTCCGATAATTTCGACTGAGCCGCGAGAGAGTTTTCGATCAATATTTTTGCAAGGAGATCAAAGTTTGCATCCACATCCGCTTTTTTAGGAAAGGCTTTATCAGGCGGCTCATTGTATGCACCTTTCACCAAGCGGATCGGCGTGGCATTCTGGATCATGCGGCGTGTATCGGCTTCGGCGCGATACAAATATGACTGCACAGCCGCTCCGACGTTATCATATCCCTTTTCACGCATGGCATAATACAGGGTGATGGTCTTATCTGTGTAAGGAGTATCTTCAATGTCTATGCGGATGAAGGTCTTATTCTTTTTTGCGCGGGCAAGGATGCGCTCAAGGTTTTGGGAGCACAGGCTTTCATCCAGTCCAAGGCCGATCTGGGTCAGTTTGATGGAGACATTGCTCCTCGCCATCGAGTCGGCTCCAAGCGCGTCCAGGGTTGCGAAAATGTCATCAGTGGCCTGCTGGGCTTCTTCGCGGGTATTCGTATGTTCGCCGAGGTGGTCAAGCGTCGCATTGATCCCGCGGGCATTCAATTCACTGACAACCCGCATGGCATCTTCAAGTATCGTGCCGGCTACAAAACGGGAGGCGGTTCGCCAGGCAAATCCCCAACTTGTCACAAGTTTTTGCGCCCAGGCGGCTTTTGAAAGGTAGATGAAGAAAGAGCGTAGCATATCTGTCCTTTTATCTTGATTTCGGAAATCCGCAAAATTTAGCGTGTTCCTGAAGTAACTCACTTCAACAAACGTAGTGCGGCGCAAGTGTCCGCATGAACAAGCGCGCCTTGCATCGTCCCATTCTATATTGAGCATCGCTGGTATTCTAGCACAAGCATCCAATTTTGGTGTGTTATACTTTTTACATGAATTTCGCCTGCAATGGGCAGCAGGCACACGTGTCATTATTTTGGAGGCAGTGTGAGAAACCGCAATACCAACACCATCCTACGGGGTCTATCCATTTTATTCCTTACCGCCGCGCTCATACTGACGATCACATCCTTAATCAGTTACAGCCGCCAAAGAAATAATTACCCCGCCGGCATGACAATTGCTGGAGTATCGGTCGGAGGATTAAATCCGGCGCAGGCCTCTCAAAGACTGCTCGAAGTATACACATCCCCCATCGAAGTTCGTTATAACGACGCTGTGATCCATATAGACCCAGGCACCGTCGGTTTTCAAGTAGATGTTGAAACCATGCTCGCCGCTGCAGACCTCAGCCGCACAGGTGGTTCGTTCTGGGGCGGGTTTTGGGACTCCCTTTGGAATCGTACCTCACCTGAGACGGAAATCCCATTAAGCTCTTCGATCTCGGAAGAGCGCTTGCGCGAATACCTGCAAAACGAGATTGTCGCACGCTACGACCAGCCGGCCACTCCCGCACTGCCGATTCCAGGCGGAACCACATTCCTGCCGGGTGATCCCGGGCAGATTCTGGACATTGACCGAGCTGTTCTACTTCTTAGCGACTCGTTAAGATCGCCAACAAATCGCTCCATCGCACTTTCATTTATACGCAGTGCCTCCGCCAGACCCACGCTTGAAAACCTTGAGATCCTGCTCAAACAAATAGTGACACTCTCCAGATTTGACGGCTTGATCGGCTTCTACATGATGGACCTGCAATCCGGGCAGGAAATCCATTTTGCAATCAATAACAAACAGGAAATTTCAGCAGAGCCGGATATCGCCTTCACAGCCTCCAGCACGATCAAAGTTCCAATCGTCGCCTCCTATTTGATCAATCGTGGCAGCGACCTCGATGCCGCCACAACCGATATTATCTCGCGCGTGCTGGGCAGGTCCGATAACTCCGCAACAGACCTGGTACTCAAACTAATAGACCAAACCAATGGACCTGTCATCGTTACACGGGATATGGAATCAATCGGCCTGCAGAGCACATTCCTTGGAGGCATGTTCTATCTGGGCGCGCCAAACCTGTTACCCGGACGATTAACCCCCGGTAACCAACGTCCCGATGTCTTCACAGACCCGGATCCGTACTCACAAACCACGCCATCTGAAATGGGCATCCTGCTTGCAGATATTTATCAATGCGCTCAAAATGGAGGCGGCGCACTCATTGCCGCATTTCCAGATAAAGTCAGGCCGGGCACCTGTCAAATTCTGATTGATTTCATGGCCCAGGATAAACTCGGCGCGCTCATTCAGGGCGGCGTTCCAGATGGCACGCTCGTGCCGCACAAACACGGTTACGTCCTTTCCAGGGACGGTATCATGCACGACACCAGTGATGTCGGAATCGTCTACTCCCCCGGCGGAAACTTTGTGCTTTCCATATTTACCTATCATCCTGTCCAAAACATCTGGGACAACACAAACCCCTTGTTCGTGAACCTGACCCAGGCTGTTTATAACTATTTCAACATTCAATAGCTCACGATTCTGGAGCCCATCGGCTTGATGATTGCTAACGCATATTGCAGGTGACCCCCACAGGGCAAGTGAGCCGCCTGACTCGAGAGTTTTTCACACAAAAACAAGCTATTTATTCTCACTTCGTATATAATCCAATCATGAGCGCCTCTTTGGGAATCTACCGCCTGCAGCAAGTGGATCGTCAGATGGACCGCGCCAATGCACAATTGGACACGATACGCATAACCCTCGAAAATGAAACAGAATTACGTTCAGCGCTTGAGCGGGTCGAAACCACCCAGACCCATAACCAGCTATCCCTGCGTGAAATGAAAAATGCCGAAGCCAATGTAGATTCGCAAAAAATAAAGATCGAGCAGGCGGAGTCCAGTTTATATGGCGGTACTGTCAAAAATCCCAAAGAATTACAAGATCTGCAAAAAGATGTGGCTTCATTAAAAAAACACCTTGTCACACTCGAAGAACGCCAGTTCGAGGCCATGTTAAAAGCCGAAGCCGCAGAAGCCGAATTTAAGGTTGCCAGTACAGAGCTTGAAAAAATACAAGCACGGCTCGGTAATGAACATGGGAGGTTGATCGAGGAACAATCCACTCTTGTCAAACAACTTGAAAGACTCGCAGAAGAACGTGAAGCCGCCCTCGCCCCCATTGAAAGTAAATTGCTCCAAATCTATGAAGGTCTTCGTCAACAAAAGCGTGGCGTGGCGGTGGCGGAGATCAACGACAATGCCTGCGCCTCCTGCGGTACGATCTTGAACGCATCCATCCAACAAAATGCGCGTTCACAAAAACAACTGGTAAATTGCCCATCCTGCGGGCGCATTTTATTCGCAAACTAATCCTTGAATATGTTTCAATCTTTTATTGACCCTTTATCGTTCCTGCTCGGCCTCATTGCAGCATCCTTCTTCTGGCTGATCGAATTTGCCGGCAAACTAGGCATGGGAATTTCCCCCGGCGTGCCAGCCACAGATATCCTTTTGCAGGCGTTCAAAAGTGAAGATTCGCAATACAGCCTGGCCGCATTGCCTTACTTGAAATACACTCCAAACGAAGGCGTCATCAAAGAGCTGTATAACGCCATGTATAATGACGATCCTGAACTTCGCGAAGCCGCATACAACACCCTTTGGGAAATCGGTGCCTCCGGAGTAAAGCTCCCGCACCCCCGTCAATATGGATTCGGTTAACCATGCTTATTACAAACGCAAATCTCATCACCTGGGAATCACCCAACCAAGTATTGCAAAACCACGCTGTTTATATTGAAAACGACCGCATCAAAGAGATCAGCACAACCAAAGGGTTGATGGCAAAATATCCAAAAGCTAAAACAACCGATGCGAACGGACAATATGTAATGCCCGGCAATATTTGCGCGCATACACATTTTTATGGCGCGTTCGCGCGCGGCATGGCAATCCCCGGCCCAGCGCCAAAGGATTTTCCAGAGATCCTGCAAAAGTTGTGGTGGCCGCTTGATCGTTCACTGGATGCGGAAGCTGTGCGTTACTCCGCGCTTGTTTGCCTGGTGGATGCGATCAAGCATGGCACGACCACCCTGATAGACCATCACGCCTCGCCAAATTTCATTGATGGCTCACTCGACCTGATCGCTGACGCAGTGGATAAAAGTGGATTGCGCGCCGTGCTTTGTTATGAAGTTACTGATCGCGATGGAAGTGAAAAAGCCAGCACAGGCATAAACGAAAATGTCCGCTTCTTACGAAGGCTTTCATCCGACCCCCATCCGCGCCTGGCCGGGACCTTTGGCTTGCACGCCAGTCTGACGCTTTCAGGCGGCACCTTGCAAGCCTGCCGTGCCGCCGCACCCGAAGGGACAGGTTTCCACATCCACACGGCTGAACATGAAGTGGATGAATATGACAGCCTGATAAAAAGCAATATGCGCGTGATCGACCGTTTGCAAAAACATAATATTCTTGGCCCCAACACCATCGCCGCGCATGGCGTCCATTTTGACGGGCGTGAAATGGAAATATTGAAGGAAACCGGCACCTGGCTTACGCACCAGCCGCGCTCAAACATGAACAATGGCGTGGGTGTGGCGCAGGTCGAATCCATGCTGAGGATGGGCATTCAGGTTTGTTTGGGAAATGACGGCTTCTCAAACGCCATGTGGGAGGAATGGAAGACCGCCTATCTCCTGCATAAAGCCCATCACCGAGACCCGCGCCGCATGGGCGGGTATGATGTAACCCAAATGGCGGTCTATAACAACGCCGCGCTTGCTAATTTATTCTTCCCATCCGCCCCAATTGGGCAGATCGTCCCCGGCGCTGCGGCAGTTTTAATCTTCGTGGATTACCATCCCTACACGCCGCTCACAGCTGGCAACCTACCCTGGCATATCATCTTTGGTTTTCAGCAAAGCATGGTTACAACCACAATTGTGGCAGGCAAGGTTTTGATGAAAGACCGCGAACTGCTCACCTTGAATGAAGCGGAAATCTCCTCTCGCGCCAGAGAGATCGCTCCGAGGATTTGGAAAAGGTATGAGGAAGAAGTGGCGAAAAGTTCATAGTGTCTAAAGTGTCATAAAAAGTGTCTGGGTGTCAAAATGTCGCTGTGATCACTGATAAAGGAGAATAAGATGCCGCTCATAAAAAGATTTGAAGACATTGCTGCCTGGCAGGAAGCCAGAAAGTTTGTAAAGCGCATGTATCAAATCACGCGCAGGGGAGAATTCAGGAGGGATTTTGGGCTGCGCGACCAAATCCAGCGCGCGTCAGTTTCCTCCATGACTAACGTTGCCGAAGGTTTCGATTGTGAATCAAATGTCGAATTTGCGCGTTTCCTGGTCATCGCGCGCCGTTCTGTTGTTGAAGCGCAATCCCTGCTTTACACGGCCTTGGATGTTGAATATATTGATGAAAAGGTTTTCAAAGAAATGTACGATCAGGCCGCAAAAACCAAAGCCATTATCCATGCCCTCAAACGCTCACTTAAAATCCAACCCAAATAACCCACGACACCCTGACACTTCGATACTTTTGACACTTCAATATTCTGACACCTTCGACACTCTAGACACTTTGACACTCAATTTGGAGACAAATGACCGACTCACAACTCATATTATCAATTGCCATTTTGGGTGGCACAGGAAAAGAAGGCAAGGGGCTCGCCTATCGCTGGGCACGCGCAAACTATCGAGTACTTATCGGTTCACGGACTGCGGAAAAAGCCGTCACCGCCGCGAATGAGATCAGGGAACTGCTCGGGGAGGAAGTCTCTGTCACAGGCTTGAGCAACCCCGAGGCGGCGAAAGAAGCGAATATCGTCGTTTTAACGGTGCCTTATTCAGCGCATCACGATACCTTGGAATCCGTCAAAGATGAGCTCAAAGGAAAAATCCTGATTGACGTGACCGTACCGCTGGTTCCGCCAAAAGTCGCCACCGTGCAAATGCCCGCCGCCGGCTCTGCCGCACAGGAAGCGAAAGAGATCGTCGGCGAGGGCGTACAAGTGTGCGCCGCATTCCAAAATATTTCACACGAACACTTGCTGGACAATGCAGATGTTGAATGTGATGTGCTGGTCACCGGCACAAGCAAGGAAGCCCGCGCCGAAACCATCAAACTGGTGGAAGCCGCAGGTCTGCGCGGGTGGGACGCTGGTCCAATTGAAAACTCTGTCGTCATCGAAGGATTGACGAGTGTATTAATTGGCATCAATAAAAAATATGGCTCCACTCATGCCGGGATCAAGATCACAGGCGCAAAACGTGGTGCGTAATCCGTAATTCGTAATATGTTTTTACGGATCACGAATTACGAGTTACGAATTACGAATTACGAATTACGCAATCCCATGCCCCTCACCCTCACCCCTCTTCAAAACATTCCCATCATCCGCCGAGGCGACAACCTGGCGGATATTGTTCTTAAGTCATTCCCTGAGACGGATTTGGAATTACAAGACAACGATATCCTCGTGCTCGCGCAAAAGATAGTCAGCAAAGCCGAGGGACGCGCAGTAAATCTTGTCACCGTCACACCTTCGCCGCGCGCGATTGAACTGGCCCAGCAAACCGAAAAAGATCCTCGCGTCGTTGAACTCATGCTGAAAGAAAGCCATGAAATCCTGCGGACTCGGGTTGGCACGATCATTGTTGAACACAGGCTTGGATTTATCTGCGCCAATGCGGGGATAGATCATTCCAACGTGGCAGGAACGGGGGATGCAGATGAAGAGTGGGTACTGCTCCTTCCTGAAGACCCAGACCGATCCTGCGCTTTGATCCGCAAGGAAATTGAATCCATAACTGGAAAGCGCATCGGCGTCGTCATCGTCGATTCGCATGGACGCGCCTGGCGCAACGGCACCGTGGGTGTGGCAATTGGCATGTCGGGAATCCCAAGCGTTGTGGACAAACGCGGAGACAGGGATTTATTCGGGTATACCTTGCGAGTCACTGTGATCGGCACGGCGGATGAATTGGCAGCCGCCGCATCCTTGATGATGGGCCAAGCCTCCGAAGGTAAACCTGTTGTGCATGTGCGCGGCTTTCCCTACCCATTGGGTGAAGGCACGCTCAAGGACCTGATACGCCCAAAAGAACAGGATATGTTCCGCTAATACAATTCCAATGTTCGTCTGGTATCTTTAATTTCAGCAAACAAAATTCACAACAAGGCACAATGAAAAATTTCCCTCAAGAATATCTCGACCTTCTCAAAAACGAAACCAAAGCATATCTCTTTCTTGCCACCATTATGCCCGATGGCTCACCGCAAGTCACCCCAATATGGTTCAATACAGAGGATGATTACATCCTGATCAACACCAACGAGGGCCGCACGAAAGACCTCAACATGAAAGCGCGTCCCAAAGTGGCGCTTGTCATCCAAGACCCCAAAACCCCCTATCGTTATATTCAAATCCGCGGCGAGATCGCCAAGCACACTACACAAGGTGCTGATGAGCACATTAACCAACTCTCGCTCAAATACGATAATGAACCGTGGAAATACCGAGAAGGACAAAAGCGGATCATCTACAAAATTAAACCGGTTCACTTTGACCCCCACTGATCTCCACACCTTCCTGCGGACTCGCCGCTCGATCCGCCGCTTCAAAGCGGACCCTGTGCCTGATTCGGTTATCGAGCGCATTCTCACCACTGCAACATACGCTCCCTCCGCGCACCACCGCCAGCCGTGGAGATTTGCCATAGTGACAGATTTATCAGTCAAGACAAAACTTGCAGACGCAATGGCAGTCGAATTCAAACGTGACCTCGAAGCCGACGCTCTTTCGCCTGATGATGTCGAAAAAAAAGTTACACGCTCACGCGATAGGATTATCAGCACACCTGTGGTTATCATCTTAAGCGTAGACATGACCGACATGGATTCATATCCGGACAGACGCCGCAAAAAAGCCGAATTCATCATGGCAACTCAATCCGCTGCAAACGCAGGCTTGCAACTGCTCCTCGCCGCGCACGCAGAGGGTTTGGGGAGTGTCTGGGTTTGCAGTCCGTTATTTGCGCAGAAAACAGTGCAAAGTGTTTTGGATTTACCAAAATCCTGGGAGCCGCAAGCCATGTATTTCATTGGCTATCCAGTAGAAATTCCACAACCCAGAGAAAGAAAAGATATTTCTCTACCGTACAAATACGAGGAAAATCAGTCATAGAGTAAACTCAGGGTCACCAAACCAACTGAGGTGTCCTCTATGACTGATCGCTACCGAGTATACACAAAAGTGAAGAAAACGTTGAAGACC
>VGNE01000022.1 GCA_016866215.1 Chloroflexota bacterium | reverse complement strand
TCAGACCTGTAACTATTATATTGATATTGTAATCCAGATAGGTTCCATAATTGGTGCAGGTTACACCTGCAGCAACCGTATTGCACGTCAAGACCCCGCCAATAAATGTGGGCGTAACAGTGGGAGTAAATGTGGTAGTAGGCGTTGGCGTATTTTCCAGGGTGACTGTAGGAGTGTCTGTATCTCCTGCATCCAATGCATTCATGGCAGCTACGCTTTCCCCTGACTGTGAAGGCAATGCAATACTACTGAGGAAAACAACGATTAATAATCCTACAAATGTATAACTGATGGTCTTTTGGGTCAGGTTTACTTTATTTCGCATGAACATCCCTCCTGTTTGGGAATATTGAATTTTGTAATGACAACCTGAATACTACCCCCCCCCATTTTCTTTTGTCAAATTACAAATATGAAATTAAAACATGCAATTCACAAAACTCAATTTCAAGAAAATATTCAGGTAAAATCAGCCCGCCATGAATATAAACCCACCTTTTGATGAAGCAGGCGTTGAATATCAACGCACCCGCATGACACATTGGGACAAGATATGATTGGGAAAGAGATTGCGGAGGAGTTGTCCATGTCACATGGGCGGGGCGGGTGAGAGTAAAGACCTAACAGGCGGCGCGCTGACGGTTCGACTCGCTTTGCGGTTCACCGTGTCGAAGTGTTTCATCATTATTCCCAAGCCCAAGGAATTTTCGCCAGCAGATCCTGCAAGGACAAATCAGCCAGCGATGAAATAGTGAGATCACCGCGAACGCCCATCTTCGCAGTTAATGGATTGGGGACAGCCACTACAAAGATACCTGCACGACGGGCCGACTCCACACCGTTGACCGAATCCTCAAAGACGACCGCCTCCGTATTTGGGACCTTGAGCTGTTCCAACGCCTTCAAGTAGATATCCGGGTTGGGCTTTGTCCGGCCTGGGGAGACATCCTCCTGGCAGATGATATGTTTGAAGTAATGAAAAATGCCAAGCCGTTTCGCGTGCGTATCCACCCATGAATGCGGCGAACTGGATCCAATGGCAGTCTGTATGCCTTGTTCCCGCGCCTGCTCGATCATACTAATCACACCCGACATGATGGAACTGGACTGGATGAGCAAATCAGATTCTCTTCGGTAGCGAGTGCGCATCGAAACAGGATCCAGCCGTCCCTGAGAAAGAAGCGAGAGATGTTCCGCCGCATCAAAGTTCGAGAGGCCGTATCCGCCAATCGTCTTTTCCCATTCATCGACGGGAAGCTCAAATCCGTGTTCGTGATAAATGGACTGCCAAACCAAAACTTCGGGCGTCTCAGTATCGAGAATCAACCCATCGAAATCAAATAACAGCGCCTTAATCATCCACATCCATTCTACTCATACGCGAAGGCTGCACCCCGGCATTTGCCGGCAGCGCGCGCGCAGGCTGACCATTCTTCACCAAACGTGCAAGGTGCTTCACCATCACCGCCTGCCGCGCCGAAGCTTTTGCGCCGAGGTCCTCCAAGACCGGTTCAAGCCAGGCTTGATAGGAACGTACATTTAAATAAACGGGGCGTCCGCGGCGGTCTGGCAGGCTCGCCATGAGATATGCGATTTTTTCACTGACATCGTTTTCATCGGGATGAATGAGCGGCGTCAAGACCACACCAAACATTCCAGATGTAATGCTCGCATAGCATTTGAGGCCCTGATGCACAAATCCCATTACACGATTCGGGGCAGGCTCAACGGGATGCAATAATTGCGGCACAATTTGATAATGCAGATTTTGCACCGCAGGCAAGTCCAACGATTGCATCCGCCTCCAATTTAAATTCGAATTTGCTCCTGTTTGCTCAAGCAGACTCACATCCCACATCCTCTGCCAGGCATAGACGGAGAACCCGGTCATCCGCAACGCCGGGAAGACATCACTGGTCTCATCTACTTCAGCAAGGACGTGAACAGCCTGCCACTCTCCGGCTTGAATCGCAAGATGCTCGATCAAGGCCGGCAATTGCGGGTCATGCAAATTTGACAAAGGCGCGAGATACAACAACCTGGCAAACAACTCTCCGCGCGTGTGAATGATCCCGCCAAGCAAAGCGGACTCGCCGCCATTTTCAATGGCTGCATATAAATGACGCGCAGGGTTGATGTATGCCAGCAGTCCCATCGTCCCCAAAGGATGGCCACGCGTGAGGGTACGTGCGCTATCGAGGGTTAGCACATCATTTCGATAACGCGCAAGGGTGGGGATGTCGAGCAGGTCAAGGGAGCGAATGGTCATTATTTTTTGTAGGGACACAGCGACGCTGTGTCCCTACGATACCAACGAAATAAAAAATTCGTGAAAGCGTGCATCGCTTGTCAACTCAGGGTGAAAGGAAGTCGCCAGCCAACGACCTTCCTGTGCCGCAACAATGCGGCCATCATCCAATGCAGCCAGCACCTTCACATTTCCACTAACTGACTCAATGATCGGCGCACGGATAAAGACAGCATGATAAGGATGCTCCGTGCCAGTGGCTTTCATCAACTCGTCGATTTCGAGGTCGGTTTCAAACGATTCAACCTGCCTGCCAAAAGCATTCCGCTGGACTTTGATATTCATTAATCCAAGCAAGGGCTGGTCGGAACTTGCATCTTTTGAAAGAAAGATCGCACCCGCGCACGTTCCCCAAACAGCATGGCTCTTACCGAATTGCTTTAACGGCTCCATCAAATCATACGCAACAGCAAGTTTTCCAATCGTTGTGGATTCACCGCCAGGCATGATCAGCCCATCCAGCCCATCGAGATGTTTTGGCAAACGCACTTCAACCGTATCCACCCCGATCTGTTTGAGCATGGAAATATGTTCTGCAAAATCGCCTTGCAAGGCTAATATGCCAATCTTCATGGTTTATGCACACAGGTAAACAAGTATACAAGTAGACAGGTAAACAAGCACACAAGGCTTTACACCTGTTTACGTATTTACATCAAACTACCAGCCTCGTCCCGCGAGTCGTTCCGCCTCGGGCATCTGTGAAACGTTGCGCCCCACCATGGCTTCGCCGAGGTTCCTGCTCACTTCCGCAAGAATGGAGGCGTCCTGATAATGTGTTACAGATTTTACAATGGCTGCGGCACGCCTAGCAGGGTCGCCAGATTTGAAAATTCCGGAGCCAACGAAGACACCGTCCACACCCAATTGCATCATCAAAGCCGCGTCAGCGGGAGTCGCAACTCCGCCCGCCGCAAAATTCACAACAGGCATTCGCCCATGAGTCTTCACTTCCTTTACCAATTCATACGGAGCGCCGTTGTTCTTGGCAAAAGTCATTAATTCTTCAGCATTCATTCCCTGCAACTGACGGATCGAACCGATGACACTGCGGGCATGGCGCACCGCTTCCACTACGTCCCCTGTACCAGCTTCACCTTTTGTGCGGATCATGGCTGCGCCTTCACCGATGCGGCGCAAAGCCTCGCCAATATTGCGACATCCACAAACGAACGGCACTTTGAAGGCATGCTTCAAAATATGATGTTCTTCATCCGCGGGGGTGAGCACTTCAGATTCGTCAATGTAATCCACGCCGATGGCTTCCAAAATCTGCGCTTCCACAAAATGACCAATACGGCATTTCGCCATCACTGGGATACTGACCGCATCCATGATCTTCAAGATCATATCCGGGTCAGACATGCGCGCCACACCGCCATCTGCGCGAATATCCGCCGGCACCCGTTCCAGCGCCATCACTGCGCATGCGCCGGCGTCCTCCGCAATTTTGGCCTGCTCGGCATTCACCACATCCATGATGACACCACCTTTTAACATTTGGGCCAAGCCTTTTTTCTCAGTCCATGTAGCAATCTTTATTTCCATATTAATACTCCTTTATCAAATGCAGAAGGATTTTACCATGCAGATATATTTAAATCATAAGAGGACTGTAAACAGGCGCCGCTTCATTCTTAACCGATAATTGATGCGACAACGGGAACAGAATCGTGGCTCTAGATTCTGCCTGCCCGTCGGGTACCCTTCGAATAAACTGCCGGGAACCACTTGACAAAATCCCTTTTCTGAATACAATTGTTACAATGATACAATTAGTACAATATTCGGGATAACCTATGGCAGATAAAAAACTTTCCCTGCATCTTGATTTCCACTCCGGCTTACCTATCTACACCCAGATCGTAAATCAGATACAAAGTCAATTAGTAAACAAGATGCTCAAACCTGGAGACCAGTTACCAACAGTCCGTGCGCTGGCCCAGGAGTTAAGGGTCAACTTCAATACGGTGGCGCGCGCATATCGCATATTGGATGAGGCGCGGATCATCTCCACTCAGCAGGGACGTGGGACTTACATCATAGAGGTACCACCGCCGGAAATCAGCGAGAAGTTAAGATATGAATCACTCACAGCACTCACACATCGATTCATCAGCGAGGCGTTTCGGTTGGGCTTCTCAGAGCGAGAAGTCGTCCAGATGGTGAGAGACAGCCTCAAGTCGTGGAAAGAAGCGAATGAAGAAGATAACGAATAGTTATTAATCAGGAGAATGAAAAATGAACACAAGACTTCTTAAATCAGTAATCAAAGTAAGGAAAGACAACCAGCGCATCCCGCCAATTGCAGGCTTTGTATTTGGCATCATCTTGATCGGAGCCATAAAAGTGGCGCTGTTACTGGACGTCATGAATGTTTCTGACCTGGTAATCGGCGCAACTGTGCTTGCGCTGACGGGCATCGCCACATACTTTTTGTTCGCGATCAAGGTCGCTTCACAATGGGAAAAAGCAATCGTGCTGCGCTTGGGCAAGTTCGTGGGGCTGAAAGGCCCGGGTTTGTTCTGGATCATACCAATCGTAGATGCCATACCATCATGGATCGATCATCGCGTGATGGTGACGCCGTTTGCCGCGCAGAAAACACTGACGAAAGATACCGTGCCCGTGGACGTGGACGCCGTGTTGTTCTGGGTCGTGTGGGATGCGGAGAAAGCCGCGCTGGAAGTGGAAGACTACCGCGCCGCCGTGGACTGGGCCGCTCAAACCGCCCTGCGTGACATCATCGGGAAAAAGATGCTGGCAGATATTCTGGTTGGCCGCAGCGCCATTGATAAAGAGCTTCAGGCTGTGATCGATGAGCGCACAACACCCTGGGGGGTCACCGTGCAATCCGTGGAAATTCGCGACATTGTCATCCCACAGGATTTGGAGGATGCCATGTCCCGTCAGGCACAGGCTGAGCGTGAGCGACAAGCACGTGTAATCCTCGGCGAATCTGAACAGCAGATCGCGGCTTCGTTCGCGGAAGCTTCACAGGCATATATCAACAATCCCACCGCGTTACATTTGCGCGCGATGAATATGCTGTTTGAAGGCTTGAAAGAAAAAGGTGCGCTGGTAATCGTCCCATCGTCTGCTGTGGATTCAATGAATCTCGGCGGATTGAGCGGCATGGTCGCAATGGCGCAGAATAATCTGCCCAAGGAAGAAAAGTAATTCAGTGGTCAATGACCCAGTAATCAGTTTCACGTGAAACGTTTTTAGAAAGGAAAACAAAGTGACAACAAGACTTACATCCATTATTGTACTAGCTTTGATTGCCATCGCCCTGATCGCAGGCGCGCTCCTGTGGAATCAACTCCCCGAACAAATGGCTTCGCACTGGAACGAAAACAATCAGGTGGACGGAAGCATGTCCAAATTCTGGGGCGTGTGGATGATGCCGCTGGTCACGCTGGGGATGTTCGGGTTATTCCTCCTCATCCCAAATATTGACCCGCTCAAAGCGAACATCGCAAAGTTCCGTCCAACTTTCAATCTATTCATCGCCCTGATCGTTGCCTTTATGCTCTACATGCACGGACTGACCTTTGTCTGGAACCTCGGTTTTCAAAACTTCAAGATGAGCGCCGCCATGCTGCCGTTCCTTGGCATCCTGTTCATCTTTATCGGCTACATGTTAAGACAGGCAAAACGCAACTGGTTTATTGGGATTCGGACTCCCTGGACTCTTTCCAGCGATTCGGTCTGGGACAAGACACATCAACTTGGCTCGATCCTGTTCATGGTATCAGGCGCGTTTGCCGTATTCGGCGGATTATTCGGCGGCATGGCGGCCTTCTGGCTGATGTTCGTCCCATTAATCGGGTCCTCTGTATTTCTCATGGTCTATTCGTATGTACTGTATCGGAGCGAGACAAAAGGTTAATAAAGCAAATGGAAAACACCATCGAAGTCAACAGATTGGAACGCATCTTCGGACAGAACCGCGCCGTGGACGGAATGACGTTTCACGTGAAACAAGGCGAGGTATTCGGATTGCTTGGGCCCAACGGCGCGGGCAAGACCACCACGGTCCGCTTGTTGAACGGCATCCTGCCGCCGTCGGGTGGAACGGCGCGAGTCTTCGGGCTGGATCCCTCGATAAATGGACAGCGCATCCGTGAACATACGGGAGTGCTGACGGAAACGCCCGCCCTCTATGAACGGCTTTCGGCGCGTGAGAATCTAGAGTTTTTTGGCGCACTGGCAGGGATCCCTGTTAAGAAACTCCCACAGCGCGTACTGGATATTTTGAGTTTTTTCGGTCTGCAAGATCGTTTGAACGACAAGGTTGAAACCTACAGCAAAGGAATGAAGCAGCGGCTCGCATTGGCGCGTGCCCTGATTCACGAGCCGCCGCTCTTGTTCCTGGATGAACCAACTTCAGGGCTGGACCCCGAAGCGGCGCAACACGTCAACGAGTTGATCGCGGGACTCAGTCAGCGCAGCGGGCAGACGATCGTATTGGCGACTCACAACCTGCTCGAAGCGCAGCGCCTGTGTGACCGCGTGGCGGTCATGAACAAGGGGCGTATCCTTGCAATGGGCAGCCTCAACGAATTGACGCGCAAGTTGTGGCCGGTCACCTGGGTAGACATCACATTCTGGGAGACACCCGCGGAAACTGTTACAGGGAGTCTCAAAGCCCAACGGGGCGTGATGCAGATCACGGGTCAGGGGGAGGTGTTGCAAGTGCAGGTCGAGAGCAAGGATGTGATTCCGCAGGTCGTCCAACATTTGGCAGGGCGCGGGGTCTCCATTCTCAAAGTCAATCCGCGCGATTACACATTGGAAGATATTTATTTTGCTTTGCAGGCAGGTGAGAAATGAACTGGCGTTCGATCTGGACAATTGCAAAAAAAGATTTAAAGGAAGTCCGTCAGAACAAGATGGCCTGGGGTCCCGCTATTGTGGTACCGCTGGTCTTCGCGGTCTTCATGCCGCTCCTGTTCATCATTTTGCCGCAGGTGATTCCTGTTGAGGATGTGCAAAAGGAGCTGGGCGATCTGGACGGAATGCTGCGCGCCATGCCGCCCGCGCTGCAAGTGTTGTTTGAAGGGAAGGATTTAGAACAAATATTCGTGTTATATATGACAGGATTTATGCTGGCGCCATTGTTCCTCATCATGCCCTTGATATTTTCAACGGTGATCGGTTCGGACTCATTCGTGGGCGAACGCGAACGCAAGACAATGGAGGCCCTGCTTTATACACCGACCAGCGACATGGAATTGTTCCTCGGTAAGGTGCTAGCGGCGGTCATTCCAGCCATAGGCTTATCGTGGATCACATATGTGGTGTACATTATTATTGTGAACACTGCCAGTTACCCGCTCTTTGAGCGCATCTGGTTTCCACTGCCCACGTGGTGGCCTCTGATATTGTGGCTGACTCCAGCGCTGGCGGTCTTGGGAATTTCCGCAACCGTGCTGATCTCATCCCGTGTACGCACATTCATGGAAGCCTACCAGATGAGTGCATCATTGGTGGTGCTTGTGCTCGCGCTCGTGGCTGGACAAGTAAGCGGCGTGCTGTTTCTGGGAGTTGGCACTACGCTGGTGATCGGTACGATCATCTGGCTGGTGGATGCAGCGTTGATCTATATCAGTGTGATAAATTTCAAGCGCAGCGCATTAGTCGCAAAATTGTAGGAGGCAGAAATGACCGAAGAATTTAAACAATGGGAATACCGTGTGCAGACCATTGGCAGTATGTTCGGGACAAAAGACCAGAACATCGAAGCCGTGCTGAACGAATGGGGAATTGAAGGCTGGGAAGTGACGCACGTTTACACACCCGAAGGCAGCGGGAAAGTGACCATCGTCGCCAAGCGCCCGCTAACACGCGAAGTCAGGCGGTCCCGCTCGATGCCGCAATAATATTCATGATCAACGGAGAATAACATGCTTGAAACTGTATACGTGATTAATTTTTTGGGGATGATCGTCATACCGGTCATTGTTGCGGTCATTGTTTCCCGAAAATTCAAACTTTCATGGAAACTATTCCTGGCGGGCGGAATTACATTCATTGCATCGCAGGTGCTGCATATTCCGCTGGTGATGGCGTTGACCTCAACTTTCAAATCCTGGGGTATTGTCGCCTACGCCATTGTGCTCGGATTGCTAGCTGGCATCTTCGAAGAGACCGCGCGTTACATCCTGTTCAAGTTCATCCGTAAGGACAGTAAAACCTGGGACGAGGGTGTTTTCATCGGGCTCGGACACGGCGGGACCGAAGCCATCATCTTGGGAGTATTGACAGCACTCACATTCGTTAACATGCTGATCTACCGCAACATGGACCTGTCCACGGTTCCAAGCATTCCACCCGATCAACTTGCGCTGGCAAAGCAACAAGTCGCGGCGTACTGGTCAATGCCAATTTATCTGGGATTGCTTGGAATGGTCGAACGCATCTTTGCCATCTGCCTGCATGTCAGCTTGTCTGTGATGGTTCTATACAGCATTATCGGTAAAAAACCGTTATGGTTCTGGTCCGCGCTGCTGTGGCATGCCATTGTGGATGCCGCCGCCGTTTATCTTGGACAGCAGATCAGCATGTTGGCGCTGGAGGGAATCGTCGGCATATTCGCGCTCATCAGCCTGGGGATCGTTTTCTGGATGAAACCCAAGTTCTCGGAACTGGAGGGGATCGAAGCGCAGAATCTGCTCAATGAAAGGGTGACCAGCTGACAGTCAAAAACGAAGCGGAAATAAATATAGAATATTTGTTCAGTAAACCAAATCAAAAAAACCGCCGGACTGTTTTCGTCCGGCGGTTTTCGATAACCTGTTTCAGCCCAAATGCATCGGCATGATGACGTGCAGGAAGTTATCATCGCCCACCGGACGGACAACACCGGGAGCATTCGCCGCGGAGGTTTCAAGCGCGACGTTCGGGGTCTTGATGACTTCCAGCGCCTCGCGTAAAAATTTGACGTTGAACGCGATCAGCACACTGCCACCATCCACTGTGGCTTCGACGATGGTTTCGTTCTTACCTGTCTCTTCGGAGACCGCAGAGATCTCAACTTCACTAGGCTGCATCTCGCCGTTGGCTTGTTTGATGTCAAAACGTGCCACGTTTGAACCTTCACGCGCAAAGATCTCAGCTTGCTTGCAGGCTTTGAGAAGCGAGGCGGTGGAAACCAGCGTGCGCGATTTGTAATTGCGCGGAATGATTTGATGATAATCGGGGAAAGTGCCCTCGATCAATTGCGAAACCACTTCTACATCCTTCACGCGGAACAGAACCTGTCCGCGATTTTTTGGCACGATCATGTAAAGCGGTTCTTCGCCATCGGATGCAACCCGCGCGAGTTCATTCAAAGCGCGCGCAGGGATGATGACATTGATGGGTTGTGTAACACTTTGTGGAAGTTCTGCCTTGCGCACCGAAAGGCGGAAACCATCCGCCGCCGCCATTGTGACCTTGTCTTTTTCAACATTCATCAACACACCCATCAAGACCGGGCGGGCTTCATCGGTTGAAGCCGCAAAAGCAACCTGGTGGATCATCTCTTTGAAATCAGCCACATTTAATTGCACCGCGTCTTCCATTTCAGGTGTGGGCAATGGCGGGAATTCCTGCGCGTCAATGCACTTGATATCATTGTTCGAAGAGCCGCCCTTCACATGCAGGCTTTGTGTTTTCACATCGAGGGTCAGATGCACCTGGTCGGTCGGCATGGCGTTCACCAAATCAGAAAAGGTGCGCGCAGGCACGGTGGTTGAACCATCTTCGTCTATACGCGCCGTGATCCAACAAGTTATGCCCAATTCAAGGTTGGTAGCAGAGAGCCGCAAGCGGCCTTCATCCGTTGCAATTAAAATATTGGATAGCACAGGTAGCGTACTGCGCGGAGACACCGCGCGTGAGACAATGCCCAAACCGCGTGCCAGGTTTTCTTGAAGGACCGTAACTTTCATGGTGTTCGCCCTCGGTTTCTTTTGATTAATTTTCAAAAGTATATCATTAAGTAGGTCACGCTTGAAGCGTGACCTACAGGTTAAAACCCACTCACCATCGAAACACCAAACGCCAATAACATAAACAACAACTGAAACGCGAACAATGCTGCAAATACATAAGCGACATACGTCCAGACAGGCGTTATTTTTGATGCAGATTGCGGGCGGAGTTCCTGCCCTTCAGCCAATGCGCGCACTGATTCAGCCGCCTGCCTTAAATCATTCATCCAATAAATGCCTGTCGCATCATCCGGGATAATGACCCTGCTCCCGTTAAACAAGCGCATCCACGCCTCAGCATTTGGCGAAGCCGTCATGTTGACCGCCAGCGAACCTGGCATTAGGACAGCATCCGCTTTTATATCAGCAGGGATACCATCTTTGATATTTGCCACTGTCAAGGGCACTTTAGGCGCGCATTTTACAAAAGCGGCTTTAACGGATTCTCCAAACCTGCCATCGCTGTTATCCAGCACGACAAGTTTGAAGCTTTCCTGTTTGGCTTCCAGCATATCGGCGCGCGCCGCGCCATCTTTTCGCAAAGCGGACAGGTGATAAAGCAACAGCACCACGAACAGAATCAATATCTGCTGGGTGTCGAGGATGGTTTCTGCAAAATTACCCGTGTCTCCGCCCAATGCGGCATTTATTAAAGTAAAGATCAAGCCGCCAGCCGAGACCATCCCACCGATGACGGAAGCGAACAAGACCAGATACAAATAAGTTTTGCGAATCACCGAACGCCGCGCATGATCACCAACAGATCCATTTTCCAATGCATTTGCCTGCGCGGGACGCCACGACATTAACCAAAGTGGAAGCCCCACGGCAAGAGCGGCAAATGCCCTGGAAAGCGATGAACTGAATCCGCCACTGCTTAAGTAGGTCCTTGCAGTTACCAGGTCAATGACAATTGAAAACAAGGATGCAACTGCAAAGAATGTTGCCGCAAGACCGAGGAATGAGAGAATATAAATATACAGTCTCTGCTTGCCTGCGCGACGCGGAGAGTCTTCGTCAAATGCGAATTGATGGTGGAGCCATTTTCCATAGTATGCCCAGATGACCCCAAACGGCAGTCCAATGGAAATGGGACCGCCAATATTCTGCATGAACTCGGCGAAATCCTTACCATCGCCAAACAGCTGCATAAGAATCATGTAAATCAAGCTTCCGCCAGCCGTCAACACAACGATCACGCCGCCAAGTGAAAGCAGATAAAGAATGCCGAGGCGGAGATAAGATTCCTTTTCAGCGGGATCAGGCAAAACGTCCTGCAAGACGCGCCAGGAGAAGAACCAGATCGGCGCGCCGATCACAAGCAAAGCGATCGCATTGACGGCGGTCTCACGTCCGATCGCTCCAAGCACATTTTCGGTGGACAATGTGAAGGCATAAGCGAGTGCCTGCTGTGCTCCGAAGACAATCATCAGCAAACCGTACAGCATCCAGATAAAACGATAGAGGCGGCGCATCTCTGCAAAGCTTTCAGTTTCGGGAAGTGTGCGCCATTCAGTTTTAAGGATGTTCCAAAAATAGGCCGCGAGCAGTAAATTGATAACGATGGCGATCAGGTTATCTATCCACGTTTGCGAACCGCCGACAATGGCGCGATAGGTGTAAAGATTTGCGGCGGCGAGGAAGGTGCGGTCAATCAACGCGAGCAGGTTTTGCACAACGGGAATAAGCGTGGCGAGCAAAATTCCGTAGAAAAAAACTGCGCGGACGCTTGCTGTTTTTTCCTCGTCATCTTTTGCAGATACACGCTGTGCCCATAACCAATGCACCAGGAAGATCGGCACACCCACGAGGATAAGCGACAGGGCCTGTGCCAGCGTGGAGGCGCTATCCACAATTTTATTTGCATTGAAGATCGAACGGAGCAGGCTGATGATGCCCCACATCACCACTTCGATGCTGATGAAGGCCACTGCGTAAAAGTAAAGTCGTCGAATGGTTTTCATAGGTTCACCTTCCGCCATTGCGAAGGAGCGCAGCGATTGAAGCAATCTCCACTGGGGAGTGCTTCGCCGCCAAGTACAAGATCGCGGCTCGCAATGACATGGTCGTTACGGCTTATACGGCTCTTGATACCAGTTGTAATCCCAGAAGTTATAAGGCATGGAACTCAATTTCCACTCGCCATTCTGTTCCACCAACAAAGCGCGGTCTTCGCTGGCATACCGGCTTGAGAACGGGTCTGTATTGGAATAATACATGGAAAGATACACAACCGCCTCATCATTATTGGTTTCCACTGCGCCAATATCCAGGCCGACATCGCCGGGATTGATCATGCCATTAAAGTAGGATTGCCTGAACTCTTCATAAGTAGGTTTATGTTTAAGATCTGCGAGGTAGCCGTAGGCTTTTTGATAATCCTTGTTCAAAACAGCCAGCACATAATTATGCACAACACCCTCGGGGCTGGTATCCGCAACGTAATCACGTTTATCCTGCCGCGTGAAAAACAGCCCAAGCGCGAGCAAAATGAGCACGCCGATGCCGATCAGAATGCCTGTGAGAAATTTATCCTGTTTCATGAGAACACCTCCGAATATGAATTGATTGTATAAGGTTAAAGATGAAATAGCAAGCAAGGAAGCCTTTGGTATACTTGCCTCAATTCACTTTCAAGGAGAATAAAATGACCGTTTTTGCACCTCGTTGGGATATGACCAACGTCTATCCTTCGCTTGAATCCAAAGAATTCAAAAGTGCCGTTAAGAAGTACAAATCCATGCTGGATGAAATGGAAGTATTTTTCAAGAAAGCCAGCAAGGCAAATTCAAAGACTGAGCCGAAGAAACTCGGCAAATTGCTCGGCGAATCTGTAGACCGCTTCAACGCCCTCTTTGAACTCTCCCACACCATTAGCCCCTTTATCGAATCCTTCGTCACCACCGACTCGCGCAATAAAGATGCCATGCGCGCCCTCTCGGAATTTGAGCAGATGTCTGTGCAGGCGAGCATCCTCAATACCAAATTCCAGGCGTGGGCTGGCAAGCTGGGCAAAGCCGCAGTGAAGAAAGCCGCAAAAACAAACGTCTCTGCAAAAGCGCATGAGTTCGCCCTCAACGAAAGCGTCCAACAATCCAAATACATGATGAGTGAAGCGGAGGAAGTTCTCGCAGCTGAACTAACCTTGAGCGGAGGCAATGCCTTCGGCAAACTGCAGGGGACGTTGACCTCGCAGCTTTCCGTCGACTTTGAGCTGGGTGGAAAAACTGAGAAAATACCCATGCCTGCGCTGATCAACCTGCGCTCGCATCCCGACGAGGGGACACGCCGCCGCGGGTACGAAGCGGAGAATATTGCGTGGGAGGCTGTCAAAGAAACATTAGCCGCGTGCATGAACGGGGTCAAGGGTGAAACGTTGACACTCGATAAAAAACGCGGCCGCGAAGATGCCATCCACGCATCCATAGATGTTTGTCGCATGGATCGCAAAACATTAAATACAATGCTCGACGCGATGAAAGATTCCTTCCCGATGTTCCAGAAATATTTCAAACACAAAGCCAAATTGATCGGCAAGGAAAAACTCGCCTGGTGGGATATTTCCGCTCCGATGGGAAAGACCGACAAGGTTTATTCGTTCGAGGAAGCGCGCGATTTTATCATCAGCAACTTCAACAAGTTTTCCCCCGAACTCGGCGCATTCGCCCAACGCGCTTTTGACAATAACTGGATAGACGCCGAACAACGCGATGGCAAACGCGGCGGGGCATTCTGCATGGGTGTTGCAGGCGTAAAAGAAAGCCGCATCCTCAGCAATTTTGACGGCTCGTTCGATCAGGTTAGCACGCTGGCGCATGAACTCGGTCACGCCTTCCATAATGAATGCGCCTATCAAGCTGGCAAAACCGAGTTACAACAAGCCACACCGATGACCCTCGCCGAGACCGCATCCATTATGTGCGAGACCGTCGTTACCGAGGCCGTATTGAAACAGGTAACTGATCCGCAGGAAGAACTGGCTGTACTCGAAGCGCAGATGAATAATGCCACCGGCGTAATCGTGGACATTTACTCACGTTATCTTTTCGAGAAGGAAGTCTTCGAGCGCCGCACAAAATCAGAACTCTCCGCCGATGATCTGAACGACATCATGGAACGCGCGCAGAAAGCCACCTACGGAGAAGGCCTGGATGAACGCTATCTGCAAAAATTCATGTGGACCTGGAAGCCTCACTACTATTCCAGCGGCTTCTCCTTCTACAACTATCCCTACGCGTTTGGCTTGCTCTTTGCAACAGGCTTGTATGCCATCTACCAAAAACGCGGCGCTGACTTTGTACCTGATTACAAAAATCTGCTTGCTTCAACAGGCGAAAACCGCGCGGCAGAACTCGCCGACCGCTTTGGCATCAATATCCGCACAAAGAAATTCTGGGCAGACAGTCTCGCCATCATCGGCAAGCGCGTAGAACGTTATTGCGAGATTTAATAGACTTCGTAGGGACACAGTCCGGCGGCTGTGTCCCTACTATTTATGAAAACGCCTGGATTCCCGTCTGCGCCCTGCCTAATATCAACGCATGGATATCATGCGTGCCTTCATAAGTATTAACTGCTTCCAAATTCATCATGTGTCGTATCACATGGAATTCATCGGATACACCGTTGCCACCGTGCATATCACGGGAGGTGCGCGCGATCTCAAGTGACTTGCCGCATGAATTGCGTTTGATCAGTGAAACCATCTCAGGCGTGGACTTGTCCTCATCCATTAAACGTCCCACCCGCAATGCGCCCTGCAAACCGAGGGTGATCTCTGTCATCATATTTGCCAGTTTTAGTTGAATGATCTGATTGGCCGCCAGCGGCCTGCCAAACTGCGGACGATCCAAAGTATATTGACGCGCCGCATGCCAGCAAAATTCCGCTGCGCCCAATGCGCCCCATGCTATTCCATATCGCGCCTTGTTCAAACAACCAAACGGACCTTTCAAACCAGAGACATTCGGTAAAAGATTCTCATCAGGCACAAAGACTTTTTCCATCACGATCTCGCCTGTTATGCTTGCGCGCAAACTGAATTTACCTTCGATCTTCGGGGCGCTTAACCCCTTCATCCCTTTTTCCAAAATAAAACCGTGAATCTCACCACCGCTCCTTTCGCCGTCCCCGGCGGAAGAGTCAGCGGCGGGGACGCCGCCTTGAGCGTAATATGTTTTTGCCCACACGATGAACACATCCGCGATGGGTGAATTGGTGATCCACATTTTGTTGCCATGCAAAATCCAACCACCATCCACTTTTTTGGCGCGGGTCTCCATGCTGCCGGGGTCACTGCCATGATCGGGTTCGGTCAGACCAAAACAGCCGACAAGTTTTCCACTGGCGAGTTGCGGTAGATATTTTTTCTTTTGTTCTTCAGAGCCATAGGCATAAATGGGATGCATAACCAATGAACTTTGCACGCTCATCGCACTGCGATAGCCGCTGTCCACGCGCTCCACTTCGCGGGCGATCAATCCGTAGGAAACATAATTCAAATCCGCGCAGCCATATTCTTCGGGCAGAGTACAACCTAAAAATCCCATACCCCCCATCTCATCCATGATCGCGCGATCAAAGGTCGCATTTCGATTCGCCTCAAGGATGCGCGGCATTAACTTATCCTGGCAATATTTACGCGCCGTGTCGCGGATCATGCGCTCTTCGTTGGTGAGTTGGTCGCTGAGCATAAAGGGGTCGTCCCATTTGAAAGTTTGTTTTGACATGCGTGCCTCATATTAGAGAATAGAAAATGGAGAATAGTATTTGTCGTGATTGTATCAAAAAAAGGATGCGCCTTTCAGCACATCCTCTTTTACTGATTACGAACTACGAATGTCCGATCACTAATCTCTAATTCTCTAATCTCTTACTTACGCATTACCCGTCAACCAGCCGCGCATTTCCATGGCTTTCACCACGCGGTCAATCGCCACCATGTAGGCCGCATCACGCATGTAGACCTTTTCCTTCTCACTGCGTTCGAGCACGCCGTGAAAAGCGGATGTCATCTTTTGGTCAAGTTTTTCAAGGACTTCGCCTTTTGACCAATAGAAGTTCATATCGTTTTGAACCTGTTCAAAGTAGGAGGTGGTCACGCCGCCCGCATTGCACAGGAAGTCGGGGATGTTGAAGATCTTATTCTTCCTGAAGTATTCATCCGCTTCGGGTGTGCACGGACCATTTGCGCCTTCGGCGATGATCTTGATGTTCCTGGACATCTTGGCAACCGTATCACTATTGACCTGACCTTCGAGCGCGGCAGGGATCAACACATTGGCTTCCTTGGAAATCCACGCATCGCCGTCTTCGACAACGTAACCCGCATCCTGCGCCTTTGTCTTGTCAATCGTGCCGTACTCATCCACGATCGAGAGCAGGAAGCGCGGATCAACGCCGTCCTTCTTGTTGTAGGTATAGGCTTTCTTGTCATGACGATCCCAGCAGGAAACACAAGCCACCGTACCACCGAGCATCTCCACAAAAGCGGCTGCGGCATATTGTGAAACGTTGCCAAAGCCCTGAATTGCCGCAACAGAATTCTTGGAATCAATGTTGAGGTGCTTCATCGCTTCGCGCACGGTATAGATTACGCCGTAGCCGGTGGCCTCGGTGCGTCCGAGCGAGCCGCCGCCGCCAACAGGCTTGCCGGTGAACACGCCGGGCGTATACTGACCCACAAGGCGGGAGTATTCGTCCATCATCCAGCCCATCATTTGAGGAGTGGTGCCAACATCCGGAGCGGGCACATCGTTGCGTGGACCGATGTTCTTCCACATGGCGCGCACCCATCCGCGGCACATTTCTTCTTTTTCATTCACAGACAATGTGGACGGATCAACAATGATGCCGCCTTTACCGCCGCCGAGAGGGATATCAGCCACAGCACATTTCCAAGTCATCCATGTAGCCAGCGCACGCACCGTATCCATCGTTTCATTTGCGGCGAAGCGAATACCGCCTTTGTTGGGACCCCGCGCATCGTTGTGCTGGACGCGGAATCCTTGAAAGACTTTGAGAGAGCCGTCGTCCAAACGCACTGGAATGCGAAAGGAAAATTCGCGCATGGGCCAGCGTAAAACCTCGGCTACACCAGCATCCAATTTCAACTGCCTGGCTACGCCGTCAAATTGTTTCTGTGCCATTTCAAAAGCATTAATCGGTCCTGACATAATGTTCTCCTAAGCAGGTTTTAGAGAAAATATAAGCGGGCACCCCGGACGGGTTGCCCGCTTTAAGCACGCTGTATATCAACACACTGAGTCATATGATTAATCCAATAATTCACAATTACCCAGGTAACTTTACACGAATATTTATTTTGCGTCAATATGACAAATTTCCGATAATTTTTGATAATTTATGACATTTTTTGCTCCCTTTTAATAACCCTCCTTATTGCTGAAAAGATACGCTACCCGAATTTTGGAGCGCGTTTCTCGAAGAAGGCCGTCACACCCTCCTGATGGTCTTCAGATTCTCCCGCTTTCTCTTGCAGGACTCCTTCGTAATTCAGGACTTCCTCCAGATTGGGCAGGATCGCCCTGTTGAACGCCTTCTTCCCAGCCGCAAACGCTTCACGCGGACCTCGAGCCAGCTCAGCCGCAGTTTGCCTGACCTGCCGCTGATAGTTAAATCCACCTACCTGATTGACCATGCCCCATTGATAAGCAAGCTGGGCTGGAATCTTTTTGTTGGTATAAAAATATTCCTGTGCACGTCCGAGTCCGATATATTTTGGCAGGAACAACGAGACGCCAGAATCAGGCGCGAGGGCAATGCCGCTGAATCCCACCACAAAATAGGCAGTGGCTTTGGCAATCCGCAAGTCACACGCCAGTGCAATGCCAAAGGCCGCGCCGGCGCATGGTCCATTGACTGCAGCGATGACAGGTTTGCCCATGTTTCGAATTTGCAGGATCAATGGGTTATAGGTTTTGTTCAAATGCTCGCGGTAGGAAATGGATCCACCCTTTTTCATTTCGCCGATATCCTGGCCTGCGCTGAAGACTTTGCCCGCCCCTGTGATAACCACACACCTCACCTGTGGATTCGTCTCCGCTTCAGCGAGGGCGCGTTGAAGTTCATTGGTCATTTCAAAGTTGAAGGCGTTGGCGCGTGCGGGGCGGTTAAGTGTCAGGATAACAGAGCCAGCTTGCACCGAAGAAAGAAGCATTGGCATGTGAATTAAATCAGGTGACAGTCACTTTGGAAGTGACTGTCACCCGATTCCTTTCTATTCGTCCGGGTTATCTTCAATCTGGTCGTCGTCGCCTGCATCCATTTCATATTCCACGCTCTCGCCATCGAGATAGACCCACAACAGTAGAACATGGCCTTCGAGAGTTTCCACATTGCGAGCCGCAAGGATGGGGGCCGTTTGCTCAAGGCCCATGTCGTTGCGATATAGCAAGTGGATGGACGACTTGTTGTGCCAAGCGGTGTAGCATCTTTGCACGAGCGCGGGTCCGTTAAAGGTTCGCAAACGCGTCAGCGCGGGAACGGAGAGAGTTGGACTTTCGTTCAAGCCCATTGCCCAACCGTCATTAACATGCTCAAAGATTGGGGGAGGTCCTTCAATGATCGTGATTTTATCGTCCATAAGATTACCTGTATGCGGAATATACCACACCCGCATGGTTGAATCGTTTCAGAATTTCATTAGAATTCCGTAACAGTACGAATGGGCTGTCTTGGGGAATATAATTGCGGATTGTATCAAGAACAATGGCGTGAATTTGCAACGCTTCTTTCTTGCACGCACTCTTTTGAATAGGTATACTTGGCCTTATGCAACCTGAAAAGATCGGCCGCTACGAAATCAAAACGGAATTGGGGCGCGGGGGCATGGCAACCGTCTATCATGGATATGATCCGCGTTTTGAACGCGAGGTTGCGATCAAATTCCTGCCGCCTGAGTTCGTCCACGCAGACCCGCAATTCCGCGTACGATTTGAGCGCGAGGCTAAGATCATCGCCCAGTTGGAGCATCCATCCATTGTGCCGGTGTACGACGTGGGCGAGGAAAATAACCAGCCTTATTTCGTCATGCGCTACATGAGCGGAGGTTCACTTTCCGAGCGGATTAAAACCGGCGCTGTGTTCACTATTGAGGAAGCGGTAAAAATTCTCGAGCAGATCGCGCCGGGCATGGACGAGGCCCATGCTAGAGGCATTGTCCACCGAGACCTCAAACCGGGAAATATCCTTTTCACCAATAAAGGCGTGCCTCTCATTTCCGATTTCGGGATCGCCAAATTTACACAAGGCGAGGCCGGTAACGTGACAGGCAGCGCCATCATCGGAACGCCGGCTTACATGTCCCCAGAGCAGGCAAGCGGGGAGATCGCCATTGACGGACGCGCCGACATTTACGCGCTGGGCGTCATTCTGTATGAAATGTTGACAGGTAAACAGCCCTATCAGGCGGATACTCCGCTGGGGGTGGCAATCAAGCATATTACGGAGCCTGTTCCGCGCATTCTGGAGGCAAACCCCAACTTGCCCGAGTGGATGGAAAAGGTAATTGCCACAGCCATGGCAAAGAACAGGGACGACCGCTTCTCCACCGCCGTTGAAATGATCGAGGCCATTAAATCCTTTCTACGCGGCGAAGCGCCGCCTGAGAGGAAGTCGAGCACGACGCTCAAAGTCTCACGGTATAACAAAACAATTAGAGCGAGGAAAAGACGCCGCAATCCGATTCCTGCGCTTGTGATTGGAGGCTTGTTCCTCGCGGCGCTGTTTGGAAGTGGAGTCTTCTTTTTGCTCAGGAACATGCTCCCGCTTGGGTTTGAAGCGCCTTTCCCAACTTCCACAGCCGCCCTGCCAATCGAAACTTCCAGGCCATTGATCGAAGCAACATCATCCATTGGTGAGACCGCCGCCACAGCGCCCACCGAAGTTACCTTACCCTCACTGCCTGTCATTGGCGGCGGAGATAAGATCGCATTTTTACGAAACAACGACATCTGGATCATGAACGTGGACGGCAGTGACTTGAGATCCGTTACCAACGATGGCGTGGAAAAGTTCAACCTTGAGTGGCTGCCCGACGGCCAGACCCTCCTTTACATGGCTGGCAAGACCGTAAAGACAGTGGATATTGATAGCCTGCGCGAGGAGATCATTTTCAGTTTTATCTCTGCTGAATATTTTGAATCCTTCCACGTCTCCCCTGACGGAAAACAAGCCGCGTTCAGCCTTGCGCGCGAACTGTTTGTGGTTCCTTTTGATCTTGAGAAATTAAGCAGCGCAACCAAAAAGAGAGAGTTGCTCGCCATGGATGGCTGTCTTTTCTACAATAAAATTGCCGTGAAGGATGCTTTATGGTCTGAAGATGGGAAAAATCTCGCCATTAAATTCCTTGCTCCCTCCAACGGTGTGTTTGCCGACACCATTCGCATCCTGGATATAAAACTTTGCCAAGATTCTGAACCCGTACGATTGGATGAATTCCCAGGCGCGCGTTTCAGATTCAATAACGAGATCATTAATTTCGATTGGGATGGAGACCTGCTCTTCTTCCTGAACAGCAATGTGCGCAACGGCGGTTTTGGAGACATGGGACTTTACAACACCTTCACGCATAAATTTGAAAAACTCGCCCCCATTGAAGGTAACTGCTGTTACCGCGATGCAACTTTCAGCCCGGATGGAACCTTCGTCATCTTCGCCTTCCAGGATATCCGCCTCGGCACCGACAGCTCCATCAATTTATATTACCTGCCCGCCGACATACTATCCACCAGCCGCACCCTTGAATCCCTTCCTTTGCCGGATGGATTTTTCACCCGCCGCAACGATGCTCCCATGCCTGCGCTGCGTCCCGCGCAAAAATAACTATATCGCTTTTACAATCTCTTTCACCAAACCAGGCCCGCGATAGATCATACCTGAATACAACTGCACCAGCGCTGCCCCGTTGAAAGTTCGCAGGCGTGAAAATTTCGCGGGGGACCTGCTACGATCGTGATTTTTATCTTCCATATGATTATCTGTATTACAAAGTATATACCACCGAATTGGTATGAATTTATTTTAGAATATTATTAACACCTTGCTAAACGGAACACCATACTACTTTATAACCCCTTGTTTTTCAATTCCATCAGTTTTATAATGATTTATAATACAACAATTATTCTCTATCAACCACGATGATATTAAGGCAGAGAGATAATGAAGAAGAATGCTACCGAAATGTTGTTGGAAATTAAGTATTCAGGGGGCAAGAAGAAGAAATACCTTCTCACAAGCGAAAAGACCATCATCGGCAGGATGGAAGATTGTGACATTGTCCTAGCTGAAAACGATGTCTCCCGGAAACACGCCCAGATCCAGCTGACCGGGGAGCACTGCATGCTCATGGATCTTGGCTCAGCAAAGGGCACGTTCCTGGATGGCATTCCCCTGCCGCCACGCAAGGCTTTCCCTATCGCGCCGGGACAGTCCTTTAAAATCGCAGGCTTCCAGTTCGAAGTCAGGACCTGCCAAATGGGGGAAACGGTGGAGTCCGGGAAGATCATCTTGCGCCACGAGATGGATGCTGCGCCTGGTGCGCTTCCCCTCATCAGCTCCGATAAGACCATGCTGGGTAGTTTCACGTTCAATGCACCCGAAAGACCCCCAGCCCGCAATTATTTCCTAATCTACAGTGATAAGGAACAACATCAGAAGAGCATGCATCTGCCAGATGGCGAGTTTGTCATCGGGCGCGAACCGGGTTGCGAGGTACAGATCAAATCATTGGGGATCTCGCGTCAGCATGCCCGTCTGAAAGTGGAAGGCGATAGTTTCTGGATTACCGACCTGAAATCCACCAACGGTGTGATCGTTAACGGTCAGAAGATCGATGCGGAACAACCTCATCCGATTGAGCTTGACCATCCTTTCATCATCCATGAAACAACCTTCATGATCTCTGCGCAGGTTGCTGCGGAGATATCAGATAAGGGTGCGCTGTCCGGCCTTGGTACGCAATTTGTCAGCTCACAGCCTGAGGATATTGCCGCTCTCTCTGCCGTTCAGAAGGACGCGACCCGGCTTTCAATACTGGCCGATGTCCGATTCCTGGACTTGAGCGGCAAGGAGCGAGTCACCATCGGACGCTCCGAAAAGAATACTGTTCAATTCGACCACCCGGCAATCAGCCGCTATCACGCAGTCCTCGAGCGCATGGGCAAGCGTTTTCGCATTCTCGACCTGCAGAGCGCCAACGGTGTCTACGTCAACGGTGCCCTGATTAAAGGCGAATCGTGGCTCAAGCCGGGTGACCGGGTCAAGATCGGACCCTACTCTTTCATCTTCTCAGGGGCGGGCATCCAGATGGAGGCGGAGACCGGTTACTCCATTGATGCCATCCATATCCACAAATGGGTATCAAAGAGCCTCAACCTTCTCAAGGATATCAATCTGAGCATCGGCGGGAATGAGTTCGTCGCCCTGGTTGGGATGAGTGGTTCGGGAAAGACCACCTTCCTGGATACGCTGAATGGGTTCCGCCCGGCCACCGATGGACAGGTGTTCGTTAACGGCACCAGTTTGTACGACAACTACGACATGTTCCGCGATGAGATCGGCTACGTGCCTCAGCGGGATATTGTCCATATGGAGCTCACCCCGACCATGGCGCTGGATTACGCCGCCCAGCTACGACTGCCGGCCGATACCTCACCGGATGAACGGCGAGGAGTAGTGGAACAGACGCTTAAAGACCTGGGGCTGTGGGAGCGCAAGGATGTACCCATCTGGCGCCTGTCAGGTGGTCAATTGAAACGTGTCTCGATCGGAGTCGAACTGCTTACCCGCCCGCGCCTGTTCTTCCTGGATGAACCCACCAGCGGTCTTGACCCCGGCACCGAGTACGAGATGATGCGCCTCTTGCGCCGCCTGGCCGACCAGGGGCGCACGATCATCATTGTTACCCATACGACCAAGAACGTCATGTTGTGCGACAAGGTAATCATTCTTGGCACGGGCGGCTTTCTGGTCTTTTTTGGCGCGCCTGAAGCTGCACTGGCGCATTTCGACTCCTACCGCACGCCGCGCGAACGGCTGGAAAAGGAAATGGAATTCGACGAGATCTACCGCCTCCTGACCGATCATGAACGCGGAACGCCGAAGGAATGGGGAGAACGATTCCAGGCGAGCAAATATTGCAAGCCGGTGAAAGGCGAACTGGAAGCCGCACGGCCGCTCCAGTCCGCTAAACCCCGCAACGCCAAGTCGGCCGCTCCCTCCCAGAAGCAAGCTCAAAAAACATCCGCATTCGAGCAATTGCGGATACTCTCCGCGCGCAACCTGAAGATTCTGTTCCAGGATAAGGTTTCGCTGACGATGATGCTGGCCCTGGCGCCGATCCTGGGCCTGATGAACTTCATCTGGGGCAGGAACATCTTCGATGAAGTCGACGGCAGCATGAACAACGTCATGGGTATGTGGTTTATGACAGCCATCGTTGCCCTTCTGGTCGGAGCGATGACCAGCGTGCGTGAGATCATCAAAGAAGCGGATATCTACAAACGCGAACGCGCCGTGGGGTTGAAAATTCTCCCCTATGTGTTAAAAAAATTGTGGATGGGCTTTGTGATGTCTTTCTACCAGGGCGGTGTTATCCTGCTCACTGTAATTCTGCTGATCAACCCGCCGGCTTCGAGCGCGGGGATTTATGGCGCATTATTCATCACCATCGTCCTGGGCATTCTCTCCGGATATCTGCTGGGACTGGTAATCTCCTCCGCTGTCCCAAATCAGAACGCGGCCCTGATCGCCCTGATCGCAGTGATCGTGCCGCAATTCCTCTACACAGGTGTCCTGATCCCGCTCGAGGAGGTGCCGCTGGGCGAACTGGTCAGTTACATCACACCGGCGCGCTGGACATTCGAAGCCTTTGTGGTCTCAACCGGCATGGGCGACACGCTTGTGCAGGATGCATGTTGGGCTTTGCCTAAAGATCAGCGCAGTGCTTTAACCGAAGTGCAAAAGAACCAACCCGGATGCCCCTGCATGGGAACCTATTTGTTCCAGGAGTGTCCCGGCATACCCGGCTTGTTCTCTGAGGAATACTACGATGACGTTGCGAAACTAGCCCTCAGCCAGGTTGAACCGCAAGAGCCGGTCCAACCCGACCGCCTGCCGACACCCACACCGATGGCGACGCCAACTCGCTTGCCCACGCCCACGCCATATCCATCCCCTACCCCCTTGCCGACACCTATTCTACTTTACGAACTCAATCAATATCGGGACGACAGTGTTGCGCAGAACGAGGCATATTTCCAAAGCCGGTCAGACCAGTTAAGCGAATACTATGACGCTTCCCAACAGCAGTTTGAAGAATATTCGACTTCCAAAAAGGCGGCCCTGGAGGCTTACAGCGACGCCAGCGAGCAGCAATTCACAGATTACTCGCAACAGATTGACTTATACGGCAATGACCTTGCCGACTGGCAGCGCAACCGCCAGAAAGCCATTGGCGCAGCGGAAAACATCCTCGGCACCATTATGAATCGTTATGGACGAGCGTTTTACGGCACTCCTGGAGAACGATGGTTGATCCTGGGCATCCAGATCACGGTGATGTTCTTCGCCATCCTGGGATTGCAGAAACGGAAAGACACATTGTAATTTTTGGGGAGGGAGGGGTTTGTTGGAAAAGAAAATAGTTTGTGTTCATTGCGGCAAGGAAATCCAGGCCGGACTAGCGGACTGCCAAGCCTGTGGTGCGCTTATCGAAAGAATGGCGTCGCAGGATGTGGATGTGTTCGCCGCCACTCAGGTGGAACTCAAGGCCACGCCGGTCGAACCGCCACCCGCCTTCCTGATCCTGAGGTCAGGCGAGCGCGCCGGGCAGCAATACAGACTCGCCATGAAACAGATCCTCGGTCGTGATAACGCGGAGATCATCATCCGCGACCCGCGCATGTCCCGTTCACACGCCAGCGTCGAGGTTTTTGGCACTGAGTATCTCCTGCGTGATCTCAGTTCAGGGAACCACACTTACCTCAACAACCAAATAATCCAGCAGCCAACCATCATGAAGCACGGTGACAAAATCAGGATGGGGAACACCGAATTCGAGTTCATGATCAAGGAGAGATAATGGTTGAAGCATTGTTCCTCCAAAAATACACGTTGGGTGAGAAAATTCGTGAAACCGATATTTACATCCTATATACTGGAAAAGAGGTAAAGACAGACAGACCAATCACCATCTTTGTAATCAACGTTAAAGTTACCAAACCAGCGAATTTTCTCTCCCTTTTCTCCCCGATTGCGCAGAAAATCTCCAGGATCGAATCTCCCCACCTGGTGAAGCTGCTCGATTTCGGAGAGGTTGATGGGCAAGTGGTCATTGTTTCGGAGGGGGTGCAGGGCCGGACTCTTGCCAGCTTGACGACAGGAGGAGACAACCTCCCTCTGGATGTTGTCCTCAGCATCGCCTCTCAGTTGGGGGAATATCTGGATGCACTCCACAAGCACGCTATGACCCAGGGAGTCTTCGATCCTGCCAATATCATTCTCACAGTTGGAAATGTCATCCGCGTCCTGGATTTGGGCCTCGCGCAAGGGTTAAACATCGAAGAACTGTTATCCAACGGCAAGGTCAAAACCACTCCATACCACGTGCCCGAATTGCTGCGTGGTGAGAAGGCAGACGCACGCACCGATTTCTACTCTTTAGGCGCGCTGCTTTTCACCGCACTGACGGGCAAGGAACCGGATGCGCAAGTTGCAGTGGGGAAGACGCCAACATTAGCAGATTTCTATCCCAGCCATGTACGCCCCGGCCTGGCGCCCGAACTGGACGAATTGATCGCCAGGTGCCTTCACCCTGACCCGAGCCGGCGCATCCAGAGCGCGGCCGAGTTCCTGGACAGGGTGGAGCAAGTACATAGCGGGATGGCTGTCGGGACGGAGGAAACGATTCTCGGTATCGAAGATTCTCTCATCGGCCAGACCCTGGGTGCTTACCGACTGGTGGAACGGTTGGGACAGGGCGGCATGGCAACCGTCTACAAAGCTTATGAGGCTGCACTTGGTCGTTATGTGGCCATCAAGGTGCTGCCCCAATTCTTCGCCCGCGACCCCAACTTCCTGAAGCGCTTCCGCCGCGAAGCCAAAGCCGTGGCTCAACTCAGCCATCCCAACATCGTCCCGATTCACTCCTACGGGGAAGAGGGGAATGTCATCTATATTGCCATGCAGTTCGTGGAGGGTGGAACACTGAAGCATGGCCGGGACAGAGTCTTCAGCGCTGAAGAAGCCTTGCGCCTGCTGCTGCCGATCACCCGCGCCCTGGGATATGCTCATGCGCGCGGCATTATCCACCGCGATATCAAACCCAGCAATGTGCTGCTCGCAGATGGCAACTGGCCTGTGCTCGCAGACTTCGGATTGGCGCAAATGGCCGAGTCCTCCACTAAACTGACCGGCACCGGGGTGGGCATGGGAACGCCCGCTTACATGTCGCCCGAGCAGGGACAGGGCGCCAAAGTGGACGCCCGCACTGACATCTATTCGCTGGGCATTATGCTCTACGAGATGGTGACAGGCGATGTTCCATTCCACGCCGATACGCCGATGGCGATCGTCATCAAGCACTTGAGTGCCCCGATGCCCCTGCCGCGTCAAGTAAAGAAGGATATTCCAAAGGAAGTCGAGGAGATTATCCTGAAGGCGACAGCCAAAAGCCCGGACAACCGTTACCAATCTGCAGATGAGATGGCCACAAGCATAGAACAAGCAATGAGCAGTCCGTCTGCTGTGTCCAAGGCGGAAGTCGTTCGACCTGTACACACAGTTCAAGAGGAAGGGGAAAGAAAGAATAAAAGAACCAGAGGAATAATTGCCACCATTATTACAATCCTTCTATGCGGATTACCAGGGATGATTGCTGTTTTCCTTGGTCTGATAGGATTCTACGGTACAAAGACACCAGATTTTCTCCAAAGTGGTCGGGATCTAGAATTAACCTTGAAAGGCTTGGTGTTCTTGATTGTGATCGGATTGTTGTTGATAGCGTTTACAGCCCTGGTTGGATTCCTGACTCTACGCAAAAAAAGGACAACTACAAGGCAGAAGTTAAGATTGCATCATCCCATTCATCACGGGATATCTCAATAATCCGAGGTAGATCAATGGGCGCTAGAAAAAAGTTATAAAATAATCGTAATTGAACTCACAAAGGAATAATTATGCTAAATAAAACCGTCCTGGAAAAATTCCTTGTTTCAGAACAAGCCGGAGAAAATGATCTTTTCCTTACCTACAATGGCAAAGATACCCAAACCGGCCTGACCGTGAACGTCACCGCCATCAAACCAAACATGGTCGCTGCTCTGGATTTCCTGGAGCGATTCGAATCGCTGGCAAAGGCAATCACTAAGATCGAGTCGCCCCACACTGTTCCTATCCTTGATTATGGCGAGGTGGAGGGGCAGGCTGTCATCGTCCGCGCAGGCATCGAGGGCCAGTCACTGGCTAACCTGGTGACGGGAGGGAACGGTCTCCAATTGGATATTGCCTTCGATATCGCCCGGCAGTTAGGGGAATATGTGGAGGCGATCCATCAAGCTGGTGTTTTCCAGGTAGTCTTCGACCCGGGAGAGATTCTGCTTTCCAGCGACAGTGTTGTTCGTGTGACCAATCTGGGTATGGCGCAGGGCTTGAACATTGGCGAACTGCTGGCCGAAGGTAAAGCCAAGGCACAGCCTTATCACGCCCCCGAATTACTGCGCGGCGAGAAAGCCGACCCCAGGACTGATTTCTACTCGCTGGGCGCTTTGCTGTTCCAGATCTTGACCGGCAAGGAACTGGATGCAAATGCCATTGCATCTGATCGCTCGTTGATCACAGACTTGCTGCCCAGCCGACAGCGCTTGGGTATCCCGCCCGAATGGGATGAACTGGTCGCCAAGTGCCTGCATCCCGTTCCTGCCAAGCGCATCCAGAGCGCGGCCGAATTCCTGAACCGGGTTACAGAGGTTCAGCGCGGGATGGCGGAAGGCGCCCAGGCCACAATGATCGGGATGGAGGACTCGCTGGTTGGGCAGACGCTGGGCGCGTACCGCCTAGTGGAGCGATTAGGCCAAGGAGGCATGGCAACGGTTTACAAAGGTTACGAAGCTGCCCTCGACCGCTACGTGGCGGTCAAGGTGCTGCCGCAGTTCTTCGCCAGCGATCCCAACTTCACCCAGCGTTTCCGCCGCGAGGCTAAGGCTATCGCCCAGTTGAACCACCCCAACATCATTCCAATCTACAGTTATGGTGAGCAAAGCGGGATTACCTACCTGGTAATGCAGTTCGTCGAGGGTGGCACGCTCAAGCACGAACGCGGTCAAACGCACAGCCCCGAAGAAGCGCTGCGCTTGCTGCTGCCCATCGCCCGCGCCCTGGGATATGCACACGGACGCGGGATTGTCCACCGGGATATCAAACCGAGCAATGTCCTGATGGCGGAGGGCAACTGGCCAATGCTGGCTGATTTTGGACTGGCGCAGATGGCTGAATCCTCTATGAGACTGACCGGTACGGGAGTGGGACTGGGGACGCCGATGTATATGTCACCCGAACAGGGATGCGGCGACCAGGTGGATGCGCGCACCGATATCTACTCGCTGGGCATCATGTTGTACGAATTGGTGACCGGGGACGTACCTTTCCGCGCTGACACGCCGATGGCCATCGTCATCAAGCACATGACTGCCCCAATGCCGATGCCGCGCCAGTTGAACCCGAACATCCCGGCAGAAGTGGAGAATATCATCCTCAAGTCCACCGCCAAGGATGCAGATGACCGCTACCAAACGACCGGGGAAATGGCCACAGCCATGGAACGCGTATTGAATCGGCTGGCTATGGCAATCAAGGAAGAGGAAGTTGTCGAGGAGGTCCGGCCGAAGAAAATCAAGCCTGAGCGCCTGTCCCCCGTGAAACCGCCCATAGCAAAAAAGGCACTAAACGTGATTCTCGGATTCCTTGGGGTGTGTCTCCTTGGGGTGGTCGTGATGGGCATCTTCGATATCTGCCCGCCTGTGGGGCCGTGGCCGCAGCCACCCTGGTGTCCGGGCTCACCTTATAAACTGCCTACTTTCGGCGGAGGGTCGGCAACGAGCGTTCCCATACCAATGATTACCGAGGGTACGCTGGGCTCGATCCTGTTCCAGGACGATTTCGATGGCGAGCCTTCCATGCGCTGGGATTTCCAGCCGCGAAGGTGGGAGACCACAACTATGGACGGACGCACCGTGCTTTTGAGCGACACCTCGGAGTCAACCGCATTCGTCGGCCTGAAGGCCGATGGCTGGACCGACTATGCCGTTCAGTTCGACTTCAAGTTCCTCAAACCCGACGAGCACAACGCCTACTACTTCTATCTGCGATTCCGCGCCACCGATTGCCCGCCGACGGTGCAGGCGATGGACAATTACGTCGCTCTCATCACGACCGATATCGTCGAACTCCGCGATGAAAGCTGTGAAACGCAAATGCAGGAGCAGGTGGCGCAGAGTGATCGCAACATCAGCGCGGAGGGTTGGCACACGGCTCAGGTCATCGCCATTGGTAACCGCGTGCGACTGCTGATCGACGGTGAGCAATACTTCGACTACACCGACTCCGAGTCGCCGCACCTCGACGGCGGCGTCACACTGGACTTAGATAACAAAGTCGGACTGGCGATAGACAACTTCCGCGTGAATGAGATCATTGCGGGCGGGACGCAAGCCCCCACCGCCGCGCCGGGCAGTCCGGAAGCGCTTGCTGCCGCACTGGCCGATCCGTGGGGAACGGTTGTCATCGCGCCAGGCGACTCGATTCTGATCGGCGTTGCCAGTTCGCTCACGGGCGATCTGGCGTCGATGGGACAGGATCAGCGGGACGCGGCGCAGTTGGCAATTTCCGAAACTGGTGACGTGGCCGGTTTCCCAATCGAACCGGTTTCGGCGGATGACAAATGCACTGCGGAGGGCGGGCAGGCCGCCGCGAAAGAATTGCTGAAGACCGACTCACTGGCGGCAGTCGTCGGCACAACTTGCTCCTCGGCGCTCACGGCGGCCATGCCGCTGTTCGATGTCGGTCACATCGTCTTCATCTCGCCTTCGGCCACCCGTAGCGAACTTTCGCAGCAAGGCTCGCAGACATTCAACCGGCTCGGACTTACGATTGACGTCAACCCCAGCGACAATCCCGTTGCCGATCCGTCGTCACCAGAGTATCAATCGTTTGCGGCGAAATTCAAAGCGGCAGTCGGGCGCGAATGCTGCCAGCCATTCGCTGCCGAAGCCTACGACGCGGCAACAATATTGTTGAAGGCTATCGAATCGGTTGCAGTGGTGGACGAAAAAGGCCAGTTGGTGATTCCGCGTCAGGCACTGGCGCAAGCCGTGCGAAGCACGTCGGGCTATGACGGCGTTTCGGGAAAGATCACTTTTGATGCGAATGGAGATCGGACGCCGTAGAAGTTGTTGTCAACGTATGGCAACGAATAAACGAATGGCACAGACAGCGCAAATTCGTTTACGCGGAGCGGATTTCCCCATTCGGTGACAGACAGCGCACCCAACATAGAGTATCCATGATCGGCCAAGTTTTCAACATCCGCTACCAGATCGCCGAGCGCAGGGGGTTATCGAAGTTGCGCTGGACGGCAAGATGATGGTATCCTATGAAGATGCCAGTCCGCTCCGCCCCGGCAACATCGGGCTGGAAAATCTGGCGGGGACGATCTGGTATGATGATCTCCTCATCTGCTCTGTTCCATAAGGAGTCTCAGCATTGAGAAATATACCGCGCGTATTGAAAATACTGGCTCTACCAGGGATCGCTCTTTTATTCCTTATGAACATGGGCAGCAGCCCCTCTGCACAGGCCAAAGCCAACGCTTATGGGGCACCGTATTACGTTGAGCAGGTCGCGGATATCGCCGCAGGGGCTGATGATTCAGACCCTGCCTGGTTCACCATCAAAAACGAAGCGCTTTATTTCCAGGCCAAGACAAAAGAGAGTGGCGCCGAGCTTTGGAAATACTCTCACCTTACGCGCGAAGCGATGCAGGTGCGCGATATCAATGCCGGCAGCGCAGGCTCAAAACCGGAATGGCTGACTGTCTACGGGAATGATATCTACTTCGCCGCTACTGACGCGACTCATGGACGTCAACTCTGGAAATATAATACTGTCGCCGGTACCGCCAGAATGGTTGTAGACCTGGGGAATTACCCATCTGGATCCGATCCAAGGTGGCTACAGATTGTCGGTTCCACGCTGTATTTCAACGCTGTTTCTTTGGATGGCAGAGAGCTATATGCCTATTTTCCTGAAACGGGAAAATCCCAACTTGTGAAGAATATCAACCCATTGGGTGACTCAAACCCGGAATACCTGTACGGGTATTACGATATTCTATATTTTACCGCTGATGATGGACGCCACGGCCGAGAACCCTGGCGCAGCGACGGCACAATCAACGGCACAACCATGATCAAGGACATCTATGATGGCGTGAATAGCTCGGAACCTTCCAGTTTCAATATGCTTGGCGACATGTTAATATTCAGCGCAAACGACGGCGTGCATGAACAAGAACTCTGGCAGAGTTATGGAAGCAAAACCACCACGAAGATGATCAAAGACATCGAACCGGGGAGTGACGGATCGGATCCGGGATGGTCTAACCGGTTGGGAGACTCCGTGATTTTCTTCCCGGCCAAAACAAACAAATATGGAAATGAATTGTGGCGTTACGATATGCAACACGGCGCTTATTTACTTGCTGACATCAACGACAAAAAAAAGGATTCTAACCCGGCCGCCATTGGCAGCGTCGGCTGGGAGATGTTCTTCAGTGCCGACGATGGCAAAACAGGCGTTGAGTTATGGAAGACGGAACCTCCCTACGAATATGCCTATCAAGTATCTGATATTAATCCAGGAAAAAGGAATGCCAATCCCAAACCCCTGGGTGTGATGGGTACAACCCTCTTCTTTACGGCTAATGATGGCATACACGGCGAGGAAGTGTGGTATTCCGAATTCCCCCATTACAAGACTTTCCTGCTCAAGGATATTCGCACGGGAAGTAGGGGCTCCACCCCCGAGTTCACCAGCGGGGGTTACGTTGGTTCCATTTCGAATTCCATCCGCAGTGGCTGGACGATCTACTTCACTGCGAATGACGGACGCACAGGTACGGAGCTGTGGCAAATTTCTACGGGAGCGTTACCATCAACCGGTTTCGCCCCGCGCGTCAAGACCAACGTACCGGAGCAGCCTGCTCGACTTGAATATCAATCGTACGATCAGTTGACTTTGGAAATTCCAAAACTTGGCAAGCTGCTCTCCATTACTGGGGTGCCAAAAGACGGAAACAGCTGGAATTTGGATTGGCTGGGCGCAAACGAAGTGGGGTATTTGTCGGGAACGACATTCCCCACCCAACCCGGTAATACGGCGATCACTGGACACGTTTATCTCGCGGATGGCAGCCCGGGGCCATTCGTGGATCTGGGTAAGCTGTCATGGGATGATAAGATCATCATCCATGCCTGGGGAAAACAATATATCTATAGTGTACGCTACAAGAACGAAAGGGTTGACCCGAATGATTCTTCCATTTTGGACAACAAAGACTATAGCTGGATAACGCTCATTACCTGCAAGGATTACAACGAATCCACTGGGTTCTATCGCTGGCGAACTGTTGTCCAAGCGGTATTAGTGGAAGTGGTTGACGAGTAAATGCGCCTCCGCTTTAGGATAGTCAGCACCTTTTCTCCATCACTTTATCCGCCACCTCCTATTTCAGCCTCTTGCACAACTTGTTCACCATGCTATATAAAACTTAATATCTCTTTCACCAAACCCGGCCCGCGATAGACCATGCCCGTATACAACTGCACCAGCGCCGCCCCGCAATCGAGGCGGCGTTTTGCGTCGTCGGGACTCATGATGCCGCCCACGCTCACAATCGGGATTTCTCCATTCACGCGCCTCACCGTTTGACGAAGAACCGCCTCACTCTTAACCTTGAGCGGACTGCCGCTCAACCCGCCTGATTCTCCCTTTAGATTCGATCTCAACCCCTCGCGCGCAAGAGTTGTATTCGTAACAATGATTCCATCCATGCCTGCGCGCAGGATGGCTTCAATGGCATCATCAAGTTCTGATTCACCCAGGTCTGGCGCAAGTTTAACGAGGATCGGCAGATGTTTTTTATATTCCATTTGTCCAATCAAGCGTTGTTGATTCAATTGTACAAGCAAACCTTCGAGCGCTTCACGTCCCTGCAAATTACGAAGCCCGACTGTATTGGGCGAACTGACGTTGATGGCCAAGTAATCGGCGCAACCTGCAAAGTTTTGCAACAGGGCAAGATAATCAAGCGCGGCTTCTTCATTCGGCGTATCTTTGTTCTTGCCGAGGTTTACACCGAGGATCGTATTCCATTTCCGTTGACCGACTTGCCTCTTTCGCGGTGAAAACCCTGCAGCCTGTTCGATCCAATTCATGCGCAGGTTTGGGTTCAATTGCATTTGCGCAAACTCAGCGCCGCGCGAGGGAAATCCCATGCGGTTGACGAGCGCTTCATCTTCCAAAAGGCGAAAAACGCGCGGAGATGGATTCCCTGGCTGAGGTTTGGGTGTGACCGTTCCAATTTCCACGTGACCAAAACCCAGAGCCGAGAGTCCGCGAATGGCGATGCCATCCTTATCATAGCCCGCGGCGAGCCCAACTGGATTTTTAAATTTCAATCCAAACGCCTCGACAGGTTTGGACGGGGCTTTGAATTGCTGCGCGACGAGCCAGCGCAAAGGAGCGAATTTCCCCGTAATACGTAATGCGTGAAGCGTAAGCGCATGGGCGCGCTCAGGTTCAAAACGAAAGAGAAACGAACGAAGGAATGGATACACTAACGCGCCTTTTTACCCTTCTTCACAAAATACCTCTTGTCGAATTCTATCACGGGCAAAGCACAATCCCTTGACGAAAGTACGCCAATGGCGTATATTTACTTTATCTATGCAGTTCATTGAAACCAGCATCTTTACCCGTCAGGTCACATCCCTGCTCACGGATGATGAATACAGCCAATTACAGGTCGCGTTATCAGCTCATCCAGGCACAAGCGCTGTCATTCCTCATGGCGGTGGTTTGAGAAAGATGCGCTGGTCAATGAGCGGAAGAGGAAAACGCGGCGGCGTAAGAGCCGTTTATTACTGGGTCGTTGCGCAGGATCAAATCCTAATGCTCTTCATGTATCCGAAAAATGAAAAGGACGATCTGACACCTCTTCAACTTAAGGTGTTGCGTGAGATCGTGGAAAAGGAGTTCAAATGAAAGATGAATTGTTCAATGAATTGGTTGCCAGCGTCCGCGAAGGCGGTAGAATCCTGCGCGGCAAGGAAAAACCATCCCGCACATTTGTGATCAAGACGCCGAATGTCAAAAAGATACGCAAAAATTATAAGCTTACACAAACTGAATTCGCGGCATTGATGGGAATTAGCGTTAAAACACTACAAAATTGGGAGCAGGGACGCCGCGAACCCGAAGGAGCCGCGCGTGTATTGCTGCAAGTTGCAGCAATACACCCGGATTTAATTTGGGATGTTGTGCAGGTCAAGTCGGCAGCGGCGTAAGATTGATCCAGCTATTGCCGCCGGGGACGGCTGCTGGAGCATAAGAATAATTTTCATTTACTTCTTATTTTCCACGTTTGCCTTGTTTCAACATCTCTATTGTTTTTGCAACGCGCGTCTGGCGCGTCTCTTCTCGTTTGGCTTCGTTGATCCACATCACATATTCGTGTTGATGTGTGTAAGCCAACTTTTCAAAAAAGGCCTTCGCTTCCTTTTCAGTCTTGAACGCCTTCTTCAACTCCGCAGGGACTTCGATCACGCGCGGCTCGGTATCTTCCTCCACGATGATTTTTATTTCATCGCCGAACGTTTTCCCGATCTGCTCACGGATGCCTTTGAGGATGATCAGGATATGACGTTCGCCGCCCATCCGTGTTAATATGCCGCGATAGAGGATACCCTCGATCATGGCTTTGACTTTGGGCTTTTTCGCGCCAAAAGCCGCTTCCACATCGAAGGGGACTTCCACAAATGCGCCGCCTCCGCCCGCGTTTTGGATGACTGCGGTAAAGGTGTGTTTTTTGGGTATGAAAATTTCCATTTTTTGCGAAAAAATGTTTCCTGCCATATTTTGACAAATTAAGTAAAGTGTAATATACTAAATTTATGGAAATTGAGCGAAGTCTATTTTACCATATTCAAAAAGAACTACAATCTGAGCCCAAAGCGATCATTTTATATGGTCCGCGACAGGCGGGAAAAACCACACTGATCGGGCAATTGCTGGCAAAAACAGACTTGCCGTATGTCCAATTGAACGGGGATGACCTGCGCACGCAGGAACTTTTGAGCCGCGCAGATTTAGACAAACTTAAAACAGTTGTGGGCGCAAATAAATTACTGGTGATTGATGAAGCCCAGCGCATCGAGAATATCGGGCTGACGCTAAAACTGATTTTCGACCATTATAAGATACATATCCTCGCATCTGGTTCGGCTTCATTTGACCTTGCAACTAAGGTTAATGAACCGCTGACAGGGCGTTCATCCATATTTACTTTATATCCGTTTTCATATAATGAACTGCCAATCCACCCGCCCGTTACGTCAAACAGCGAACACATGGAGGAATTTTTGAGATTCGGGATGTATCCCAAAATAGCCAGTTATGATTCATATGAAGACAAGGAAAACTATCTCTACGACCTGATCAACAATTATCTCTATCGTGATATTCTCATATTTGAGCAGGTGAAAAAGCCGAAAAAGGTCATAGACCTGCTTTCCCTGCTGGCGTTACAGATCGGGTCGGAAGTCTCCACTTCAGAACTGGCTTCGCGCCTTTCCATTTCCAAATTATCGGTTGAAAAATATCTCGACCTGCTGGAGAAAATGTTTGTGCTCGTCAACCTGCGCGGCTTTAGCAGAAACCTTCGCAAGGAAATCTCGAAATCTTCCAAATATTATTTTGTAGACCTCGGCTTGCGTAACGCATTGATCCGTAATTTTAACCCGCTTAAGATCCGTTCCGACATCGGCGCGCTCTTTGAAAACTATGCGATCATTGAACGCATGAAAACTTTCCATCACCAGCGCCGCTATGCCAACTTTTATTTCTGGCGTACTTATGACCAAAAAGAAATTGACCTGATCGAGGAAAAACAGGGTGAATTAAGCGCTTATGAATTCAAGTGGAGGGAAGGGGAAGCAAACACGAAGTCGGCAAAAGAGTTCGCCAGCGTTTATCCGAACAGCCATTTTCAAGTAGTGAACCAATCAAATTTTGATGGGTTTTTAGCGAAGTAGAAAATTAGGCGTCCCGTCTCCGCCTGCGTTTTGGATGGTTGCTGTGAAGGTATGTTTTTGGGGCATAGGAAATTCAATCTCCTGGCGTTAAAACATTTGAGCGCTTCAGAAACGCTCTCGTGACTTCGATCTTATCCTTGGACACTCTCCCTGTCTCTTCCCAATGATCCAGCAGCTGATTGATGGTGAAAACCGAGTACAAGGAGTATCCCGCCTGTTCGAGGGATTCCTTTGCGCCAGATTGACGATCCACCAACACAACAACATCTTTCACGATCAGCCCTGCGCCTGTCAATTTTTCAATGGCTTCGAATTTGCTTCCACCAGTGGTGGCGAGATCGTCAATAACCAGAGCCGTTTCACCGGCGTGGAATTCGCCTTCGATCTCTGCTTTCGTTCCATAGTCTTTTACTTCCTTGCGCGGATAGATCATCGGATAGTTTCCCGCCAGGCTGATGGCGGTGGCGATGGGAATGGCGGCGTAAGGCAATCCAGCGAGACGGTCGAAGGAAAGAGGACGGATGATAGGCAAATATGCCGCCGCGATTTGTTCAAGTAATTTTGGAAATGAGATAATACGGCGCAGATCAATGTAGATGGGGGATTTGAAACCAGACTTGAGGGTGAAGTCACCGAATTTGATACAGCCTGCAGCGAGCAGTTCATCGGCGAGGGAGGATAATTCGTGATTCGCGATACGTAATATATCGGTCATGGATGATTCCTTTTTAATTCACTATGATGAACAGAGATAAACAAAGATTCATTTAATTAATAACTCTTTGTTTATCTCCGTTTATCCCTGGTTAAATCTCTTTTGATATTTATTATTTGGTCGCGTAATTCTGCCGCGGCCTTAGCGGGACTTTCTGCGCGGGCAATGGCACGTGAGACAGGCAGCAGAAGTCCCTGTCCGTCGGCGCGCAATCCGGATTTGAGCGCCAGTTCCAATTCGCCGCCTTGCGCGCCGACCCCGGGTGAGAGAAACCACAGATCAGGCGCTGCGTTGCGGATCATGCCCATGATCTGCGGATGTGTTGCGCCAACGACGAGTCCGATGTTTTTCTTCACATTCCATTCCTGAGCCATAAAAGCCACATAAAGATATAAGGGCATGGGACTGTCAGAACCCGAAGGCAGGACGAACAAATTTTGCAAGTCCATGGAACCTGCGTTCGATGTTTTGCAAAGCAGGAAAACGCCTTTTTCTGGATTCTTTAAGAACGGTTCGATTGAGTCTTTGCCGAGATATGGATTCAGGGTGATGCAATCTGCGCCGAGAGTTTCAAACGCGGATTGGGCATAAGCATCCGCTGTGGATGCGATATCCCCGCGCTTCGCATCCAGGACGATGGGGATGCGTGAACCCAAACGATCTGATTCTTCGCGGATGGCTTCGATCACCTGCTTGAGCGCGGTCCAACCTTCGGCGCCGAAGACTTCAAAGAAGGCGGCGTTGGGTTTGAATGCCGCAGCGTAGGGAGTGGTCTGCTTGATCAGAGTCAGGCAATAGTCCAGCGCGGAGGCGGCATTCGGTTCTTTGAGATCAGGGATGTGCGGGTCGAGTCCAATGCATAAAAGGGAAGCTGAGTCAGCGACTCTTTTTTCCAGAAAGGTGAAGAAGGTTTCCATGGGGAATAGTATACAGGGAAATAAGTAAACAGGTAAACACGTAGACAGGTAGACACGACTTGTGTACTTGTCTACTTGCGTACCTGTGTACCTGTCTTATTCAACAAAAGATTCCCATTTGCTCGTTTTTTGTGGAATGGTTAGCGCGCCCTGCCAGCCGTTTTGGTCCCAATAATACGGATTCCAGACATTCGCTCCGTAACCGTGACATTCGGCGAGGAAGAAATCGACGGGGATGGTATCGGGTAAATCGCAGACGGGAGATTCATAATTGACGTCCGGCATGGCTGGGACATTTCCTTCGCGCGTATTGGTCAGGTTTGGTGTGGGAGTGCAATCTGCGAACCATGCGCCAAAGACATTCCCGTCGGGCAGGCGGCAAATGGATTCATCCTCCCACTTTGCGATGGGATAGGTATATTTGTCGTATATTTTCCCTTTGGGGTTGATGAGACGCACGCTATCGCCGCCGTCACTGAGCAACAGGTTGGTTTGGGATCCGTAGAAGACAATGCGTTGCCTGGGTTTCAAGGTGACATCCGGCAATGTGAACGGGCTTGAGCCTGTGTCTGCTTCGTCATCCAGTATCCAGCCACTTAAATTAATATCGATGGGGCTGAGATTTTTGATCTCGATGAATTCGTCGAAGACATCCACCTTGCCGTCCTGGTTCCAATCAAAGCCCGGGCGCGGGAGGATTTCGTTGATGATGGGACGGGGGTCAATCTCGAACGCTGCGGAGGTTGAGGTGCTTACGGGTGTGGCTGTCTTTGAGGGTGTGGGAGTGGGACCTACATTATTGCTGTTCTTTGGCGTCCCTAAAATATCGCCGCCGTTTGCATTCTTTCCGTTTTTCTTTACGCCTGTGTTTGTGATCCATGCGCTGTCGCTGTCGGCGGTTCCTGAAATTCTTTCCATCGTGCCGTAAGTGGATGAACTTCCCGCGGGCCAGCTACCGCCATTGCCATTAGCAGTATCTATGATTTTGTTGGAGACGTCATACAGAGTGAGCTCTTCTCCGCTATTGGACAGCGCGTTACCAGTGTATATTTGATCTGCAGGGATGTCGGACACGGTGGTGTCATCCGAGAGGTTGGCGCCGCGTTCGAGCAGGAAATATCCGCCGGCAGGGATGTATCCGCTCAGGACGATGTCTGGCGCGCCATCGGCGGCTTTTAGGTTCCAGCCTATGATACTTATGGCTGCGCTTCCAGGATTGTATAACTCGATCCATTCATCGTCACTAAGCCCGGAGGTTGTGCCTGCCCAGGCCACCTCATTGATGATCACGGATCTTAATCCCGCTGGTGTGGGGGTGATGCTGGGTGTGAGAGTCAATGTAAGGGTGGGGGTGAGGGTTAGTGTAGGTGATAATGTAATCGTTGGCGTAAAAGTAGGCGTTACTGAAAATGCCCAATTGGGATTTCCGGGTGTTCCATGAATAAGATTATTTGCCGCATCATGCGTTGTCCAGGTGGCTGGCTGATTATTGGTTATCCAGCCGTAGGAATTATCCGGCGCGGCGACACCACCACTTAACACTCTTTCCATGCTGTAGAAATTGGGGGAAGCGCTTCCAGCAGGCCATGAACCTCCATCGCTGTTGGCAGTATCCACGACTGTTCCATTGGGCTTGCTTAAACTTAATATATCGCCTGCATCTGAAAGCGACCCTGTATAGATTTGATTTGCACTGACATCATTTACCGTATTTTCACGAGCGCGTTCAAGCAGGAAATAGCCGTTACCGGAAATCGTGCCGCTCAAGACAATATCCACACCGCCGCTGTTGCTGACCAAACGCCAGCCTGTTAGATCAATTGGCGTGGAACGGGTATTGTAAAGTTCTATCCATTCATCATTGGAAGTGGCTTGTGTTCCAGACCAGGCAATTTCGCTGAGGATGACTTCGCCGGGGAAGGGGGTGAGAGAAGGAGTGAGGGAGAAGATCGGGGTAAGCGAAGGGGTAAGGGTGTTTGTGGGAGTGGATGTGTTTGTTGGCGTGTTTGTATTTGTTGGAGTTGGTGTTGGAAGAGCATAGATTGAGTTTTGTTGTTTGGGTGTACCATTAATCGAATTACCGCCAACATCGGTACCATTTCTTGTTACCCCATTATTGGAACCCCAATTGGAATCTGCATCAACACCAATACTTATTCTTTCCATGGTTGAAAAAGTTGATCCTGCACTTCCACCGGGCCATGACCCACCATTGATATTTGCAGTATCAATTATGTTGTTTAACTCGTCACTTAAGGTAAAACCATCACCTGCTGGATTGTTAGCAATTGCACCTGTAAAAAATTGATCAGCTGGTACAGAAGTTGCTGTATCATCTGTACGTTCAAGAAGAAAATAACCATTTGCAGGAATAGTTCCAGAAAGAAGAATATTAGGTGTTCCGCCTGTAGTGATGAGAGTCCAGCCCGTAATATTAATATTTGACCCTGTGGGATTATATAGTTCAATCCATTCATCTGCTGTGGACGCCGCAGTTCCTCCCCATCCAATTTCATTGATAATTACATCCAAAGCAGTTGCTTGCATCGGCGCCGCACTAACAGACTCATTCACAAACGCAGGTGCGGAAACACCTGCCAGCATACCTATCAACAGGGCTAGGAATAACATTACACGCAGAAAACTCTTCCAATTTTGCATGGACTATGAAAAGGCGTGGAAACTGCACGGCGCGCAGAATCAACTTACAGTTAAGCGCATAGCGAAACATCCACTTGCGAAGATTATACGCCACCCTATTCGCTATAAGGTGACTGTCACTTTGGAAGTGACAGTCACCTGCTTTACGGATTCGGGTTACGAGGTTCGATCACCAGTTTAATGGCCGTGCGAACCTTATCCTCGATTTCCACGTCCACGAACTCAGGGACACAGACCACATCCATCCCATCATTCTTGAGGTAACTGGTGGCAAGCACGAGGGCCTTTACAGCCTGGTTCACTGCGCCGGCTCCGATGGCTTGCACTTCTGCATGTTTGTGCTCGCGCATCACTCCTGCGATAGCCCCGGCAACTGCAGAGGTACGGGAGTTGGCTGAAACTTTGATTATATCCATGGCAACCTCCCAGGGTTGGCAAAGTGGGGACAAACCTTCTATACATGGATTGTACAGGATTCACTTAATAGATTCAAGAAGTATCTATATATTAATATGATTTAGTAATATTAGTAGGGGGTGTTGATAGTGTGGACAAAACAGATTCTCCACTACAGACGGGATGACTTGCCCCGCTTCCCACCAGGCCTGAGCCTGATTCTGTTTTCAGACACGACCCTTGCTGTGGAGAGTTTCTGGACAACTTATCCACAAAATCAGCAAATGGTTATTTCTTTTTTGGAGACGTCCATATTTTGGTATATACAAAAGGCAAACCCCCATATATGGGGGTTTGCCTTTTTAAGTTGCTAGACAATTATTTAGGGAATTAGGCTTATTGTCCACAGGCAGAGGAGGTTTTCCACAGTTAAGTGCCACTTATCCACAGAAAAGGACGGCCAAAATAATAACTTGTCTAAACAATGATACCTAAATGTGGGCTTTCATCGGGTTATTTCGGATAGCAATCTGCTTTTTATACCCGAATATCCCTGCCGTAGCCGGCTTCCACATGGATTTTTCCGTCTTCAAAGGCGGTTTTGCCGCGCAAGACTACTTTGCAGACTTTGCCTTTCACCTTCCAGCCTTCAAAGGGAGTCCAGCCGCAGCGTGTAAATTGCTCAGGGGCTTTGATCTCGTAGGCTGCGTTCTCGTCCACTTCGACCCAGGTCTCGGCTTGTTCAGGAAGATTGAAGATTTTTTTAGGGTTGGTATACATTTTCGCGATCAAATCGGGAATTGTGAGTCGGGATTCGGAAACAGCCGTTAGCAAAAGAGGCAGCGCTGTTTCCAAGCCCGGAAAGCCGGGCGGTGGATTATCTGAATCCTTTTCTTCTTTTGTATGGGGCGCGTGGTCGGTGGCGAAGCAATCAATAACATCGAGATTGTTCCAGAGAGCATCTACATCTTTTTGGGAGGCCAAGCGCGGGCGGACATCTTTTCTTCCCTCACCCGACTCTCTCCCCTCGGGAGAGGAAGAGGTCATAAACAAATGATGCGGACAAACCTCGCAAGTCACCTTGATCCCTTTTTCCTTTGCGGCTTTGATCAGCAGGATCTCTTCTTTTAATGAAACATGCGCGATGTGAAGGGAACGGTCGTAAATGGAGGCAAATAGAATCGCCGCTGCCATACTTCTGCTTTCAGCATGTGCCACGATGGGCATATCTTTCGGCCAATTTTCAAAATGCGGGTGCCATAGTGTCATATCATCAAGGCGCAGTTCACCGAAGGTCGAATCGAGATACATTTTAAGTCCCGCCGCGCGTGATGGCAGCGACTTGTGTAATTTCCAATCCGCATTATCGGGTCCCGCGCCCAGGTATTGTCCGTAGTCACAGCGCGCTTTTTGTTTCGCGGCATTTAATGCGAGATCAAGAGTACCCGAATCAAAAATCGGAGGTTTGGTATTTGGCATTGCAAGTACGATGGTGAATCCACCGGCAAGTGCGGCAGATGTGCCTGAATCAAAATCTTCTTTATGCGTCGCGCCAGGTTCGCGCAAATGGACGTGCGGGTCAATTAAACCGGGGAGTTTGAGCATGGGGCAAGTATAAACGTAGACAGGTAGACACGTAAGCATGTAGACAAGAAAACAGGGATTGCAGTTTACGCAATCCCTGTTTACCTGTTTACTTGTGTACTTATTTACTCGAGACCCCGCTTACTATTCTCTCGGCTTGAAGATCAGGAAGATGGCGTTGATCAAGATGCCAAGCACGGCCGCGGTCGCGATAGCAGGTAAACCGCTCGGGAAGATGCCGACCTTTATTGGCAGAAAACCGCCATAGCCGATATGGCCTCCGATTCCAACTACCATGATTGTTGCGCCGACTGCCAGATTGCGCGGGTCGAACATGCTGACCTTGTGTTCCTGCATCAGCGCGATGCCTTGCATGCCGATCACACCGAACAAGTAGATGGCTAGTCCGCCGCTGACCGCCATCGGGACCGAACTAACCAGGGCCGCAAGCGTACCGACGAACGAGAGTAGTATGGCGATAACCCCTGCGCCGATAAGCGCTGGCCCGGAATAGTTGCGTGTGATTGCCATGAGCGAGTTGTTCTCACCGTAGTTTGTGCCCGCGGTCGCACCTACCAACCCATGTAGCACATCGCCTATGCCATCCAGAATCAGATTAAAGCCGATGTGCTTATCGAGTCCGTAGGCTTCGCGTTTCTGTTCTTCTGCCAACCGATCGACATACAGACTGATCTGATAGAGGTGAGCAGTAGATTCTGGTATGGTGGCAATCGCCATGATCGCGATGCCGAAGATGGCTGTGCCTACCAGTTCACCGCTGAAACTGGGGAAAGTGACATGAGGAGGTATCAGGATTTTTGCCTCAGTCACTGGACCAAAGTTTACCAAGCCTAAGGGTACTGAGATGAGGTAACCTAGAATCGCGCCCAAAAGCACGGGTAGCATTCCAACAAACCCCCGCCCTTTCAGGTAAACAGAAAATGCGACAGTCGAAACCAGTGTGATGACCGCAACCAGGACAAAATTCATGTCCGCGGCGTTTGCAAAATCACCGCCGCGCGCGGTTCCTGTGGCTAATCCAAGCGCTGCAAAGCCAAGCCCAAAACCGATGATCGCGGCCACTGAACCAGTCACAACAGGCGGAAGCACTTTGTCTATGGAAGCCTTTCCCAACCATTGGATCAACAATCCAACCAGGATGTTGAGAACGCCCGTTACGATAATGCCTGCCTGCATTTGGCGAATTAAGTCGTCACTGGCAGGTACGCCGAACTGGGCATTCGTAATTGCCAAATAGGATGCGATGTAACTGAAACTGGAACCATAGTACAAGGGAATAAACTTTCCAATGCCGCGCTTGGACAAAAGCAACGCAACAATGGTTGAAATGCCTGATCCCAGCAAGACTGTACTGACGTGAAAACCAGTCAGCAGTGCAACGAAAACCGTAGCCGGGAACATGGTCAAAATATGCTGGAAGCCTAATAGAATTAATTGACCCATCGGGGGCCTATCATTGGGCAGATACCCCATTACCTGCTTCTGAACCACGGGCTGACTCTTCCCCTTCGGGGACCTTGTCGCCTTGGCCTTTGCGGGCGCGGCTTTTTTTGGCTTGCTCTTTGTTGCCATAACATTCTCCTCTCGATGAATTGATAAAAAAAAGAGAGCCGCTAAAAAAACGACTCTCTACGACACCAATAACAACACAGAAATTCCACAGAAGTGATGGTGCAACGGGCCTTTGTTTCGATCCATTTTGGGCATATTGGGACGAATTTTACGCCGATTTTTAAGAGCGTCAAGGTACAGCGAATATCAATTTAACGGGAACAGGCGGGGGCGTTGAAGGAAGCGAGAAGCGAAATGTAGTGACAATCGTCACTGAAGGCGGGAAAAGTCCGCTGTTATAATTCAACAATATAATTCAAAGGAGAAAGTTAAATGGCTTACACAAATGTTACGGTCCCCGCAGGTGGGGCGAAGATTTCAATTGAAAACGGGAAATTGAATGTTCCCAATAATCCGATCATCCCGTTTGTTGAAGGCGACGGCACGGGACGCGATATCTGGCGCGCTTCGGTGCGCGTGTTTGATGCGGCGGTGGAGAAGGCTTACGGCGGCACGCGCAAAATTCACTGGATGGAAGTGTACGCGGGCGAGAAATCATTCAAGATGTTCCAGAGCTGGCTGCCCGATGAAACAGTTGATGCATTCAAGGAATTTCTGGTGGGTATCAAGGGTCCGTTGACGACTCCCATTGGCGGCGGTATTCGTTCATTGAATGTGACGCTACGCAAATTATTGGACTTGTATGTTTGTCTGCGCCCTGTGCGTTATTACAAGGGCGTGCCTTCGCCTGTGAAGCATCCTGAATATGTAGACATGGTCATCTTCCGTGAGAACACCGAAGATATTTACACAGGTATCGAGTTCGCATTTGGCACGGAAGATAACAGGAAATTTAACGAATTGTTCAAGGAAGCCTTCCCGAAGGAATATGCCAAGATGCGCTTTCCGGAAACAGCAGGCCTTGGCCTCAAGCCTGTTTCAGTGGAAGGCACTGAGCGACTCGTGCGCGCCGCCATTCAATGGGCGTTGGATAACAACCGCAAGAGTGTGAACTTTGTACACAAGGGCAACATCATGAAGTTCACTGAAGGCGCGTTCAAGGATTGGGGTTATGCGCTTGCCAAACGCGAGTTCCGCAACGATATCGTTACCGAGCGTGAGACGTGGATTTTGGCTAACAAAGAATACCGGCCTGACCTGAGCGTGGAAGAAAATGCCAAGATGATTGATCCCGGCTTCGACATGATGAGCCCTGCCCAGCAGAATGACATCAAGGAAGAAGTGGAGGAAGCCTTGAAGTTATGGTTCACACACGGCAATGGCAAGTGGAAGTCCATGCTCCTGATCAAGGACTCGATTGCCGATGTGAGCCTGCAATTCACACTCATCCGCCCGCGCGATTATGATGTGATCGCCACCTTGAATCTCAATGGCGACTATCTCTCCGATGCTTTGGCAGCGCAGGTTGGCGGTATTGGCATCGCTCCGGGTGCGAACATTAACTATGTGACGGGTCACGCCATCTTTGAAGCCACTCACGGCACCGCGCCAAAATATGCCGATCTGGATAAGGTCAATCCTGGCTCTGTAATCCTCTCAGGTGAGATGATGCTGCGCTACATGGGCTGGGGCGAAGCTGCGGACTTGATCGTGAAGGGCATGGAAGGCGCAGTCGCCGCCAAGACTGTGACCTACGATTTCGCCCGTTTGATGGAAGGCGCGAAAGAGATCAAATGCTCCGAGTTCGGCGATGCGATCATCAACTGGATGGACAAGACCCCACCCGTCGTGAAGGCTGTTGGGAAAGTTGCGCCTGCGGTGAAGAAAGCAGTTGCAAAGAAAACGGTCGCAAAGAAAGCCGCACCGAAGAAGAAAGTTGTAAAGAAAGTCGCTGCAAAGAAGAAAGCCAAGAAGTAGATATGAAAAGTCGGGATGTGAAAGTCTCGACTTTTTGATTCTTTGATTGCCGTGACTACACTCCGCCCAATCCATGACAATCATCACTAAGGCAAAAAGGGGATAAAGGCTACAATAAATCTCGAATTGATGAATGCAAGGAGAATAACAACCAATGGAAGTTTACAACCACGATCTGATCATTTTAGGCACCGGACTGGCAGGTTTACGCGCCGCACTCGAGGCCGCACAGCAAAGCAAAGGGGAACTGGATATCGCTTTGGTTTCCAAACTTCAATTGATGCGCGCGCATTCTGTGGCGGCAGAGGGCGGCACAGCCGCCGTCATGCGCCAGGACAAAGGCGACAGTTTCGAACTCCACGCCTGGGACACGGTCAAAGGCTCTGACTTTTTGGCTGACCAGGATGTAGTTGATTTCTTTGTCCATGAAATGCCGAAGGAAATTTTGCATCTGGATCACTGGGGCGTTCCCTGGTCGCGCACGGAAGACGGGCGCATCGCACAGCGACCGTTTGGCGGGCACACCTATCCCCGGGCAGTTTTCGCCTCTGACAAAACGGGCTTTCTCGAAATGCAAACCTTGTACGACACGTTGATGAAGCACACCAGGAAGATCAACCGTTACGATGAAGGCTTTGTCACTTCGATCATCATCGAGGACGGACGTTTCGCAGGCTTGACCATGATTGACATGATCAATGGCCGTTATATTTTGATCCGCGGCAAGGCGCTGATCATCGCCACGGGCGGCGCGGGTCAGATATTTGGTTTTACCACTTATTCCGAAACCGTCACAGGCGACGGCCTCGCGATGGCCTACCGCGCGGGACTTGCACTCAAGGATATGGAGTTCGTACAATTTCACCCAACTGGATTAATTCCCAGCGGCATTTTGATGACGGAGGCTTGCCGCGGCGAGGGCGGATATTTGCTCAATAACAAGGGCGAGCGTTTCATGAATAATTATGCTCCCAGCAAATTGGAACTTGCGCCGCGTGACATGGTCTCGCGCTCAGAGATGACCGAGATCGAAGCCGGTCGCGGCTTCCCCGGGCCGGATGGTTTGGATTATCTGCATTTGGATCTGCGTCACCTGGGCAGGGAGAAAATCCTTGAACGACTCCCGCTCATCCGTGAAGTGACCATTAAACATATCGGGCTTGACCCCATCGAAAAGCCGATCCCGATCCGCGCGGTGGCACATTATTCCATGGGCGGCGTGCATACGGATATCAAGGGACATACTCAAATCGAAAATGTTTGGGCGGCGGGGGAAGTCGCTTGCGTATCGCTGCATGGCGCGAATCGACTCGGCGCGAATTCCACTGCGGAATGTCTCGTGTGGGGACGAGTGGCTGGCGCGGAGGCGGCGCGTTATTGCGCGAATGCGCCAGCGGCGGAAGCGCCTGTTGCGCAGGCTCGCGAAGCGTGGTCGAAGATTGAAGCGTTGACTTCATCCACAGGCAGCGAAGACCATTACCAAATCCGCGCTGAGTTGCGCCGCACGCTGGATAAAAACATGGGCGTCTTCCGCACTGGCGAGGAAATGCAGGCGGGGTTGAACAAGATACGTGAGTTGAAGGAAAGATACAAATATATTTCGTTGAAAGATAAGAGCCTGCGTTACAACACAGATCTGGTGCGCGCAATTGAAACTGGATACATGATCGACGTGGCTGAGGTTGCGACATTCGGCGCTTTGACTCGCACTGAGTCACGCGGCGGACATGCGCGCCGCGATTATCAAACGCGCGATGATGAGAACTGGTTGAAGCACACGATGGCGCATTTCACGAGTGATGGACCGAAATTGGATTACATCCCTGTTGATATCTCCATGTGGAAACCTGTGGAGAGGAAGTATTAAATTCTTGAGCGTAGGAGGCGTTCTCAAACGCCGAAAGGCGCATTAGAGAATGCGCCCTACGCAGGAGCGTATTTATGAATTCAAATTCAGAACCAACTGCTTACAACAACCGCCTCGGACTCAAAGGCTGGATATATGCAGGGAAATATACCTTTGAACGATATTTATATTTGGGACATCGCCTCTCAGGCATGGGCTTGATCGCATACATGGTCCTGCACATCATTGAAACAGCAAATCGTATGCGCGGCGTGGAAGCATGGGAAGGATTGATGGCGCTCTTCGCTTCATGGCCGTTCAAGATCATCGAATATCTGCTGTTTGCCGCGGCCGTCTTTCACGCGCTGAACGGCGTGCGCTTGCTGCTCACCGAATTGGGATTTTTCCTTGGGCGTCCCAAAGAACCTGTCTACCCGTATTCATCTTCCATCAAACGACACCGCCCGCTGACTTATATTGTCATGACGCTGGCGGGGTTGATCATCATCCTCGGCGGTTCGAGTTTGTTCTTTCCGTAAATATCATTGACGTCATTGCGAGGAGGGTGTTCTTCCCGACGAAGCAATCTTATTACTATGTAGGAGATTGCTTCGGGTTGGGGTCTCGATACGGCGGAAGAACGCCGCCTACTCGACCGCCAACCCTCGCAATGACGAGGAATGGAGAATCATTATGCGCGAAACACGTTTATGGTCTTTACATCTGCTTGTCATCCCAATCATTGCGGTATTGCTTGGATTGCACTTCGCTGTCATGCACTATGCGCCCGTTTTTTATGGCGTCAGTGTGGAAGAGGCGCGCAACTTTGAAACAATGATCGAGCGCGGACGAAGCGTGGCTCAACTTGTGCTTTACATCTTATTGCTTGCGGCGGGTTTGTACCACGGGCTGTACGGCTTGCGCGGAATACTCCGTGAACTGCCGCTCACGCCTGCGCTTGCAAAGTTTGTGGATGGAGGCATTCTTTTGTTTGGACTCTTTATCTTCGCACTCGGCGCTTATGTCACCTGGTGGACGTTTAGTTATAAGATCGGAGGATAATCTACATGAGCGATAAGATAACCACCCCGCGAGAGATCACCTTCCGCGTCCGCCGCTTCGACCCTGATGCGGATTCTGCGCCGCATTGGAGCGAGTACCGTTTGGATGTCCACGACGGGATGACCGTGCTCGAAGCGCTGCACCAGCTCAAGGCGGAGCAGGAACCGACCTTGTCGTGGCGTTCGTCCTGCCGCATGGGAGTCTGCGGTTCGTGCGGCATGTTCATCAATGACTTACCACAACTTGCCTGCCAAACTCAAGTCCTTCATTTGGGAACGGATGTCGTTACGATTGCTCCGCTTCCCAATTATGACAACGTCAAAGACCTTGTGCCGAATCTCGAACCGTTGATCGAGAAGCACGCGGCGGTCAAGCCCTACATCATTTATCTCGATCAGATGGAAATTGATTCTCCAACGGGTGAATTCCTGCAAACTCCTGATGAACGCGAAGCCTTCAGCCAGTTTACATTCTGCATCAAATGCGGATTATGCCTCGCGGCTTGCCCGACCGTTGCCACGGATCCGCTCTTTCTTGGACCTCAGGCGCTTGCCCAGGCCTACCGCTACACCGCCGACAACCGTGACTGCGGAATGAAGGAACGCATCGAAGCGATTGATATTTTTCATGGACCGTATCAATGTCACCTGGCGGGCGCGTGTTCACAAGCCTGCCCCAAAGGCGTTGACCCTGCCTTCGGCATCCAACTGCTCAAACGCGCGCTTGTATTGGATAGCATGGGTTTTGGCAAAAAGAAATCTTCGGTTGCAAAGGTGGTGCCATTAGCCGATGTGGTCAAGGCAATTGAAGAGTTCGCTCCGCCGCCGCGAACAGTGGGAAAATAATCAAAAAAACCGCGCCTGCAAAGGCACGGTTTTTTCATTCAATTGGTTGCAGAAAATATTTTACTGTGTAACCGTAATGGCTAACTTCATCCCATCGTTATAATGCCTTGTGATAAGACAGGAGAATTCCAATTGCATTGAGGCGGCAGTATCAGGAAATGTAAATTGAACAGTGACCTTTGCGCCAGAATTTAATTCACTCTTTGGAACAGCCAGCAAAGCAGTTTGCAAAGCCGCGTCCAGACTGCCAACAACGGAAACAGGCTGGGTAATATTAAAGTTATGAGCGCGTGCTCCTGCGTTGGTGATCACAAAAGTGTACGGCACGCCGACTTGGAAAGTGGTCAATGAAGAGTTAATGGTGTTGTCATCCAATGTGATAGCCACTTCGGCGCTGTTCGCTGTAGTGGCTGGTTCGGTAGCAACAGGTTGAACAGACGGCTCGGTGGTAACAGGCTGAACAGAGGGCTCGGCGGTAACAGGCTGAACAGACGGCAGTGATACAGGAGCCTGTGTCGCGGCTGGCGCAGAACCTCCGCAGGCAGTTACAAAAAGCATGGCGACAACAACGGTAACCAGTAAAGCAATTCTTTTCATTTTATTCTTCTCCTTTCGATGTGACGGGATTGTAGTTTAATTTTATACCCTGGATTGATTACTCTAATCAATTGCTTATCTGAACGTCATTACTACTAAAATGTGATTTTTCAAGTTTGATGATGTGGCGTTTCGGTTGTTTGCGTTCTTCGCAATGATGCGGCAATTCGATTAGAATTACACGGTTTCTACAAAATGTGGAATAAATACAGTTGTGATTTTTTTAAGGAGGCATAGATGGGTTTGAAAAGAGATGTAAGCCTGATGACGGCTCTGCGCTACAAAGGACAAGGTCCGTTTCTGACCTACATCCTTCATCGCATCGGCGGGTTGGGGATGGCGGTCTTTATCTCAATACATTTACTGGCATCGTTTCTCGGCGGGAGCGGCGGGCGATTTGTTAACAACATTTATCAGAACTGGGCCTTCCAGATATTTATTTTCTTCTGCGTGCTGTTCCACGCCATCAACGGGTTGCGGATCACGATTCTCGACCTCTTTCCAAAGTTGATCGAGTATCACCGGCAGGCGATTACCATCGAGTGGGCGGCGTTCCTGGCTATTTACGGTTTCGCGGTCTTCAATATTATTCGCACAGCGTTGGGAGGCTAGGATGGCTGCAAAATCAAGAAATCTTTCGATTGCCAAACGCGGACTGATGAGTTTTGAAACCATCATGTGGGCGTTCACGCGTCTCTCCGCGCTGGGGATGTATGTGTTGATCATCTTCGGTCTCATCGGCGCGTTGATCATGGGCGCGCGCCGCAACATGAATTTTGCGGATGTCATGCGGTGGGCCTTCATGCCGAATGTCACCCATGTGGAAAATACAAATCTTCCCGACACCACGCCTTGGGCATCGCCTTTATGGAAGTTAACCGCCAGCGCCCTTCTCGTCATTGCGGTGGGACATGGCGTACACGGCCTGGTCGTCATCGCGGATGACTATATCGTCACGGCAAGGGGTCGCCAGATCGTCCGCATCTTGAGCGGCGTGATGATCCTGTCAATGATCGGCATAGGTTTGTATCTTATTTGGACTTCGTAAATCGTTTCACCAAAAAGGAAAAAACTTTGTGACCCTTTGTGGTGACAATTTTTCAGGAGTAATGCATGGCAAAAGTTCATCAATTTGATGTAGTCGTTATCGGCGGTGGCGGTGCGGGTCTCATGGCGGGACTGTACGCATCCAAGTCCGCGAAGACTGCGGTGATAAGCAAGATGTATCCCACACGCTCCCATACGGGCGCGGCGCAGGGCGGTATCTCTGCCGCGCTGGGTAACTACGAAGAAGACAAACCCGAATGGCACATGTACGATACCGTCAAAGGTTCGGATTATCTCGGCGACCAGGACGCCATCGAGTTCATGTGTAATGAAGCGATTGATGCGGTGCTGGAACTGGAACACATGGGGCTTCCATTTGACCGCACTCCCGAAGGTCGCATCTCACAGCGACCGTTTGGCGGGCACACCAACAATGAAACTGGCAAACCCGTTAGAAGAGCCGCGCATGCCGCAGACCGTACAGGTCACATGATCCTGCAAACGTTGTATCAGCAGTGCTTGAAAAATAAAGTTAATTTCTTCGATGAATATCAGGTGCTTGATTTCATCATGGTCAACGGCAAAGCCGCAGGCGTGGTGGCAGTGGAACTTTCCACGGGCGAACTGCATACCATCCACGCGAAAGCTGTCATCTTTGCCACGGGCGGATATGGACGCATTTTTGAAGTCACATCCAATGCCTATGCTTACACAGGAGACGGTCCTGCGATCCTTTTTCGTCACGGCATTCCGTTGGAGGATATGGAATTTTTCCAATTCCATCCGACAGGCATTTATAAACTTGGTATTCTCATCACGGAAGGCGCGCGCGGCGAAGGGGCGGTGTTGATCAATGGTAATGGCGAACGCTTCATGCCGAAGTATGCGCCGACTGTAAAAGATTTGGCTTCGCGTGATATTGTCTCACGCGCGATCTATACCGAAATCAAAGAGGGACGCGGCATTGGCGGCAAGAACTTTGTCTATTTGGATATTCGTCCTGAGACGGTCAATAAATTTGCTGCAATGGATGGACGTACAAACCCGGACGGTTCCCCCCTGCTGATAACTGGTGACACGGTTCTGCAAAAGATTCCCGACATTGTGGATTTCTGTCGAGTGTATCTGGGCGTTGATCCTGTGACTCAATTGATGCCGACCCAGCCGACCGCGCATTATGCGATGGGCGGCATTCCCACAAATAAATTTGGCGAAGTTGTCATTGACGATAAGAACACTGTGTTCCCTGGCTTGTTCGCGGCGGGTGAATGCGCCTGTGTCTCTGTGCATGGCGCGAATCGACTTGGCACAAATTCACTGCTGGATATTGTTGTCTTTGGTAAACATGCCGGCTTGCGCGCGGCGGAATATGCGAAGACCGCTGAATTTGAGAAACTGCCAGAGGACGCTGAATCAGCTTCACGGGCCGAGTTTGATGCGCTTCGCAAAGGGTCGGGTAAAGAGAACGTGTACGACCTGTCCAACGAGATGAAGCAGGTCATGTTCGCGGACGTCGGCATTTATCGAAATGAAAAAGACATGCAGACCGCTTTGGAAAAAGTACGCGAGTTGAAAGTGCGTTTCAAAGATGTGACCGTGAGCGACACGGGAAAAATCTTCAACACGGAATTATTGAACGCGTGGGAGTTTGGCAACCTGCTCGATGTTGCCGAGGTGATTGCGTTGAGCGCATTGAATCGCAAAGAGAGTCGCGGCGGACATTCACGCGAAGATTTTCCCGACCGTGATGACAAGAACTGGTTGAAACATTCATTGGTATGGAACAGGAACGGCAAATTGGAGATCGGTTACAAACCAGTGGTCATTACCAAACACCAACCCAAGGCCAGAGTTTATTAATATACAAACCCTAAAGGTCTTTAAGACCTTTAGGGTTTTGGAGATAAATTAATGGAAATCACAATCAAAATCTTCCGTTATGATCCCGAGAAAGACACGCGCGGTCATTACGAAACCTATGTAGTGGAAGGCGACACGAATGATCGCGTGTTGGACGTGCTTGAATTGGTGAAAGGCAAAACCGATGGCTCGCTGGCATTCCGCCGTTCGTGCGCGCATGGCATATGCGGCTCGGATGCGATGCGCATTAATGGTCGCAATCATCTGGCGTGCAAAACTTTGGTGCGCGATGTGGGTACGAACATCACCGTTGAACCCGTGCTTGGCTTGAAGGTTCAAAAAGACCTGATCGTGGATATGGGCCCGTTCTTTGATAACTACAAAATGATGCTTCCATATTTGATCAACGAAAACCCGCCGCCCGCGGACGGGAAGGAACGTTTGCAAAGTCCCGAACAGCGCGCCCGCTTCGACGAGACTACGAAGTGTATTCTATGCGCGGCTTGCACCACCTCCTGTCCATCCTATTGGGCGAATGGTGACTATTACGGCCCCGCCGCGATCGTGACCGCGCATCGCTTTATCTTTGACAGCCGCGATGAAGGCGCTTCACAGCGTCTGCACATCCTGAGCGAGACGGATGGTACGGCGCGCTGTCACACAGCGTATAACTGCACCGAAGCCTGTCCGCGTGATATTAAGATCACGAAGGCGATTGGTGAAGTGAAGATGGCCATGGTGACGGGCAAGTTGGATTGAGTTCAGACAGTGGACAATAGACCGTAGACGATTAACAGGCTGCACATTGCGCGGTCTGTTGCTTTTAAGGATGAATTTCCCTATAATATTAATAGAATTGAGTTGTATATCCGGCAACTTGAAAGGAAGCAAAAGATGAAAAGCATTCAACGACTTTTAATCCTGTCAGCCTTCTTCGGTATCACGGGGTGCAACCAGCAGATATTAAGGCCGTTTAATCCAACGGGTAATCCCGATACCCCCATCCATCCCCAGGCGGTCCCCACCCTTCCGCCAATAGTCCCCCAGGGCTCTCCGTCAATTTACATCACGCCGTTACAAGTGGAACCGGACAAATCGGTAACGATCAGCGGGGACGGATTCACACCCAACGGCGCCGTGACGTTAATTCTAAAGGCGCAGGACCAGCAGTTGTCCACTTATGAACTAAAGGCAGATGCATACGGGAACGTCGTTAGCGGATCCATCACGCCTCCCGGCGGGGATTATCCCGCTGAATTGAAAGCGTACATCCTTGATGAAACCAGCGGGCAGTCGGCGGAAAAAACTTTTTCGGTCGTGCCAAGTCAGTCCGGAGAAAAAGCCATACAGTTTGAACAAGCGGTCGTGATACGCGGCCAGAGCGTAGGTTTCGTTGCATACGGATATCATCCCAATGAGTATTTGAAGGTAAAGATCACCAGGCCCGATGGAACGGAGGTTGAATACCCATCTCAAGCAAACGCTGATGGAGCGCTACAAGGCACTGTCAGTGTTGCGTCTGAGCGCCCGTTGGGTTTGTATGAGACAAAAATCACTGGTGAGTCTTACGGGCATGAAGCAAATGGATGGTTTACCGTAATGTCGGATATTGTGGTGGAGGACGATATTGAACTGCCAGTCTGCACACCGATGCCGATTTATCTGGGCGACATGGATCCGATAGAGGCGCCCATTCACGAGATCACAAGCTGCACAGTCCCTGTGACCCTGGCTGCATGTAGTTTCGTTCCAGGACCCGGAAATGCGGGAACGCTGTCCATTCATTGCCTGCAGAAAGGAACGGGAACCGGCTCGATCACTTTTATTCCCGAGTGGACCGGGGAGGGCCCAGGAAATAAAGCGGAACGAACGGCTACATTTACAGGGGTCTGTAAATGATGCAACTACGTATGCATGTAAATACGCCGCGTCCTTGTAAACTTGCATCGCTTTATCTTCGACAGCCGCGATGAGGGCGCTTCACGCAAATTGATGATTTCACCCCAGCACAAAATTATCAATCAATCTGGTCTGGCCGAAAAATACTGCCATTGATAGCAGGGCTTTACCCTTAATCACAGCCATCTCTTCGAGCGTGTCATAATCTGCACACGAAACATACTGCGGTTGTGCGCGCGGCTCACTCTCAAGCACTTCTTTCATCTTTCCCCTTAACTTCTCTGCATTCCGTTCACCTGCCTCATATATCTCCTTCGCTGCACTCAATGCGCGAAACAAGATCGTCGCAGCTTTGCGATCAGCGCCTTCCAAATAATTATTGCGGCTCGACATCGCCAGCCCGTCCGATTCGCGCACTGTCGGGCAGACCACAATTTCAATTGGATAATTCAAATCCCGCGTCATTTGGCGGATGACCGCCGCTTGTTGCGCGTCCTTTTGACCGAAATACGCTTTGTCAGGCTGGGTTGCGTTGAACAATTTCGTCACGACAGTCGCCACACCCTTGAAATGACCAGGTCTCAGTGCGCCTTCCAGTGGACGAGTTATCGCTTCGACCTGTACCCAGGTCTGGTAGCCGGGCGGATACATAATCTCAGGGCTGGGATTCCAGACCATATCCACACCAAGCGGGCTGATGAGGCTTAAGTCATGTTCCATATCCCGGGGATAATTGGAGAGGTCTTCATTCGGTCCAAACTGCGTCGGGTTGACGAAGATGGTCACGATCACGTGCTCGCAATCCATTTTTGCCTGGCGGATGAGAGAAAGATGCCCCTCGTGTAAATATCCCATCGTCGCGACAAGACCAACCGTCCCTTTGAAAGAGAGGCGGGCGGTTCTTAGGTCAGAGAGGCTGAATACGGTTTTCATGTCTGCTCCGCAGTAAATATGTCTATACAAAATCTTGTTTAAGGGCTTGACAAACTAGAAATTTTGTTCTACACTTTAGTCATCAATTAGACATAAAGGAGATCATAATGGCTTACGGACATACCAACTCAAAAGGAAATACCTACTACCTGCACAACAAAGGCAGAATGTTCTTCTTTTCAAAGGAGATCAAGGAAGGCGCTCTCGATGCAGTACCTGCAGGTTACAATGTCGTTGAAATGAAGACCGGCCTGCCCGTCCTCAAGAAGATCGCCGTGGATGCGCCCGCAACAGAAGCTGTTCCTGCCACAGCAGCGCCTGCTATGGAAGCCGTTCCTGCCACTGAAGCGCCTGCCCTAGAAGCAGTTCCCGCAGAAAATGCGGGCTAATTAATTACCGCTTTTGGTTATTTATGCGGCGCGCCGTAAAGTATAACTCTGTTCACAAATTCTGCTCAGCGTGAGTAGAATTGCAAGACACAACCCTACTGTTCTTTTAGATAAAAAGGAGACCAAAATGACATTTACACAAGCATCTAAAAGTTATGAAATGAAAGGAGATCAGCCATGCCTACCCTAAACCGCGTTCAACTGATCGGCCGTTTGGGCAAGGAGCCCGAAGGCAAGTTCACTCCCACCGGCAAAAAAGTGACTCATTTCAGCCTGGCCGTCAGCAACCGTTGGAAGGACAAGAGCGGCGAGACGAAAGAATCTACTGAATGGGTCAATATTGAAGCCTGGGGACGCCTCGGCGAAGTTTGCCAGGAATATCTCAAGAAAGGCAGTCTCATCTACCTTGAAGGGCGCTTGAAGACTGACAAGTATGAAGATAAGGGCGAAACGAAGTATTTCACGAAGATCGTAGCCCAATCCCTGGAATTTCTCGATAAGAAGCCTGCCGAAGAACCCATGCAGGCCGTGGAAGAAAACCCGGGCGATTACGAAGTGTAAGAATAGTAAAAAGTAATAAGTAAAAAGACCGCGAAGCGTAATGTGTGTTTCGCGGTCTTTATTGGCATGGTGATGCTTGATTGTTCTCCTCTAGGACTTGAACCTAGAACCTATTTCGGTAGTGGTCACAAAGTAGTGATGCGAATTGTTTTCTGGCTGGATCATACCGTCCATCTTACCATCACTTACTTTCCATCCACTACCCATAATTTAACCTCCTGAAAATTAGACCTTTGCTTTTGATAATAGGCATTTTATGTAAATCATAAAAAATTAGTATTTTTTCTCTACCGTACATGAGTTGGTACCTCTGGCAGGCTAAAAAGGAAGACGGGTTGAAAGTCTAGCGAATGCTTCAATGCGTACTTTAGCCAATCGAGTCCCAAACGGAAGAGACTTTTATCGCGCCG
>VGNE01000021.1 GCA_016866215.1 Chloroflexota bacterium | reverse complement strand
TCCCTCATTCAGGGCAAGGCGGCGGGGGTCGCCCGGTGCGGGAAAGCCGCACGCCGGTAAATACAGGGAATTGACCCTGTTGCGACTACGGGGAGGGAGAGGTAAACCCTCTCCCTTACCCTCTGGCAATGTCTCTAAGGAGGTGAACGCGATGAAATATGCAACGGCGGTTAAAACTACCATCCTTGTCGCCGTTCTCGTCATCACCAACGCCTTGCTCGGCGTGGTTTGCGGCCGGGTTTATCGCCAATATGAGGCTTTGTTCTCCCTAGGTCCGGAGCTGTTCAACTTGGCGATTTGGGTTTTGGGGACCATAGCCCTGGTCGCTATGGCAGCTGGCTTAGTTGTGGCACTGGTGCGTCCCTTCTGGGTGATCATTGTCGCCTTCGTCTTGTCTGTGGTGGCGTTGATCCTTGCGTTTGAAATAAGCATTGTGTCATTAGGTTTGGGCCTTGTTTATCTTCTTCTGGCAATGGTATACGCACGCTCTGTCATCGGCGAACTGAATGACCGGCTCAATTTCTCGGTGCGCCCCATCAAAGAAGGGCAGGGGGGCTTGGTAATTGCGCTCATACTACTGGTCAGTATCAGTTTTGGTTTGGGTTACCGGGAGGATGCGTTGCGCCACGGGTTCATCTTCCCGCCGGCATACACGCAGATTATGAAGGGGATTGTTTTCCCCCGCTTGCAGGCCCAGATTGAAAGTCAGAGTGAGATGAGGCCAGAGGAGAAGGCCGCCGCGCTGGAGAAAGCCGAGGAGGAATTCGAGCAGTCTTTGCTGGGCATGGAAACGATGTTCCAACCCTACGCTCCCTTCATCTGGGTGGTTCTGGCCTTTATGGTGAGCGGAATACTCAAAATTCTGCAGGGCTTTGTATCGTGGGTTCCACCGCTGGTATTGAGTGGGATCTTCCCACTACTTGAACTTCTGGGCATGACCCGGGTTGTTACGGAGATGAGAGAAATCAAACGACTCATCCTCAGTTAGAGCGCTGTATCGGGTGCGGCAATGACGTATAACCTGCGCTTGCACCCGACGCCGCCTCCGCTGCGCTTCGGCGGCGCAGGTGAAGCGCGGGCCGTTGGGCGGGCAGGGTTAGAGCTGTCGAGAAAGGAGGCTAAGATGAGCTGCAGAAAGTTGTGGCAGTCAATCGTGGAGTTAACATTGATCATATCGTTTGTGGTGGGGTGCGGCGCTCCCGTAACTACGCCAAAGGCAACATCTTCTCCCATTCCACCAACACCGACACCCACTTTCACACCAACATCAATTCCAGTTTCATCCATACCAATCAGAGGAATGCGGGTTAGTCCGGGAATGGAGAACAATGCCGAGACAGTGGCTCGATTGCGGGAGATGAACGTCAACTGGGTGCAACTAACCCTGTGGCCCCAGGTCACTCAGGATGGCAAGATAATTGAGCATCCCTATGGTACCGGCGGTCCTGATTATTCGCCACAATCAGTGGATAGAGTCCTTGAGGAATCGGCCATAACCGAAGAGGTAATGGTTTCGGCAATTAAGAGGTGGCACGAGTTGGGGTTCAAGGTATATCTGCTGGTTTATCACGAGCGTCTGGGTGACCATCATGCCTACGGGCATGGGCTTACGGGTGATATAGATTCAATGCTGGAGCAGGCCAAAGAGATTGCCGTAAAGTGGGCACGAATTGCTGAGGAAAATAAGGTGGAGATGTATGCCCCCAGGAAAGAGTTGCAAATGTTCGTTGGTGCCGAGAAAGCTCTGGAGTGGGATAAGGGCATCCTACCGGAGGTACGCAGTGCCTATAGCGGTATTCTGGTTCAGGGGATACCCTTCATGTATCTCTGGGACCGCATCAACAAGGAGGTATATTTGCAGGAGCAGGTAGCGGCGGTTGAGACTGCTGATATAACTGGCTATGACTATCTCGGTATTGACTTCTACGGTAGTGATGTGGATACCTTTGAAGAGCTTGAAGCAATATATGCCCGTTTTCTGCTGAAGACTGAGGAGCTGAAACAAAAATTTGGTGTTAAAGGGGTGGTATTTGAGGAGCTCGGTTTTCCTCACCATGGCACAGAAGCCTTCTGGAACGATTCTTCTCTCACCGGTGATGAAATCATATGTCGGTCCCTGGACATATTCTACAGGCTCGGCATTGGCCGGATAGACGGTTTCTTCCCCTGGCTTTTTGGGGATGAATTTGACGGTGTTGCTGGTCTGCCAGCGGGCAGGCAAGAATATATTGCGCCAACCAAGATAATAAGTCATTACTATACCTCTGTTGTGGCACCAGTTTCCGATATTGAAGGAATTGCCGCCCCGGAAGCAACCTTCCCGGGAGTTAGCTGGGAGGTGTCTGGGGTTCTTCTCAGGGAGGATTTTAATGATGATACTGCCTGGGGCCTCTGGGGTTCCGGTACCAGTGTCAATAATGGTGTGCTGGAAATTATTTGGTGAGGTGGTGCTCCGCTAAATAACCCAGACGCAGCGGCGTGGGGAAACTACGTCTTTAGAGGCAGGTTTAAGCCCATAGATGGTGAGGTCTCGCTCCAGTTCAGGGATAGCGATGTGGGGTCTTACTCGGTCATGATAAAGCCTATCACCGACTTCTCACTGCTGAAGTTCACTGGTCCGCGAGGTGCGCAGCATATGGATCAGCCCCGTACCGTGTATCCGCTTATTGCGTACAATAAGTGGCATAGCTTTGCCATCTATGCCAAAGGTAGCGCGTTAGAGTTTTTCATTGATGAAAAGAAAGTAACAGACTACTGGGACGAGGAGCCCCTGCTCAATGGTTCAGTAGCCGTGGGGGTACGTGGGCATGTCCTATTTGATGACTTTCTGGTAGAAGAACTGCGCTAATTTTTAGAGTTTAGACTGTGCTTTTACAGAATTGGACTCTGCTCTGATTCACGGCTCTGGGATTCATTTTGCGATATAGACCTATTTGACAAAATAAGAGTTGCCGCCCAACAATGGTATCCAGCCGACTTGGGGTATGCGCCGCGTTTTCAAGCCTTTTTCTTGGCTTCAAGCTGGTTCCGGCAAAGGAGTGTTATCTCGTCCCTCCCCAAGCGGCTAACGCTGGCCGATGGGGATTGACCAAAGCAAAGGTATCATATACAATACCGCAATGAGTAAACATCAAATTGTCGCAGATACCAATGTCTTCGTTACGGCTTTGCGCTCGCAGTTTGGAGCATCCTATAAACTCTTTTCACTTATTGACGAAGATATTTACCAATTAAACCTCTCTGTTCCTTTGGCTCTTGAATATGAAGCCGTTGCTAAAAGAATGATTGGCGAAATTGCTTTGAACGAAAAAGAAGTTGACGACATCCTTGATTTCGTTATCAACAATTCTAATCACTGGCAAATTTACTATCTGTGGCGACCACAACTCAAAGACCCTGGCGACGATATGGTTTTGGAACTGGCAGTTACGGCAAACTGTAATTACATCATCACGTATAACGTAAATGACTTCAAAGGAATTGAGAAATTCGGTATTAAGGCGATAACTCCAAAAGAGTTTTTGGAAATGGTAGGTCAAATATGAGTACATTAAGTCTAAGACTTCCTGAATCACTTCATAAGTCTGCTCGCGAGTTGGCAGAAAAAGAAAATATTTCTATTAATCAACTTATTACTTTGGCATTGGCTGAAAAACTATCTGCATTGGGCGCAGAAGATTACTTAGAAATGCGTGCAAAACGTGCAAGCAAGGCTAAATTTCTTAAGGCTATGTCGAAAGTAGCAAAAGTTGAACCTCCAGATTACGACCGTTTGTAAACAAGCGTAGAGTCTTGCAATCCAAAAGCGTGCCAACAAAGCGTGCACAGACGCTGGGGTACGGTGCGGCATTTTCGAGCATTTCGCGCAGCGTGGCTTCGAGTTTTTCCTGCTCCCAAACAGAGTCCACGCCCGCCCCAGCGCCAGTAACGCAAGCTATTGGGCGGTTTATAAAGTGATTGCTGTTTATTACTCCTAGATTTGCAATCTTATCAATCAACTTCTAGATATTTTGGAGGAGAAACATGAAAATCAATATCGCTGCTAATAAGGTTGGAGTAGTGTTGTTAATATTGGCTGCATTCTTTCTCTCTGGGTGCGATGTTTTAGAATACCTTTTTGAAGATGATTCGAATTCAAATAACCCTGTACCTAGGCAATCTTACAATCCACAACCCGTTGAAAGACCTTCTCCGATTGGCTACAAAGTCACTTTATCTATAGGTGAATTGACCATCTACAATGGCGAAGAAGATGATTGGACTTCTTCAACAGGTGACGATGAAATTGTTTTAATTTACTATATTGCGGAAAACAATCCGGGAAAAGATCAGCTAGCAATTGGTTCACGAATTTGGGGGTGGTACACGGTTCATGCGGGGGAGACATATGGCAGGAATACATTTGATACTATCACTATCGACATACCATTAGATAGTGGTGTTGTTACTGGCGTCCAGGTGATAGAGGTGGATGATTTTGACTACGAACAAAAACTAATTCACTTAGCTAGAGAGTTTGATGCGTTAGGTCTGGCAGCAGCATTTAAAGTTCCTGTTGAATGGAAAGGCATCGATCTAACCAGCAAAAATGCTCGATGGGTAATTTATAACATCGCAATACCTTTGGTAGACACTTCTGCTGATGTATATGAATTTTTTGATAGCAATGATTTGCTTGGCGAAGCAACAGCATTTGGTAGTTCAAATCAGTTAGGACAGACTGCTTCAGGATCAGCATCTCCATTATGGACTCAATGGGTATTTGAGGACACTCACAACACGGATTTCTACTCATACGTTGTTGGCTTGAATATCGATGTTTCCTATATTTACCCTTAATGTGCCGAATCTGTCTCATAAATAGTGAATAATGGAAGAAAGAAGGTGTTTTATTGTAATTGTTAGCTAAAGTCGCAGAATGCTATCAGTCAAAATAGGGCGTAACAGTGCCTAACATTAGCTCCACCTGACACCTCCGGTCTTGGTACACTGCGACATTTTCAAGCATTTTTTGGTTGTCGAGCAGGTGGTTGAGCCTGTCGAAACCCTGTCGAGATACTGGCTTCAAGTTTTCTCTGCTCCCGGGCAGAGTCCAGCCTGTGCTGACGGTTCGACTCGCTATGCGGTTCACCATGTCGAAGCACCCGCCCCACCGCCAATACCCCGAACAAAGCAGGCGGATTTAACGCAAATCGTTGGCTCAAGCTACAACTACGTATGTGGCTATCAAACCATCGTGCTTCCAAAGTTTTACCGCGCAAGTCCACATGGATTCGAACCTGTAAATTTAGTATTTTCTTAGCTCACCTCCCTAAGTGATACAACAAGACACCCGCCGCGACTGCGAGGTTGAGCGAACTGACACGTCCCTGCATGGGAAGTGAAACGGTCAGGTCACAGGCGGCGGCCTGCTCCGGGGAAAGTCCCTTTTGCTCGCTGCCCAAGACCAAGGCCCAGGGGATTTGTAGAACGAGGGTTTGATAATCCACATCCGCTTTGGCGGAGGCGCCAACCAGTTGAACATTCCCTGTGCGTGACCATGAGAGAAAATCGCTGAATGTGGTTTGGATGACGGGTTTCCAGAACAAGGTGCCCATGCTGGCGCGGACGACGGTGGGATGATACAGTTCAACGCCGCCATCCAACAGTAAGAGCAGGTCTGCACCGACTGCATCCATGGTGCGGAGGATTGTCCCAACATTGCCGGGGTCCTGCGGCGAGACAAGCGCCACAGCGCGCGTGAATGGTTTGATGTCTTTAAATTGACTCTTCTTCTGACGGACGATGGCGATAATTCCCTGCGGGTTATCTTTATCAGCCAGCGATTCCATCACCTGCGCAGTGACAGGCTGAGGCTTGAAAGAGAAGCGGGAGATCAAGTCGTGAGCAAAGGGACTGGTCAACACACCGGGGGCGTATAGGATCTCTTCAACCTCCCAGCCAGCCTCCACCACCTCCCCCACATGATGTATCCCTTCGACCAGAAATAATCCGCTTTCATTCCGCGCCTTCTTTTGGCGTAAAGCGCGCGCTTGTTTAATCAACGGATTGCTCGGACTGATGATCAATGGTTTTTGCATTGAGTTGATTGTATCCGAAAACAAAAACTCCCGAATGGCGGTTACCATCCGGAAGTTTTGTGTGATGAAATTAGATTATGGCGCAACGACGGTGAGTTTACCGACCATGCCGGCCACGAAATGGCCTTCCGTGCCGCAAACTACTTGATAGACACCCGGCTCGGTGGGCGCAGTGAAGGTTGCAGTACCGCTTCCACCCGCATCGGTTTCAACCTCCCAATAGATGTTGCCTTCATCTTCATCGCCGAAGTCATCACCAACGGTCTCGCCAAGCTTCATGATTACGAACTCGTGAATAACAGCGCCATCATTTTTTGTTTTGACGGTGATTTCCTGACCGGCTGGAATAGTGAACTCGGCCGGGGTGAAGGTAAATTCCGCGAAAGTCACATCAATTGTGGTGGATGGACCCCCACCGCCGCCACAGGCCGTAAGCACAAACATAAGACTCAATACAAGCGGTAAAAATATCTTCTTCATTTCAAACATACTCCTATCGGTAAATTTTTGGGATAATCCCAGAAGTTAGTTTACAGGATTTAAAGCTATATTGCAACCATCAATATTTTTGCTTGTTAATTATTCCACAAGCGGGGTTTGACTGCGGGTCATCAGATTTTCTTTGCGTCTTTGAGTCAAGTTTATGGTGTTTGCATTAGTTTATAATACACACCATGAACCTTCTGCGATGGCTGTCACTTTCATTGATCCTCTTTTTGTCCGCCTGCCAGCCGAACAACCAGGCGTCCATCACCATCCTTGACGGCAATAATATTCTCACGGTTGAATCCAGCGAACGCGTGCCATTGATTCTGTTTACACAAAATGAGGTTGTACTTCAGCCAAATGACCGCGTTCTGCTGAACGGCCTCCCTGTTCCGATTGACCAGCCTCTACCCGCAACAAAATTCATCCAATTACAATTGCGACACGCAGTAGCTTTAACCATCAACACTTCGCAAGGACAACAGATAATTCAAACCTCCGCGCTGACAGTGGGGCAAGCCTTGAATGAAGCAGGATATTCACTGAATGTAAATGACAAGATCAACCCGCCTGCTGAAACTATGATCACTGACTCTTTATCTGTAACCTACACGCCAGCACGGGACTTGATAATTTATTCCGGCGATGACGTGATCAACATCCGCTCGGCCGCAGGGACGGTTGGTCAGGCGCTGGCCGAGGCTGGGATTCCGCTGATGGGCCTGGATACCAGTTCTCCGTTAGAGAATGAAGCGCTGCCGGCCGACGGGCAAATCCGTGTCGTGCGAGTCTACGAAACCGTCAGCATCACATTAGAGCCGATCGCATTTGATGTGGAAGTGATTGATTCACCCGAGCTTCCTTTCGGGCAGGAGGACACCATCCAGCCCGGCGTGAATGGTGTTGCGATGGCGCGCACGCGAATCCGTTACGAAGACGGAAAAGAAGTAAGCCGCGAAACCGAAGACGAGAAGGTCTTGCGTGAACCGCAAGCCCGCATTGTGGCCCGCGGCTCACAAATTGTGCTTGCGCCGGTAGGAGGCAATGCCCCCTACGAATACTGGCATGCGACGGAGATGTACGCAACGTGGTATTCGCCCTGCAATTCCGGCACAGGCGGGTGTTCCTACGGAACTGCCAGCGGCGCGCGCGCAGGCTACGGCATCGTGGCAGTGGATTATTCGATCTACAGTTATCTGGCGGGCATGAAAGTGTATATCCCCGGCTATGGCCTTGCGACCATCGGTGACACGGGCGGTGGGCCGATCATCGAAACAGCGTTTGGCGTGCCGCGCACAAAATGGATTGACCTTGGGTACAACGATGACAATCTTGGCAAACTTTCAGGCTGGGTTACGGTTTATTTCCTCGCGCCCGCGCCGGCTGAGATTCCTTATTTTTTGAAATAAAATATTTTCGTCCTCCCGAAAAAGCGTCGGGACGATGTGAGCGGAGTGACGAGTGATCGTCGAGGAACGTAGTCGAAGGACAGGGATTCAAGATAGTTATTTTCCATATCAAACTGTCCTTCGACTGCGCCGCAAAGAACATGCGTCTCCGCTCAGGACGAAGGAACAATAATAAAAATGACCCGCGGACAAATAATCATCATCACACTACTTTCAATTATTGCCTGTGCACTTATCCTTGTGCTTGGGTACTTCACATATCGAATTTATCAATCTTTTGCTACCCGGCCGCTGGGGCCAGCCCTGCCTTTTGCCGGACAAACCATGCCCCCGCTTTGGACTCCCACTCCCGGCTCAGAATCCACACCAGCGGGTCTGGTCACACTTGCGCCTATGGTGAACGAAGCCACCACCATTCCCTCAGCCGTGTGCGGCGGACCGGACATCATGAATATTCTGGTTGTTGGTGCAGATACGCGCAGGGATAATTACATCTATGGACTCGCAGATGCGATCCGCATATTACGCGTGGATTTTGTCACACCAAAAGTCAGCATTCTTGAATTTCCCAGAGACCTGTGGGTGGAAATCCCGCACATTTCGGACAACCTCAACGGACAGAACCATGAAAAACTCAACCAGGCTTATCTATACGGCCAGCCCGGCTTTAGATATTGGGACAACCCAAGCGGAGGAGCGGGTTTACTGAGCCTTACACTCAACCTGAATTTCGGGGCTCAAATAGATCACTACATTGTTGTGAACATGCGAACTTTTGTAAATATCGTCAACGCCGTTGGCGGAATTACCGTCAACATTCCAGATATAGAAGCATCGAACAATACTGGTCTGCTGATCGGAGATCATGACCTTGACGGAGAAGAGGCGCTCAAAGTTGTGCGCAACCGCCAGGGCGGCACCTTTGAACGCGCCGACAATCAAAACCTGGTGCTTTGCGCCCTGCGTGAAAAAATCACCAAACCAAAAGTAATCACACAAATCCCCGGCTTGATCGAATCTTTCGAAGATAATGTCCTCACGGATTTCACTCCCGAACAATTCGCGCAACTGGCCTGTCTCGGCACAAAACTTCCGCCCCAGAACATCGTCTTTGCAAGTTTCCCCGTTGAATTATTCAAGCCAACCCGCGAGTTTGACCCCGTTTTCGATAAAAGGATTTATATTCTGGATGCAGATTTCGACATCATGCGCGATTATGTTATGCGTTTCCAGAACGGCTCCTGGCCAAAACCGTCCATCGCTTTACCGACTGCAACATATTTTGAAGAAGAAAAAACATTGATCTGCCAATGAACTATGCCTCCATCCCCGCGCTCAATACTGCCGCTGTTCTCAAACGCTCTGGTCTGCGCGCCGATAAAAGCTTCGGGCAAAATTTTTTACAGGACGCATCCGCTCTTGAAAAAATCGCGGACGCCGCAGAAATTTCGGGGGATGACTGTGTGTTGGAGATTGGTCCCGGACTCGGCAGTCTGACGCGCTATTTGGCTGTCTCTGCCAAAGAAGTGACGACGGTCGAACTTGACGCGGACCTGCTCCCCCCGTTGCGGGCAGTTCTCACGCCTTATCAGAACGTGCGTGTGGTGCATGGTGACATTCTCAAGCTGTCCATTTCCGAATTAATCAACCAGCCCAATTACATCGTCGCCGCGAATATTCCCTACAACATTACTTCAGCCATACTCCGCCACCTGCTTGAAGGGGATATTAAACCGCGCCGAATCGTATTGACCGTCCAAAAGGAAGTTGCGGAGCGTATCTGCGCCAAACCCGGCGACTTAAGTCTGCTGGCGTTAAGTGTACAGGTTTACGGCAAACCTGAGATTGTCGCCACGATCCCAGCCGGCTCATTCCACCCCGCGCCCAAAGTGGACTCAGCCATTCTGCGAATAGATATATACGATGAACCACTGATCCCCAGCGAGTTTTTAAATTCCTTCTTCAAATATATCAAAGCGGGTTTTGCTCAAAAGAGAAAAATGCTGCGGAATTCCCTCGCCTCTGGCTTACACATCCCGCCTCCACAAGCAGAGGCATTGCTCACCTCCGCGAAGATCGATCCCATGCGTAGAGCAGAGACCTTGTCCATTGAAGAGTGGAAGGGGTTATGTGAAAAATAATTTAAGAACACTTGACCTGCAACAAAAACGTGTCATAATCGAATTGAAAAGGAGAGTGAAAAATGTCAAAAAAGAAATTTCCTTTATTGTTGTCTGCGTTTTTGATCATTATCATCACTGCCTGCAACCTCCCCGCCGGCCAAAGCCCTGAAGCGTCCGCACTGGCGCTGACCATCACCGCCCAGGCGATTTTGCTTGAACCCGGCGTCCTGCCCCCTGTCCAGGATACACCTCTTCCAGCATCCACATCCACGCCAGAGTTCACTTCCACACCAGAATTCACGCCTACGATCACACTAACCCCTACACCTTCCGTCCCGACTGCGACGGTCAGTGTAAACACAAACTGCCGCACCGGCCCAGGCACACAGTATGACATAATCGGCGCGCTGCTAATCGGGCAAAGCGCAGAAGTGGTCGGAAAAAATTCAGCAACGAATTCCTGGATCATCAAGACTCCCGGCGGTATAGGGAATTGCTGGCTCTGGGGTCAGTACGCAACTGTCAGCGGGAACGCAGCTAATCTGCCGGAATATCCGGTACCTGCCACACCTACTCCCGCCCTGCCGGCCGCAGTTAAAAATCTCAATGCTGCCGTTAGTTGTGCGCCGGGTGCGCCCTTTACCAATAATGTCACTGTTAACCTGACATGGAGTGACGCCGCCAATAATGAAGATGGTTATCGTATATACCGGGAAGGTTCGCTTTTGGTTGCACTAGCCGCCAATTCAACCAGCCATACTGACAACACCACCCTCCCATCTATCTGGATAATCACAGACCCGCAACCCAACCTGACATATGAGGTGGAAGCCTACAATGCGGCCGGCGCGTCCAATAGAAAAAATGTCAATGTGAAGTGCCCATAAGTTTTCATAACGAATAATCAATCAGCCCCGCGAGAAAACTCCCGGGGCTGATTGATTCTATTTTGTCAGAATGAATGTTTTACTTTCCGTTAACTCGCGAAGGGGTTTGCATTTGTCCTCGCAGACAAGAATTGAAATTGATATTATCGCAGGAAAAATCAAGACCAGACCATATTTCAAAATTAGACAACCAAAAGCCTCGCGGACATTCCCTCCGCGAGGCTTTTACCAGTCTCTAATTCTCCAGTCTCTAATTACCAATCACGCAACACAGACCGTAGAACACTGCTTACGTTCCCTCTTCCCAGGAGCTCAAATACTTCAGCTGCTCATCAGTAAGGATGTCGATCTTCACGCCCATGGCTTCGAGTTTAAGGCGGGCGATCTCGTTGTCAATATCAATTGGCACGGAGTAAACCTTCTTCTCCAGAGTCTTCGCATTCTTCGCCATATATTCCGCGGCCAAAGCCTGGTTGGCGAAAGACATGTCCATCACGGAAGCAGGATGACCTTCGGCGGAAGCGAGGTTGATCAAGCGGCCTTCACCGAGGATGTTGATCTTGCGGCCGTCTTTGGTGGTGTACTGTTCAACGAACGGGCGGACCAGATTGGGTTCGCCCACGCTCATCCTGGCAAGCGAAGGAATGTTGATCTCAACATTGAAGTGACCAGAATTGGCAACAATTGCGCCGTCTTTCATCACTTCAAAGTGTTTCTTGTCAATTACGTTTATATCGCCGGTCACTGTACAGAAAATGTCGCCAATTTTAGCGGCTTCGTCCATTGGCATCACCTGAAAACCATCCATGACCGCTTCGAGCGCCTTCATTGGGTCAATTTCAGTGACGATGACCAGCGCACCCATCCCGCGTGCGCGGGAGGCGAGACCACGTCCACACCAGCCGTAGCCAGCGACGACGAAGTTCTTGCCGGCCAACAAAACGTTGGTCGCACGGATGATACCGTCAATGGTGGATTGACCGGTGCCATAGCGATTATCAAAAAGATGTTTTGTCAACGCATCATTCACTGCGATGACTGGAAACTTCAAAATCTTATCGGCTTCCATGGCTTTCAAGCGGATCACGCCCGTGGTGGTTTCTTCCGTACCGCCGATGACGTTCTTGAGCATTTGCTTGCGTTCCTCGTCGCTCAAGCCCTTTGCCCACGCACCGAGGGACGGTTCGAGTTTTTCGAAGCGGCCCATTTCAATGAAAAACAGAGATGAAACCAAATCTGCGCCATCGTCCATGGTCATGTGAGGTTTGTGCTCAAGCGCGGCGCGAATGTGTTTGAAGTAAGTTACCTTGTCTTCGCCCTTGATGGCAAAAGTGGGAATTTCAAATTGATTCACCAAAGCGGCGGCCACATCGTCCTGTGTGGAAAGCGGATTCGATGCGGTGAGCACGATATCCGCGCCGCCGTCCTGGAGAGTCACCATCAAGTTGGCAGTTTCTGTAGTCACATGCAAACATGCGGATACGCGCAATCCCTTAAGCGGTTTTTCCTTCTTGAAGCGTGCACGGATCGAACGCAGAACCGGCATTTCACGCTCCGCCCAGTCCATGCGGCGGCGGCCGCCTTCGGCCTGACCCAGATCTTTTACATCGTAATTGCTCATTTACTAACTCCTTCTGGTTCTATTAATCGGGAATCGTGATTCGTAATTTGGAAAGCGGGACGATTCCCAATGCCCGATTCCAGATTTTCGCCTAGCCCAACAACACGTCAAGCTTGCCGTCATCATCAAAATACTTGCGGAAACGCTCGGCGAATTCTTTTCTTGTATAACTGTGGCTTTGCGGTCCGCGTTGTTCGAGACAGTAGACCGCCGCCAGCGAGCCGATCTCGCCGCACAATTTCCAATCGAAGCCATGGGAATAGCCCGCTAGAAATCCTCCGCGAAAGGCATCGCCTACGCCCGTCGGATCCACGACCTCTTCTTCAGGGACAGTCGGGATGTGGACTGCATCACCGCCCGCATACAAGTCGGCGCCGTCTTTGCCGCGTGTGATCACCAACACTTGTACATGCTCAAGGATTTGATCCAAACTCCAGCCTGTCTTTTTGGAGATCAGCCCAAATTCATAATCATTGCAGAAGAGGAAGTATGCGCCTTCCATGTCACGCGCAAGTTCTGAACCTTCGAGACGTAAAACCTGCTGGCTTGGGTCATATAAATATCTGATATCCAATTCACGGCATTCAGCAGGGAATTTCATCATTGCATCCGGCGCGCTGGGTGAGACGATGACGAGGTCGGGTTTTTTATCGAGGTCTTTCAGGGACTGCGAGGCTGAGTACGCCATTGCCCCGGGGTAGAAAGAGGCAATTTGAGCAGAATCAGTATCGGTTGTGGCAAAGAACGAGGCGGTGAAAAGTCCGGGGATGACTTTCATCAGCGAAGTATCCACGCCTTTTGAATCCAGCCAGGTACGATAATCGCCAAAATCCTCACCGACAGTTGCCATCACGCGCGGCTTTTCGCCGAGCAAAGCCATTGTGTAGGCAATATTCGGCGCGATGCCGCCGCGCTGTTTGGACATGGACTCCACCAGGAACGAGAGGCTTATGGAAGCCAGGCGTTCGGGAAGAATATGTTCCTTGAATTGACCCGGAAAGGTCATCAAATAATCGTAGGCAACAGAGCCGGTAAGTAAAATATCCATGTAGTTTCCTTGTCGCATTAAATGGCGCACTCTTGCGAGTGCGCCATGATTAGACGAGCGGACAAAAGTTTATCACGAGGTTTTGTGAATGTAAAGTTTTTGGATTGGCAAATTGCCAGGAAAATTTTTATAAATTAACTTCAAAAGGCGGATACGCTATGCGGTTTTCAGTGACAATGATTCCGAAGAATTAATTCGGCTCAATTTTTACAATAAAGCATCGAATCCTAATGAAAATGCAATCGCCTCACGGATTTCACGCATCTTTTCCGGCGATAGTTGTGTAATGAAAGCGCCAAGGTTAGCTTTTTGTATGGTTTGAATATTATCGGTATTCACCACACAATCTTCTGGTACCCCATCCTCCTCTGCCGTTAAGAGAACTTCAGAAGGAATATTCCGAATCACGGTTGTAATCGGCGCAACAGTGACGCCGGTTAATAGTGGAATAGCCGAATTTCGCGTTAACAATAATACTGGGCGGCGTTTATCAGGAGCGCGAAATGTGTACCAATAAATATCGCCCTGCTTCACGATTCACCCCATACTTGTTCTGATTCCCATTCTGCAAACTCATCTTTCTTTGAAGGATGGCTGGCATATCCTTGGGCATGTTGCCGTTCCAGCATAATAATTTTCTGATTCTGCGATGCCAAATTAAAATCCTCTTTTGTTGGTTCTTCATTAAGGATCGTAATAATTACCCGCCGCATTTTAGGCAATTCGATGGGTTCAAGGATTCGTAACGTTCCTTTTTCGTCAATCACTGCCTCGATCGTTTGTAACATGGCGCGCCTCTTTCCAATCTTGTACACCTTTTTTTCAACTATACAACCGTTCCCGCTATTTGACAACGCCCTTCAAATTCACCTCAAACGGCGGATAGACCACGCCATTCTCCGTGACGATGCCTGTGATCAAACGATTCGGCGTGACATCAAATGCGGGATTGCGCGCTTTGGCGTTTTTCGGCGCGACGGGTTCACCCTGGAATTGAATGTCCAATACTTCATTGGGATTGCGTTCTTCGATGGGAATTAAATCACCGTGCGCGAGAGACAGGTCAATGGTGGAAGTTGGTACAACTGCGTAGGCCGGTACGCCGTTATCATACGCGGCGAGAGAGAGCATGTATGTGCCGATCTTGTTTGCCACATCTCCATTTGCGGCGACGCGATCTGCGCCGAAGAAAACTTTTTGCGCCTTGCCAGCTTGCAGGAAATAGCCTGACATATTATCAGTGATGATCTCATAGGGAATTCCATATTGTTCCAACTCCCACGCGGTGAGACGCGCGCCCTGCAAACGCGGACGGGTTTCATCTACAAGCACGTGAATCTTTTTGCCCTGCTCATGCGCGGTTCGGATCACTCCCAACGCTGTACCCCAATCCACTGTGGCGAGCGCGCCTGTGTTGCAATGATGGATGATGGTATCGCCGTCGTTGATCAGCGCGGCGCCATGCTCTGCCATGCGTTTGTTGATCTGGACATCTTCATCCGCAAGTTTTTGAGCTTCATCCAAAATCAACAGCCGCAATTGGTCAACGTTTCTTTCTTCTTTCATCTTTCCTGCGACAGTCATTATCCGATCCACCGCCCATGCAAGATTCACTGCAGTCGGACGTGAAGACTTCAAAACGGCGGCGGCTGTTTGCAGGTCAGCAAGCAGGCCTGAGGTCGAGGAGGAAGCGGATTCATATCCTGCAAGGGCGAGTCCAAATGCGGCGGCGGCTCCTATGGCGGGCGCGCCGCGTACCACCATATCCGTAATCGCGTGCGCCACTTCCTTATGTCCACGATAGGATACGACTTCAAAACGCGCGGGCAGGATGCGCTGGTCTATCATTTTTAGTTCATTGTTTTCCCAAAAGACAGTCCGCATGATTTATCCTTTGAAATATTTTTCCCGCAATTCAATAAGTTTCGCTTGTGCTTCAGGCGGGATGCGCTTAACATTACCCAACATTTTTGCGCGCCAGTAAATTTCAGAGACGTGCTCGATGCGTTCCAAATGGATCAAGGCTTCATCGAGATTTTTTCCATACGTGAGGCTGCCATGTTGACAAAGAAGCATGGCGTTATGTGTTTTCAAAAACGGGCGAATCGCATCGGCATCTTCATGCGAGGATGGCGTGGCATACTCAGTAATGGGAACATCGCCCAGCGTGAGCAAAACCTCGGGGAGCATATCCACAGGAAATTCAAGACCAGCAACTGTCAGGGTGGTTGCATAAATGGGATGAGCATGAACAACCGCGCGGACATCTTCGCGATGCTTGTACACTTCAATGTGCATGGGCGTTTCCGAGGACGGTTTGCGATCTGGTCTTGAGGAAATCACATGGCCGTCCAAATCAACAACAAGCATATCATCTGTTTGCAAACGCCCTTTTGAAATACCGGAAGGCGTGATGAGAACATGACCGTTTTCCATCCGCACGGAAATATTTCCATCGTTGGATGTCATCAAATGACGCTCGTACGCAATGCGCCCGCACTCGACGATCGCGAGGCGCAGTTCAGATTCGTTTGTTGTTACGGAAAAATTTAACATGGCTCGCGGATTATATATCACACGCGTCCCGAATACAACCTTGCTTGACGCCCTCGCCTTTTACCAGTATAAAAACAGGATGAAATACATTCGCCCTTCGGCACGGTTTCGACAGGCTCAACCTGCCAGCTCAGGACACCGCCTCTTTCTCGGACTTTGGCTTGCCGCTGCGATCACAGCCTGTTCCCTCCTCCCGGACATTTCCATCATCCCCCCGGGCTGGACGGTGACCCCAAGTCTGTCCCCCACCCCCGAGGCGACACGCGCCAGCGCGCCAACCATTATGCCTACCCCGCTGCCCACAGCGCGAGTCGGCGTGGGTGATATTGCTTTCTTTAACGGAGATTATGACACCGCGCTTTTGCATTACTCCATCGCGCTGCAAGACTCGCCCGACCCATTGATCCGCGCCGCTGCCAAATGGGGCGAAGCGCGTATCTATTTTGCGCAGGAACGCTACAACGAAACGCTCACGGCATTGCAAACCATCATCACAGAATTTCCACAATCCCCGCATTTTGGACAGGCCTATTATCTACAGGGATTTGTGTATTACCGCCTGGAAAATTATCAATCCGCCGCTGACTCATGGCAGACCTATTTGACCCTGCGCCCGGGGTACCTGGATGCCTACGTGCAGGAATTACGCGGCGATGCGCTCTTCAGCGCAAAAAATTACGCGGAGGCGTTGTCCGCGTATACCGCCGCCACGCTGCGCGAGGCCCCCGCGCTGGGCGACGACATTACCCTCGACCTGAAAGTCGCATCCACGCATACGCAAATGGGAAATTATGATTCCGCACTGGCGTTGTACGACGGCATCACAGCGCGCGCGCCGAATGATTACGTCAAGGCTCAGGCGATGTATGAGTCCGGGTTGGTGTACCAGACCCTCGGTCAGAATGAGGCGGCGTTGGAGAAGTTCCGTTTCGCGGTGGAACATTATCCGCTATCCTATCATTCCTATCTCAGCCTTGTGGCGCTTTTAGACGCAGGCGGCACGGTCAGTGAATTGGACCGCGGCTTGGTGGATTATTTCGCTGGGGAATATGCAGTGGCCATCGCCGCCTTTGACAGATACATTGCCTCCAATCCCGCTGATAATGACGGCACTGTCTATTATTACCGCGCCCTCTCCAAGCGCGACTTTGGTTTTTATGATGAAGCATTGCTGGATTACGAAACATATATCGCAAATTATTCAACACACCCGAAATGGGGAGACGCATGGGGAGAAAAAGCCTTCATTGAATGGTCTCAAAAAGGAGACTATACCAAAGCCGCAGAAACCCTTTTGGAATTTATATCAATCGTTCCAAACTCAACACTATCCTCAGATTATTTAATGAGCGCAGCGCGCATTTATGAACGCAGCGGTCAGTATGACAAAGCGGTGGAGACATGGGCGCGCGTGGCGAACGAATATCCTGGAACTGTCCAGGCTTCCAACGCAGTCTTTCTGATGGGCGTCATTTATTACCGCCAGGGAAATTTCGCGCCTGCGTTGGATTCATTCAACCGCAGCCTTGGTATATCGATTGAAGCAAAAGACAAGGCGCGCGCTTATTTATGGATCGGAAAAACGCAACAAAAACTAGGGAACGAAAATGACGCCCTGAACTCATGGCGCGAAGGACAAAACCGCGATCCGGGCGGCTATTACAGCGAACGCGCCAGGGATTTGCTGCTTGAACGTGAGCTGTTCGCTCCAGCGGCATCGCCAAACTTCACGTCAGACATGCCCGCCGAGCGCAGCGATGCAGATACCTGGATGCGCTTGACGTTCAACCTCAGCCCAGATGTAGATCTGGATGGACTGGGTCCATTCGCCTCGGATGTACGCATCATTCGAGGCAGGGAATATTGGGATTTGGGTTTATACGAAAAAGCGCGGCTTGAGTTTGAGAACCTGCGCATAGAACTGGAGACAACTCAAAACGCAGAAGGCAGTTACCGTCTGACGAACTACCTGCTGGACCTGGGCTTGTACCGCTCTGCCATCTTTGCGGCGCGCCAGGTATTGACACTGGCTGGGTTGGATGAACACACTGAATCCATGATGGCCCCCCCATATTTCAGCCGCATCCGCTATGGATTGTATTATAGTGATCTCATTGCCGCCGGCGCGCAGGTTAATGGGCTTGATCCTTTACTGCTCTTTAGTGTGATCCGGCAGGAGAGTCTGTTCGAAGGGTTTGTAAGTTCTGCTGCCGGCGCGCGCGGTTTAATGCAGGTTATCCCCAGCACTGGCGCGCAGATCGCATCCGAACTTGGCAAGCCGGCCAACTACTCAGACAACGATCTGTATCGCCCATTTGTGAGCGTCATGTTCGGCGCCTATTACCTTGCAAAGAACCGCAATCTATTTAACGGGGATATTTATGGGGCGCTGGCGGCTTACAATGGCGGGCCGGGAAATTCACTGGAATGGAAGTCGCTTGCAGGCGATGACCCAGATTTATTTCTTGAAAGCGTGCGCTTTGAAGAAACACGCAATTACATCCGCAGCATTTATGAGATCCATAATATTTACAGGCGTTTGTATGGCACCCTGGAATAAAAAATCCGCAGAATTCACAGATTTCATTGACCCATCTTAGCCAGAATGCGCTGGTGAACAGTTTCTGCATCCATATCCAGCACGGAAATTAATTTATCCCTGCTGTTTTCACCCGCAACGACCTCCACGCAAGTTTTTGGCACGCCCAGAACTTCAGCAAGAAACGACACAAGTTCAATATTCATCGCTTCATCCGCCGGATCAGAGGCCAGATTCACTTTGATCGTGCCATCATCCAAAAGGCTGATGATCTCATTGCGGCTTGCGCCTGGAGTCACGTGCACTGCCAGGGCAGATCCACGTTGACCTTGATGAAGAAAATAACTTCTAGGCATGTTCACCTGAATCACAGGGCAAGCAGCAGGGCGATAACGATGCGTGAAAGAAACTGAACCGCAATGATCAGGATCAAAGGGCTGAAATCAATTGTGCCGGTTCCCGGCATCAATCTGCGAATCGGGTTCAAAAACGGGTCAACAATTCGATCCAGGGCTTCACGCAGGAAATGATACGGTGGCAGAAAAAAAGAAAGCAGGGCTGACGCGATCACTACGTAAATGAAAAGTTGGGCAACCACCCTCACAAACACAGCCAAAAAATCAAAATTCATACAACCTCCGTTTTATATTCCCTGCTGCCCACGAGCGCCGTACCAACTCGCACAAAAGTTGCGCCCTCTTCCACCGCGGCTTCGTAATCGAAACTCGTGCCCATCGAAAGCTCGGAAAAATCCACCTGTGGAAATTGAACCGAAAAATATTCCTGCAGGCGCTTTAATTTCTGAAAGAATGGCCGCGAGAATTCAGGGGTTTCACCGAGCGGCGGCATGGTCATTAATCCGCGCACTTTCAAGTTTGGCAATGCGATAATTTCAGAAATTTCAGTCAACAATTCCTGCCAGCGCGTTTCGTCCGAGGCGGGCCAGCCGCCTTTGCTTTGCTCGCCGCCAAGATTGAACTCCAGCAAAACAGGTAAAATTCGCCTCGCATCGCCGCAAAACCGATCCAACCTTTTGGCAAGTTTCAGGCCGTCCAGTGAATGCAGGAAGTTAAAGTTAAAAGCCACCTGTTGTGCCTTGCGGCTTTGGACATGTCCGATCATGTGCCATTCTACCGCAGAAAATTCATGCAGAGCCTGAATTTTCATCACGCCTTCCTCCGGATAATTCTCCCCCAGGATTTTCGCGCCCGCTTCAATCGCCGCGCGCGTCACCTCCAGAGGCTGGGCTTTCGTGACCACCACCAATTTCACAGATGCCGGATCGCGCCCGGCTCTTTTTGCCGCACTTGCGATCCCTTCCAGAGTTTCCAAATATCGTGCACGGATGGATTCGACTAATTCGCTCATGGATTTATTCTAACCTGAACCGCGCTTCTTTCTAAGCCCAAACCTGCTTACACAACCCAACCATTCGCCACGCTGACAAATTCTGGACCATCAGCTTCCTGATGGGAACTTCGGGCAGCACCCACAAGGCAGCAAGCTGATGGACTCCAGAGTTTTCAGGCAAGTGCCATCAATGCACCGAACCTGCCTGTTTTGCCTTTTTCCGCGCGATGCGAGAACCAGTCATCCAATTGACAGGCTGTGCACAACCCTGAAACTTGAATCTGTTCCACGCCTGCGTTACGCAATTGGATCTCATTTGCCGCCCACAGATCAAGATATGATTTTCCATCCCTTGTTTGAATCACGCGCTCTGCATCTTTTCCATATTTCTCGCGGAACTGCAGGGTGACATCTTCACGCACTTCATAATGATCCACGCCAATGGACGGTCCGATCCCAACTATGATATTCTCAGGCTTGCAACCGTATCGTGAGTGCATTCCTTCTATGGTGTTTTTTGCGACACCTTTCAAAGTCCCCAGCCAGCCCGCGTGCGCAAGACCGATGACATGCCTTTTCGAGTCATGGAACAATAATGGAACACAATCTGCGAAACGCATGAAAAGCGAAACCTCAGGATTGTCAGTCAGGATAATATCTGCACGTTGAGAAGGATGATCGAGGGTGCGGGGCGCGTCCGCGTAGACAATGTCTGCGCTGTGAACCAGCCACACGTCATGGATGGAGGCAGGGGCGCGTCCAAGCGCGTCAAATGAACGCATGCGATTCTCGACCACATGGGCAGGATCGTCGCCGACTGATCCCCCGAGATTAAGCGAATGCCAGGGAGCCGGGCTGACTCCGCCGCGGCGGGTAAAAACCGCCTGCGTGACCGCGTTTGAAAAAATATCGAAACTGTAATAGCGCAGTTGATTGTGTTCGTGAAATGGCATTATTCGGAAGCTCGATTGACTGCAAATTTTTTGATGTAATACTGGCGCGTTTCGCTCATTGACTCTTCGATGCTTGGGTAAGCGAACCAGGCAGTCGTCAAGCCAAAGAGAGCGCCTGTCAGCGCGCGCAGGAAGGGCGTGCTTTCACGGTACGGAAGCGTGGAAGCCAGCCATGCCCAATTGAACTGGCTGAACAGCTGAGAGAAGCCATCCAGTCCGATGGGAACGAGTCCGATCAGAATCCACAAGACCCAATGCAATGACGAAATACGGCGGCCGGTCAAACCAAACACAACCCCAAATATCAGAATGGCGAGATAGATCGCCGCATCACGCTCGCACAGCGCGATTTTGTAGCCGACTGTTTCATCGCCGGTATAAGCGCGCGCTTGAAAACGTGTATAACTGGATGGGTCATTGAGATTGGGAATTCCCGTTGCCTGTTCAAATGTTTTTACACCGGATACATTCGCTTCGGCAAGCGGATAAAAAGCCTGTTCGCCGTAAAGGAAGAATGACCGAAAACCAAATTGATGACAGAGCGGGCTGTACATACGATAAATTGCTTTGGCGGGCAATTCCGCGCCCAGCTTCATCAAGGTCGGCGCGAGGAATGGCAAGCCAACGTAAAACAACATAAACAAATTCAGCATAAGCAAATAACGCTTTGCGATCCAATAGGAGACCCGATCTCCGGTTGTCAAAGTCTTTCCTTTCTCGATGCGCATTCGATATTGCGGGTCGCCGACCTGTTCCAGTTGATTCTTTCTATCGGAGGCGGCGCCGAGGGTCATTTGTAATTTTTGGTGTGTAATGGGAGCTTTCAGGGTGTAGGGCCCAATTTCGACGACGGGGATGTCAATATCGTATTTGGCAGTTAATGTATAGTCTGAAGAAATATCCACTTCCACCAATCGGTGCGGATATTGAGATTGCAGTTGATTCAAATCCGCTTTCACTTCATCGCATAACTTGCAAGCCTTGCGGGTGTAGAGAGTTACATTGAGCATCATTAATCCTGCGACTCCGTAGAAAAAAACTAAACACAAAGGCTTGTACTGAGCTGGTAGGTTGAGCTTGTCGAAACCCTGTCGAAGTGACGCGAAGTACACAAAGGTCAAAAAATAAGCGCATTTCCTTCGTGTTCCTTTGTACCTTTGTGTTTAAATAGGTTTTGCCTTGTTATATCCCGAAATCAACCCAGAAAAATTGACCTTGCCGGGCAATCAATTCAAAGAGCCCCGTGAAAAGCATGATGCCGACAATCACAAGCACCATTCCCATTCCGATCTCAACGTAACGCATGGCCTTGTTATATTTTTTCAAAGTCGTGGTTACCCAGCCAATGCCAAGCGCGGCAAAGAGAAAGGGTATCGCCAAACCCGCTGAATAAAAGGTAAGGAGCGTTGCCCCATGCGAAACAGAACCGCCGTTAACAGCAAGTGTGAGAATTGCGCCGAGTACCGGCCCTACACATGGAGACCAACCTGCGGAAAAAAACACACCCATCAACGCGGATGAGAGATAACCTAATTTCGGGTCTGGAGCCTGTTGGACGCGCGTATCGTAAGCCAGGAACGGAATGTGAAACACCCCGATCATATGAAGTCCAAAGATAACAACGACAATGCCTCCGATTTTCGCCAGCCAGTAACGCAAGTCATACAGCAATCCGCCTGCAAAGGAGGCCGCCACGCCAAGCGAAATAAATACAACACTGAACCCCAATACAAATGCAGCGCCATGACTAAAAGTTAACCAGCGGTTGGGTTGGTCACCTGCACCCGCCGCGCGCCCGCCGAGATAACCCACATAAGCCGGCACGAGTGAAAATACACACGGCGAGAGAAACGAAGCAAGTCCTGCGAGAAAAGCGAGCCAGACACCAATTTGGGATATTTCCATCAACCTTTACACCTCTCGATTAGAATGTTCTCTCTGTTGATTGCACGATCGTACCATGCTCAGGAAGGGATAAACGCATTTCACTTTGGGCGAGGGAAACATAAGGCGTTGTCCAGCGGAAGATCCATTTTGCATCTTCAGGTCTGGCGTTAATACAACCATGTGAACGTTTTTCGCCAAAAGCATTGTGCCAAAAAGCGCCATGAATGGCAACGCCTTCGCCGCTGATAAATGTTGACCAGGGAACGGCCGGGGTGGAATAACCAGCTTGGGCGGTACCGGCGGTCATGTTCTTGGAAATAATCTTCCAATGAGTTAATAAATTCCCTGCCGGGGTGGCGTATTCATCCGACTTTTCGCCGGTCAGCGGGTCATAGTTTTTTCCGGTGGAGACACGGGCAAAAAACACTTCATTTTTGCCTTCAAAGCAGGACAAGATCTGGTAATCCAGGTCTAAAGAAATCGTCTTCTCAGCCGGGTCGATGTTTGGGCTGATGGGCGCAACATCCTCTTCGGTCAGCGCCTTAAAGCCTGCGCCGTCTCCCCAAAAGAATTCGCCGTAAGAGCCGCCATACCCATAACCGCGCCCGTAGGCATCCTCATTCCAGCGATATTCCACAAAGCCGTTGTTCTGGCGGATCTGGTCAATCCACACCACCTGACCATAATATAACTTTGGCTGGAATGAATAAAGAATATGATCCTGAAGCCAGGGCGAAGCAACCACGCCTTCATGAGTCAGTTCAACGTATGGCACAGTTACTTCCGCCCAAAACCCGGGCTGTCCGCTGGGCATTTCAGTAATTGGTGTGTTGGGCTTGTTTTTAGTTGGCTGAACAACCGAACCATAAACATACCCCTGAGGCGTCTCCACATAGCGCTGATTGGATAAACCACCGACCACGTTCCCGACCACCTCACGTCCCCACTCGACAAGTGAATCGGCTGATAACTTTCCAATGGAGGTGTTCAAGCCAGGATCGTTCGTAGGGCGGCTGCGAAGGTCTATATCATTGTCAACCACGCGCCCAATGATCTCACTGGCTGGGAATTGCGGCAATCGCTTTGGCATATGCAAAGCATCAAGTTCGGAAAATTTATATGGATTAAATGCCAATGCTCCCAGCCCAGTGCCTGTTATTTTTAGAAAGTCACGTCTTGAAAGCGGTCTTTTCATCATGCACCTTTTACTATAAAAATCGTACCGCGACATTTATGTCGCGCTAAACTGTTTTACAAGCATACCTGCAAACAAAATCAACGTCAACGGACTTGTGAGAATGGACTAATCTTTAACCGCCCCCTCGGGAGAAGAAAGATAATCTTCCAGGGCGCGCAGGCAATTGGCGCTCAGCTTATGTCCAGCTTCATCTTCGCAATATGTTATGTGCGCACCGGCCTGCTCCAACAAGTCAATGGAAGCCCGCGCAAGATCAACAGGCACCTTTTGATCCTGCGTACCATGCGCAACAAATATATTTTTCCCAACCAGTGGTTTTTTCGAAATCAAATCATTCACGCCAGGCGGCATAAATCCCGCCAGCACACCCACCTTGCGGACTCTGTGCGGATATAACAATCCAATTAAATTGACCATCGCCGCGCCCTGACTGAAACCGAATAAATCGAATTGCCTCGCATCCAACTTAACCGAAGCAGAGTACTGGTCAATGAGGAGCATCAGCGCCTCGACGGAGGGCAATAGCGACTCGAGGCTGGGCACACCAAAGTCGCCGCCTTGAGCGTGTCGAATCGTCCCACGAGGCGGGCGCCAGGAGAATCCACTTGGCTCGGCAGGATGAGGTGCACGAGGCGCCATCATCCAATAGTCTGGTGAAAATCCGCGAGTGAAGACCCACATGGAATTTTCGTCGCCCGTCCAACCGTGAATGAGCAGGAGCAGGCGCGGGTTTGCGGATTGCGATGGACGAACACGTAATGTCCAGTTGTCGAATGCAATGAGTTCGGTGTTAATCGCGGTTTGCACGTTTTACGATCCAATCCAGCCCAAACAAGGCCAGGAAAATCAAAGCAATGGGGACGGTCGCGCCAAGCAGGCAAAGAAATCCCGAAACTGCCGCGCTGAAACCATAGACAGCCCAGATCAATCCAAGCCCTACGATGAACAACAATATAAACGCGCTGATCAAAATGCGCGTGTTTGTATCTTTCATATATTTGCGTAGATCACGACTCATTGACTCACTTTACCCAAAACATCCGCAGGTTGCTGTAATTAAAGACTTTTCACAATTAGGACTTTCGCTCAACCCTGCTTTTCCATGTCACCCTGAGCCGAAGCCCTGAACGAAGTGAAGGGGCGAGCGAAGGGTCTCTGAGACAATCGTAGAGATTCCCACCTGCACTCCCGAAAAAACGTCGGGACGATGTGGCGGGCAGTGCCAGGGAGTGTCGCTTCGCTCAGAATGACAAGCGAAAGTCCTGACAATGTAACCCCTTCGACACGGTGAGCCGCGAAGCGAGCTGGGCCGTCAGGATGACGCCTGCAGGATGATGCGTCTCATCAAATATTAATTTGATCCAAATAGCTTTTTTCCGACACGCCTTTGCCATGAGACTGCGCGTTTGAGCTGCGGTAACATTTCTTTGACCGCATCCTCGCCAAGTTGTGCTACGTCACGAACAACCACAATATCAAGCAAGTCGATCCCTTGCACTTTCGGGCGGATGATGACGTCTGGTTTATCCAATTCCAAACGATATTTCGCCACAGCGCGGCTCCCGACTTCAACCCCACGCATGAATATATCAAAAGATCGGGCGATATTCAAGCGAGTGATGCGGTTCGTAAACACACGTGGAAGCATGCTCGGCAGGGGAATTCTATAGGTACGTACTGGTTTATCCATCGGATCATTAAGTACAACTGCAACAATGGGGAGATCTGGGGATAAAATGCGCGCCACCGAGACAGGCACCGGGTTCAAAACCCCGCCATCCATCAGCTCCCATTCGTTCAAGTGATGTGTCGGAAAAATTCCAGGCAATGCAATCGTAGCCAGAATAGCGTCCTTCAACCAGCCTTTTGTGATGATCACCTCGCCGCCTGTTTTAGCATCTACTGCTGTGACTGCGCATGGAATGGACAAATCATCAAAAGTTTTCCCGCCTACGGTTTGATCCAGCCACTTTCGAACGCCTGAAAGCCCAAGTAAGGATGGACCATCTTCAGCGCTTCGCCCATATAAGCGGCTTTGGTCAACGGCTTCAAAAATATCCATCAATTTAGATGGCGAATATCCCAATGCATAAAAAATGGCGACGAGGCCGCCAAAGCTTGTCCCTGCAACCGAGCGGATTCTATATCCCTCTTTTTCGAGTCGTCGAAGTACGCCGATATGAGCATTTCCCTTGGCTCCACCGCCGCCTAACGCTAATGTAATTTCCATAGTTTGATGGTTTGATAGTTTGATAGTTTGATAGTTGCGCAGTTATGCCGTATTGGTAGACAGCGTGAACGAAAGGGATTATACCTTTTCGAGTATTTATGTCATTGCGAGTCTTCGTCCTCCCGAAAGAACATCGGGACGATGTGAGCGGAGCCGCACGCTCTTGGTAATTGTGCGGCGCAGTCGAAGGACAGTTCATCGAAGCGGATGAAACTTGTGGCGGAAAGCGCTTCGACCCTTCGACACGGTGAGCGAAAGTCGAACCGTCAGGACGACGCTTCGTTCGGACGGAACAGCTGTCCTCACTCCGCTCGCGAGGAGGGCGGACGCATAATTTTATTTCGGGTCGCGGATCAGCCAGACTGCCACGCCCGCGCCAACAAAGGATGCGATGATCAATAGAACAACTAAAAATTGTGATGAGACTGGTTTTGAATCTTTCTCGACAAAATCCACCGTCTCTTGAGTGGCAGTTGCATCCGAGCCTGTTGGGACAACCACTTCAGGAATTGCGGCGGTTGAGGGAACTGCTGTTGCTGTAAACTGCGGTGACGGAGCTGCCGAGGGTATCGAAGGGGCTGGCTGTGTGGCGGCTTTTTGCACCAGCAATTCCTGTCCCTGGTATATGACCAGATCCTGGCTGAGGTTGTTCAATGCCTGAATATTTTTTATGGTTGTGTCATAAGCAATGGCAATACTCATAAAGATTGTCCATATTGCACTTTATGGAAGACATCTCCATCCGGGCGGGAGGTGCTTATACTCACAGGCACCATATATTGACTGACACCCGCCGCTGCCCCGGATCCGCCGGGGGCGCTGCCAAGAATGGTGGAGGCGCTTTCCTGCATTTGACCACTGCCAGTTACGGCGGCCGTATCCACTGCATAATAATAGCCCTGCGATCCCTGGGAAATTCCTGCACCGATATGTGTAAAATTTTGTGAAAGCATGGTATTCATGTGAGCAGCGTCCTGCCAACCCGGCGGGACTCCATCCCACACGAGCGGGCCATTGCTGCTCAAAATATTCTCAGCGCGAAAACCACCAAGAGAAAGATCGCCTGCAAGCGGGAATCCAAGCGATAGCAATTGCTGGGTGTAACTCATCCCGCCCGGCCTGGAATGTGTCACCTGCCCGGTGGCGGCCATGTAATCGGCCTGCGATTGTGCAGACTGCATCAGAATGGCATGTGTAACCAAAGGAAGCAATCCATAGGAGATGCGTAAATTATTGACTGCTTCAATTAACTGACTGGACGAAGCGATCTGGCTTTGTGGCTTGGGACGCGCAGCTACCTCTTTTGGCGGCGACAGGCTAAAGGCTCGCACTCCCGAAAGAGCACCGGGACTATGTGAGCCGTGTCGCATCGTCCCCGAAGGGGGAAATGTCAGCAAAAGGAACGAGAGGAAAATGATATGGTTGATTTTCTTTCTCATAAATGTGTCCACTGCAAAAACACTCTTTTTACCGCGAAGAAGCGAAGGGCGCGAAGGAATTTTATTGACCGCGAAGAGAAACCAAAAAACTCGGAGATGTTCTTTAGATTCTTGAACTTCCCCTTGAAAATCTTCGCGGTCTTCATCCCTTCGCGGTGAGAACAGGTTTTTTGCAGTAAAGTCATAAATACGTCTGGCTTTTAATTTCAGGCCAGTAATTTCTTCAAGGCATTCAGCAAAGCATCCATATCGCGCCTTGTATTATATCCCTGGACGGACAGGCGGATTAATTTGATCCCGTGCCAGTCGATCAGCGGAATTTCGATGCGGTATTCATCGTACAGTCTTTTCTTGAGAGCGATGATGTCAGTCTGGGCTGGGAGCGGAGATACTGTCATCTGGGCGAACCAACCGTCAGCGGAGCGCGTTGCATGAAGCGGAGTCAGTCCTGTTAATGCGTTGATCCTGCCCCAGGTCTCAATTGCCAATTGATGACAGTCGCTTCGCACTTTAACCCAATCATGCTTTTCCTGAAATTCAATCGCCGCAGGGACAGATAAAAATGCGGCAAGATCACGCGTGCCCCACCACTCATGCTGGTCAATGAAAGCGGAGCCGCTCGGAGTTTCGGATTCATATCCCCATGAAACGACCAGCGGCTTGAGCAAATGCTGAATCTCAGGGCGTGCATATAAAAATCCCGCGCCCTTCGGCGCGCACAGCCATTTATGCAAATTACCGCCATAAAAATCCGCGCCAAGCGTATCGAGTTGAAGCGGCAATTGACCCGGCACATGCGCCCCATCAATGATCGTGAGGATGCCTTTCGCGCGCGCAAGTTGAATGATCTTTTCAACGGGGAAAATCGTCGCCGTCGGTGAAGTGATATGGCTTAGAAAAACCACACGGGTATGCGAGGTCACACCTCGCCACAACGATTCAACCCAAGCCTCCTGCGAAGTCAAGTCAACAGGCTGGTTGATATATGTAAATCCACGTTCCTTTGCAAGAAACCGCCAGGTGCGGTCCAGTGCGCCATATTCATGGTTTGTGGACAACACCTCGTCGCCCGCGCCCAATTCCAGCGAACGCGCCGCGATGTTCAAGGCAATCGTCGCATTTTGTGTATAGACCAGATTCTCCGCGCTTGTTCCGAGATATTTTCCAAGCAATTCACGCGAAAACCGCATGAGGTCCGTGTGCCGCCTGCCCAAAAATTCAACGGGCTGATTTTCAAGTTCTCTTTGCCAGCGTTGATATTCTTTGAAAACAGGTTTGGGAGTCGCGCCGAAGGAGCCGTGATTTAGAAAAACGACAGACGGGTCGAGCAGAAAGTGTCCTTTGAGATTGAACATGTGGTCATTATAAGAGCTTTGCAATTGTTTTTATCATTGATTCAATCCCCTGGGTGCACTAAAAGGTTGGGTGGTGGTCACAAAGTAAGTGACAGCCTTCAACGCGAATTTTGCGAATGGGCGAATGCCGCGAATTTCTCTAAATTTATTCGTGAAATTCGCCAATTCGTGCCATTCGCGTTCCAAGATCGAAAGCCGCTCATTGGCATCACTTACAATTCAACCACTACCAAAGGTTGTAGATGAATTCCAGCCAAAACGCGGAATGTCTTGAAAAGCCCTCACCCTGCCCTCTCCCGAAGGGAGAGGGGGAAGCCGCCGCCGCGAGAAAGCGTCATATTCGGGGTGAGGGAAGAGTGCAATACTTACCACTTGAATTTAAGCCGTCTTTTTCTTCGGGGCAGCGGACATAGCTTCCAAAAACGCAGCCACCACGGCGGGGTCAAAATGGATGCCAGACTGTTCTCGAATGTACTCAAGCGTTTTTTTCTTTGACCACGCCTTGCGGTAGGGGCGATCGGATGTGAGCGCGTCGTACACGTCCACCACCGCGAAGATGCGCGCTGCCAGGGGGATCTGTTCGCCCTTCAAGCCGCGCGGGTAGCCGGTGCCATCCCATTTTTCGTGGTGGCAATAGGGAAATATCCATCGCCGGGCGGAGATATGCAATGGGCGCCAGCATGTCGTGGGCAGACTGCGGGTGCTGCCTCATGTGCACCCACTCCTCATCGGTCAGTTTTCCGGGTTTGTGCAGAATGTCATCCGGAACGCCGATCTTGCCGATATCGTGCAGCAGGCTGCCGCGGCGGATGTGGACAAGTTCGGCATCGCCGATGCCCATCCTCCGCGCCAGGCGCTCGGTCATCTCGGTGACGCGCAGGGTGTGGTTCTCGGTCTCCTCGTCTCTCAGGTCCATGGCATGCGACCAGCCTGTGATGGTGGCATCGTAGGCCGTGCTTAATTCAATATTTGAAAGCTGCAGGTCTTTGAAGAGGGTTGCATTGTCCACCGCAATGGCCGCCTGCCCGGCCAGTGTTTCCAGAAAGTTCAGCCACTCAGTCTCGGCCTCGAAGGCGGTGCGGTGAAAGACTTCCAGCACACCTTTGATCTCGCCTTTGGCAATCAGAGGGACGCCGAAATAAGAAATAAACCCCTCCTCAGAGAAAGTGGGGGAACGCAGAAAATCCGTCTGCCGTCCTTGAAGGTTTGGGATGTGTATCATCTGGCGACCCAACGCTATACGACCCGCGTACCCTTCTCCAAGCAGCAGGTGTGTATGCTGCAGGGCCACAGTGCGGAAACCACGCTCATTGGCATACTTCAGCACCTGTTCCGTTGGATCATACAAAAGAATGACCGCCGCATCCACACCCAGTTGAGTAAACGTTTGGTCAAAGATCACATTAAAGACTGTATTAATATCCTTACCGCCCGTGATGGCCGCATCGATCGCGCGCAAAGCTTCGGTGCGCCGCAAGCGGCGTTCCGCATGTTCGAACAGGCGGGCGTTGTCAATAAAAATGGCGGTCTGAGCAGACAGACTTTGTGCCAAACGTATCTCACCCTCTGTAAAGACGCGTTCCTTGTTTGCCGTCTCATATAATTCCATCAGGCCAATGACCTGATCGCGGGTCACCACCGGCAGGAGTAATAATGTACCCATACCCAGTCTTTCCATCAAAGCCAGTTCTGCCGGATCTGCTCGAGGGTCACTGCGCGATTGGAATAAGGGTTGATGAGTCTCGAAAGCGCGGCGCGTGGCGGGGTAATCTTTAAGAGAATAGGTTGTTCCTGGAATATCCGCCTTGTCAGGGGATAACTTCCTGTAGTCCACCATTGTCGTGAGAATATCCCGCTCCTGATCCCAGAAAGACAGTGCGCACCCTTCGGCATTGAGGGCCCTGGCCGTCTGTTCCACCACAGTTTTCAGCACAATTTCCAAGGAAAGGTTGGAACTGATCGTCATGGCCGATTCATAGAGCGTGGCAAGTTCCTGGTGGCGCATGCGTTCCTGTTCGTGCAGACGCACGCTTTCAATCGCCAGCGCCGCCTGATCGGCAAAAAGTCTCATCAATTGCACCTGTTCTTTGGAAAATAGGCCTGTGAGATTGAAATCTAAAACATTGATCACGCCGATCACTCTCTCATTGACGTTCAGTGGGACGCCCAGAGTACGGCGGAAAGGAGTATCGCTGAATACATTCGCCCGTCCTGACCAGTTTTGGTAATCTTCCACATTTATGGGTTCACCGCATTGCGCCACCTGGCCGGCCAGGCCTTCACCCAATTTCAGTGTGATGTCAATGTTTTCCTGCGGGAGATTGTGACTAACCCTCAGCTTGAGGGATCCTCCATCCGGCTCTATTAGGAACAAACTGGCACTGTCGGTTCCGAGCAGGGAGGCTGCCTGTTTCACTATTACAGGTAATAGACTGTCCAGAGAAGTCTGAGCGCTGACCATGAGGGAAATCTCGTAAAGCGCCTGGAGTTCACGTGCCCTTTGTTGCAGCGCCTGCTCTGCTTGCTTGCGCCCGGTGATCACATCGAATACTGCGACAAAATACTCTTTTTGCGGGCTATAGACCGAGATGGAGAACCACATTGCCAGGGGTTCCAGGTAGATCTCGAATCGCTCTGCTCTGCCGGTCGCAGCAACTCTGCCATAGATATCGAACAACTCTGGGCTGGATTCTCGTATCCCTGGAATGACTTCAAGGACGCTTCTCCCAACAACATCTTTCAAGCCCGTCTGGATTTCGAAGGCATTGTTGACATCCAGATAGATGAAATCCACCGGCTGACTGTCTTCGAAAATCATCTTGCAATAGGCAAAGCCTTCGATCATGTTCTCGAACAAAGAGCGGTAACGCGCTTCGCTCTCGTGCAGCATTTCTTCCGCCTGTACTTGCTCGGTGATGTCCTGGAACGTACCTCTGACCTTCACCACCTTATTCCCTTCCCGGATGGGCTGACCAATTGTCCGTACCCATTTGTGGATACCCTTGGCAGTGACGAGTTCCAGTTCAAGCGCATAAGGCTTGCCCTGCTCGATAGCCTCCTGCACGGCCTGTTCGATCCTGGCACGTGACTCATCCCGATAGAAGCTGAGGCCGATCTCAGTATTGGTTTTATGCGAGGGGTCCAGATCATGGATTCTGGCAGTCTCCTCCGACCAGGTACCTTGACCGGTCATGGCATCGAATTCCCAAGCGCCAATTCTGGCAATGCGGCTCATCTCTTTCAAGAGTTCGTCACGATGGCGGAGTTCTTCTTCCGTCCGCACCCGCTCGGTGATCTCATTTTGCGCAGTCTCATACAAACGGGTATTCTCCACGGCAATGGCCGCATGGTTGGCAAATAAAGTCAGCAGCGCCAGGTCGGTTTCCGTAAAACGTCTGCTTTCCACATTGTCCAGAATGTGGATCACTCCCATGACCTGATTCTGCCAGATCATGGGTACACTGAGTATGCAAGTGAAAGGCTGCTCCCCTTCGTAGACAACGGCTCGTTTGTTCCATACACGATAATCATCAATGATCAATGGTTTCCCGCTTTGAGCCACAATGCCAGCCGCACCCTCGCCAAATGCAAGGGTCGTGCCGGTGTAATCGAGCAAAGTATTATAGCTCACCACGCAGCGCACCTCCTTGCGGTCCGGATCACATAGGTATAAGCCTCCGCCCCGAGCGTTCAACAACTGCGCCGCCCGCTCGACAACCGTTTGGAGCAAGGTAGGTAGATCGTGCGGCGTGGCGATCTCGAGCACATTGGCTTGGAGCGCTGCGAGCTCTTCGGCCCGGCGGCGCAGCGCCTCATCCGCCCGCTTTCGTTCGGTGATGTCCTGTGCCATTACCAATGCGGCCTTGCGCCCCTCGAATTCCATTGTATGCGAGGTGATCTCAACGTCGATCACCCGTCCATTTTTGAGACGATGACGCCATTCCCCCGAATGTTGCAGAGCCGGACGTTTTTGCTTCACGTCTTTAGTCAGGCGCGCCACATCTTCCGCTGGGCGGATGTCTTTGAGGGTCAATTTTAGGAATTCGTCATGTGCATAGCCGTATTTTTCCAACGCGGCATCGTTGACTTCCAGAAAAATCAGTGTTTTGAGATCGTACACCCACATCGGGATGGGATTATTTTTAAATAGAAGATGAAAGGTCTTATCGTCTGGCAGGGAGAAAACCTTGCGTTTCGGGGAAGGTCTTTGGGAAGTCATCAGTTTGCACCTGTCTCACCTTGCCCAAAGATCACAGTGCGGTTGCGCCCGCTTTCTTTGGCTTGATACAAGGCTTCGTCGGCGCGCTGGATGATGCGCTCAACGTTCTCGTCCAGGGGCTCGTGCCGCAGCTCGGCTATTCCAATGCTGAGCGTGATGGTAAACGGTTTCTTATCAGTGCCGACGCGCAGGGCTGCGACATTCGCGCGGATGCGCTCCGCGACGGGAAGCGCTTGTTGCGCACTGGCATCCGGCAGGAGCACCATGAATTCATCTCCGCCGTAACGCGCTACCACATCGGGCCCGCGCACCTGTGCTAAAGCAGCCTGCGCCACCATCACCAGCAGTTTGTCACCAGCAGTATGCCCAAGGGTATCGTTAACCTGTTTAAAATCATCCATGTCGAACATGAGAAAAGTAAGCGGGCGGCGATAACGTACGGCGGACAGGAATTCGCGGGCGGCGAGTTCGAAAAGGTGGCGGTGGTTGCATAAGCCGGTCAAGCCATCGGTGGAGGCCAGCAGTTTTTCACGCGCCAGCGACTGCTGGAGTTCGAGGTTGGTGATTTCGAGCCTGTCTTTGGCGAGGCGCAATTCCTCTTCCACCTGCTTGCGTTCGGTGATGTCGGTGACAAAGCCTTCGTAAAGCAGGATGCTCCCATTCACATCCTTTATTGCACGGGCATTTTCCTGTATCCAGATATGACTGCCATCTTTACGCCTGTAGCGGTTGACAAATTTATCCACTTCCCCCTGATCCATCATCAGGCGCTGAAATTCGTGACGGTCGGCTGGGTCAACGTAAAGCTGATTCTCGATACTGGCAATGTTATTGAGAATTTCCTGCGGCGAATCGTATCCGAAGATATGCGCCATGACCGGATTGATGCTCAGGAAGCGTCCCTGCGGCGTGGATTGATAAATGCCGACGGTCGCATTTTCGAAAATGGAACGGTAGTTTGCTTCGGCGGTCGCCAGGGCTTCTTCCACATGCTTGCGCTCGGTAATATCGTGCGCCACCCACAGCGTTCTGTCTGCATCCAGCGGGGAGATGGTCGTTTGGAACCAGGTGGCTTGACCATCGATGACAAGATCATATTCGATCTGCATTTTTTGTTGTGTGTCCAGGACCTGTTGAATGACCTCGCGATACAGCTTCGACTTTTCGGAAGGAAAGACATCATTTAGATGACTTCCGAGCAGTTGCTCGGGCGGTTTGACCAACAGCCCAGGATTGGTCGGGGCGATATCCCGGTATGTCCCCTCGCGGTCAATGACCAGCACCACATCATGCATGGAGGCGAACAAGGTGCGCAGCTTTGCTTCAGAAGCCGTCAATGTGTCTTCGATCTGCTTGCGGTCGGTGATGTCGCGCAACATGCCCTCATGGTAAATTACCCCGCCCTGCTGGTCGTGCACATAGAAACCGCGGTCTTCAACCCATATTTCAGATCCGTCCTTGCGGCGCATCCGGAAAACCTCCATCTCTACCTGCCCGGTGTCCAGGACATGACTGCCTCTTTCTTCCGGCGCAAAGTAGAGTTCTTTTTTTATATCCACTTTCAGCATTTCTTCCGTGCTTGAATATCCAAACATCTTCACCATGGCCGGGTTGACATCTACAAACCTCCCTTCGTGCGTACTGCGGTAGACACCATCCATCATGCGATCAAATAGGGAGCGGTAACGTTCTTCAGATTCGCGCAGGGCTTCCTCTACCCGCTTTTGCTTGGTGATGTCGCGAAAAGACCAGACCCTGCCCCTCAATTCCATCCCTTGCAGCAGCGGCCGTGAGAGGCGGTCAAACACTCTTCCATCTTTGAAATTCAGTGTATCGAGACTTTCTTCAGTCGAGTTGTACAGCCCCTGGACTTTATTGAGAAAACTTTGTGGATCAGACAATTGATCTAGGACAAATTGCAGAAGGAGGGTGTCATCCTTCGTCGCCATCGTCTCTTGCGGAATCATCCACATCTCGACAAAACGCTGATTGGCAAAAAGTACCTCGTTTTCTCGATTGACTGCCAGAATGCCATCCGAAGAAGAATCCAGAATGCCTTGTAATAAACGGTGACGTTCTTCAGATTCGCGCAGCACCTCCAGTTCACCTGCCGAAGCATCGGAAGCGGCGATAGGATCACCTGATCGCCGGCTGCCGGCAATCGCTGTCCGCTTTTTCTTCTTCGTGTTCCCTGACTTTACGACGGGTTTCTTTCTTAAGGCCATTTTATTTTCCAGATGGGCAAACGGTATAAAGCTAAATCAGCGTAGTGTTAGTGTGCGGGGATCATAATGCTCTGTGCATATCTTGACCAAAATGCCCGGTTGCGTTGCTTGGTATTTATTGGAACAGCAGGCTGTCAAGCCCCTGAAAACTGCTTTTTCCTTACTCAAAGTATAACCAATTTTTTCAAATTCAACCTATCCAAAATCCATGACCAAACTCATCAAAGGCATCCCCAACACAAGCGCTCCAGCTGCCATCCCCGGCGGCGTTTGCAGGGTAATCTTGCGCCATCCACAGGATGCTTCGCAAAGGACGGCGCATTGAGCAATAGAGATCATGCACGGTAAAGAAACCCGGGAAATAAACCTGCGGTCAAAGGCTTCAAATCCAATGCAAACTATGATACGCTTATCTCGAAAATTTCGAGTAACAAATGACAGAGCCCCTTCACCTTCTTTCGCCATTGGATGGACGCTACACTGACGCGACTGCGCCCCTGCGCGATCACTTCTCCGAGTTTGCTTTCCTGCGTGACCGCGCCCGCCTCGAACTGGACTTTTTGACTGCCCTCTCCAAAACAGGCTTGATCCGTCCTTTGAGCGATTCCGAAGCCGCTCGATTGGATACCATCAAAGCGGATTTCTCCACTGCCGATGCAGAAACCATCCGCGCCTTCGAGCGTGAGACTCGTCATGACGTCAAAGCCATCGAATACTTTTTACGTGACAGATTTAAAGATTCTTCACTCAATGGTTTACTCCCCTGGCTCCACTTTGGATTAACCTCCGAAGACGTGAATAACATCGCACAAGCCATTTCGTTACGAGACTCACGTGAGACCGTTTTACTTCCCGCTTTTGACAGCCTGCTTCAGCATATTTTAAAATTTGCCAAAACCTATCGCGCCTTGCCAATGCTCGCGCGCACGCATGGACAGCCTGCCGTGCCGACTACGCTTGGCAGGGAATTTGCTGTTTATTATTCACGCCTGAAAAAAACGCGTGACGAAATCTCATCGCATCGCTTTGAAGCCAAGTTGACAGGCGCAGTGGGCAACTTCAACGCCTTACAAGCCGCCGCTCCGCAAGTGGATTGGCTTGTTTTTAGCAAAGAATTTATTTCGCAATACGGTCTTGAACCAAATCTGATGACGACTCAAATCCTGCCATACGATAACTGGATTCGCTATTTCGACGCCTTGCGTTTGACCAATTCGATTTTGACCGATTTCTCCCAGGATATCTGGCGCTATATCAGCGACGGCATTCTCAAACAAGCGGTAGTTCAAGGTGAGGTAGGTTCTTCGACCATGCCGCAGAAAGTCAACCCGATTGACTTTGAAAACGCAGAAGGTAATCTTGGCATTGCCAATTCTCTTTTCTCGCATTACGCCCAAAAACTGACCATCTCACGCTTACAACGTGATTTGTCCGATTCAACTGTCCGCCGCACATTTGGGACTGCGCTGGGACATACCCTGGTCGCATGGATTAATTTACAGCGCGGCATGAGTCGTATCACCGCTGATGAGGACAGACTCAGGGTTGAGTTGAATGCGCATTGGGAAGTCATCGCCGAGGGCGCTCAAACCATCCTGCGCGCGGCGGGACTCAGTGACGCGTACGAATCGCTCAAACATCAGACGAGGGGCCGCGTCCTAACGGAAGCAGATTACAGGTCATGGGTTGAAGCGGTTGATATTGATGATGAAACGCGGAAGCGATTGCAGAGTCTCTCGCCAGAATCTTACATCGGACTCGCCATCCAGCTGACTGACCGTGTAATTGAAGGGACTGAACCGGGGATTTTGTAACATTGTTATAATCAACCTATGCATTTCAACTTATTTCAACGATCTGATATCCCCGAAAAATATCGTTCCAATTTCACAAACCTGTATCTTGACATTGCCTGGTTCGGGGTTCTAAGCGGCACGGCCGTAAACTTTCTCAACGTCTACGCCACGCGCCTGGGCGCAACAGGTTTGCAGATCGGCTTGCTGACTGCCATGTCTGCCGCCGTCAATCTTTTCCTCGCCATCCCCGCAGGTCACTGGATCAGCAAACGGCACACCGGTCGCGCTGTGTTCTGGTCTTCCATCGTCTTTCGCATTGGCTACCTGCTCTGGATTCCCCTGCCCTGGCTCTTCAACCCGCAAGGACAGATCTGGGCGCTGATCGTCCTGACCTTCTTAATGGCAATTCCGCTCACGCCTCTCGGAGTCGGCTTTAATGCGCTCTTTGCTGAAGCAGTCCCAGACCGCTTCAGAGCGCAGGTAGCAGGCACACGCAACGTCACGTTCGCAATCGCATTTATGCTCACATCGCTGATCGCGGGCGCCATTCTGAAAAACGCTGCCTTCCCTCAAGGGTATCAAATTATTTTTGCGATTGGAGCGTTCGGCGCGGCGATGAGTAGTTACCACATCTACCACGTCAAACCCCTGCAGGATGAAGCCATCCCTCCCCTGCCTTCGCATCCTCAACCCTTCGATCACACTCACAAAGTCCCGGTGACTTCTCGGGAGGGCAAGCCTGATTCATCCCCACCGGGGCAGTCTCCCCGAAGCATTGCCTCGGTCCTGCGGCTTGATATTTGGAAGACCCATTTCAAGAATGTCCTGCTCGCGCTGTTCTTTTTCCACCTGGTACATTATTTATCGTCACCACTTTACCCGCTCTATAATGTACGCGTCCTGAATCTTAATGACGGTCACCTCGGCAATGGGACAGCCTTCTACTATCTGACCGTGCTGATCGCATCCACACAGCTCAGGCGGGTCGTGCAAAAATATGGTCACAAAAAAGTAACAGGCTGGGGCGTGGCTGGCATGGCCGCATATCCGATTATGCTGGCATTTGCTCAAAACGTCTGGCACTACTACGCACTCTCTTTCCTCGGCGGCTTTTTATTCGCAATGGTCCACGGCGCATACACCAACTACATGCTCGAAAACATCCCGCCCGATGACCGCCCCGCGCACCTGGCCTGGTACATCATCATCTTCAACCTGGCTGTCCTGGTCAGTTCCATCATGGGCCCGCTTATTGCTGATGTGATCGGGCTGGTTTCAGCTCTCATCATCTTTGGATTGCTGCGCATCGTCGCAGGCTTCGTGCTGCTCAAGTGGGGATAACTTCGGATTGCACGAGCTTGCTCCTGCATAATTACAATTTCCGACAGGAACGGACTCCAAAGCGCAAAACAATTCATGCTGCAAAGTGCCGTAAAAATAACCAAGACTAAAAGTATGATTTTTACTCGTAATTTCATTTAGCAAGTTTATTAATTTATGCGATAAGAGGTAAAATCATCCCGTGACTGAAAACATCAAAGTAATCGCAACCAATCGCAAAGCCAGCTTCGAATACTTCCTCATGGAAAAATTCGAGGCCGGACTTGTCCTGCATGGGTCAGAGATCAAATCCATCCGAGCCGGCCAGGTCAGCATACAGGAAGCCTACGTGGACGTGCAAAACGGAGAGGATGCCTGGCTCGTGGAAGCTCACATCGCGCCATACGAACAAGCGGGAAAATACTTCAACCACGAACCCAAACGAAAACGCCGCCTGCTGCTCCATAAAAAACAGATCCGCGAACTATGGAACAATGTCCGTATCAAGGGGATGACAGTCGTGCCATTGCGGGTATATCTTAAAGACGGACGCGCCAAACTCGAGATCGCCCTCGCCAAGGGTAAAAAAGCCTACGACAAACGCGCCACAATCGCCAAACGGGATGAAGCCCGAAATCATGAAAGAGCTGCGCGGATCAGGTAATTAGATGGTTGGGAAGTTGGGTTAACACGACTTGATCGGAAGTGTGCAGTCCTTGATTAAACACAGCGATCCTGTTTTCACAGGATCGCTGTTAGTAGCGGGGGCAGGACTTGAACCTGCGACCTTCGGGTTATGAGCCCGACGAGCTGCCACTGCTCCACCCCGCATCGTTTAGTTTAGCCCGCCGATGTTACCAAGTAAGCATAAAAAAGTCAAGCAATGTGATAAATGGCTGATCAGAAGACCTAACCTCTCCTGCCAAACTCGATAAGATAGTACCAGGGATTTATAACATTGATTAAGATTTGGTGTATAATGAAAACACCTTAACAAACCTAAACCACATAAAGACCGTTCTTGTTAGAAAATATTCTTTGAGACAAGCCTTCTCCAAACCTTCTTATGAAAAATACCGCGCTTCTGGTCATTGAAGTTAAACATGCAGAGATCCCTTCTTTTGCCTCCGATTTGCAGAAGAAGGGATTTGATGTACATATCGCTCAAAATGGCAGTAAGGCAGTGGCGTTACTTAAAGATATCAGCCCAAGCCTGGTGATTATCAATGCGCCTTCATTGAGAAGCACTGGCCTGCGTATTTGCCAGTCCGTTCGTGAAAAAGACGCAAAACTCCCCATCATTCTTATTCTTGAAGACGGTAAAGAAGTTAGTAAAGATGCCGCAGACGCGGTACTGACATTGCCTTTTACAGTGCAAAAACTTGTCAACCGTATCAAACCGCTTCTGCCTGGTGATGGAAAAAATGTTTTACATGTCGGTCCCATCCGGCTTGACCCTGAAAAACGCCGCGTACGCTGCCTCGGTAAAAGCACAAAACTCACCCCCCGTCTCGTCACCCTGCTGCATCTATTAATGGACAAACATGGCGAAGTAGTGGAGCGCGAACCCCTTTTCAAAAAAGTATGGGAAACAAATTACACCGGCGATACGCGCACACTTGACGTGCATATCTCCTGGCTGCGCCGCGCTATTGAACTCGACCCGGTCAATCCAAAATTCCTAAAGACCATTCGCGGCGTCGGCTACCGCCTGGACATATAATTGAAACTGTTTTCCATCGACAGTCACCAATCGGACGCACGCTGCGCGTCCGATTTTTATTTTTGATTCAAAATGGATCTCCCCGCTTCGCGCGTGACGTTGAGACTGCGCCGCGCTCTTGAACATTTTCCCATCCCAATCAGGGTCCACTTCCCAGAAATCCACATCCAGAGCAGTTTCCAGCCTGATCAAACCATCAGAGATATTCGCTCTTATATTCTTTGACTCATATACCACCTCGTTCTTAATGGCAGAATCTCTCTCAAACGAAAAAACAGTTTTTGTATTAGCAAGCCTCGAACGCGCGGTTTGTACTGCCCGGATGGATTCGTCACAGGTGATGAACTTGCGTCCATTTTTAGCCGCCACAAGAGAGGTTGTCCCTGAACCGCAGAAAAAATCTGCCACAAGGTCACCCGGGTTGGAGGAGGCGCGAATAATCCTTTCCAGCAATACTTCTGGTTTTTGTGTAGGATAACCTGTACGTTCATTATGCAAACGAGCCACAACCGGGAAATACCACCAATCTTCTGGCACTTTGCCGCGCTCGAGATCCGGGACTTTGCCAAAGCCCGCTTTACGCGATGATTTAAAGGTCGCAACCGTATTGGGGCTGTAGGGTTCACGAACATCATCTGCATTAAATGTATAGTTCTTACTTTTTGCATAAGACAAGATCGTATCGTGCTTGCGATTAAATGCAGTCTTGATCGGAGACGGCCCATGATAAGCCCAGATGATTTCGTTGATGAAAACGCCTTCTGTTCCGAAGATTTCATCCAGGATCAAACGGGCATAAGCATCGGCGTGCCAGTCCAGATGAAGATAGAGCGTTCCATTTGGTGAAAGCAGGCGAAACATCAATGCAAGGCGTTCATACAGAAATTGAAGATACGCATCCAGGTCAGACCAGGCATCGTGATAACCTTCTGCTAATTTCCATTTTTCAGGTTTGCGTGAATCCTCTCCACGTCCCACGCGGGTGGGAAATTTTCGGTTGGTGAAAAAAGGAGGATCAGCATAGATGAGGTCAATGCGCCCTTCATATTCCGGAAGCAAAGCCGCCATGATCGAGAGATTTTCCCCGAGGATAATGCGGCCATCGGCATTTGACTTGGGATAGCCAAGTCCATTCGGATAGAGAATTGAATCTTGGATAAGAGCAGCAGGCGCGGGCGGAGCGAGACGCTTTCCCTTCCAGTTGAGTATGGGCATAGCGAAGCATATCCTTGAGGATTGGGGTGTCAAATCTTCGGGTGTAGAGTCGGTTTGGAGGGGGAATCCAAAAAATACTAATAATGGATCTCAACCACTGTGCCAAGCCCGCGGGTGGCAACTGCATCATTGGTGTGAATTGGCCTTGCCCAGCGGAAGAGCCAGTTGGCATCCTCGCTGCGCATGTTGATACAGCCATGACTCATCGGCGTTCCAAAATTTTCGTGCCAGTACGTGCCATGAAAAGCGTGACCCAGCGTAGTGAAGAAGGATGTCCAGGGGACGCCGGGAAGTACGTAATTATCTATATCAGCCAGAAAATTTCCGGTGGTTTCACTGCTAAAGTAGCTATACCCCATATGCTTAGCGGGATCTTTTTCCAGAATGAAAAACTTGCCATCCGGCGTGGTGGTTTTGATGCCCGTGCCGCCGGTCGGGTCACCGGGAACGCCGGAGGAGATCTTGGTCTGGAATACAAGGTTTCCATATTCGTAGGCAAACAGGGCTTGCGATGAAAGATTGACCTCGATCTTCTTTTGTTCGTGAGGCACATCCGGTGTGATCGGATCCATTTCCTCAGGTGAAAAAACCCGTAAATGGATGGCTGGCACATGGTACGATACATTGGAATCCAGTTCATCAAAAATACGATACCAGGCACCTTTGTAATCCGCCATTTCTGGCCCTGCTTCCAGCGCTTCGACCCAATGAGCGGAACCGTAATACAAAGGAGGCGACAATGGCTGCCAGCCAAATGTTTTGGAAAAACGATATGGAGTCGTGAAAGGGACAGAGACTTCAGTTAGTAGTCTTTTGCCTTCGGGGATGGCGGTGGGCGGTGTCTGGTAGATCGTTTTCACTTTCTGCAAACGTCCGCGATGAAGGTACCCCCCCCACACTCGATACCAGACCGGGTTATGCAGCGGCTCTTCGGCGGTTACTTCCCCATAGATATGCACAAGTTCATCGCGGTACCTGGTCAACTCGATACGGCTTTTATCCGTCGGCTCCTTGCGAACCGGCATCTCAGCCGTGGCGATGCGCACAACAAAACTGTCGTCGAAACTGGTCAGTCCTGGCAGAAAAGGAGAAAAGGCCAGCCCGCCCAAAGTAAGCCCGCCAAGTTTTAAAAAGTCACGCCGGGAAAATTGTGATTTCATAAGGAAAATTGTACACCATAATCTTTAAGATTTAATGAGAACGTGCCCCCACCTCAACCTTCTCCCAAATAACTGTGGATTGGGGAGAAGGAGTTGATAATAATAACAAAACTGCCTTCGCACTTACGCGGAAGGCAGTTTATATATTCGATTTAAGTTAAACTTTCACTGGTTCAACGATCATATCCTTGAGCAGGATTTCAATCGCCATGGTGTGTCCGCAGCGCTGGTGGGTAATGAAAAACTCGCAATCGCAGTTAAAAACGCCTTCATCGTAAGAAACATGGTGTTCGCTATTGTCGCCGTGAAAATCAAGATCAAATTGATTGAAGTGGAAGCGATGCCTATCCTCTGCATATCGTTTTGCTTTTTCAACCTTGCCGATCAGTCCAGAATCCATTGTACGAGTCTCCTTTTTGAGGGAATAAAAAAATACACGCGGGGATATCCGCGTGTTAAATCAACCTGCTTGGGTGTTTCCATGAAATAAGCGCATATGGGCGTTACCTCGATATGACGAGTATAGTACTTTTCAAAGTGTGAGTCAATAACAAAAATGGGACTATCGTGGATTCGTATGGGAATTGTAGGTTTGGCAATCTACGCGCATCCGAGTTAACTTTGGGGCTGATTCTACATCGCAAGGGTTTTTTCCGCTCGATCAAAGACTTGCGAGATTTCACCCAAAGGGTATTTCGTAAAAATCTCGCAGGTCTTCACTTTTAATTCGTGTTCTTTGTCACAGATTTCTTCCCTTTCGGGAACGATGTTCTAACTACCTTCTTTACAACTAGTTTTGCTTTCGCTGTAGTTTTTTTCTCAGGTTTCGTTTTCACGGCAATAACCTTTTTTACGACAGGCTTCTTTGCTTTAGGTTGAACTTTTTTAGCAACATCAGCCTTTTTCGTTGGCGCTTTCGTCTTTGCAGCAACCACTTCTTCCTTCCCTTCGGCACGGCTCATATTGTCCCGATGCTTTTTCGGGAGAGCAGGCTTTCCTCTTTCCTTCTTCGCCTTCACCACAACCACTTCTTTCTTCTTACCTCTTAGTTTCTTCTTTTCTTCATCCTTCACGCGAAGCGTTAATCCTTCATCCTTGTCTTTGAAGAGTTCCATCCACTTCGCCTGTATGGATTCGACACCCGCGCCGTTCAAAGCGCTATTTACCAATTCCCAATGACTGCCCTCCACGAAACGCCAATCCATAAAGGCGTGGCATTGATAAGCGCCTAATTCAAAATACATGCCTTTGTCCCATATTTCTTCGCAGGAGCGGATGTATTCAAGGCGGGTGACATAATCTTTGAAGATAACAAATCCCTCACGCGGCAAACCCATTCCCTCGGCTATGTTTTTACGTAATGTTTTACCCGAAGAATTATCTTTGAATGGCGCGGAGGTTTTGACCCAGCCGCGTGTATCGGCGAATTTATTGTGATAGATGACCAGTCCGCGTTGAGCCTGCCCTGACGCGAAGCGTGTCGAAGGGTCGTTGAAGCGGTTGGAGTATGCGAAGACTTCTTCGTCCACGCCGCCGTTTGGCAGATAAAAGTCAAAGAGCAGGAAATGCTCCACGTCGGCAAACAGGGCTCGGCGGTGAAGGAGCGGGAAGATGCGCCATTCGTGTCCGCGGACGAGTCCGTCGTCTGGAGTCTCATCCCATTTGGCGCGGCGGAATTCCATCCCATATTTTTCGGCATAACCTTCCACTTGTCCGTGACCGAACATGGGCAAGCCCGGCAAAGTAGATAGCAAAGTACAAATGCCAAAATATTTATCGCCATTGCCGAACTGCTCGACGGCGGTTTTTTCATCGGGATTGTTCATGAAGTTGACATAACGCTTGAGAATTTGCGGATCAAACTCAAGTATGTTCTTGATGGCAAGGCGGTATTTGGCGTTATCTTCATCGCGCAGCATGTGCATAAATGCGGAGTTGTAAACGCGGTGCATTCCAAGCGTGCGGACAAAATATCCCTCCATCAGCCAGAATGCTTCGGCGAGCAACAACGTATCGGGGACTTCTTTTGCAACACGATCAACAACTTCCCGCCAGAATTCCTCGGGAACTTTTTCATCAAACTCGGCTTTGGTCAGGCCGTATTGCGAACGGGATGGGATCGCCCCGCCCGCGCCTGGCTCAGGGAACCACAGGCGTTGAACATGTTTCCTGGCGAGGGTCATAGCCGCATCAAAACGAATGACGGGGAAATTGCGTGCGACATGCAGGATGACTTGAATGACAGCTTCACGCACCTCAGGATTGCTGTAATCAAGTTGAGCAGTATCATTCCACGGGAAAGACGTGCCGTCATTGCCATGATAGATGTATTTAGTCTTGCAGTCATTAGTCCGATAGTCTGTTAGTCGAAAGACAACAGAAGCGTCTGAATGATTATAGTAATGATCTTCCAAGACAATATTTACGCGTGGGTCGTCGGACAGGTTTTCGCTGTTGAAGGTGTAGGAGGGATAGGGAGACTGGTCGAGCGAGATAAACCAATCGGGATGTTCGATGACCCATTGCGAGTCAATGCCCATGTGATTGGGAACCATGTCAGCGGACAGCCGAACGCCGCGCACCCACGCCCGCGAGCGGAGATTATGCAATGCTTCCCAGCCGCCAAGATCATTGGCAATATCGTACGAATGCAGGGAATAGGCCGATGCGAACGCATCTGCCTGACCCATGCGTTGTTTGATAATCTGCGATGCGCGGCTGCGCTCCCATAGACCGATCAGCCAGAGTCCAGTGAATCCGCGCGAGGCCAGCAGATCCAATTCTTCGTCTGGAATTTGATCGAGGGTCGTTATTTCGCGCCGATATTTTTTGGAGAGTTGGCCGAGCCAGACATGGGTATTCTTGGCAAGCAGAATCAACTGCGGCATCCAGTCTTTATCCGGACTGTAACGCTCATACTCCGCGTATTCACTGCCTGTAAAATTCGGCACGAGAGTTTCAGCTTTTTTCGAATCGAACGATTCATGTCTCTGGCGGATGGTTTCTTCGCGGATGAAATCCAACCCACGCAATATGCGAACAGAAAATAATTCACCAAGCAAATATCCCCATTTTTCAACGATGAAACGTAATTGACCTTCCAAAGAATCAGGAGAGGCTTTGATCGGAGCGAAAAGAACATCTGTGAGGGTTTCGCCTTGTGAAGAATCGTTCTTGTCAAATCCGGGATGGCGGTCGAAGAAACCCAGCAGGGATTGCATGAATTCCATATATGCGGAATCGCTCATTGCCGTCTCATCAACCAATTCCTTGCAGCGGTTTACGGCTGGGTTTTTATTGGCGGTATGGATCAACAACATTTCTTCGATGGCGGCTGCGCGCAGATCGCCGCCAAATTCTCCAGAGGTCGGATTATTAGTGGAAAGATAATCGCCCGCCGTCACCTCCCCGTAAAAAACGGAAAGGGGAGGAAATTCCTCGGTGAATTTGTTAAGGGTTAGGTGATATTTGGATCCAGGGTTGGATTGCACCATGCCCATGGCGCGCGCCATCACGTCAGTATGGCTGCTTAAAAAATGTTTGAGGAGGATGTGATAGGCCTCATCGAGCAGGGAAAGCGCATATAGGTCAGTGGCAGGCATGGGGTCCGGGCGAAGCGCTGACATTTGGGCGGCAAAAGCGCGGGCGGAAGCCAAATCCGAAAAAATAACATGCCCGTCCGGGCGGAAATAATCCTGCAAAAAATTGTACTTAAGACGGGAGGCGCGTGAAGTTAGCATAACAATAATGATAACCGATTATCAATGAATTAGAGTAAAATTTTAGCCACCATCATGAGCGCATCGCTAGCCCAAGTCATCATCCTTTTGTTCATTGGCGTGTTCTACCTGCCTGTCATTTTTTTTGCCATTCAGCGACGGGAGGAAGGGCAAGGCTCTGCCACGTGGCTGGTCGTTCTGTATGCTCTGCTTGCCATGGTTATCAACATCGCAGAAGCCATCTGGCAGAACCGCGGGGATAACAGCTTTCTCTTTCAAGAACTTCAAACATACATTTCATTCACGCCCGCCATTGTGTTGATGATCACGCCGCAGGTCTTCCTGCAACGCGATCTGTGGTAGGCTTGGCTCGGTTATTTCGGGGTGTGGATACTCGGGCTGGCATTGATCCTGACGAACGCATTGAATTTATTGGATGTGCTTTGGACGAATGGCGAACTGGTATTGTATCGCTCGCGGCTGGGTCCGGCATGGATCATGCTGGGATGGCTCATCCTGACCATCGTCATGATCCTGAACCTGTCCAACGCGCAGCGCCAAAGCCGCCAGCCGCTCCTTCGCAGCCGGCTGGGATATTGGTGGGCGCCAGTTATCTTCACCCTGTTGAACGATATCCTCTTATTTTCCGGCGCCCTCATCATGGGTCAGCCTGTGCGTTTGTTCGTTGCCATCGGCATGGCGTATGTCGTCGGCACGCATTACGTGCCAGACCTAAAAAATATCACGCGCCGCATCCTGATCTACGTTGCCAGTACCATCGGCATTGTTGGTTTTTATATCGCCGGTTTTCTGATCATTCAAGCCCTGTTTGGCGGAGCGCAAATTTCAACCCGCTCCTGGCTGGCGCTGTGGTCGCGCTCTTCCTCGCGCTAATCTTCTCACCGCTCACCGACCTGGTCTCACGCGCCATCAACACATGATGGATGAAAGGCGATCAATACGATGCCAGCCTGACCATCCACCAATACAGCGAAAGCATCAGCAACATCCTCGATATGGACCGCCTCGCCAGCATTGCCATCGGCATCATGCTCGAAGCGATGCAGATCGAACGCGGCTTTTTATTTCTGGTGGACTCCGAACGTCAAGCCGATGGGCGCAAGACATATAAACTCCGCTCTGCCCGCAGCCCGGAAGAACGACAATTGGTGGTGGTGGTGGTGGAATTGGAAGAGGACGGGGTCATCGCTTCGTACCTCATCCGCGAACAAAAAGCGCTTCTTCAATATGACCTGGACCTGCTCCCTGCTTATCGAAACACATCTCCCGCCGAACGGAATTGGTTCAACGAACTGCGCTCGGAGGTGTATATTCCCATCTTTGCCAAGAAGCAATGGATCGGTCTGCTTGCCTTTGGTTCAAAGTTAAGCGGAAATCGCTATACTCGCGAAGACCTCTCCGTCCTCAGCGCACACGCCAACCAGACCGCCGTGGCGCTCGAAAACGCCCGCCTCGTAGAGACAATCTCATGCGCCTGAACCAGGAATTGAGACAAGCCCGCCGCACGCTCGAAAAGAACAACCAGGAACTCCAGCGCATCGACCAGGCGAAGTCCGACTTCATCAGCATCGCCTCGCACGAACTACGCACGCCGTTAACCGTCATCAAAGGTTATACCGAGATGTTGATGGATGACCCCAAACTCGAAAAGGGACAAAAGTCCATGATGAAGGGCATCCACGACGGAACCTTACGCCTGCACGAAGTGATGGACTCGATGTTCGACATCGCGCAGATTGACGCGCGTTCGCTCAAGCCGCATCTCCAGTCTGTGGACCTTGCCCAACTGATCCAGCAGGTGTGTTTGGAGCATGTGAAAACCGTCAGGGAACGTGAGCAAATACTCACCATTCGAATCCCCGCCATGCCGCTCGTCAAAGCGGACTCGCACCTGTTGGAAAAATTATTCCATCATCTTATTCGTAATGCCATTAAATTCACGCCCAATAACGGCTGGATCACCATCAGCGGCAAGCACATCCCTACCATTATCAACCTGCCGAACGGCGGCGTGGAAGTTATCGTTGGCGATACTGGCGTGGGCGTTGACCCGAATCTGCGCAAAGTGATCTTTTCGAAGTTTTATCAGCCCGGCGAACTGGGCAAACACTCCACCAGCAAATCGCGCTTCAAAGGCGGCGGCGCAGGTTTGGGCTTGGCACTCTCCAAAGGCATCGTCGAGGCGCACGGCGGGCGCATCTGGGTGGAAAGCCCCGGCTATGACGGTCAACTTCCCCGGCAGTCAGTTCCACATCATCCTGCCGTTGACCAAGCTGGAGAACGGTGAAGCACAGCGCATGGGTGAACCCCTCCAATCTGAGCTGGGTAAGGCAGAAACAGCATAAATTTATAAATCAAATGGGCCCCGCGAATACGCGGGGCTCCTTTCATACATCCCCCCTTTCACCCCCTTCAGTCACTCTCAAGGCAATAAGATGACTGTATCGCCGGATTTCTCGAAACGAACCTGTTCATCGTACGCGCGGATCTGGCACTCAAGCCCGACAGAACCTGCACCAAAGGCTTCAGAGAACGAGATCACATCAAAGTAATAGACGCCATTCTCCAGTTCGGACAGGGATGAACCGAAATCGAATCCATCGGGCGATCCGGGCGCACCACCGCCAAACGAGTTGAAGGGAATGAGATGGGCAGGTGAAGCAACTCCGTTCGAGCCGAAACCGAATCCACCGCCGCCATCTGGGTACAACTCGATCTGATAAAAGCCGACAAAGTTCGCCGGGTCGAAGCCGGGCGCGGACGCTGGCGCATTCCATGTGACATGAATGCCGTCCGTATCCATCGTGGCAGCTACATTACGAGGCGCATCGGCAGCGCAGGCATACCAAACGTCCGTGACGGTTGTTCCAGGAATGGGGTCGCCAAAGACATCCAGCAGTGTGAATGTGTATGTTTCTCCAGCAGCAGGCAGATTGGGAAAATCCTGCAAGTAGCGGAAGTTATCCACGAAATTCACATTCGGCGAGAAAAGGTCTGTGTAGAACGGAATCGTCACGCTTGAACCATCGGGCAAAGCAGCTTTCAAGCCAGAGGAAACGATATTGCTGAACCCTTCGATGATGTTGCCTTCATTCCTGCTTTCATCCGGTTGAATTCCAACGATTCCATTAATGCTGGCATCGAAGAAGAGTTCCCCGCCCAATTGCACAGTTGGGCAGCTTGGTTCACGCCGGTCATGGTGATAGGCAGTCCAATCGCCGCCCTGGTTCGCAGTCTGCCACGCACCGCTGGCGGGATCATCGGTGACGGTTGCATCGTTGGTGGAAGCGCCACCCTCCAGTTTGATGACCGAACCCAGCGCTGTCCCGAAAAGGGTCATATCGTAATTGCCGCTCCCCAATGGGGTGAAGCGGGCAGAGACCGGAGCAAATGCCGCGTTAGCGCCAACCGCCATACAACCGTTATAAAGTGTTGCCAATGGGTCATTGGGATCGGGATGGAATTCATCGAGCATCAACACAAAGGGTTGATCTCCGTCGAACAAACCCTGAATGACTCCATCCCAGCGCCCGCGCAGGTGGTCCACCCCTTTGGGCGGGGCGGCATGGGCAACTCCCACAAGGCTGGCAAGCAAGGCAAAGGTCAGCAGAATTGGGAAAAGAATTTTTCGTAACATGGTGATCTCCTATTGAGTCGAGGCAATCGCAACTTAGGCGATTGCCTCGTGTAAATTGATCGCATTAAGGCGTGACATAATTCGAGACAAACGGCGCGCTCAAGCCGCAGACGGAAATGTTGTCGAAATAAACTACTGTATCGGGTTTGGACGAATCGAAACTGAACAACTCCAACCCGATCCCGCCGCCGGGCAGAGGTTTGGGGTCAACATATCCCGCCACCTTTTTTCCATCCAACCAAACTTGCGTTTCGCCTTGGAAGGTGCTTATTTCAATATTGTGCCAATTCCCCGCAGATGCGCCCGACCCGCTCGCCGCGCCGATATTCAAGGCTGGCAGAGTGAGACGGCGCAACCCGACGCCATCGGTATCGGCGACGATTTGATAACGCGAATCATCAATCTGCTGTCCGTCGATCTGAATTCCATAATTCACAAGCCAGTTGAATGACAGTGGACGGCGTCCTTCTATCACAAAGCGCACGCGCCACACGGCATCTGAAAAAGTTTTATCTTGCAAATTGTTGCCGTGGTGAGCCATGTTGTTGTTGCTGGCTACCATGTTGCCCGGCTCACTGGCATATTCACCGACGGTCCAGCCGTTCGCGTGGAGATCGATTTCGGGCCAGCCTTCGGCTTCGTTATCCTGAAAGTCTTCGATGTACAACAGGGACTCACCGGCAGCGCAGGCTTGTGACGGGAGCAAGCCGTTCGAGTCACGCTCCAGAGTGAAGGAAAGCTCGTTGGGTCCGCGAGACAGGCTAAACGTCTGTTCTGAGGCGATGTACCCTTGAGCGGCAATCGTCGCAGTGCCATCCGGTTCGGGCAGGTTCGTCCATGTCGCTTTGCCGTCCTCGCCGGTAAAAACAGGAACGTCATCACCAGCCAATGTAATGTTGGCTCCAGAAACGGCGACTCCGTCTGCATCGGTGACCGATACGCTCAGATCATACGGGATGGGTGTCGGCGTGGGCGTGGATGTGGGCGGAACAGGCGTGGGCGTCCATGCAGAGGCGGTCATGGTGGCGGCTTCTTCCGGCGAAGGACCGCAAGCCGCAAGCACGAACACGACGATCAAGAGGGGTAACAAAATTTTCGATTTCATGATTTCTCCTTTGGGATTTGAATAGGATTTATGGGTTGGATGGTTGGTCATTTCCTGCGTTTTGAGGTGCGCCTCCTCCTTCCATTGAAGCGGCTCCGACCACCCGGGCAATTAACTCCGCCAGGTTTGTGAGGGACTGAAAATATTTCGTCTCTCCGGTTTGGATCTCGGTCACGAAGCCGCGCCAGACGGGCGTGCCGTTCCCTTCTTCGCGCCACAAGCGGATCACAAGGGTGTGCTGGGTTTGCTTCTCGGTGGGCATTTGTTTTACTCAGCATACTCAGCCGCTCTCACAGAAGTCTCACAAGGCGTCGGGGAAAGAAAAACTTCCGCCCGTGGAATCAGGCGGAAGTTTGGGAAGGAGGCGTTTTTTCGTCGCAGGTTAATCTGGCATTCCAAACAGACGTTTGAGATGCCAGTCGCATTGACGCAGGGACTCGAACAAACCGTCGCCAAAGCGTTGTGCCGCTTCTTTGGGTGTCTTCACCTCAAGGTAGCCGGGCAGAACGCAGCGCGTCAGCCATTGACCGTACGGTGAATTGAGCAGGATGCTGGTGATGCGCACATCTTGGGTTGTGATGAGATGCGCGCGATATGTGACCTGTTCAAGGTCAGCCGAAGTTCGGATATGCTGCCCTGCACCATGTTCCTGAAGCCAGGTATCCACAATGTTGGAATGAAATACGTGCAGGTTGGCAAAGGTTTCCAACACATGCGCGTGCAGGGGTTGTGTGAAGTCGAGAAACGGTTCGAGGAAGTTCAACGTCTCGCGCGGGTAAAACCAACCGAGAGGGGCAAGCAAACGAACGGTAAGTGCAAATTTTTCGAGCTGATCCTTCGAGAGTGTCAACAGGGAGGAGATCAACGGGAAGTCTGTTTTGCCAGAGCGAAGATAGCGGACACCCAATGGAAAGAATGAAACAGCGTTGAGCGGCTGCAAGGTTCCGCGCGTTGTTCCGTGGAGAAATTCCGTTTCATTTTCTTCGGCGAAACGGGCGGTGAATTCCTCCAGCAGGTGCAAGGCATCATGCGGGAAAGGCATGGGCGATGAAAGCGTGGTGGGAACGAATGCCATCAACAGCCAAAGCCGCGCATGACCATTTAGGTCATCGAAAATCTGGCGCATGGCAGCACAGGCTTCCGCAGGGCGATGATGCAGCCAAACCGCAAACAGGTGATGAGCAGGGTAACAAGCCGGGTCAACCTGGCACATCAAGAGGGTCTTGATGTCTTCAATGGATATGTCGTTCAATCCGTCTGTTCCCTGCTGCAAGCCGCTGACGACGCGACGAAACGCCGCTTTCTCTTTCTCTGACAGGCTGTTCGGACGCAGAATCTCGTGGATTGCGTCTTCATTTGCGGGCCACGAAACGGTGTTACGCGCCAGAATGTTCTTTATAAGCGACCAAAAGCGGGTCTGTGATTCGCTGGTGGGCATCCTTAATTTTTCGACGGCAAGCTCGTATGCCGCGTTATTGATCTCGTCGAATACAGGTCGGGGTATTTCGTAGGTGCTGAACCAGCCAATGATCTTGAATAGCGTTTGAACCCGGCGCGGCGCAAGCAAGAGCACCTGCGGATTTATATCCTTCATCAATCGGCGCATCATCCGAACCGCGCGTTGAAAGTCCTGCCGCCATAACTGGTCGAAGGAAATAAGCGCAACCCTGCGCACGGTTTCATTGAAAGAACCAATGGCAGAGTAGAAAATCTCAAACCCCTCCTCCCCCATGGCAGGGACTGCTCGCAAGGCAACACGCTTTGCATCCAAAGAATCTAATGCAAGAATCTGTTTCGACACAGACAAGGCGAGTTTTGGCTCTTCGAGGTAGAGGGCGATCAACCCGTCCACGCATAATTCTCTGACCTCGGAAAACTCACTGACAGCGAAGGATAAATAGAGACCAGTATTGCGGCGCGATGACAACACCATAAGCGCCGCACCATAAGCCGGCGGGAAGGATGCGGTTTGGCGGATGTATCCCACCAGAATGTCAGCATCGTCTTTGCGATTCTCCATTTCGCGCTGGATATGTTCGGCAAGCAAGTACTCGAATAATCGGTCGTGCGTGAAGCGGAAGACCTGTTCCAGCCCGCGGTCCGTTTGGGACAGGATGCCCGTATCCAGCAGGTGTTTCAACGGCGAATCCTCGGCGTCCAGATTCGCGCCGTAAGTTTGGGCAAGGGATCGTAACTCCATCAGAGATGCCGAAGTCTGCTTGTGTTCTGCCATCCAGGTGGCCATCGCGACAGCTAATCCGCGCACGCTGCTTTGCGGGGTCATCTTCAAAAAGTATTCCCGAAAGAGCAAGTTTTCAGACCCAACTGCCGAGACTTGCTTCCCCTGCCCAATCTCCGAAAGGAGTCTCAAAAGCAAAGGATGTTTATAGAAGACCTGATTTTGCTGTGGCGTATTCTCATGCCCAAGTTTATAGTGCGAAGAATAACGACGCAATGCTTCGCCGGCTTCTGCCGGGTCGAAGACCTGCAACTGAAATGGCTTATAGAGAAAAAACGAATCCCAATTCAGCGTGATCGCGCTACTTTCTGTCATTTGCTTCCAGGTGTAGTCCCTGCACGTGATGATGATCTCCAGTGAACAATTTCCCGCTTGCACTGCGCTCTGCAATTCTGGGTGTGAGATCACCAGATTCAAACGCCGCATCAAATCTGCGGGGGTGGCGCCCAGATCACGGAATGAGTTCAGGTCATCCACGATGATCCATGCTTGTTTATCGTGCTGACGCGCCTCGCGTCCCACGGCGATCAGGGCTTCAGAAATAGTGATGACGTCGCTTCCCCAAACATCGCGGGCAAGTTCACGTTCAAAACTTAAAGTCAACGCCCCCGCCTCATAGAACAAGACAAGGTCACCCTGCGCCAAACGCTGCCCTGCGAAATTCGTCAGCCAAGTTGTCTTGCCATAACCGGATGGAGCAGTTAACACAAACCCCACGGATGGCGAAACGACAAATTGCTCCATCAAATCATCCAACACTGTGCGATTGACAAACACCTCCGGCAAATAACGGCGGGACCGCTCAAGTTCGGAAAGTTTTCGCTGCGTCCGTTCGGCGGCGGCTTCCACCCGCACCTGCCAGAGCGCCTCCGGCTTCGACGCAGAGTTGATCTTCTCGAACAGACGCTGCGTCTCCGGCATTGGCTCGACGCCAAGCTCCCGGCGCAGATACTCAGAACACAAACGATATTGCGCCAATGCAGAGGGACGGTTACCCATATTCACGTACAAACTCATCAGGCTGCGATGCAGTTCTTCACGCAACGGGTCGTAGACGATAAGCCGTTTCGCAAACGCGACTGACTCCTTCCATTCCCCACGTGCTTCGTGATATTGCAATAGCTTTTCGAGCGTCTTTAGGAAGACATCTTTTAATTTCTCACGTTCAAGAACGCACCAATCGGAATAACAGCCTTCCAGAAAATCTCCGGTGTATAGGTCAACTGCTTGAAGAAATGAAGAATAATCAGCGCGTTGCGCCTGCTCGTTGAAAAGATGAACGTCCACATGCAGCGGGTCTATGGATAAGCTCACTTCATCGCGGGTCAGGGTCAGGCAGTCTTGCGCATCTCCCAACACGCGGCGCAGTCTCCACAACTCTGTGCTCAGGCTGGCGCGCGCTTTTTCATCCGTCGTTTCGGGCCAGAGCAACCCGGCAAGCAAAATACGCGGATGCGCGCGGTTCGGGTTGGCAGCAAGATAACCAAACAACTCACCGCTCTTATGCGTGAGAAAAGGCGGCAATGAATTCCCATTGACGAAAAGCTTGGGAGAACCAAATAGATGAATTTGAAGTTCAGCAGACATGCGCCATCAACAGTTAGCAAACTTGAACGAATTCAACTCGTTAAAAATTATTCACAATGCTTTTTGATACACGCGATGATTCTTGTATTCCACGCCGTTGAGGTTCTTCAAGTCTGCTCGCATTTGCTCAGTGGTTTCAGCAACCTGTGTCATTTCCACGTGCGCAAATTGACTGAAATCCTGCAGGGTATTGCCCATAGCATAATATAACAAGGCATTGCCGCCATGTCCTTGATGCTCGGGCAGGATGCCCATGCCGTTCCCGGAGACTTTACTTGTGCGGCGCATTTCCAGGAGAATATCAATCAAACCAAATGGAAACAACCTCCCTTTTGCGCGTTGAAGCGCGGCGGATACATCATGGAACACAAACAAAAAACCCACCACATCATCGTCATGCGTGATGATCTTGATCAGGCGATGATCTGCGATCGTCATAATATTTCCAACAACAAAATCAATCTCCCTCTGTGTGAGCGGATAGTACTCCCAGTTACGCACAAAGGCATTGTTGTAAGCCGCCCCAATGCGATCCGCCCATTGCAATAATTCCTTCTTGCTCTTGAATTTTTTCACCTTAAGATGCCCGCGCTGCATAACACGCTCGGCGATATTTTTTACTCTCTCTGGAAGTTGAAATTTATCGGCGGGAAGATAACACGAGACAAAATCCACCTCTTTGACAAAACCCTGCGCCTCCACCAATGACTGATAATAGGCGTGGTTGTAATTGAGCATGGTCATGGTCTGACGGTGTTCATGCCCAAAGATCAAAATCCCATACCCATCCAGCGGACCCATGCCTTTCGGGCCGATCACCGTATCCAATCCGCGCGCTTTTGACCAGTCGAACACGGTCTTGAACAAAGCCGTTGCCGCTTCCAGGTCATTTTCACATTCAAAGAAATAAAAATCGGCGGTTTTTTCGTTGTGATATTTATTGAAAGGCTTGTTCTCAATTGCAGCGATCCTACCCACATCACGGCCGTCACGCACGGCTATAAAAAATTCCACGGCCGAGTGCTCATGGAATGGGTGTTTTTTACGATTGAGCTGATTGTACGCATCCACATTCAGCGGCGGAACCCACTGTGGACAGTTCGCATAAATGCGAAACGGCAATTCCACAAAACGCCTGACCTGCTTTTTATTTTCCGTATCCACTTTTTCGATGGTGAGCATACCGGGACCTCCTGAGAGAGAGAGATGGGAACTTACATCAAGTATATTACAACTGGTAAGAGATGGGTCGTTTTCGACCAAATACATCCGTGCTATACTTGGCAAAATCCCACAAATCGAGGCGATATGACAAGCAAAACACATCAGAAAATGCTGGCAAAATATGCCGAAGCAATTGTAAAAGTCGGATTAAATATCCGTGCTGGACAACGTTTAATTATCAACCTCATGGCAACCCGCGGCGTACCGCATCAATTTGCGCCTTTGGTACATGAGGTGGCGAAAGCCGCTTATGGTGTTGGCGCAAAATACGTGGAAGTTCTCTGGGGCGATGAAGAAATGCTGCGCCTGCGCGCACAATATGCGCCACGCAATTCTTTTGATGAATACCCCACCCACACCATTGATGCGATCATGAACATGATCAATAACGGTGATGCCCTGCTTTCCATTTCAGGCGCAGACCCAGATTTGCTTGGTGGTCTCGACCCCGAAGTTGTCGGCATGATGCAAACAAGACATTTAAACGCCGCGAGCAAAGTCAGCGAGCGCGTGACGACCAACGCGATCAACTGGTGTGTAGTTGCCGCGGCTGGTGAAGAGTGGGCAAAGAAAATTTTCCCTGAACTCTCCGCTAAAAAGGCGCAGGAAAAATTATGGACGGAAATCTTTGAAACCACGCGCATAGATCAGCCTGACCCTGTCGCTGCCTGGGAAAAACATATCGCCTTTTTACGCGAACGCGCCAAATATTTGCAAGCCAAACAATTCACAGCCTTGCATTACAAGGCTCCTGGCACAGACTTTACCCTCGGCCTGCCCAATGGACACCGCTGGATTAGCGCACAATCCATGGCGCAAAACGGCATTGCCTTTACCGCCAATATGCCCACCGAAGAGGTCTTTACCCTGCCGGATCGCAACCGCGCTGACGGCGTAATCACGGCCACTTTCCCCTTGAGCTATGCCGGCACCCTGATCGAGGACTTCCAGGTCACATTTGAAAATGGACGCATCACAAAAGTCAACGCCAAAAAGGGCGAAGCCGCTTTGCAAAAACTGGTGGATACCGATGAAGGTTCGCATCGCCTCGGTGAGGTCGCACTCGTGCCGGCCAGTTCACCGATCGGACAGCGCGGACATCTTTTCTACAATACTTTATTTGACGAAAATGCTTCCTGTCACATCGCAATTGGACGCGCCTACCGCTTCACGCTTACGGGTGGAGAGGAGTTGAACGACGAAGAGTTTCTCTCCGCTGGAGGCAACGTCAGCCTCAACCATGTGGACTTTATGATCGGCTCGCCGCAAATGGACATTGACGGAATTCACAAAGACGGCGCGCGTGAACCTGTCATGCGTCAAGGCGAATGGGCATTCAAACTTTAAAATAAGAGAGACATTTCATGCCCCGATCATATGAAAACCAATCCCCAGCCGCATATCAACGCAGACCTCATCTCACAAAAGATGACCATTGGATAAAAGCCTTCCTAAAAGAGGCCAAAGTGGGACATATCGCCTCATCCGTGGGCAATCAACCGTACCTCAACCCAAGCACTTTCTGGTACGACGAAGAAAACCACCAGATCGTATTTCACTCCAACGTTGCAGGGAGAATCCGCTCGAATATTGAGGCCAATCCAAAGATCAGTATGGAGGCGAGCGAGTTGGGAAAAATGCTGCCATCCAATGTGGCGCTTGAGTTCTCGCTCCAATATCGCAGTGTCATCGTCTTTGGCACGGCTAGAATCGTGACAGACCCTGATGAAGCGCGTCGATTGTTATATGGTTTGATCAGAAAATACTTTCCCGCCATGACCGCGGGAAAGGAATACCGCGGAATTACAGACAAGGAACTGCGCGCCACCTCTGTTTATGCGATCAAGATCGAAGCATGGAGTGGGAAAGAAAACTGGAAACAACACGCAGATCAAAGCAATGAATGGCTGCCGCTGGATGGAAAGTGGTTTGAATGAAATCCAATCCACACGTTTGGCAAGGACATTGCACCTGCGGCAGATCTAAGATTATGATGTGATAAACGTCATCCACGGTGATGATATTCGTTTTATAAATGAGCAGATTCTTATTCGATCTTATGATTCGCTAACCTAAACCTAAAAAAACTATATGGTCTATTGTGATCATAGTTGCTATAGTGGGATAAGTAAATAAAACGGCTTTCATCAATGCATATTCTTTATCTCGGCCTTAGCCACACTAAAACTCCCGTTTCCCTGCATGAAAAATTAGCATTTAGCGAAGATGTCATTCGCGCCGCGCTTGGGCGTCTGGTTTGTGCGCTGCTCGTTCATCCATCTCTTTTTGGGATTCACCCTCGGTAGACTCATTCTGTCGAACAAGGGCTTCTCGTTCGCGCGAAGTGGCCGCTGCGAGGCTGACCTGCATGCGTCCCACCAATTGACTGATCACCACCGCCACGACTAAAAAAACCATCAGGATGACAACATCGGTGGGGTGATGGACTGCCAGCGTGTAATAAGGTGGAATTCTCTACCGTACATGAGTTGGTACCTCTGGCAGGCTAAAAAGGAAGACGGGTTGAAAGTCTAGCGAATGCTTCAATGCGTACTTTAGCCAATCGAGTCCCAAACGGAAGAGACTTTTATCGCGCCG
>VGNE01000020.1 GCA_016866215.1 Chloroflexota bacterium | reverse complement strand
TCATCCAAATGCTCGGCCAGGTTTGAACTCGTGTAGTTGCCGATTGTGCAAATCAGATATTCGACGTATTGCTGCTTGGTGATCATGATCACATGCTATCATCTCATTACTCCAAGCGAAAGTCCTGTGGTTAATAAAAATGGCATCTTCACTCCTCCCCTTCTTCCGTCCTCGCGGCGTCGTCGTCATCGGCGCATCCACATCGCCAGAAAAATTGGGATATGGCGTGGCGCGTAACCTCATCGCCAGCGGATATCAAGGCGCGATCCATTTTGTGAGCCAAAAAAGCGGCGAGCTGTTCGAGCGTCCGATATATTCAAATCTGCGCGATGTGCCCGACCCTGTTGACCTTGCGATTCTCATTGTGCCAACACAAGTCACGCCGCAAACGATTGAAGATTGTGCAAAGCGCGGAATCAAAGCCGCGATCATTGTCTCATCTGGATTTCGCGAAGTGGGCGCGCAGGGCGCGGCGCTTGAACAGCAATGTGTGGATGTCGCGCGCAAACACGGCGTCCGTTTGCTTGGTCCAAATTGCATCGGCACGCTCGATACGCATCTCCCGCTCGATACCACGTTTCTCCAGCCGCCCATGCCCGCGCAGGGCGGTATCGGTTTCATTTCCCATTCGGGCGCATTTGCCGCCGCCATCATTGACTGGGCGCGCGGGCAGGGTTTCGGTTTTTCGCAGATTGTCAGCCTCGGCAATCAGGCGGATGTCAACGAGACAGATGTGCTCCCCGAAGTTGCAAAGGATGAGCACACGCGCGTTATCGTGCTTTACATGGAAAGCGTTTCGGACGGAAGTCGTTTCGTGCAGGCGGCGCGCGAGGTCACAAAACATAAACCTGTCATTGCGTTGAAAGTCGGTCGCTTTGAAGCGGGACAAAAAGCCGCGGCGTCCCACACGGGCGCGCTGGCTGGCTCCGAAGCTGCATTCGACGCGGCTTTTGCGAAGGCTGGCGTTTTGCGCGCCGATACCGCCGAGCAGATGTTCGATTGGGCGCGGGCATTGGAAGTCCATCCTCGTGGTCTCGACTGCCTGCGCTCGACCACCAGTAATAAAGGGATTGCGATATTAACCAACGCAGGCGGACCTGGAGTCATCGCCGCCGATGCACTCGAAACGAACGGCTTGCTTCTGTCTCAATTGACAGAGTCCACGCTGAAAGCTTTATCTTCCTACCTGCCCCCCTCCGCCAGTGTCCACAACCCTGTAGACATGCTCGCCTCCGCCTCACCTGAGGCTTACGCAACCTGTTTGAAAATTTTATTGCAGGATGAAAATGTGGACGGCGTGCTGGTGATTCTTCCGCCGCCGCCGATGTACAAGACGGAAGAAGTCGCTGACTCGCTGACCCCGCTGATTCGCTCATCCGATAAACCCGTTGTGATCGCATTGATGGGTTCCACACTTGTTGAAGAAGCTAACAAAGTATTTCAACGCGCGCACATCCCAACGTATCCATTTCCTGAACGCGCGGCATCGGCGCTGGGTGCGCTTGCGCGCCGAGCGAACGGACTGCAAAGTCCCCAGACTTTGCAAGTGGATAATGAAAACTCAAAAGTCAGAAGACTTTTGAGTCCAGATAACCTGGACGAACTCCTCGCAGCCTACGGCATCCCAACCACTCCCATCAAACTCGCGCGGGACGAAAACGAAGCAGTCGCAATTGCAAACGAACTCGGCTTCCCTGTCGTGATGAAGATCGCCTCACCTGATATTTTGCATAAGTCGGATGTGGGCGGTGTGTTGCTCAACATCAACGACACCTCCTTTCTCCAGAGTGGCTACGCGCAGATGATAGAACGAATTCAGTTAGCAAAACCTGAGGCAAGGATCGAAGGCGTGCATCTCCAACGTCAAATCGCCGAGGGGCAGGAAGTCATCATCGGCGCGGTGCGTGATCCGCTGTTTGGGGCGTTGATGATGTTTGGCTCAGGCGGCATCGAGGTGGAAGGACTCAAGGACGTGGCATTTGCCCTAGCACCGCTGAATCAGGCTGAGGCGCGGGAAATGATCCGCAAAACGTGGGCTGGGAGAAAACTCAAAGGCTTCCGCAGCATCCCCCCCGTTGACGAAGAGTCTGTCACCGATGTTTTGATCAAACTATCTTTTCTCGCCTATGAACACCCTGAAGTGGAAGAGATCGAAATCAATCCGTTGCGAGTGTTGAGCAAGGGCGTGGTGGCGGTGGATGTGAGAATTAAAAGTGTTGTGTAGTCCGAAGAAATGTTGTATAGTATTTTAAACAATCTTCAATTCAAAAAGGAGAATTACCATGGCAGACAGTGTTTATAAAGTGATCGAGTTGATTGGCACGAGCACGGAATCATGGGAGAAAGCCGCGGCGGTTGCAGTGGAACGCGCCGCACAATCCCTGCGTGAGCTGCGCGTCGCGGAAATCGTTGAACTGGATATGGTTTTGAATGAAGGAAAGGTCACGGCTTATCGCGCAAAAGTAAAAGTCTCGTTCAAATACGAAAGCGGCGGATAAACAGGACGAATGCGGGCAGGAAGATAGATCGTCCAACTTTCATAAAATTCCTGAGGGTGCAATACGGTAAAATTGCGCCCATGTTTATTTTATTGTCTTCCCTCATTTACTACCCCATCAAAGCCTGCCGCGGATTTAACATGCCCGAATCGCGCGTTGAACGCATGGGCTGGAACATGACCGCCGAATTTTGATGCGATCCATTTTGCGATTCAAAAAACGGGCGTGATGGATGTAAGAGAATGAAAGTGAATTCTGTTGTAAAATAAAGCAGGAGAAAACATGGCTGTCACTTACAAAAAAACACGTGTTGTCAAAAAAGCGAAAAAGGTCAAGGATTTGAGCGGAACATATTCAGTCAAGTCCAGCGCAAAAATTCAAACCATTGACGCCGTGTACGACGGAAAAGTTTTCCTGCCCAATAGTCCGCTTTTATTGAAGCCTAATACGCGTGTGCGCATCACGATTGAAACGGTGAAAGTAAAACGCGCAAAAACAAAATCGTTTTTGGAAATTGCGTCGTCAATAAAAATTGGTCTGCCGAGCGACTATTCAGAAAATTTGGACGACTATCTCTACAGGGGAAAAACCTTCAATGACAAATAAAATTTTTCTGGATACGGCATTTGCCATTGCACTGGTTTCTCCAAAAGATACCTTTCATGAAAAAGCGGTTTCACTATCAAAGCAATTAAGACAAAGCAAACCCCAGCTTATCACCACTCGCGCAATCCTGATTGAAATTGGAAATTCGCTTGTAAAAGAAAACGAAAGAAAAGCGGCAATCGAAATTATTGAATCAATCGAAGCAGATGAGACCATTACAACTGTCCCTGTAACAGAGGAAATTTATAAAGACGCTTTCAATCTCTTTCGCAGCAGGTCCGATAAAGAATGGGGACTCACAGATTGCATTTCATTTACCGTTATGACAAAACTTGAGGTCGCGGAAGCATTGACAAGCGACCATCATTTTCAACAAGCGGGGTTTACGGCGCTGATGAGATAGCCCGCCAATTGGCGGGTTTTTCTTTGCGGTACAATTGCGCCCATGATTCAACTTTCAAATATCACCTATTACCCCATCAAAGCCTGCCGCGGATTTGACGTGCCTGCCTCCAACGTCGAGCGCATGGGTCTCGAACATGACCGCCGTATGATGGTCGTCACGCCCGCAGGCGAATTTCTTACGCAACGCGAATATCCAAGACTCGCGCTCGTCACGCCCACGCTTCGACTGCGTTCGACCACACCTGCCCTGGCGGGCGGTGCCAGGGAAGAGCACGGTCTCACTCCGCTCAGCGCGAAGGAAATAAAAAATGATTCGGTCACGCTTTCCGCGCCAAATTTTGATTCGATCCACTTTGCAATTCAAAAAACTGGGGTTGCAACGCATGTGAATATTTGGCGAAGCAAAGAGGTGAACGCAATTGATCAGGGTGATGAGTCTGCAGAATGGTTTTCTGACTGGCTCGGCATTTCTGTGCGCCTCGTGCATATGGCTGATGGCTTCAAACGTAAGTTGAATCGTGATTACGCCGTCAGTGCAGATGACCACACTGGATTTGCAGACGGCTACCCGATCCTGATCATCTCTGAAGCATCGCTTCAGGACTTAAACTCGAAGCTTGACGCTTCGCGTGCCCTCTCAATGAATCGATTCCGCCCGAACATTGTCCTGCAAAATTGTGAGCCATTCGCAGAAGACACTTGGAAGCGGATCAGAATCGGTGATGTGGAAATAGCGCTCGTCAAACCATGTCCACGCTGTGTGGTGACGACGATTGACAAAGAAACCCTTGAGCAAAACAAAGAACCGCTTAAAACATTGAGCACCTACCGCAAACAGAAAGGCGGCGCGATGTTCGGCATGAATGCGATTCCGTTGAATGAGGGCAGGCTTGAGGCCGGTATGAGCGTGGAAATAATCGGGTGACAGTCACTTTTAATGTGACTGTCACCTCGAGGTAACTATGGAAAAAATCATCATTGACATCCTCGGCTGGGCTGGGACGATCCTATATCTCATCGCCTATGGACTGGTCTCTGCAAAGAAAGTGGAAGGCGATTCGTGGTTGTATCAGGGATTGAATTTATTTGCCGGGGCATTGCTTATCATCAACACCCTTTACTTGCGCGCGTATCCGTCCGCAGGGTTGAATATCGCCTGGGTTGGCATCGCGTTTGTCACACTCGGTCGTAAAGTTTGGATGAAGAGTTAGATTCTGAGACCTGACATGTCTCATGCGCACCTTTACAAAAAATGATCTACGCGCGGATAAAGGACATGTTTATCAAGGTTTCGCGGAGACATGTCAGGTCTTAATGATTTCCTGCGAATACTTATCCGCAAACAGGGCGGGCTGACCGCCGGTGTGCCAGAACAATATGGTTTCATCTTTCTTGAAGAATCCCTTGCGGATGAGATCAATCATCCCAGCAGCGGCGCGTCCAGTGTAGACGGGGTCAAGCAGGAGTCCTTCGTTGCTGGCAAATAACTTGATCGCTTCACGCTCCCCTGCCCCAAAGACTCCATAACCCGCCTGACAATAATTTTCATTCGCCAGAACGTCATCGCCTGTAAATTCGATTCGCCCGCCAAATTTTTCACTGGCTTGTGAAGCAAGTTCGGAGACATGCGTTTTGAGTTGCGCTTCTGGCTCGTCAATGCTGATCCCCAACACTTTGCCTTTGAAATCAAACACTCGCTGACCCAGAACAAATCCCGCGTGCGTACCGCCTGAGGATGTGCCGAAGACGATCCAATCCACTTTCGTGTCTTGATTCATGAATTCTTCCATCGCAAACGCGTATCCCAGCACACCTATTGGGCTTGATCCGCCATAAGGTACGAGGTAAGGTTTCTTCCCTGCGGTAACGGCATTGTCAAAAGTTTCCTGCAAAATACGGTCGCGGTCTTTGCGGTCTGCCACGGTAATAATTTCCGCACCAAAGAGTTGGTCGAGTAGAAAATTTGCAGATGCTTGTTTCGGTTTCTCGCCTGTCAGGACCAGCGTGCAATCAAAACCAAAGCGTGCCGCAGCGGCGACTGTCTGGCGGCAGTGATTCGACTGGATCGCACCTGCTGAGATAAGCAGCTTCGCGCCTTGCTCGCGCGCTTCCGCAACGAGGAATTCCAGCTTGCGGGTTTTATTCCCGCCGAAGGCCAGTCCCGTCTGGTCATCGCGCTTGACGAGGATGCGCGCTCCGCCGAGGGCCTCAGTCAGGCGCGGGAGCTCTTCGATTGGGGTGGGCAGATGGGCGAAATTTAATCGGGCAATTGGTTTCATGGCATATCTCCTTGATTGTCGTAATTCGTAATCCATGATCCGTAAGAAGCCTCCCAGCGTAATCACAATTACGAATTACGCAACACGTATTACGCACTTAATCCCTCCTTCGTCTTTTGTTTCCCGCGTAAGCGCATCACATCCAACACACGCGGCACAACTTCAGCATATAGCTTATACCAAATTTTGCTTGGCGCAAAATCATACGCGCCGAGTGTGCGGACAACTTCCCCGCCCAAGCCTTCTTTGAAACGATACACGCCCCACATCGAATCGCTTTCATTAATTTCCTCCGGCGCGCCCCACAGATCATAGGCGCTGCATCCATTGGCCTTCGCACGCTTCATGGCTTCCCATTGCAAAAGATAGGTTGGCATTTTTTCGCGATGAAGATTGCGCGACATGCCGTAGACATAATATGCGCGACCCGCGAACATGAACAGGAAGATTGCGGCGACAGGTTCGTTGTTTACTTCGGCGATCAAGGGAATGCAGGTTGGAACGTTTAACGTTAAACGTTCAACGTTTTGCATAAACAATTTCCAGACGGTCATGTAATAATTTTCATCGCGGATTACAAAGCCATCTCGGATGCTGGTTTCGGCGTACATTTTGTAGAGCATGGATAGGTCGTCCAGTGTGCCAGTACGCACGGTTACGCCTTTTTTTTCTGCGAGGCGGACGTTGTAGCGCGTCTTCGGTTTCATGCGTGCAAGCATTTCTTCTTCAGATGCAGATAGATCAATGAGGACTGTATTTTGGAATTGGATCTGATCCGACGAATAGACCCAGCCCCTGCGCGTCAATTCGGACCTCACAACCTGCCCAATATTATCAGGGACATTGTCAGCGCTTTGAGGGACTCCACGCCCGAGTACGATGTCAGGGTCAATTTTGAGGAAGATCGCGCTCTGTTTTTTGGCGAAAGATTGCAGGTCATTCAACACACGAGTCTGTAAGGCTGCGTCCTTCCAATCAAATAGCGGACCTTTCGGCGCGTAGAGAATGGACAGGCGCGCGGCGAATCCGCGGTTGAGGATTTTCTTCTTTAAGATCATTGCTGCGGCGAGGCAATGTTCAGTGTTCAGTGACCAGTTATCAGTGGTTTGAGTTACAAGGAATTTCCCGTCATCTGTCCAGACAGCATAGTATGGAATCCAGCCATACTTCGCCTTCACCTGTCCCCATTCATAGGTTTGGAGGAAGTGCGGGTTGGGAAGTTGGCTGATGAGCTGATTCCACAGGTGAGAGGGTTGGTTTGATGAATTCATTTGAATTTGGTAATTGGCAATTGGAAAATTACGATTTACCAATTACCAATTTTGTATAAAACCAGTACAACAAAGGATTATAGACTCGATCCACGGCTTGCGCGGCGCGCTTGAGTTGACCGCCGAATCCGCGTTTGAAGCGATACACTCCCCACAAGCCATCGTGGCGGGTTTCAAAATTGGACTCCAGCACATCTTCATTTTCGTCGGGAACACCCCACAGGTCGTATTCTTCACAGCCGCGCGCCTTTGCCCAGCGGATGGCTTCCCATTGCAGGAGATAGGTTGGCATTCGGTTGCGTTCTTCGTCATTCGACGCGCCGTACACATACCAGGCGCGCTTTGCATTGGCGAAGACCATCAACGCGGCGAGCGGTGTGTCTTCGTATTCAGCAACCAATAATTCACATGTCCCTTTTGGATGGAACAGCTCGTATGCACGTTGATAGTATTCCAGTGTATGCACGCCAAAGTTAGTGCGCCCACCCGTGACAGTCATCATTTCATGGAAAGCAGGAAGATCACCCCATGTGCAAATGGTCACACCTCTTTTCTCGGCAAGACGGATGTTGTAGCGGCATTTTGGTTTCATCCTCGCCAGAATTTGTTCTTCGTCTTCTTCGAGGGAGATTACGATAGTGCGAGGAGGTTGGATGTTGTGAGGAGAAGTGACGAGTGATGAGTAACGAGCGATGAGTTGAAATTCATCGTCCCACATATCAGGCTCAATTTTCAGGAAGACGGCGCGATTCTTTTTACAGATGACATCCACTTCGCGCCAGAAATCGTTACTCATTTCTTGTAACTTGTTACTCATCACTGGCTTTGGCATGTAGCCGAGTGTCAAGCCCAACGGGAGGCGGCGGAATAGGATCTGCGCACCCGTTTCACCGTCAAGGATGAAGCGCACGGGTTTCCACCCGAAATCCTTCTTGAGTTCGCCCCATTCACCCATCTGAAGTAAATGTGCGTTGGGATGATTCTCCAAAAAAATATTCCATTCGGTGAGGGAAACAATAGTCATAAGAAAACGTTGAACGTTCAACGTTAAACCACCGAGGTCATATCAGGCGGCGGGGTGGAGCCAATGGAACCTGAGGGAAGATAATCATTGAGTGCGCGAATCAGATCATCGGTTCTGGAGTGATGCGCGAATTGAGTAAGTTGTTCAATGGCGCGGGCCAGGGAATCGCCATCCACCTTTTCCTCTTCAACAGCACGAAAGATTTCCAGGTGCGGTGTTCGCTCAAATTGCATACCTTCTTCCCAAAGATCCTCGCGCAGTTTTTCTCCGGGGCGAATGCCTGTGAAGGAAATTTCAATATCGCGATGCGGTTCCAAACCGGAAAGCTTTATCAGGTCTTCGGCAAGATCGAGAATGCGAACCTGCTGGCCCATGTTGAGCATGAACACTTCACCACCGCGCCCCATCGCAGCGGCTTGCAAAACAAGATGCACCGCTTCGGGAATGGTCATAAAATAACGATACATTTCTGGATGCGTGACCGTAACAGGTCCGCCACGCGCAATTTGATTTTTGAAAAGCGGCACGACACTGCCGCGGCTTCCGAGCACATTTCCAAAACGGACAACTGAATAGGCGCGCCCATTGTGTTGTGCGGAATCAAGAACGATCATTTCCGCGAGACGTTTGGTCGCGCCCATGATGCTGACCGGGCGAACCGCTTTATCCGTGGAAATAAGGACGAGTCTTTCGACCGCAATCCTGTTGGCTGTTTCTACAATATTTCTTGTGCCGAGAACGTTGTTCGTGACCGCCTCTTCAACATTGGCTTCCATCAAAGGGACATGTTTATGGGCAGCGGCATGGAACACTACCTGCGGTTGATGCAACCTGAAAATCTCGCCCATGCGGTTTATATCGCGCACATCGGCAATGACTGGATGAATAGGTAACGATGGGTAATCTTCATTGAGTTCAAGAAGTGATTCAAAAACGCTGTTCTCGCCATGTCCAAGCAAAACCAGTTCCGCGGGAGCCCAGCGCGCCACCTGACGACAGATCTCACGTCCAATGGATCCGCCTGCGCCCGTGACCAAGACCCGTTTACTGCCAAGGATCGAACCCACTAAAAGATCGTCAATTTGCACTGGCTCACGGCGGAGCAGGTCAGTAATATCCACTTCGCGCAGACGATTGACACTGACTTTGCCGCCTATGAGTTCATACATGCCCGGCATGGTGCGGGATGAAATCCCTCTTTGCCTGCAAGCATCATTAACCAGGCGGATGATGCTCCCAGGCGCGGAGGGAATGGCAATGATCACTTCATCCACGCTTTGATTATCAAGAACATCTACAAGTTTGTTCAGGCTGCCAAGGATAGAGACACCGTAAATCTGATGATTCTGTTTGGCAGGATCATCATCGAGAAAGCCAACAGGGATAAGATTCAACTGGGATGATTTTTGCAATTCACGCACAACCAGCGCGCCTGCATCCCCTGCGCCAATGATGAGCGCACGTCTGGCCTTTCCAGTGCGTGCCATGGTGTTCTGCTCTGCGAGGATGCGCAGGGCAAAGCGGGAGCCGCCGATGAGAACAAGCGAAAGTAACCAGTCAATACCGAGCGCGGAGCGAGGCATGCCAGGCAGAATCCAACCCAAGCTGATCAACAAAAGCATCACGCCGGAGGTCACCACAGAGGCAGCCGTCACTGCAGCAGTGATCAAGCGAAGTTCACTTGTACTCGCGTAAATCCACAAGCGGCGATATAAACCGAAATAATTGTAAACTGGGATCTTTACGATCAACGCCACCGCACACATGACCAGGGCGGCGGGAAAATAAAACGGCAGCTCTTTAACGTCCAGCCGCAGGGCAAAACTGCCCAGCACCGAAACGATGGTGAGGACGAGGTCGCCAATTAAGACGAAGCGGTTGCGAAAGTGTGGTCGGGATGACATTTGAAAGGAGGAAGGATGAATGAGGAAGGATGAAGTAATGCGTGTTGTGTGATACGTAAATTACGAATTACACATTCCGCATTGACTCCACAGCTTCAAAAAGACCATCCGCCAAAGTGATCTGTGGTTTGAAGCCGAGGGTGTCCATTGCTTTTTGGGGTGTGCCGATGGAGCGATAAATGTCACCTGCGCGGGGTTCGGCGTGGACATATTTGGGGGCGTTGGGGAAAAATTCGTAGAGGATGTCAATCAGGTCAAGCAGGCGCGTTTCGACGCCAGTGCAGACGTTGAAGATTTGACCGGGCGCGGCGGGGTGCTGTGAGGCGAGCAAGTTGGCTTGGACAACATCGCGCACATTGATCAGGTCACGGCTTTGACCTCCATCGCCGAATATGGTGATGGGTTTGTTATCCAGCATACGACGGATGAAGATCGGCACAGCGGCGGCGTACATCGAGTCGGGTCGCTGGCGCGGGCCGTAGACGTTGAAATAGCGCAGCGCGGCGACTTCCAATCCGAATTGATGGGTGAATAATTCGGCGTACATTTCAGCCACTTGTTTGGAGACAGCATAAGGCGATAGCTGACGAAGCGGGGTTTCTTCCACGAGAGGCATGGAATCCGAGTCGCCATAGACTGCCGCGCTGGATGCGATCACAACCCGCCTGACGCCTGCCTTGCGTGCCGCGTCAAACAATATGGACGTGCCAGTAATATTGACATCAAAACATTCCTGCGGTTTTTCCATTGATTCGGGAACGGAGACGAAAGCCGCCTCATGAAAAATGATCTCAACACCTTTGACAGCCTGCGCAACTTTGGAGGTATCGCGCAGGTCGCCTTCGATGAGTTCAAGGTCCAAGCCTTTCAAATTCTCGCGCTTGCCCGATGAGAAGTTATCCAATACGCGAACCTGGCGGCCTTGTTTTAGAAGAGTGCTCGCGATATGAGATCCAATGAACCCTGCGCCGCCTGTCACCAAATATTTCATTTATCTACCTGTCCTTCTTAAGACAGTGCCAATCGTACGAAGGATAATAATGAAATCCAGACTAATGGTACGATGCTTAATATAATACAGGTCGTACTCAAGTTTTACAATGGTCTCCCGTACATTGGCAACATATCCATAATTGATCTGCGCCCATCCTGTGAGGCCGGGTTTTACAAGCAGACGTGCCCGGTAAAACGGAATTCGCTTTTGAAAATCCGCCACCAACTCCGGGCGTTCAGCGCGCGGACCGACCATGCTGATCTCCCCGCGCAAGACACTCAAAAACTGGGGCGTTTCATCCAGGCGTGTCCGCCGCAGAAAATTTCCGACTCGGGTCACACGCGGGTCGTTCTCTTCGGCCATTTTAACTACGCCATCCTCTTCTGCATCTTGCTTCATGGTGCGGAACTTAAGAATTCTAAAGACTTTGCCTCCCTTGCCAAGGCGGGTCTGGGAATAGAAGATCGGGAAGCCGCTTTCCAAAAGAATGGCAAGCGATACGAATGGGAAGACAAATGCGAATATCAGGCATCCAAAAACGGCGCCTAAAACATCCATCAATCTCTTGGCAAGTTCATACATGCCGCTGACACGCACTTGATCCACAAATGAGCGGATCACCCAGTCTGATTCAAGGTGTTCGACAGGCACGCGCTGGGTCAGTTCTTCATACATGATTGGCATTCGCGTTACTTCTAATCCTCTCTCCTGTGCATCCAATATCGTCTGAAAAGTTTCACCTTTGATCTCGCCATTGATTGCGACGACAATATCAGAAATATTCATGTCGTCAATGATATCCAATAACTTCTCGCTTGAGCCAAATACTCTGAAGCCCTGGATCAGTTTTCCCTGTTTGTGAGGATCGTCGTCAATATATCCCATTAAATTAAATGGCGGCGGATTTAGTTTACTGTATATGCCTGCAAGCGAATGGCCAGCCTTACCCGCGCCGATGATCAGCACGCGGCGCATGAGGCCGGACGAAGTGTAGAGTCGAATATAGATGGCGCGCCAGCCCAGGGTTAAGATCGAGGCGATGACAAGGAATGCGCCAACTGCAATACGCGGGAGAGAGTTCGGGTCGAGATTGATCGTAAAGAGCAGGGAATACGCCAACAAACCAACGATCGGCGCCACTGCAATCCCGCGCAGGGTCTTCTTCCAATTTGCCGCGGAGTGCGGGTCGTATGATTCCACCATTAACAAAAGCCAGACAAGAGGAAGCAGGTAAAACCAAAACGGAACTTCGATTGTTATCAGGCGTTCGGCTCTGCCTGGCGTCATCCCGCTTTCGATCAATTTATAAAGAGAATACTGATACCAAAAATAAATTGCGCCGCCCATGGCGCTGGCAGATGCAATAAGGTCTCCCACCATCAAGATGGAACGCTGCTCACTTGGTCTTAAACGTAAGGAAGGACGATAGATATCAGCCATTTTTATTAAACAAATTTATGATGACGCTCCACAAAAAACCCGCACCCCAGGCTAAATGCATGGTTGAGATCGCAAGCGGCAGCCCCAAAAGAAGAAAGCCTTTCCGTTCTTTTATGGCCAGTTTCAAACCAGCCAAACTCAGCGATGCAAAATAAATGAATACCTGCGCCGCAAGTACAGACCGCATCAATGCAACCCAGAAGGATAACACAATCAAGGCCATCAGACTGAACACGAAGACAGGCGGCAAAGCCTGCCTCCAGAGCAAAGTGTGCGGATAACGCCTGAGCATTTTAAATTTCCAAAAACCATAACGCCAGTATTGGAGCGCAAGTTTTCCAAATGTACTGCGCGAAAAATAAACACAACGAATGGACGGCTCCAGCCAGACCGTTCCGCCTGATTCACGCACGCGTGTGTTGAATTCGTAATCTTCATTCGCGAGCAAGGTTTCATCAAAGCCGCCGATCTTATCGATCAACGCGCGGCGAAAGGAACCAAACGGAACGGTATCCACAGGGCCCGCTTTTGGATTGAGACGATACATCGCATCACCCACACCCAATGGATGTGCCGCCGCAAACGAAATCGCATTTGCAATCCACGTGTCTGCTCCCGCGCGGATTTCCCACACGCCGCCGATATTGTCACCTTTACCAGATTGATGAGCAGAAACGCAGCGCTCCACATATTCCGGGATGGGCATGGAGTGTGCATCCAGGCGGATAATGATCTCGCCTCTTGACTCACGAATAGCCTGATTCAGTCCCGAGGGAATTGTCCGCGCCGAATTCTCAACCACGCGCACCGCCAAATCCACATGTTCTTTTTGAAACGCAGCGATCACCTCCCGCGTGCGGTCCGTAGACATGCCGTCAGAGATGACCAAGTCCATCTGCTCATGCGGATAGGTCTGTGCGAGAACGGCGTCAAGCAAATGTCGAATGGTGGATTCTTCGTTATAACAAGGGACGATAATGGAGACGAAGGGATACATAATACGTGTTGCGTAATCAACTTTCTACTTGTTTACGTGTTTACCTGTGCACTTGTTTACCCGTGTGCCTACTCAGCGGCAGGAACACATCAAAGGATGTCCCCTCCCCCAACCTACTGCGGACGTTAATTCTACCACCATGCGCCTGCACGATCTCATGCGCAATCGCCAGCCCCAACCCTGCGCCATGTTTCTCACCGCCTTTTCGAGCAGGGTCTGCTTGATAGAAACGGTCAAAGATATGCGCCTGTGCCTCGACGGGAATCCCTGTGCCAGTATCAGAAACAGAAACCAGCATTTCTCCATTTGCAACCGAAACATGCAATGAGATCAAACCGCCGCGCGGTGTAAACTTGAGCGCATTATCCACAAGATTGGTAAAGACCTGCGCAAGGCGGTCGCCATCTGCGGTGATCGTTTGTAAATTTGCAGCAACATCCACTTTAATATCCACACCGGCTCTCTGTGATTGCGGCGCGAACTTCTCGGCAACCGCTTGTAACAAACCAAACATATTGACGGGAGACATCGTAATATCCGCTGTACCAGCGTCAAGCCGCGCCAGATCGAGCAGATCCAGCACCATTCGTTGCATACGTCCCGATTCATCGTAGATCACTTGCGCAGCTTTTTGGCGCGCATCACTCGTATCCGCTGTGCCATCCAGCATCGCCTGCGCAAATCCTTGAACAGATGTAAGCGGGGTCTTCAATTCGTGGGATACGTTCGCCACAAATTCACGCTGGGATTTTTGACTGGCCTGCATCCGCGCGATCATATCGTTGAACGCCCGCGTCAATTCCTGGATTTCATGCGGGCCGCTGGTTTCAACAGGTTTGATCTCAGCGGAAGGCAGGTTGCGCACCGCAAGCATCACCTTTTGCAATGGATCTGCGATCCAGCGCGCAAAAAGAAAGGCAAGCACAAGTGAGAGGAGTAACGCGATCAATCCGCTTTGCAGGATGAGCGGAAGGAAATCGTCTGTGAATATATTGAAGATGGAAATACGCGGGCGCGGTGAAGCGATAACCAAATACGTACTATCAGGAAGTTTTTCAACCGAATACAACCAGCTCGCGCCGTTCTCATCGCGCACGATCGGGGTCTTGCGCAAGATCAGTCTCTGTTCCGGAAAAGATAATGGGACTTCTTGAGTTGAATATGTGTCTAAAATCAACTGCCTATCTTTTGAGTACAAGAGAACGCGCACGTTAAACGTTCGCGAAGCCTCTTGCGCCGCAACAGAAACAGGCTGTGATTGACTCTCGCGCTGCAGCACAACAGCCTGCACGGCTTTCAATCTCTCGCTTGTTTGGCGATACAAAAAGGGATTACGTAGCAGGTAAATAAACAACACCATCGCCACAACACCTAAGGCTGTGACGATGATGAAGGCATAACTTAACCAGAGCCGGGAGCGGAGAGAGGAGAACATGGGAGGTTAAATATGTCTTTGCGAGGAGGACGCTTTCCCCGACGATGCAATCTCCTCGCCGAACTGAGATTGCTTCGTCGCACACCTGCCCTCCCACTCGCTCCGCTTCGGGGGCTGTAGTGACGGGCGGTGCCAGGGAAAAGCAAGAGCGCTCCTCGCAACGACATCATATTATCAATTTATACCCAACGCCAGTGACGGTTTCTATTTTCACAGAACCACCGTCCAGCTTTTTGCGTAGATGTGCAATGTGCACATCTATTGTGCGGGTTTGTCCATAGAAATCAAATCCCCAGGCAAGTTGGAGCAATTGTTCACGGGTAAACACGCGCCCGGGCTGTTCTGCCAGGGTGAGTAAAAGGTCAAATTCCTGGGTACGCAGTTCGAGGGTCTGCGAAGCGAGGCGGGCTTCCCGTGTGACCGGGTCCAGGGTCAAATCTCCGCGATGAACGGCTTTGCCATGCGCTTGCATCTTGTTTTCGCCTCTTCGTAAAATTGCCTTAACCCGCGCGATCAATTCACGCGGATTGAATGGCTTGGTGAGGTAGTCATCCGCACCGAGTTCGAGGCCGAGGATTTTATCAATATCTTCATCCCGCGCGGTCAACATGATGATCGGGGTTTGATCTCCGCTGGCGCGTAATTTTTTGCACACTTCAAAACCACCCAATTTCGGAAGCATCACATCCAACACGATCAAGTCCGGGTGGTACTGCGCAACTGCTGCAAGCGCGGATTCACCGTCCGAAATTTCCTGCACGCGAAACCCATCACGCTCGAAATACATGCGCGACAGTTGAATAATGGATGGTTCGTCATCAACCAGCAGGATCAATTCAGATGGCATGGCTCAGGCAATTAACGCGACGACTTCAATTTCAACCAACCCGCCCTTGGGCAACGCGGCAACAGCAATCGTACTGCGCGCGGGCGGGTTTTCGCCAAAATATTCGGCATAGATCGCATTCATTTTGGCGAAGTCGTTCATGTCTTGAAGAAAGACGGTCGTCTTGACGACCTGCTCAAGGCTGGAACCTGCCGCTTCCAATACATTGCGGATATTATTAAGCACCTGCCGGGTTTGCTCTTCAACACCGCCTGCGATCAACTCTCCTGTGGAGGGTTCAAGACCGGTCTGGCCGGCTGTGTAGATCATCGCTTCAGTACGGATGGCCTGGGAATATGGCCCGATAGCTTTTGGGGCTTTATCGGTATAGATAACTTTCTTTTGCATGATTACCTCATTTGAATTATGTGAATTCGCAAATCAACAATTTGACAGCATATCGAAACAGACGAAGTCTATTTTACCGCTTGTTACATTACTTTCTTATCTTTTTGGGAATAAAACGAATAAACATCATAATTCCGGTTTGGCCATGTATGCGGCGCGCAAACCATGAACAGGCACGGATCGTCGTCCGCGCCTGTTCCTTAATGGGAGTTATTATCGGCGTTACTTCAGTTCGCCGGCGGGTTTATTCGCTTCACGGAATGCCTTCATGGCCTCGCGCAAAGCCTTGAAAGTACTGTCCATCGAAGATTTGATCTCCTGCATTTTCGCGCGCATTTCCCGCACTGTGGATTTGGCCTTTTCAGCATTTGTTACCTTGCCATTCTCATCAAATCCCTGGTGCGAGCTGACGATGCCATTAATGCTGTCGTAGGCCGGTTGCGCGGCTTTCAATGCGGATTCGTAAGCATCCAGCGCGGCTTGCAAAGAAGAGACATCCTTGCCATTTTCAGCGGCTTTGTCAATCCCTGCTTGAAACCTGGCAATATGAGCATCCATGTCATTGAATACTTTACCAAGCCGTTCATACCTCCGCAACTGACGCGCCCAAATCCGTTCCAATCTTTCCGTGGTCAACTCACCGCTCGCGGGGGGTGGATCCTTTGCGGCAAAAGCAGTGGTCACAGGGAATGCGGCAAAGACGAGGGCGGTGGCCAATGCCGCCAAAATAGTTTTCTTGAACATGTTTTTCATCGTAAGCCTCCTTTAGGTTACGATGTGATTTTAGGTGAAGCAAGTTAAGTGCGTGTGGCATGCATGTAAAAAGATTGTAAATTTATTTCTCGTCCGTACAAACTCCTCAACTATGTTGTTGTGAGCGCACCCTTCCACACGGTGAGCGAAAGTCGAACCATCAGGACAGGCTTCGCGAAGCAATCCCCGATTTAACGAAAAAAATTCATCAAGTAGTTCCTTCCGCTTAACCGGAGATTGCTTCGGGCATACCTCTGCCCACCCACTCGCTCCGCTTCGGGGACTGTAGTGACGGGCAGCGCCAGGGAGAGCAAGAACGCTCAACCCTCCGCTCAGGACGAAGGAGCCTCCTCGCTGAGCGGAGTGAGGGCAGCACTATCGTCCGAACGCAGTCGAAGCGCGCACGCTACAAGTTTCTTCCGCTTTGAACAGCGTCGCTTTTTCGCTGTGGTTTTACTCGCAACGACATTTGTACTGGAGCAAAGAATTTATCGAACCTAAGGCAGCACAATCGGTGTGAGTGTGACGGTTGGCTGGGGAACAGGCGTCGGCAAGAGCGGCGCCCAGCCGCTGTAATAAAAATAATCGGAGAGAAAGGCCGTCCTCTCGCGCTGATTCATCGGTCGCGGACGTGAAAAATCCTCCAGCATCGCACTTAGCAATTCCACGCCGAGGTAGCGGCCGTCATAAAAGACATGGCGGTCAATAAATTCGCGGCGGGTTTCATCTATGACATTGCCATCCGGGAGCGTGTAGGTCATCTGGTCGAAGAAAAGATTTCCCAAGCCATAATGGATGAAAGAGTCGCCGCGAAACTCCATCAAATGCGGATAATGCGCCTGACTGCCGCTGACCACCACTGCGCCTGCATCCGCCATACTGCGAAAATCCTCGCCATGCGCATAACACGGACCGGGGTGATAACACTCTTCATGCTGAAAAGTGAAGATGACCATATATCCCTGCGCCTTCAACTCACCGATTTGCTTTTTGAAATAGTCATAATCGCAATCCGCTGCGCCGGGGGAGGTTGCTGTTGCTTTTGCAAAAACATAAGCCTTCTTGCCATTACAGCCGGTGAACGCGAGTTGATTGCCGTTTATTTCCATCAACACAGGTAAACGCGCTTCTTCTGCATTGGCGCCGCCGCCGTAATAGGGCAGGTTGTTTTGCCTGTACAACTCCAATGTATCCAGCATGGCTTGTGTGCCGCGATCTGTAAAGTGATCACCCGTTAATTCGATGATATCCGTCCCGACATATTTCAGCAATTCAAAATATTTCGGGTCACTGCACAAAATAAAATTTTTATATCCCGGCTTTGGGTATGGACAATTCTTATCGAAAGCCACCTCATTACTGATGTGAGTCACGTCTGCGTTATACAACCAATCGTGGATCAGCTCGCCGGGGCGCGTCACGCCTTTTTGTTCCATCGTGAATGCCGTTGCGCGCACCAGCGCCGTCACGCCTGTTAAAACCACCGTGGCTAATTTTGAGGCATCCTGATTCGATTCAGGCAATGCAAATGATTTAGGATCTGATAAACCAAAATTTATTTTCAGCGGATACAACTCCGCATCAAAATCCTTATGGATGGGAGATTGACCGTCCACGCTCAACACTTTCCATTTTGGATTGATCTCCTCGAACGGGATAATCGCCCAACTGGACATATCGCTCCATGCTTCATCCAGCAGTTTATCGGCTGGAACAGTGCGCATCACACCCCGGGCTGGTTCGCCCCACAAAGCAGTCAACGCCTTCAAGGTGGATTCTGCCATGAGTAACGGGCGCCCGCTCAAAGTCCCGTTTGAAGCGCCCTTCCAGGCAGAGATCAAATCGTCGGAGGTCACATCATCCGTAATTGTAGGAAACGGCGCAACGAGGACATAAATCCACAATGCGCTTGGCGTCGCCTCAGATACATCCAGTTTTTGCGTGGCGAGCGCGGGGTCATCAACGAGCGGGATATCCCATGATTGCATGATGAGGCGCAAATCATTTGGCACAGCAGGGCTGACCCACAACGCCGCGGGCATCGGCGTAATTGTTTCGGTTGGCAAAGGTGGATGTGGTGAAGGAGTCAATGTTGCGACTTCAGCGGGGACGCAAGCAATGAGAATTGAAATACAAATCAGGAATAAGAAAATTTTCTTCATGTGAAATCTTAATCTCAACCTTCGGAAGTCTTGCAGGAATATAATTGCCTATTCAAAATAACAGCACGAAGAAAGCTGTACACTTCGTGCTGTAAAACTCCCACAGTAATCGGTTTATGGATTTTCATTCAATTTTATCTGACCCAATGAATACGACTTCAACGCCTCTTCATCAATTGTCACACCAAGGCCTGCGCCGCGCGGCACGTCAATGGTTGAGTCTGAATTCAACACAAAACGTTCATGGGTGATATCGCGCGCATAATAACGATCCGAGGCAGAAACATCGCCGGGCAAAACAAAGTTTGGCAGTGAAGCCAGCGCCAGGTTTGAAGCGCGGCCGATGCCCGTCTCTAACATGCCGCCGCACCAAACGGGCATATGCTGCTGCTGGCACAGGTCATGCACCATCACAGCCCGACTCAACCCGCCCAATCTGCCGGCTTTGATGTTAATGATTCTGCAGGCCTTCATTTCAATGGCATAGCGCGCGTGGCGCGGTGTGAGGATGCTTTCATCCAAACAAACCGGCGTTTCAAATTGCGCCTGAAATTTATGGTGATCCCAAATATCGTCTTCAAACAACGGCTGTTCGATCAGCAGTAAATTTAATTTGTCCAGGGGCTTAAGATTGGACACATCTTCCATTGAATAGGCGGAATTCGCATCCACCTGCAAGCGCAGGCTTGGAAATTCCCTGCGAACTGCGGCCGCATCTTCAACATCCCGGCCCGGCTTGATCTTGATCTTCACCCGCGCATAGCCCTGCTTGACGAAATCCGTCGCGCTTCGCACCAAGCTTTGAGCTGATTCCTGAATCCCGATGGAGACTCCCACCTCAACTTTTTCGCGCGCGCCTCCCAGCAACTCGCGCAATGACCTGCCTGCCCGCTTGCCAAGCAGATCCCAGATCGCCATTTCGACGCCCGCTTTGGCAAGGTAATGCCCGCGAATGCCTGAGATTTTCTCTTGGAAATCAAGCGCATCTTTTACATCTTTGCCAAGAATTAACGGCGCAACAAAATCCTTGAGAATATGAACAGCCGTTCCGGTGGTTTCATAGTTATAACCCGGGTCACGGGTGGTGACACACTCGCCATAACCGACCAGTCCCTCGGAATGGATTTGAATAATGACACACTGCCGATCGGTCTCGCGTCCAAAGGATGTCTCAAAGGGCGCGGTCAAAGGCATGGAAATATGATGGAGCGTGATCGATTCTATTTTCATTTTTTAACCTTCACAATAACCTGTTCTTAGACTGCATCCTCGCTCCCGAAAAAACACACCGCACTGGCGTACGGCGCAAGTGTCGGGCCAATGTGAACGGAGTGAGGCTGTGTTCCCTTCGACACGGTGGGCAAAAGTCGAACCGTCAGGACATGCTTCGGTTGAACGAAGTCGAAGCGCAAGCGACTTGAAAAATATGTTTTTTATGGCACCTATCCTTCGACTGCGCCGCGTAGTACGTGCAGCTCCGCTCAGGACGAAGAATCAACCTCCACATCACCGGTATTTTCATTCGTTTTCATGCCGCGCAAAGCCTCATCTATACTGTTGGATTCCAAACGCATGCCCGGCACAGGCGTTCCACAATACGGACAAAGGTTCCACGACAATTCCATGAACTTCAAGCAGTGATGGCAGGATTTCTTTAATTTGGTATGGCAATTGGGACAGATCTGCCAATCCTCTTTAACACGCCGCTCACAACCCGGGCAAAGCGGAAGATCCTCCAACGCTTGAAGTAGGGCTTCTTCTTCCAGCGTGCGTTGATATTCCTCCTCCAAGGTACGCGGCGGGCGCAAGATGAGATAAACCAACACACCTGGCAAATTCATGACCGCCACAAGCAAGGCCGCCAGTGTTTTGACCAACGGGTCTCTTGCACGCGCACGGATGTCTCGATACGTCCACACCACCAGGCTGATCCACAACGCGGCCAGAAATGCGCCACCGAATGCGGTCAACACAAGGGTTAAACTGCTGATAAAAACAGGATCAAAGGTCATGGGAAACTCCGGTTAAGGCAGGGATTTCAATATTTCAACCATTATCTCATGTCTTATGGGGTTTGGAACACAAAACGCCAGTTCGTTCCATCCTGAGTGTAAGTAGAGGTAGTACCCATCACCTGATAGAAGGTGCGCCCCGGGCGTAGATAGATCGGGGCTCCAGCCAAATCAGTCAGCACAATCGGTTGGTCTCTTTGCATCCGATTCCAATGTGCTGGTACCGCTTTTCCATCGCGAAAGACCATTGCATTTCCATAATCTATCAAATCAATGCTGAATACCTCATCCTCTGCGTTAAATGTATTCGAAAATATATGCGGCGCGAACAAGACAACCACGTTCGCGGCAGTGACTGGCAATCCCGTCTGGGCATCTGAAAGAGCGGCATACGCTTCCGGCTTTCCTTTAATCATGTCATTCGCTTCCGAATAGCGGATGTAGTTATTCGTGGCGGGATCATATTCCCAATAGTTATAGCTATAAACCGAGTAGAAAGAATATATCCGCGTTGCCTGCAATTGGCTCTCAGGCACGTCCGAAGTAAAAAAGCCTCCGCTTAGCGTTTGCGGCGAGTTATCCAGTCCCTTTTTTTTCGCGCAGGCCGGCCATTTTGTTGAATTGAAAAACACATTATTGTAGGATTCGCGTTTATAAGGACCAATAAAATAGGGCGGGCAGGAGCCAATTCCCACGGTAATGAGGAATTCGCTGATGTCAGTTCCCTGCAAGTAATTCAATTCGCGCGGATCAGCGCCTTTGAACATCAGGAAGGCATGATACATGCGGGCAATGTGCTCATCAAAAAACCTGCCCGAACGCACAGGTCCCACACGAGAAGAATCGTTGCTGTAAAAGACCGCAATAAAACGTGTATCGCCCCATTCAATATAATATTCATAGACCACATCCGCCAGTGTCAACCCGGATTGCGGGCGGACATAATCCGGCGAATTGGCAATCTTAATTGCGAGCGGCCTGCGCTGCAGCAAGGACGGATCATTGACTGGCAAGCCTGTTAATGGATTGTTGATAACCAGTGAGTTGATCTCCGGGGAAGGAGAAAGTTGAACGAATGCAGAAGGATTCTCAACCACAACATATTTTGTAGGATAGGGCGTATAGGTCGGCGCGGGCTGCGGGGTTGTGATCGCAAAGTAAGTACCAGGAGAATTTTCAGGGGCGGGCTGGAATGGCGTCAGCGTTGGAAGAATGTTTGGGAAAACAGGGGCAGGCGTCGGCGCAGGCGTTGAGGCGAGGACGGCACATGAAGCGCTGAGCAGGCTGATCAATGTCCAGTATGTTATTTTATATCCAATGAGTCTGTGTCGTTGAAAAGTCATGATGGTGATTGTACCAAAAGCAAAAGGAGTTAAAGGGGCAAAGCCCCTCAGGGATAAAACTGATACAATTGCATTCTCCCATGTTGATCTTGATTTCCTGCCTTTTACTTTTTGTCACCGCGTTGACATTGATTGTATTGCGCGTGGTACAACCCAATGCGCGTTACACTTGGCTGGTCGCGGTCGGGGGCGCAATGCTGGCGCTGGCGAGTGTATTCATCTGGCTGGCGCAGATGCCATTTGACCTTGTGTTGCCTGCATGGCAACCGGTCAGATTGTTTACAACGCCAATCCTCTTTCAGGCGGATGGTATTTCATGGCCCTTTGCATTTGGCATCGCTGGCTTAACCCTGTCGATATTGTTGACTTCGGTCACGAGGCCGGTCTTCGTTAATTCCTTTGCCTGGGTCGGGACGCTTGCGTTGGGCGGGCTTGGCATTCTGGCTGTTACGACGAACAATCCCCTAACTCTTTTATTGGTATGGGCGGCATTGGATATCACCGAATTATTGACCCAGCTGGGCTCCGTGGATGGATCTGCGAATAATAAAAAAGTTGTGATGTCTTTTTCAGCGCGCGCCTTGGGAATTGGTGCATTGTTGTGGGCAAGCATTGTCAGTATATCAGGGGGAGGCGTTTTTGATTTCCAATCCATGTCACCGGCTTCCGGCTTATATCTGGTGGTCGCGGCGGGCTTGCGGCTGGGTGTGCTTCCAATACATTTACCCTATTCAACTGAATCAATCTTGAGGCGCGGTTTTGGAACAGCGCTGCGCTTAATTTCTGCGGCATCCAGCCTGATCTTGTTGGGGCGTATTCCTGCCGGAGGGTTGGACTCCTTTGCCACACCATTCCTACTGATGCTTGCAACGACGGCCGCGATCTACGGCGGCTGGATGTGGTTACGTGCGCCTGAAGAATTAAATGGCCGTCCTTATTGGATCATCAGTCTCGCTTCACTTTCGGTGATTGCCTCGCTGAGCGGTAATCCACTGGGGGCTGTTGCCTGGGGATGCGCATTGCTCCTCGTAGGCGGGGCGCTCTTTCTTGCATCCGTTCAACATGTCTGGTTAAACCGCATCATGCTGCTCGGCGCATGGAGTCTTTCCTCTTTACCTTTTTCATTGACAGCCAGCGCCTGGCTTGGCAGTTTGGGATTCTTCATCCCGTTCGTCATCATCGCGCAAGCCCTGGTCATCGCAGGATTTATCCGCCATGCCCTCCGCCCCGCGGGGCGTGACACACTCGATGCGCAGCCAGGCTGGACACGCACTGTATACTCATCTGGAATTATCCTGCTCATTGCTCTTCAATTTCTATTGGGATGGATCGGCTGGGGCGGGGCTTTCCAGGTCGGCGCCTGGCTGCAAGCCGTCATCGCTTCACTCCTGACCTTTGGGCTGGTTTGGGCGATACCACGTTTTCGCGTCCTCAACCCCATCCGCGCCCACTGGGTCACAACATCCACTACGTCACTCTTGAATGACTTGGATGAGGGGCTGGGGTCGCTATACCGCGTACTTGAAAGGATCAGTCAAGCCATCATTGTGACGCTCGAAGGCGAAGGCGGCATTCTGTGGACATTGCTCTTCCTGGCCTTATTTGTTTCATTACTAAGAAACGGGACTCCATAACATGGTCATGGACATCATCTCCTGGATCTCGGTAGGCTTGATCCTCACAACTGCCACCACCATCCTTATTAATAGAGACTGGCGTGTGGGTCTCGGGGCGCTGGCTGTGCAATACCTAGCAGCTTCCTGGCTGGTGACCCGCCATCTGCCTTTCGCAATGGGTTCCGCAAAATTGATCACCGGGTGGATGGTGGTCGCAGTCCTCGGCATCACCCGCCTGGGTTTAACCAATTTGGAACATGAAGAAGACACTTTCTGGCCGCGCGGGCAAGGGTTCACGGCCATTCTGATGGGCATTGTCGCACTGATCACAATGGGTTCGACACTGAGCATCGAAGCAGCCATCCCCGGATTGGGATTGCCGGTCATCGGCGGGGGTATACTTTTAATCGGCGCAGGTATGGTACATCTAGGCGTAACCTCTGATCCCTGGCGCGTGACGATTGGACTTCTGACCCTGTTGGCGGGTTTTGAAATTTTATACGGAGCAGTGGAAAGCTCGATCCTTGTGACAGGATTTCTTGCATTAGTGAATTTAGGGCTTGGAATCATCGGCTCCTATCTCCTGATGGCTGGGTCGTCCCCGCTTGAAATGGAGGATGACCGATGAGCGCTCCCATTATATGGATAGCGATCCCCTTCTTTGTGGGGATCTTCAGCTTATTCATTTTACGCGAACGCTCTTCTGCGCTGATCGGGGGAGTCACAGCGTCTGTATTGGCATTGATTGCTATGGTCTTGCCGATTGACATTGCGCTCCTGCTCGGTTCAATCTCAATAAAAATTTCGCCATCGATTCAATTCTTTGGGCGCAGTTTTGAATTCAACACAGCAGACAGGCCTTTGCTCGTCGTCGTTTATGGAATATCCGCATTATGGTTCCTGGGCACGGAAGCCTCCGGGACCTCCAGGCGCTTCGTCTCCTTAGGATTAATGATCATCGCATTATTAACTGCGTCCATCGCAGTCGAACCGTTTCTATATGCGGCGTTGCTGCTCGAAATGGCGGCCATGCTGGTCGTTCCATTGCTGGTGCCTCCCTATCAAAAACCCGGGCGCGGCCCGGTTCGTTTCCTCATCTATCAAACGCTTGCCATGCCTTTTATTCTTTTTTCTGGATGGATGCTGGCTGGTGTGGAAGCCAACCCGGGCGACCTCGGCGCCACCACACAAGCAGGAATAGTACTTGGTTTGGGATTTGCATTCCTGCTGGCTGTCTTCCCACTCTACAATTGGATACTCATGTTGATGGAAGAATCTTCGCCCTATGTAACAGGATTCCTGCTCTGGGCCCTGCCCACTTTCATAGTCATCTTTGCGCTCAGCTTTCTGGACCATTACGCCTGGCTGCGCAATTCTTCTCAACTCTCCAACGGCATCCAATTTACGGGCGTCTTCATGGTGGCAAGTGGCGGCATCTTTGCATCCCTGCAGCGCCACATAGGGCGCATCCTGGGCTATGCCGCCATCGCAGAGACCGGGTTATTGATTCTCGTTATGGGATTAAAGTCTTCAGAGATCGTCACCATCACCTTCCTGATTCTCATATCGCGTGGACTGGAATTGACTGTTTGGGCGCTGGCGCTTTCGATCATTAAGCGCAAAGCTTATTCATTACGCTTCAACGAAGTGCAGGGGCTGGCTCGCACTTACCCTGTAGCAGCAGCCGCGCTTATTCTCGCACATCTCTCCATGACAGGTTTCCCCCTGCTTGTGGGTTTCCCTCCGCGCTTGGCAATCTGGGGGGAGTTGGCAGGTCAATCTCTCGGCACTTCCTTTTGGGTCTTTTTGGGAATGCTAGGACTGCTGGTTGGCGCCCTCCGCACACTGGCCGTTTTCGTCATGGCAGATCAGGGCAAATCATGGAGCATGAACGAAAGCCTGACCCAAAGGACCATGCTCGCGTTAGGCATATTCGGACTTTTCATCCTGGGAATTTTCCCGCAGGCATTACAACCATTTCTTGCCAACCTGCCATCTCTGTTCGAGCATCTTGGCCAATGAACATCTTATGCGAGCGTGCTATAATTTAATTCACTTAATTCCCAAATAATTATCGGAGAGCAACATGGAATTCGAACAAATCGTCAATCGTCTTGATTGGCTGGAAAAACAACAACGCACCAGCAAAGACTCGCTCTCTATCCTGAGCGAACGCTTGACTTCATTTGAAACATCGGTCAAGGCCCTCTCCGGGCAGCTCAAAACGCTCAGCAAGCAAGTTACAGAGATTGCCCCCGCCGCAAAACGCTCAGAACAGTTCGAAGCACTGTTAACAAAACAACGCACCGATTTTGTCAAACTTCTCAAGGAAAACGATAAAGCGTACGCGCGCAGGGAACTCCTTTCTGCAAAAAAGGTGCAGGCGGAATTAAGTGACATTAACCAGGTTGTCACTCAACTTAAAACCAGCGTTAATTTGACTGAAATAAAAAAAAATAACAAAGAACGAACTGATGAAATACAGCGTGTCTTAAACAATGTAAACGACCTTAAAACACGGATTGAAGAAGCCACACGTTCCAACGAAGATGTTCAACTTGCCATTAAAGCATCTGAAGAAGCCCGCAAAAACGACCTGAAACGGATTGCAGACATCCAAGGTGAAATGACCTCTCTCCGCAAACGGATTGATGATAGCCGTGAAAAATCGGCCGTCAACGCCGACGGCATCCGTCATATCGAAAACCGCTTTACCGAACTGCTTGCATCCGAATTGGAACGCAAGCAGGCACAAACTGCCTTTCTCGAAAAACAAGCCCTGGAACAGATTGACCGTAACCGTGCCTGGAAGGAATGGAGGGATAAGTACGACGCCTTCCAAAAGGAGGCCGAAAACATAGATGCTCACGTTCAAAAACTGGATGATGTCCTGCGCGGTGCAAAAAAGGCGCAGGAGACCTATCTTGAACTCAATACAAAACTTGAACGACGAATCAATGAGGTGACAGAAATGCAGCGCCTCACTGAAGATCGACTGCGGCAGGAATGGGTCAGTTTCAAGACAGATGACCAAAAACGCTGGACGGGATACAGCCTTTCCTCCGAAGAATCCATGCGCGATATTCGGAAGAATGTTCAAAAAGCGGAAGAGCGCCTGACTGAATTAAACGAAGCCACCCAGGTTTTGCAAGACCAAATGCATCAAACCACAGACACCTCAGAAAAGCAATTGCAGGAAATGATGAATGTCGTGCACGAATGGATGACATCCTATCAACGCATCATGGGGCATGGCAAGAAGACGAAGAAGTAAAAAGAAGATAATATTTCGTTTTTCTTCTTTCATTCAAAAGAAAGACGAAAGAGGAAAGAAATGACTACTCATGAGAGTTATCGGTACTGCAGGCCACGTAGATCATGGCAAATCCACATTAATTGAAGCGCTCACGGGCATACATCCCGACCGTCTCAAAGAAGAACAAGCCCGCGAAATGACCATCGAACTCGGTTTCGGCTGGCTCACCCTCCCCAGCGGTGAGGAAGTCGGCATTGTGGATGTGCCCGGTCACCGCGATTTCATTGAGAACATGCTTTCAGGCATCAGCGGAATTGACGCCGCGCTGCTCGTCGTTGCCGCTAATGAAGGTGTCATGCCGCAGACAAAAGAACATTTGGCGATTCTGGATCTATTACAGATCCCCGCCGGATTGATCGTCCTGACAAAAACAGACCTCGCTTCAGACCCAGGGTGGCTTGATCTGCTGGAAACAGACATTCGCTCCGCCGTGAGAAACACCGTCCTCGAAGACGCCCAAATTGTCAGAGTCTCTGCAAAAAATAAAACAGGACTCGAGAAACTTATCTCCAGTCTCCAAGTTCTTCTTCAACAAAAACCCACCCGTCTGGATATCGGCCGTCCGCGCCTGCCAATTGACCGCGTCTTCAGCATGAGCGGATTCGGCACCGTCGTAACAGGCACCCTCAGCGATGGTCATCTTTCCATCGGCGATGAAGTGGAAATTTTGCCAGGAGGATCAAAGGGAAGAATTCGAGGGCTTCAAACGCATAAGAAGAAAGAAGAAAAAGCCCTGCCGGGTTCGCGGACAGCAGTGAATATTTCAGGGGTGGATATGGGCTCGATCCGCCGCGGGAAGGTGGTGACATATCCAAATCAATATCAAACCACACGCAGAATTGACGCGCGCTTTCGTCTGCTCAAGGACGCCTCCACGTCCATCAAACATGGCGATGAGGTGAAATTCTTTGCGGGCGCGAGTGAGACCATCGCAATAGTACGCCTGCTCGGCACGGAGGAACTCATCGCAGGCGAAGAAGGCTGGATCCAACTTGAACTGCGTGAGCCTCTCGTCACTGTGCGCGGAGATCGTTACATCCTGCGCCGTCCGTCCCCCGGTGAAACCCTTGGCGGCGGTGCGGTGATTGATCATCAACCCAAAGGCAGGCACAAGCGCTTTGATAAGAGTGTGCTGAAATCTTTAGAATCTCTTGCTCAAGGCTCCCCTGCCGAAGTGCTGTTGGAGGCGGCTTTGTCCCTTCATGCTGCGTCGTTGAAAGAGATCGTCGCCAAATCCCGATTGGATGCGGCCACTGCTGATGCGGCTGTGAAAGAATTAACCAAAACCGGCCAACTTGTCCATTTGGAGGCTGGCGACCCTGGCATACAAAGTGATTCGCTTGCGATTGCGCTCCCTGACTGGAACGAACTGCGCGGACGCGTTGAAAATATTCTCAACACCTTTCACAAACAATTTCCATTAAGGCGCGGCATTCCGCGCGAGGAAATGAAAAGCAGGCTCAAACTCACTGCGCGTATTTTCAATACAGCCATAAAGAAGCTCGCGGAATCGAATGTATTGACGGACACGAGGGCAGCGGTATCCCTCACAGGGCATGAGATCAAGTTCGAGGCCAGCCAGCAGGTCCAGGTCGAGGAATTGATGCGAAGGTTCGAGAAGACTCCGTACGCCACGCCCAGCGTCAGGGAATGTCAGGCGCAGGCCGGCGAGGAGGTCATCAATGCTTTGATCGAAATGGGCGAGCTGATCCCTGTCTCGCAGGACGTCATCTTTCGCAAAAAAGATTATGAAGAAATGGTTGAAAGGATCAGAACAGCAATTCAACAAAAAGGGCGGATCACGCTTGCCGAAGTGCGCGATATGCTCGATACGACCAGGAAATACATACAAGCTTTACTGGAACATATGGATGCCATCGGCATAACCATGCGCGACGGCGATGCAAGGAAGTTAAAAAATTAAGCGCGCCCTGTCTGCCGCATTTCCACAAAGTTTTTCGAGCATACAAATTCAAGCAGGACGCTGATCAAAACTGATCTTCGCTGATCCAAGAAAATTCATCTGCAGTTCTCAGCGTTTATCTGCGTCCCAAGATCTACATTTAAAGCAGGGAGTACTGTTTTTCAAAAGGAGCATTATATGTGCGGACGATTTACACTCACGGTTGACAAAATATCCGCATACCCTGTCTCTACATTGGTAAACTAACCTGGCAATGACCGTCCCGAATGTGTCGTACCTCTGTCTTAATCGGTAATTCTTGAGTCAGGCAGCTTGCTTCCTAAACTATCCATCAGCAAGCTGATGGACTCCAGAAATCAAATATGCAAACCCTGAAAAACTGGCTGATCAGCCGCTTCCCGGCGCTCGCCTCACGTGATTATGTCCTGTTCCTGATCGGTCAATTCATCTCCGTCATCGGCACCTGGATGCAGGCAACAGCCCTGCCTTACCTGGCCTATCGCATTTCAGGCCGCCCGCTGGATTTGGGACTGATCGGATTCGCAAACACCCTGCCCACCTTGTTATTTGCATTGCCGGCCGGCGTGCTGGTGGAGCGCTGGGACAAACGTAAAACCGTGATCTTATTTCAAGCCATAATGTCCATTCAGGGGTTTGGGCTGGCATTCCTCACTTTTACAGGTCAAATTCAAATTTGGCACGTGGTTACATTGGCTTTCTTCTATGGTTCCGCCGTGGCAGTAGAGGTGACTGCGCGTCAGGCCATGCTGATCGAACTGGCGGGGCGGGAGTCACTACCCAGCGCAATTGCCCTGCAAACCACCGCATTCAATCTGGGACGGGTGCTAGGTCCGCTTGGGGCGGCATGGCTGATCGCCTCAACAGGAAGCGAGGGGAGTGTCTTTCTGGCAAATGGGGTTAGTTTTGTGTTCGTGATCATCGGTCTGTTCTTTGCGCGCACCAGTTTCAAGGCCCGGGCTGAGCGCAGTCGAAGTCTCGAGGATGAAGCCTATAAACAACAAAACATGAGCAGCGAATTCAAAGAGGGACTTCGCTACATCCGTCAGGATGCAGTCGTCCTATCTGCTGTTCTCATGTCTGCATTGTTGGGGTTTTTCGGTATTCCACTGCTTCAGCAAATCCCTGCTCTCGCGCGCGATGTATTAAAGACCGCTTTCGATACGGAAGCGCTGATCGCTGCCCGCACCAGCAGTTTCTACACGGCACAAGGTGTAGGCGCCGTGATCGCCGCTTTCATGATGGCTTATCTTAGTTCTACAAATAAAAACAAAATCTTATTGTGGGGGCAAATCGCTTTTATTTTTCCAGTCATTATGCTTGGCATGACCATGAACACCCCTGTTGCGTTGGTTTTGCTGGCATGTATTGGCTGGGGCACAGTGGCGCAATTGATCAGCATGAACATCACGATCCAAATGCTTGTGCCGAATGAATTGCGCGGACGTGTGTTCAGCATCTATTTCTGGGCATTGCAGGGCGTGGCGCCTTTTGGGAGCATTATGATCGGCTGGATCGCACAGACCTGGAGCGTTCAAACCGCCATCCTAACAGGCGGTGTGACTTGCCTGCTTGGAATTGTATTTGTGCGCCTGTTTTTCCGATCTCCTGATTAAGGCAAAATAAGTGTTTATCCGCCTCCTTGACTCTGATTTTTTGCCCATGTTATGATGAAAACCATGCAAAACGATTTTAAAGAAGACGCTCCAAACCCTGAAAGCAAAGATCGGGAAAAAACGACAGATATACCATTCCGGCAGCGCAGTTCTTTTACGCGCTGGATGGATAACCTGGTGGGCATGGGACTCGGCGAGTCCCTTTTGCGGATCGGGACCAACCTGTTCTCGATCCTTGCAATTATCCTTGTGGTTTTGCTTGTGCAGGCTTTTTATGGTCAAGCGCAGAGCCCACTAACCGAAAATACGGCACAGGACTCAGGTCCCGCCGCGACCGCCGTTGTGGATATAGGCTTGATCCCTGCTCTGGATGTTCCCATCGTTGACGGCATCTCGCGCTCCGCGCAAATCCATACCAATGTCCCCTCCCGCCCGCGGCAGGAAATAACCATCTATACCGTGCAGGAAGGCGACACGGTCTTTGGCATTGCTGAAAAATTTGGGCTTGAACCACAAACCATTTTATGGGGCAATTACAATATTTTGCAGGATAACCCGCACTCGCTGAGACCCTCTCAGGAATTGAACATCCTGCCTGTGGATGGCGTGTACTGGGAATGGCTCGGCGGGCTTACATTCGGAAGTTGGGCTGAATTCTACGGTGTGACAGCCGCAGACATTATCGAATACCCAGGCAACCATATTGACCCGAACACAATTGGCGACTATAACAATGCAAATATTAAGAATGGCACCTGGTTGATCATCCCCAATGGAAAAAGGGAATTCGTAAGCTGGAGCGCACCGCTGGGTGTGACGCGCGAAAACCCCGCCTCTGCGCGCGTAATGGGAGCGGGCGCCTGCGACCCGGTCAGCGGCGGCGCTGTAGGATACGGAACTTACGTCTACCCCACCAACAAGCGTTATCTATCAGGTTTCGATTTCTCTCCAGAGACAAATCACTATGGGGTTGATTTTGCAGGCAATGAAGGCGAAGGCGTTTATGCAGCGGACGCGGGCGTAGTGGTGTATTCAGGCTGGAACGACTACGGCTATGGTAATATGATCATGATCGATCATGGCAATGGCTTTCAATCTTTATACGCCCACTTAAGCGCCGTCTATCGCGGATGTGGGCAAAGCGTTGGACAGGGTGAAGGCATTGGGGCAATCGGTTCCACAGGTCGTTCTTCCGGCGCGCACTTGCATTTTGAATTGATGGCCGGCTCGAAGGTCAACCCCTGGAGTTATCTTCCCCCGCCATAATACTTGCCAAAGCAAAAAGCCTATACTATAATCTCAATTGCTTCCCCGGGCGCGTAGCTCAGCTGGTTAGAGTGCATGTATCACACACATGAGGTCGAGGGTTCGAGTCCCCCCGCGCCCACAAAAGCTCACCATAAGCCGCATGTTTAGCCAATTTTGCTAAACATGCGGCTTATGGTAATAGGCGTCAGAGGACGACCACCTACCTCCGACCTCATGACATGGTTTATCCCGCAAGTGGCAGGAAAACATCATGACGGACAATGTCAGCTGCATACGCCAATGCTGCTTGAATGGATTCCTTTTTCAATTGAGGATATGCATCCAAAATTTCATCGAAGGTCATTCCATCTGCTGCACTTCCGACGATCATTGAAACAGGGATACGTGTGCCATTGACACATGGCTCGCCATGATGGATATCCATATCAACCGCAATATGTTTATCTTCCCCAAAATAACCTTTACCATATCTTTATAGTCGCTTCACACCTTCTTCAATGGAGAATCCTATACTAGCGTCATAAAACGACATACAAACGTGTGAATCGCAAATAATAGGAGATAATCCATGAACAAAACTTTAAGCACGATCCTGATCGTTATCGCAGTTCTTGTGCTGGCAGGCGGCGTCTTTTTCGCTGGAAGCATGTATGCTCGTGCGAATGCGTATGGCCCTTCCATGATGTTTAGAAACAGCTGGAACAATAACCAAGCGTATGGCCCTGGCATGATGAACCGTAACGGTGGTTACGGCATGATGGGCGGATACGGCTGGAACAACGGAACCAACTCCAACGTCAAACCCCTGACCGTTGACCAGGCCAAGGGCGCGGCAGAGAAATACATTCAGTCTCTTAACATTCAAGGACTGGAGACGGGCGAAGTCATGATCTTCGACAACCATGCCTACGTCATCGTCAAGGAAAGTGAGACGGGCCTGGGCGCGTTCGAATTGCTGGTGGACCCCGTTTCGCAGATCGCATACCCTGAATATGGCCCCAACATGATGTGGAATCTCAAGTATGGCGGTCTGAATCACGGAGGAATGATGGGCGGCAACGGCATGATGGGCGGTTGGAATTATCAAACTACACCATCCACGAAGGTCTCTGCTGAAATGATCGTCACTTCTGAACAGGCTGTGGAATATGCCCAGAAGTATCTCAATAGCAATTACGCGGGCGCAACCGCCGCAACTGATCCCATGCAATTCTACGGCTACTACACCCTCGACTTCGAGAAGGACGGCCAGATCATCGGCATGTTGAGCGTCAATGGTTACAGCGGACAGATCTTCCTACACACCTGGCATGGCACGTTTATCGAAGAAGCCGAGTAATATTCATCACGCTGATAAAGAGAACGCGCCGACGATATGCTTTTCGGCGCGTTCTCTTTATCCAACATTTGTTACAATATCACCAACACTTGCACCGCACGCAAGTGCAGGTGTCGCTAATTGAAAATCAAAAACCTTAAATCGCAAATCGAGAAACTCTTATGGCTAAAATCCTTGTTGTAGATGACGAACCATCCATCGTGAATCTTGTCACGGCTTATCTGAAGCCCGAAGGCTATGAAATTTTCACAGCGCTGGATGGATCATCGGGCTTGAAAGCGGCGCGCGCCTTCAAGCCCGATCTCGTTATTTTGGATATCATGCTCCCTGGCATGGATGGGATCGAGTTGCTTTCCCGCCTGCGCCGCGAATCAGAAGTGTACGTGATCCTGCTTACAGCAAAAACGGAAGAGACCGATAAGATTGTCGGCCTTTCTGTCGGGGCGGATGATTACGTGACGAAACCATTCAGCCCGCGCGAGTTGACGGCGCGCGTCAAAGCCGCGCTGAGGCGCATTCAAACGGGAACAGGCTCGGGGTCCGAAATGAGCGTGCTGTCTTTCCGTCATCTGCGAATGGACGTCGGCGCGCGTACCGTCAGCGTGGATGAAAATCCGATTGAGTTAACTGCCATCGAATTTGATCTATTAAAAGCGCTGGCTGAAAATCGCGGGCGCGTTTTATCGCGCGAGCAATTACTCGAAAAAGTTTGGGGCGGCGAATACTTCGGCGAAATACGCGTCGTAGATGTGCACCTGGGGCACGTCCGCCAAAAATTGGGCCGCGAGGATCTGATTGCCACCGTGCGCAGCGTGGGCTACCGCTTTGAAGATGAGCCGCTTTAGGCAGTGTGAGGAATTATGACCGACTACTTCCGCCGTCATTTGGGCGCAAAACTTCTACTGTCTTATCTCGCCATCATCGTTGTGGGTGTGGCAGTGCTGATCATGGCCAGCCAGTTCATCCTGCCGACATCTTTCAATCGCCATATGTCTGGCATGGGGATGATGGACGGTGGGATGGGCATGGGAATGGGTAACCAGGGAATTGGCAACTCTAATTCAATGCCACAACTGTACGTTGATTTCCGCGCCAGCTTCAATGAGGCTCTGACGTATGCGGCACTGGCGGCTATGATTGTGGCTATCGCATTCAGTCTGTTTCTCAGCCGCAGTGTGATTGCACCCATACAAGCCATGTCGCTTGCTACACAGCGCATCTCAGAAGGACATTACGATGAACGCGTGCAAGTGAATGGCAAAGATGAACTCGCACAGCTCGCATTGTATTTCAACCAAATGGCTGAAAAACTGAATCAAATTGAATCCATGCGCCGCCGTCTCATCGGCGATGTCAGTCACGAACTGCGCACACCGCTGACCGCCATCAAAGGCTCGATGGAGGGCTTGATGGATGGCGTTCTGCCCGCCACCCATGAAACCTATCAACAAATTCACGCCGAGGCGGATCGCCTCAATCGCCTCGTGGATGACCTGCAGGAACTCAGCCGCGTTGAGGCTCACGCATATAAACTGGAAATCCAATCTTTGTATGTTTCCACCCTTGTGCAGACTGTGAACAAACGACTCGCCCCTCATTTCAAATCCAAACGCATCGCTCTGGACCTCGAACTGGCTCCCGACCTTCCGCATGTCCTCGCCGATGAGGACCGCGCCGTGCAGGTGTTGACGAATCTGACAGGCAACGCCTTGCAATATACACCAGAAGGCGGACGGGTTACTATCAATGCGAAACGAATTGGGGATGAAATTCAGATCGCTGTCCGCGATTCGGGCATTGGCATTCCACCCAAACATCTTTCTCATATTTTCGACCGCTTCTACCGCGTGGATAAATCGCGCTCACGTCAAAGTGGTGGCGGAAGCGGCATCGGCCTGACGATTGCACGCGCCCTTGTCGAAGCGCAAGGTGGGCACCTTTGGGTGGAGTCGGCAGGTGATGGAAAGGGGAGTACCTTCACTTTCACATTACCGATTGCGAAATAGAAACAGCGGCGCGTAATAAATATGCGCCGCTGTTTTGATTCATCGTTTTATTTAAGGTATCCAGTTTGACAGCACATTCACGACCAGATCAGGATTTGCAGGATCGTTCGTTTTGAGATGAACCCCGAAGTTGTGCGGACCGTCCATGCCTTCGTGCATCATGAAGACGGCAGATTCAACGATTGTGCTTTCACCAGGCTTGAGTACCATCGAACCGATGGTTAATTGAGGAGGTCAGCACCCCTCCAGGACTTCGATATACGGTTCTTCTTTGAAGCGCAACGTACCATCACCCGTGTTGGTGACTTTGATGGCGAAAGTCAGGTTAGTGCCGAACTTTTGGTCGCCATACTCAATCTTTTGCTGATCCACCGCGATGGAGGGAGTCCCACCGCCATCCCCGCCGCCTTGATTGGTGAAGAAAAATGCGGCAAGGATTAACAGGATTCCGCCAAATACAACAAGCGGCCAGGGGAAATTCTTTCTTTGTTTTTGTCTCTTATGTTTTTTGCTCATCAAACCTCTTTATTAACAATGCTCTGCCTAGAATAATTTTCCTGCCGACCAGATTGCCCACAATTATAGTGTGGGATAGTAGATAGATGCATGAGCAAAATGGCTTATGACAAATGTCACTTTAAATATCCCGCTTGAATGGATCATTTACGCAATAGAATTGGGAAAAACCATTATTCGCCCGCTGCTTCGATATGTTGGGTTTAATGATTTAGGGAGTAATCATCACCAGCGTCCCGTAACCGGTGGTATAGATACGGTCAAACTTGTGAAATGGGCGCGCCCAACGGAACAGCCATTTTGCTTCTTCGATGCGCATGTTGACACAGCCGCGGCTCATCGGTATGCCGAAGTTATCGTGCCAGTACGTCCCGTGAAAAGCAACTCCCGTTCCGGTAAAGAAACTCGTCCAGGGGACGCCAGGCAATTCATAATCTTCAATGCCGGCAAACAAGTTTCCATTGCCCATGTGCTTGGAGGGATATTTCGATAAAATACGAAACTCACCGCTAGGGGTTTTGGTCGAGAGTTCCTTTGGGCTGGGCCGCCCAGACGGGATGCCGGAAGAAATGGTGGTTTGAAATACGTTTTTGTCATACTCGTATGCGGTTAAGACCTGGGTGCTTAGGTTGACTTCAATGCGTTTGTTTTCGAGCGGCACATCCGGAGCAATGGCAGCCCATTCCTCGAACGGGATCGGGCGTAAGTGGCTAGCCGGGACGTGATAGGGAAATTTGACCAATTCATCGAGAATGCGGTACCAAGGCTGACCATCGGGACCTTCATCAATCCCATCCATCCAATGCACCGTCCCATAGTAAAGCCGCAAGTTTGGCTGCCAGCCGTAGGTTTTTGTAAAACGCATGGCCTGAGTATAAGGCACGGTCAGTTCAGCCAGTTGCTGCGTCCCTTCGGGGAAGGATTTCAGTGGTTCATTGAAAAGAACTTTGACCTTTTGCAGGCGCCCGCGATGCACATATCCGCCCCAGACACGATACCAGATTGGATTGTAAGCCGGTGTGCCAGAGTTTACCTCTTCATAGATGTTTACCAACTCATCTCTGAACCATTGTCCGACGATCTGACTCTGATCATTTGGAGCGCTGTAGACGCTGACTGAACTGGTCGCCACGCGTACCTTTTCTGTACCATCGAAAGTTCCTAGATCAGGCAGGAATGGAGAAAATGCCAGACCTGTAAAAGTCGAAGCACTCAGTTTAAGAAAATCGCGTCGTGAGAGATGAGTCATAGATCGCCTGCTCAAACCAGATTTATTTTGAGGGGACACGGGCCGCAATCAGGTTGAAGATTCCGCCCGCTCCCAAATCTTCAACCTGCTCGATCTCCAGCCCGGCCTTGCGTACATTTTCCACTGTCTGGCGATTAATGTTTGCGCCCATCATTCGCACAATTAGCGGATTGAGAAAATCCATCACGGCTCCCATAATGGGGTGAGGAGAGCGCATGTGTTCGAGGAGCAGAACTCTTCCGCCGGGTTTCACCACGCGCTTGAGTTCACACAAACCAAGCACCGGGTCAGGTACTGAGCAGAAAACAAAGGTGGCAACGGCTGAATCAAACTTACCATTCGGGAAATCCAATTGTTGAACATCACCGAGATGAAGCTCGACCCTTGACCTTAATCGCAAATTGCCGGCTCGTTTTTTTGCGCGTTGCAACATGCCGGGTGTAAGATCAATACCGGTAATCGAAATGCCAGGAGGGTAAAACTGCATATTCTTGCCGGTTCCAATACCGACTTCAAGGACACGCAAGCCTGGTACTTGTGACCATAATTTTGTGCGCCAGGGGCGATAACGCCGCTCAGCCAATCCTTCCATTGCATCGTAAAATGGAGAGAGACGTTGATAACGGCGACGTGTTGCGTCTGTAGCAGAGGAGTCAGGTGTCGAAGAAGAGATGGAAATCATTTGGATAATATCTATTTCATTGCTTTAGTCATGGCAAATAGGCCAACGGATTCTGGAAGGCGCCGTTTAGAAGGATGCGGAAGTCGACATGGTCACCGGTCGAATTGCCTGTGCTGCCGGATTCGGCAATCTGTTGTCCTTTCGCGACAGTTTGCCCTGCACTGACCAGATTGGCCTCATTGTGGGAATAGTAGGTTCGATACCCATTGCCATGGTCAATGATCACCATAACGCCATACCCGGTGTCATCCCAGCCCGAGAAAACCACTGTGCCGCTGTCAGAGGCGAAAATCGGCTGTCGGAAGTCGGTGGCCAGATCAAGCCCGGGGTGGCCGCTCCAGTATTCCTGAGTAAGAGTATACCCGTTGACCGGCCAAATAAAGTAGCCTGTTCCAAGATTTGGAACATCACTGGGATAACCTCCACTTGATCCTGTCTGAGCCGCGCCAGGCGGCCGCGCCTCCGACCAGAAAATAGGACTGTATCCATTAGGAATGATGATCTGCTGGCCAATGGTCAGTTCCGGAGGTTGTGTCAGATCGAAGTTATTACCTAAGAATTCAAAGATTTCCTCAACTGGTGTCCCGTGAAGTTCCTGGAGCTTTTCGAGCGTATCCCCATCCTGCACCGTATGAAGCACGCCATCCACCGGCAGGACATTCAAGGTATCACCAATTTTTAGAATACCTGCCGCTCCGTTTAACTTCTCATTGCCCCACAAGATTGTCTCTGGCTCCAAGTCGAACTGTTGGCCAATTGACCAAAGCGAATCGCCCCTTCGTACAACATATTCAGTTACCTTGTTTTTGGTTCGTTCCGGGATGATGGTTTTCAATTGTATGTGCCGTGTAATTCCAGTGTCTTGTAATGAGGCCGGGGGATTTGTATTCAACGGTGGTAGAGAAGGCAGGACAGCCGTCTCAATCAGGGCGGTCGGTGCGGCGGTTGTCCCCGCTGGCTTTACTGAAATGACAAAGGCGGCCGCGATGGACATAACACAGCCAACAACCAAAATTATGTTGAATGTACGCTTCATTTTGTTCTTTGTATTTGTTGTTGAAATTGATGGAAGAATGGCTTTATGGTGGATCGCATTTGGCTTGATGGTTCTTCGCTTGATGATATTGCCTCAGCAAACGAATCACCAGCGCCATTTTGCTACTCAGACGAATAAGCAAAATGGCGCACGGGGTTGCGTATGATCTCGGATTGAAACTTAAATCTTTTTTGAAGACTCCTGCGAAGCCGTAAGAAGAAACTTCTGTGGATCGTTCAAAAATTCATCCCGGCAGCCGCGCGCGCAGAAGTAAAAAATCTCTCCCTCCCATTCAGCGCTGACCGCCTTCTCGCGTTCGACCGACATGCCGCAGACCGGGTCAATCGCCATGGTGACCGTTTCCTTGAACTCTCCATCCTCGAGCCACAATACGCGGTCGGCGATGTCTTTGATGCGCTGGTCGTGTGAGACAATGACGACACTGCGTCCCTGCTCTTTGGCGATGCGCCGCAGCAGGCGCATGATCTCGTGACCGATCTTCGAGTCCAGGTTGGCGGTGGGTTCGTCAGCCAGGATCAGGGCCGGGTCGTTGATCAGGGCGCGGGCGATGGCGACGCGTTGTTTTTCGCCTCCCGATAATTTTTCGGGTAGAAAATTCAACCGTTCGCCGAGCCCCAGTTCGGTCAGGAGTGAGGCGGCTTTTCGTCGCGCCTCACCAGATTTGAATCCCGCGAGTTCCGATACAATGGCAACGTTCTCCAATGCGGTCAGCGCCGAGAGCAGGTTGAAATCCTGAAAGATAAAACCGAATTGCTTGAGGCGAATATCGGGCAGGCGGTTTTCCGCCAGCGCGCTGATGATTGTGCCGTTCAATTGGATCGCGCCTTCGGTCGGCTTGAGCAGCGCGCCGAGCATGGAGAGCAGGGTGGTCTTGCCTGAACCTGAGGGACCCATGATGAGTATGATTTCACCCGGGCTAACAGTTAAAGACACGTCATGTACGGCAGTCACTTCGGTTGAACCGGAACCGTAACGTTTGGTGACGTGGGCGATTTGCAAAGTCTCGTCTTGAGAAGAAGAGTTTGTCATTTTTTACCTGCCTCGAAATACCATGGCCGGATCCAATCCGGCGATCTGACGAATGGGAAGCATCGCTGAAATCGCGGCAATCACCAGGGAAACGCTGCCTACCTTGAGCAACGAGATACGGCTGACTTCAAGAACCAGGTTTGAGCCAAAGATGGGAATCACAATAGTCAGCAGAAGCGTGAGAGCCAACCCAAAAAGAAAACCCAGAATCACGCTTAGTATCGCCTGCGCCAGCACCGTCAGGTAGAGATCGGTATTGCGCGCGCCGAGCGCTTTCAACATGCCATATTCCCGTCGGCGCGAGAGCGTGGATGTGTATACGGTCAACGCCATCACCGCCAACCCAATGAGAAAGCCAATCAGATTCATGATGGTGATCACATCCGTGCTCATGTCCTTGATTACCTGACGCTCCTGCGCGGCAAAGTCGTTTCTTGTCTGGGCGGTGACATCCCTGACCTGAGTCTGGATGCGGGCAGCCACAGCTTCTGGAGATTCTCCATCGCTCACCTTCACGAGCAGGAAGCTGATGGTATCGTAACTGCCGCGCATCTCTTCAAAATCTTTCATTGATATGAAAGCCACCGAGTTGACCAGGCTTGCCGTTCCTTCAGAAAAACCCGTTACTTTGAATTCATCACCGAGAATCTCGACCTCATCACCCAATGCGATACCGGATTTCTCAGCAACACCGCGGTTGATGATCGCTTCACCTTCAGCGGGCAGACTTCGCCCGGATGAGATATCCCAAGGACCGCCGAGTTCAGTATTTTCCGGCAAGCCGATAATGTATGCCAGATTTCTTTCATCGCCCGCCACCACGTTGTTCGTCAGATATAGGATGGGCGAGACCGAGGCAACGCCGGGAACGAACTTTACTTTCCTTGCAACGGAATCTGGCAACGACGAAGAGGCCATGTGCATGTTGCGCACATCAGCCTGCGAGACCCAAATATCTGCGCCACTGTATTCAATGTAAGCTGTGACCTGCCGTTCGACGCCGGTAAAAATGGCATCCAGCGAAAGGATGAGCAGCAATGCCAGGGCTACTCCGCCGACGGAGATGACCAGACGGACCTTGTTCTGAAAAAGGTTGCGGAACGCCAGCCTGATCATTTGCGGAAGACCTCCGCCGGCGCAAGACCGGCCATCACGCGGGTCGGGAAGATGGAGGCGATCAGCGCCATGCCCAGGCCGGCAAGCAACGCCTGCACGCTATCCACAGGATCAAAGACAATCAGGAATTGAGGTCGGGCAGACATAATCCATTGAGCCGCGCCGTTCGCCAGCAAGATACCGAGCGCTGATCCGGCTATCGATGCGAACAACGCCTGCGTCACCACGATTTGATAGAGAAAGCGATTCTTCGCTCCGATGGCTTTGATGACGCCATACTCGCGTTGACGCTCAACCGTGGCGGTGTAGATGATCAACCCAACGATCATCGTCCCAACCAGAAAGGCAATGCCGACCATCAGCTTGAGCGGCGCCGAGAAAATATTGGCGAACAAAATGATGTCATTAGCGGACATATCCTTCTTGGTGAGCGCGTTGACCCCGGATATATTGTTTAATCGCCGAAGGATGTCATCCAAACTTGCGCCGTCCGAGGTTGTCAGCAGAAGAAAGCTGGTCGCATTCGGAGCCAGCAGTAAATCCTCTGCATCTTGTTTACGAACAAAGAAAAAACTGGTCATCCAAGAAGTAGTGCCGCTCGACAAACCGACGATGGTGAAATCTTTTCCCATCACTTCGACCTCATCTCCAAGTTTTAGATCATGGCGGTCAGCGAAAATACGATCAAAGACTATTTCTCGTTTCGAGCGCGGCTCACTTCCTGAGATCAGTTCCCATGGCCCGCCGCCCAGCTTCGGATCATATCCGATCATGTATGCAGGTTGTTTTTTTTCATGCAGGTCGAGAATGACAAACTGCGAGAGGATCGGGATCGCTTCGTCCACGCCTCGAATTGTTTCTGCTTTCTGAATGATTCCCTCTGGCAGCAAGGAGGTTGCCCCGAGCAGATTGACCACATCTTCCTGAGCCAGGATGATTGAGCCGGGTGAATTGTCTATGTACGAAGTGATCTGGCGATTCATCCCGGTCAGAAAGCCTTTGAGTATAAGGATCAACATGACAGCCAATGCCACTCCGCCGATGCTCAATGCCAGTCGGGTTTTGTCTTGAAAGAGGTTACGGCGCGCAAGGGACATGGTCAAATTCCTTTCAGAGTGACGAATTTATCCATGTTTCCAATATAGCACCCCCGTCCTCAGGGCATAAGCGCAAATCAGCGCAACTAATATAGGCAAAACTACCTATTTAAAACGAAAGCCCGACGAGTAAGAGCCGGGCTTGATCCAACCAGAATGTGACGCGGTCTGAACTAAACTAGCTGTGTCTGGACACTGGGCTATAAGCCTTATTTATAAGAGGGGCAATTCCAGCAGCGACGTAGAAGAATCCCGAGAACCACTCCTCGTAATGGAAATCGTTGAGCATCTCTTGGAACGATACCCATGGCCGTCGCAACATATCTTCAGCCGCACCATACCCTAATAAATCTGCCAACCAGTTAAAGGGACGGCCATACCAGCGCGTACTACGTTTGGCATCGCCAATTACCAGCCATCCACCTGGTTTAACGTGTGCCACCATACGGTCCAGCGCACCGTGATAATCGGGAATGACACCGATTGCCAGAGTGCACAAGGCAGCATCAAACTTACGTTTCAGGTCTATACGAGCTGCATCACCTCGGATCAACTCCACATTTTTCCACCCTTCGCGTTTAACGCGCTCTCGGGCTCGGTCCAGCATAGCAGCAGTGTAATCCACTCCTACCAGCTTTCCGGAGGGACCGATTTTTTCAAGGATCAACGGGAAATTCCGACCCGTTCCACAGGCGATATCAAGAACCGTTTGACCAGGTTGCAAGTGAAGACAACCGATAGTTTCCCTGCGAAGACGTTTCTCATTACCAAGTAGGTAAATTGGGGTTAACCACTCGTACACCTTGGCCCAATTTTGATAAGTGTGCTCAATAGCAGTTTGATCGAAGCTACTCATGGGAAAGTTCCTCCTGAAAGGTTATGGAGAAGAGCTGGATCAGACGACAGGTTTACTTGCCCGCACAAACCCAATGATCAGAAAGCGAGCGTCCAGTTGCTCCACTTTTTCAAACCCCGCCTGCCTCATCAGTTTTGGCAGATCCTCGATCCCAAATTGAACCCCATGACCATGATGAAATAACAGCGAAGTGAAGAACCTCTTGAACGATGATGTGCTTGGGCGTACCACGTCCGCGATCAAAATCCGCCCGCCCGGTTTGAGCACACGCCAGATTTCAGCCAGTCCCTCGACCTGTAAATGTTCAGGCAGATGGTGCATCATCAGACTGGAAGTTACCACATTAAAGGTTGCATCAGAAAAAGGCAGGGACTCGATCACACCGACTCTAAAGTCGATCTCAATCCCCGCCTGTTGCGCTTTTCGGCGGGCAGCGGCGATCATCTCCGGGTCAGGGTCAATGCCTGCCACGCTTCCATTATTTCCAACCTGTTGTTTGGCTGGGATAGTCACGCCACCGGTACCGCAGCCGACGTCAAGAGCAGTTTCACCGGACTGAAGCAGAGCATGGTTCACGGTCATGAAGCGTAGTCGGCGAGCTTGACCAAGGGTCATGATATTTACTAATCCATCATAAAATGACGCCCACTTGACCAAGTGCCCTTCTGTAGATGCCGCGGATTCGGGGCTATGTGTATGAGTGTGCATTTTGGACCTCTTCATTTACATCAGGTGTTTATTCATTTAGTGTTGCGGTATCTTGTGGAAGCGCAGCATAGCTTCCAGCATGTTTGGCGCATAGATCACGGCCAATGCACACAAAGCCACCACAACGATCACAATGATTACGGTAACGACTTTCTTGTTCATTTTATTTTTCTCCTGGGGGTTATTTCGCCTTACAAGTATGCGAGGGCTTCGCGAACGGTCAGATGGGCAGCTTGGGATGCGGGTGCCAGCGTAGCCAGGACCGCGCCAAGGATGACCACGAGAATCCAAATGGCTATTCCCTGTGCCGATACCTCGAACGGTATGGGCGTGCCGAGGAATAAATTGCCAAGACCTGCACCCATAGCCCATGTGAGGGCCATGGCAGGAATGACTGCAACCACACAGCTTACCGTCACTATAAAAACACCCTCGAATACCACCAGGCGCTGGATCCTAGAGCCAGACGCACCGATGGCTTTCATCACGCCGAACTCGCGGGTACGTTCAATGATGTTAGTGCTCATGGTCGAGCCCAGACCGATCAAACCGACGATACCGATAGTAGATGCAATGAGCAAAATCACTCCGACCAGGATGACTGAATGTCCTTCGGTTGACTCGACCACGACATCAATCGAGCGCGGTTCCTGATATTTTATACCGGCTTCGGTGAGCGCCTGAGCAACTGCCTGACCGGTGGAAACTCGCGCGTCCTTATCATGTTGATTGGTTATGATACGGATGACGTTAGCTTGGTCCTGTCGGCCGCTTGCGCGTTCAAAGCCCTTTTGGGTAACACAAGGGCAACTTCCGCCCATCCCACCTGTTATCCCGATGACACGCCAGGTAGTTGGGCGATCCTCCACTGACAGCTGAACGTTATCGCCGACCTTCAAGTCCGGCATTGTTTGGCGGATGGATGGAGGCAGAACAACGGTGTCTGTGTCATCTGGATTGAGCCAGCGGCCTTCAGTGATCGGTGGAGGAATCAGCATGGAAGTCGATGGAGGAACGGCACTGAGACCCAGTGAGCCGTGCCCTTGATCTGGATAGGTGCGCGTCACGTTAATTTCCCCCGTGTTCTGGATACTGGTCGCAATAATATTCCAGGTTTCGATGCGGCTGACACCGGGGACCTTTTCGACGATGGCTGTGAGCTTGTCGGAAGATGCAGGTTCACCAAGCCGTATTTCAACGTCCCAGCGTTGTTCGTTGTAAATCGTATAGGGTATCGCCTGGAAGCCTGCCATCACGTTGAAACCGCTGACGAATATCGCTCCACCAGTCGCAAATAATCCAACTGATAGGAACAATCGTGCCTGTCGCCGAAATAGGTTGCGAAACGCTGCCAGGAGTGTACGATCTATACGGTCCAGTCGACCTAACCAGCTGAACAATCCGGTTATGATGCGCCCCGGCTGTTCAGCAACTCCACGTTCATCCAGTGCCTCGCGTACGGTTCGGCGGCTGGCTTGTAGCAGCGGAGGGAGCGCGATGAGAAGCGGTACGAATACCCCGGCAAGTATGACTGTTCCCAATACCCACCATGGAATACTGAGACTGGCGACGTCAATGTTTAGGGCACTGCTGAGGATCATCTGAGCCAGGGTGCGGCCCAGGATCATCCCGGGAACAAGGGCGAGAACCGTGGCTAAGACCGACACCAGCAGTACCATGATCATATACAACTGCAAGATGCGACTGGAACGAGCGCCAATCGCTTTCATCATACCAATCTGAGGTATCTGCTGTGTCAGCAGGCCATTGAACATGGTAGCGATCAGGACGGAACTCAAGATGAGCGATAAAAGGCCGAAGGCTGATAATGCACTGAGTACTGTGTAAGATATCGCCTGATGAGGATGCTCATACGGTGTTGGCACAGCCACTTGCTTGATGGTTATGCCGGGCGTAGCTTTGAGCCGATCAACAAAACTTAGCGCGGTACGCACAATCGTCTCACGATCACGGCTTGGTACTGCCAGCCCGGGTCCGTCGGCAACGGTGATGACCAACTGGTCCAGTGCCGGTGGTTTACCTAGTAATGGCAATGTGTTCGACTGAATATAACCAACTCCCGCTTCTTGACCGGCTAACGCCAGGCTTTGATCATGCACGGAACCTGTGACAATCAGCTGGGTTGGCCTGCCATCGAAACCGAGGACGTCCACCTTATCGCCCACCTTCAGCTTCAGTGATTCAAGCGTCGATCGCTCGATCAGAATGCCATCCGGCGGGGGCGGCCAACCAGCGCCTTGTTCAATTTTGAATGTGGCAATTCGCATCGGATCAGATGCCGCAGCTACGAAGAGTTGAAGTGATTTCAAACCGCCGCTCTCTTTTTGGAGCTTGACATTCGTTACCTGACGCATGGTGGCGTCGATCACCCCGGGTTCGGCTTTGGCCGCGGCAATGAACTCATCGGTCTTATCGGGCATGACCCCCGGCTCCAGCGTAATACGAGCGGAGGCAGGGTTCGTGCTGCTGTATCCGCTGACTGTATTGGATTGCACCAGAGTACGGGCGTACCACATGCCACTAAAGACAATCAAGCTGACGCTAATGGCTATGACCATCATCACCATCCGCTCCCAGGTTGTTTGAAAATCGCGCAGTAATTTGATAAATAGTAGTGGTGTCATGGCCGCCTCACCTTTGAGTATCGTCGGCGACGCGGCCATCTACCAGCGTCACCTGTCGGTTCGTGTAACTGCTGATATCGCGCTCGTGAGTTACGATGATAATTGTGCGTCCTTCAGCGTTCAGTTTGGCGAACAATTCCAAGACTGACGTTCTGGTAGCCTCATCTAAATTGCCAGTCGGTTCGTCAGCCATCAAGATTGGCGGATCGTTGGCCAACGCTCGCGCAATGGCCGCCCGTTGTTGCTGACCACCTGATAGAGCGTTGGGTAATTTGTCAGCCTGATCTGCGATACCAACTCGTTCCAAAAGCTCCAAAGCCTTGACGCGCCGTTTGGCGGCTGGGATGATCTCTGCAAAATCCATCGGCAGCATCACGTTCTCAGCCACCGTTAAGGTCGGCAACAACTGGAAGAACTGGAACACCAGCCCCACATTCCTGCCACGCCATTCTGCCAGCCTCGACTCCGTGAGTAAACCAAGATTGGTTTCAGCAATAATGGCTTCGCCTTTTGTAGGCCGGTCAATGCCTGCCAGGAGGTTCAGCAACGTTGTCTTGCCGCTGCCGGATTTTCCGACAACGGCAATGAACTCTCCTGCCTGGATGCGCAGGTTGATGTCTTGAAGCGCAGTAAAGGATCCGGAGGGAGTTTCGTAGTCTTTCTGCATCTGGCGCAGGTCGATGATATGGTTCTCGCGGTGCTGTGAGCCCCGCTTCTTAGTTGCATTTTGTTGCAAGGGATAGGTTTGCATCATTATTCCTTTCATAATTATCAGAACTTTTAATTCGTTATTGAACTTTTTGTCCTGCAACGTTATAATGTGTGGGTATGGTTTAGTCAACAACCAAATCAACAAGAAAAGTTCCTTTATGAACTAAAATGCCGAAATTGTACGGAAAGAGGTGAAAGAATATGCCCCAAAACGATCTGGACCGAAGGGTACAGAAGACCCGAAAACTCTTACAAGATGCTTTGATTGAGTTGGTCGCGGAAAAGAGTTACGAATCGGTCTCGATACGAGAGATTCTGGAAAGAGCCAATGTAGGACGCTCTACTTTTTATGCGCACTTCCAGGATAAGGATCAACTGCTACACAGCATTCTTGATCGTCTCGATGAACTTTTTGAGCAGCATGAAAAACTGTTCCTGGATGCAAAGAAAAACCTTGGTAACGCTGACATTATGAATCTGACCCACGAATTTTCCCCTACAATTAGCTTGTTTCAATTTGTTGGGCAAAATCATCGCTTCTTCAAACCCATGCTGGGGAATCACGGTTATGGCATATTCGCCAAGCCTGTCTACGATTATGTGTTTGCTCATGTACACGGTTTATTCACCAAACCTGTCCACAATGATGTAGTTGCTAATATGCACGAGTCTTTCAAAATATTGAAGTCACATGAGAAGTATGGTTCACTCGAATCCGAAATTGCGGCCCATTACTTTGTCAGTGCATTAATGGGCCTATTGGTATGGTGGGTTAAGAAAGATATGCCCTGTACAGCGGAAGAGGTAAATAGGCTTTTTAGACAACTGGCAATACCAAGCTTCGAACGAGTCCTAGCAGCAAATCATGAGACCTAATATTAAGAAGACACCATGCCTTCTTGATTCTCCTTGTCTGCCTGGTTATCCTATTTTGAGCGGTAAGCGAAATATGCTACTGTTTTTCTGCGACGCTTCCGTGACCTGCGCACCACCTTTACCGAAGCCGACAGCACCATCCTGTTCGACGTGCTGCGATTATCTGGCTGGGGCGCAGATCGCGCGGGTACAAGATGGCTGGAAAAGCGCCAACCCCATACGCTCGAAAACCTAGCGCAGACGTTCCGCCGCTTACAGCGTGTTGCAATCTGCGATGCCTTTGGGTTAAGGGGCAGTGAGTAGGCGCTTATATTAAAGTTGTATCTTTTGCGTGGCTTTTTCCATGGAAATCCACCATTGCCATCCAATGAGGGCCATGATGAGTCCTCCAATCAGGCTCAATATGGAAATCGTCAAAGTTGCATCAAACCAGAAATTGATGGGAAAGAGTCTGATTAGTGCATCAGAGTAGGAAAACAGCCATGAACCCGGTTTGAAGAAAAACAGGTGGAACGTTTCAAACCAAAATTGCCAGGCAAAGAGTGCCAACAATGCGATAGTCAGGATAAGCCCTGAAGTTAGAAGACCTCCTGATTGGATCGCCGAGGCAAGCGCCTTCCGCTCTCCTGATTTCCAAAGGACGAAGCCCAGTAATATGAGCAGAATGAACGTGGCGAGCCAGACGCGCAAAACGGATTGAAAGACTGCTTGAACATCTGCCATGTGCATCACTTCGCGCGGATTGTAAACCGGCGCACCATTCAGTGTCTGAATTGAGAGTGCGTCGCTGGGAAGATGAGCGCGCACATAATGTATGTTCGACGATGCAAGATCGAAGCGCTCTTGTTGAGTGAAACCAAACGAGTCAGGCGGAAAACTGGCTTTTCCGTATTCGAAAGCCAGATACGAATCAGTAGCCAGTATCTGTACTGCGCCACCCACAATGAAAATGGTGATAAGCGAAATGATGAGTAATTTCAGGATTTGAGTCAATCGGTTTGGCATAGTACCTCTCTTCAATGCAGGGATAAATCTCCTTTACAGGGAGATCGTTTCGACAGATTGTATGAGATTCGTGGAGAATACCGAAGCGCGGTTTTGCCTGTTCGCGGATAAGTGCTTTGGCTTATCAAGGATAGGCGCGCGTAAGCCAATCCTGCGGGTTGACCTGTACACCGCCAACCCAGACTTCCCAATGCAGGTGCGGCCCCGTCGTGCGACCTGTTGCTCCACCCAGCCCGATCACTTGTCCCGGTTGAACCATGTCGCCGGGTTGGACAAGGGTTTTCGAAAGGTGATCATAGGCGGTATAAACTCCCCAACCATGATCAATCACCACAACACCCCCACGCACAGTTAATTCGCCGGTGTAAACAACTTTGCCGGGCGCACTGGCATAAAGTTCAGTTCCAGTCTGGCCGCAGAAATCCAGACCGCTATGGAAATAATCATAGGTGCTGCCGTTATATGAGCGCCGATTGCCAAATAGGGAAGGCCAACATTTAGTGAATTCTGGCGGCACGGGGCTGGCGAACAGATCATCCCACATCTTTTCAGGCGTGACGGGTACGCCCAATGATACCCACAGTTCGCTTTCGGGTCCTGTCACTGCCGGGTCCACGGTGACTGGGTCAACTTGCAGGCTGGGATCGTAAGTGAAGTTCGCATTCTGAACGAGCACATCTTGTGAAAAAGCGAAGCGTTCTCCGCCGGGTAGTTCACCCGCCAATGTCAGGAGATAAAGACCGGGCGATATCATGGCATGGATGCCTTGCAAGGCAACATAGCCGTAATCCTGAGGGAAAAAATTCAGGGTACGATCAGCCAGCGAACCGCCCATCGCAATACCCGGCGGTGCATAGACTTTGACGGCCGTCGTCCCACCCTGGATCATGAATAGCGGATCAACCTCGACCTTTGTAATTGGCTCCGGTAAACCAGTTGGCGCATCCGTTTGAGAGTTACCGGCAACGCGAAGCGTATCCCCCGGCAGACCTGCCCATGTGCCTTGCAAATTATTATCCAGAGTCAGCGACCAAACATCTTCGCCACGCAATACCGCGAGTTCCAACAAGGACTGGCCAGAGGTCAGTCCAGCCCGTCCAGCGAAAGATGAACTTTGATTTTCTGTTACTGGAACAATCAGAGTCGCGCCAGCATATAGTTCTGCGGGGCTGATGAAGCGATTCAGTTGGGCTAAGGCTGTATCTGAAAGATTATAACGACGACTCAAACTGCGAAGGGTCTCGCCATAAGATACAGTAATTGTATCCAGACGACTGTTTACACCATTCAAGCCGGGGATTACCAAACGAGCGCCAGTCACCACTTGTCCTGGATCGCTGATATTGTTCGCTTGTTGCAAGTCTTCGAGGGTTACTCCAAAACGTGCCGCAATCTCCCAAAGCGAATCGCCTTCCTGAACGATGTAATATGGCTGATCCTGTCCACCATCCTGGGCTGTAACCGGTGAATAAATAACCAGCGGAAGAACGACAGCGAGCGAAATGAATAAAAGTTTGGATAATCTCATTGCATCTCGCACTATAAATTTTGATATGGCACAATCTTGAAAAGATCATCATGGGTGCGCAGAAGGGAGATCAGGCGATGCAGTCGTTGGCATTGCACAGCCACCAGTACACGGCGTCCACTGTCCCGCTGAACAGCGCGGACGATATTCTCAACCAACTCTTTATTCTGTCTTTCCCATGCGGCGCGATCCTTGGCAGTCCAAAGCGATTCGGTCAACCAACAAACTGTATGGCAGAACACGCCGAACCATGGCCCGTTGACAGTCTGCACATCGTCGGCTTGGACCTGCCCCCATTGCAGAAGCCGGTTGAAGGTCCGCACGAGGCGGCGCCTCGAGCCAGAATTTGGCATGAAATCGGTATATCGCTCCGGGGTCGGCGCGACCGGAATCAGAACAATATCTGTTGAAGCGATCACAGGCGCCAGTGCTTCACGGACTTCGATGGATGCTTGTGAAAAATCCTCGCGCTCCCATGTCTGCAAAGTGATCTCGGCGCACAGCAGGTCAGGCGCAAGATCGGCGACAACCTTACGCAGACAATCCAGGTCATAAGCAATGGGCTGTCTATGAAGGTCAGACATCGTTCCGAGGATAGCGAGACGGGTTTGGGAAGAAGATCTCATTTTCAAAAAGGATAACGCCGAACTCGAATAAGGAGAAGCGCAAAGCCGCTTGAAGTCATCAAGTAAAACTACCTGACTATAGTCCCGATGCTCTTCGGGATTTTGACAGCCACCAGCATGGCTTCGGTGCGCGAATGCACGCCCAACTGCGAATAGATATTTGCCAGGTGACCTTCCACCGTGCGGACGCTCAGATAAAGCCGCGCCGCAATCGTCTTGTTGCTCAGCCCCTGCGCGAGCAATTCGAGGATCTCGCGTTCGCGATCAGTCAGCGACCCGATGATTGATTTCTGTGATTCGGTTAGAGAGGATTTTTCCTGACGCTTTTGCAGGATAGCCGTTACCAGCGAGGGACTGAGATACTGCTCGGCGCGCGCTACCTGGCGGATGGCGATACCGAGCGCCGCCGGCGGTTCATCCCTGGACAAAAGGCCTGTTACCGTTTCTGGAAGCGACTCAAACCCTGCGGCTTCAGTCAGTAGCAAAATAGCTGTATCGGATGAAACAGATGGTAAATCATCACTGCCTCCTTGCGCATCCCAGACCAAAACCTGCGGAGTCTTATCCAGTGGAACGACGCGCAAACCCGGCAGGCTGGCGATCAACGCCGCCAGCCCAGCCCGGTCTAGTTCACGACCGCCGCCAACCGAGACTGTGATTTCGTGAAGCATCATTTCATCATTTTACTTCAAGAAGTTTAATCGCCTCTCCCCTGTCATTTTGGATATGGATAACTAATTCATGTAATAGGCTTTATGCGGCAATAAGTTTGTCTTGCTGTATTGCCTTCCACTCTTGCGCCGGTATTTTTGGTATATAGCCAGTGTCTACATCCCTCTGACATATTTCAGGCGCACGCAACCAGGGGTGATGATCTACACCATCCAGAACATGAATCTGCCAATTTTTCCGCCCATTTGCCAGGGCCATCGCGCCAGTCAGCGGAGCGGTATCGTCCTGATCGCCGTGAATGCACAGAACAGGAAGATCGCCGAGCGTGTCTGCATCTTTTTTTGCGTCGTAATTGCAGATGACTTCCCAGAATGATGAAGTAAATGAGCGCCAGGAATGCTTAACAATATCGGCAGCGACTTCGCGCGGGAGATCGCGCCGAAAGTAAGGCATGAGCCGCCCGAACACGCGGCGGGTGATCATACAGATGACAGCGGCCAGCGCCATGTTCGAGAAGAACCATCCAAGTGGAACGGGTTGGCTGCTGAAAAAACGCCGGGCTTCTTTCGCCCCGCCAAAGAAGGGGGTGCTTAATAACACAAGGCTTTCCACCTGTTCGGGATGATGCGCGGCGTAAGCAATGGAAAGCAATGTCCCCATTGAATGGCCGATCAGCACGAATCGCTTTTCGTTTTTCAGGGTCTGGTAGAGCGCATCCACATGGCGATCAACGGTGTAGCGCGACCAGGATTTGGGCGAATCGCCGAAGCCGAGCGGATCCACCAGCAGGATGCGATACTTCTTTTCGAGCGCGCCCAGACGTCCCTGCCAATAGCGCGTGGTCCCGCTCAAGCCGGGGATGAAGGCCAGTGTTGAGCCAGCAGGCACACCTGATTCAATGGAATGCAGTAAATTTGATTTCATACAACCAACCTCTTATTATCCTGTTGAACACATTAGGTTCCATACAAATCGGCGCGGTTGAACGGCACACTGCTTTTACCTTCAGGCGTTATCTTTGCCAACAGGGTTTGATTGACGTTGACGCTGCCCGACTCAAATCCGTATGCCGAAGCGGACATGTACAACCGCCACGTGCGGTACGTGACTTCATCAGAGGCTTTCACTGCTTGTTCTCGGCGCGCCGCCAGACGATTGACCCAGTGACGTAATGTGAGTGCATAATGTTCGCGCAGGTTTTCCACATCGCGCACTTCAAAGCCCGCGTTCTCAGCCATCACATTGACCTCGCTGACCGGCATCAATTCTCCATCGGGGAAGATGTATTTTTGTAAGAAAGTACCGCGTCCAAGGATGCGCTCCTGGACAAAGCTGTGTCGGTCTTCCTCTGTGCTCGCGCGGCGCGAGATGCCATGATTGAGAAACAGTCCGCCGGGCTTGAGCAGGCGATAAACCTGATCAAAATATTCGGGCAGATGGCTTCGACCCACATGCTCGAACATGCCCACACTCACGATTTTGTCGAAGGACGCGTCGCCGAGGTCGCGGTAATCCTTCAGTTCAACGGCGACCCGCCCCTGAAGTCCGGCCCGAGCGATTTGTTCATCCGCGTATGTTTTTTGATTTTTGCTGAGCGTCACGCCCAGCACATCCACGCCGTAATTCTTCGCGGCGTAGCGCGCCAGCCCGCCCCAGCCGCAGCCGATGTCGAGCAATCGCTCACCAGCCTGCAATCGCAGTTTGCGGCAAATGTGTTCCATCTTGCGTTCCTGCGCGGCGTCGAGGTCTTCTGTGCCAGTGGGAAAGTAACCGCAGGAATATTGCAGGTTGCGGTCGAGCCACAGCGAATAAAAATCATTGCCGACATCATAATGATATTGAACCGCGACGAGATCGCGTTCACGCGAATGGACTGCGCCACGCAGTTGAGCGGGTCCGCGCCCCTGCGCTCGCGCGGGACCCGAGGCTGGCAGCGCGGACAAGCCGAGTCCAATGCTGACGATTTCTCCCATTGAAAAAGAGCGTGTCGCAATTGACTCCATCAGCGAGAATGTTGAAAAGATATCGCCTTCGATGTCGAAATCGTTCAGGATAAAGGCTTCGCCCAGTGAGAGTTCGATGGGCGTTCTAAACATACGCCGCAGCGCGCCTGCATGATTCAGCACGAGCTGAAATGATGGGCGGCCATCCGCAGGCAGTTCCGTCCCATCCCACAGACGCATCCCGAAGCGGCGCGGCGCTGGAAAGAGACGTTCGAGCAAATCCATTGTGCGATGGATTGCAGGATCAACAGCTGAAATTAATATATTTTGTGACATGGCAGGCTCCTTTCTTTGACCTATTCAATGAAGTTTATTTATCTTTCCTTCGCTTTTCCTTACGAGTGACGACGATGAGGCACTTGCGTTAATTTCTTTGCCTTTTCTCCGAGTTCAGGCCTGGCATATAGCTTTAGATTGTGCTCGAATTCCGTCTGGCAGCGCGGACAGCAAAGGAAGTAATTCACACCTTCATACTCGATGACAATGTGAGCCTTTCCGCGTTGAAGCCGCTTGCCGCATACGGGATCTTTGAATAACATGGGAGCAACTCCTTGTGACTCTTAACTTACGATGGCGTATGAAGTCTTGTCTTTAGTGACAGCCGCCGGAATGTCCGGCATGTTCGTTCTTATCCTTATTTGCTTCGTCAGGGTCCGATGCTGCGCCGGACTGGTGTCCGGCATGACCGCCGTGCCCGCCATGGCTGCCGTGCATAAAGAAATGACTGCCGATCATCAAAGCAAAGAAGCCATAATATGCAACGGTATTGATTGCCACATTGAAAACGAAGATGGCAATCAGGGCGGCGATCAGACCCAAGCCTAGAAACCAGACGATGGGCGGAATACGCACGGGACGATCTGTTAGTGAGGGATGAGATTCCATTTTTTACTCCTTTGAAAGCAATTTGCTTCCAAAATGAGTCTAAAGGATTTGAGGTTGGAGAGTGAGAGGCGTTTGGCCTATTTCGTCATGCGCCGTTCGGCTGATGGCTTGATCAGACTGATACAAGTGCTTGGAACGCATTCCCCCGCGACTACATGTAAGACAGGACAACGTCCTGCCTTACGCGTTGGATGAAACGATCTGGACGCGCGTACCCTGACCCGGCAGATGCAGATAATCCGTATCCGGCGGGAGGGTGGGCCTGCTCCAGCGATAAATGAATTTCGCGGCTTCTGATGGAAGATTCACGCATCCGCGGCTGCGCGGACGGCCATAGTCATTATGCCAGTACGTGCCGTGAAACGCGTCGCCGTTCCCAGTAAAGAACGAAACCCATGGTACACCCGGCAGGTCATAGATATTATCAACCGCGTCGCCCTGATTGGTCATGTGAATGGACGGGCCTTTGTGATATGTGCTGAAATCGCCAAGCGGAGTCCCGGATCCTTTGGCGCCGCTTGAGCAGCGCACCGACAGCACCATCTGCTCTCCTTCAAAAACCGTGACCAGTTGCGTGGCGAGGTCTACGTGGATAAATTTATCGGCGTCGGGCACATTCGGAGAAAGCAGAATCAGTTCATCGTCCGGGATGAGGCGCAGGTTATACGTCGGCACGTAAAATGATTTTTGCAGGAAATTGTCATAGATCTCGTACCAGGCGCTTTTTTCTTTGCGCGTCACAACAACTTTCTTTACCCAGTGTGTACTACTGTAATATAAACGATAGCCCTTCTTGGCGAAGATATAAGGCGTAAGCCGTGTATCAACAATGGGGACGACAATCTCGCCCAGCTGGCCCGCCGCAGGAATATCAAAGACCGTTTTCTGGAAACGAGTTTCCACAGGCTGGAGCCAGCCTGAATAGGTATAGCCGTTATCCACCTGATACCAGATTTTGTTGTACGGATTGCCATAGCCTTCGTCGCCTTCCACTTCGGCAGTGATATTCACTACCTGATCTTTGCCAAAAATCTGGATCTGCTTCGCGTTGAATGAGGGTGAGTCATATAGCGTAATGCCGCTCAACGTGACGCGTCCTTGTGAAGCTGGAGGCGCGGCGAAGGCGCGGTCAAGGCGCAGTTCGGAAAGTGCGAGGCCGAGCGCGCTGCTTGCGGCAAGTTTGAGGAAGTCGCGGCGGGAAAGTTGTTTTAAGGATTCCATAAGTAATTATTCGTAACCTGCAAAACAATAAAACAAAGGTGATTACAAATTATATTTGGAAAATAATCATCGAGACCAGCGCCATTTGACCCATCCGTCCATGCGCAGTTTGACCTGTTGTTTCCATACCATGCAAACCTCCAAATTAGATACGCATAATAGCCTATTTGAACAATACGCCTTTTAGCGCTTGTGAAAACAGACACAGAATTCGATAATCAAAATTAATGAAGCGCATCTTTCCGATTGGGCTTATCGGGTTGGGAATCCTGTTGATTTTCGGCACATTGGGCTGGTTATATTTTGATAACCTGGTTAACCATCCCGTGGCCGTTCCTTTGCCAGACCAGATCGCAGGTCTGCAAATGACCGATTACACAACTGGTGCTCAAGCCGCAGCACAGTTTGAAAATCTGCACAATAAACAATTTCCGTTGACTTCGGGGGCGATTGGTATCTACGGAGATTCCGAGATCACCCTATGGGCGGCTGGGGCTCCTTTGAACTTCATGGCCGCTCGCATGGTGAATGCGATGGAAGAGAAAATTGCAAAGGGAAACTCTCCATTTACACCCCTTGAACAATTCACTGAAGGCGCTCGCACAATCTATGTTTTGGAAGGCATGGGGCAAATGCATTACTACTTCCAATCCAAAAACATGATCGTCTGGCTGGCCGCTGACCCGGCTGTCGCCGATATTGCCATACAACAAATCCTGGAGGCTTACCCATGAAAAAATCACACCTATGGATCATGATCTTATGCTGTTTGATCCCGATCGTTGGGCTTGCGGCGGTATTTCTTTTCAATATCCCCCTGAGCAATGTGCTGCTGTACGGCCTGATCCTGCTCTGCCCGCTTTCGCATTTGCTGATGATGAAATATATGGGGCATGATCATTCCACCACAGAGAACCATTCCCAGCATCAACATCATTCAGGTCCCATGACTGCTCCCACAAAAGAGAAGTAACCATGACCCAGTTGCCCCCAAACGAACAGGAAGTTCAATCACCGCCGGCCACTGGCAACAAAAGGATTGGGGTCATCATCACCTTCGCAGTGATCCTGACGCTCCTCGGCCTGTTGGCCTGGGGATTGAAAAAGGCGCAGGCAGGACCGCTGGATAATGGATTGGCGCCCGATTTCACCATCACAGATTTTGATGGCAGAACTGCTACGTTGAGTGAACTGCGCGGTCAGGTAGTGGTCATCAACTTCTGGGCCTCGTGGTGTCCGCCCTGCCGCGAAGAAGCCGCGTATTTGGAAGAGACCTGGCGCAAATACGAGGATAAAGGCGTCGTGTTCATCGGCGTCGACTACGTGGACACCGAAAAGGAAGCGCTCGCCTACATTGACGAATTCGACATCACCTATCTCAACGGCCCGGACATCGGCACGCGCATCTCCCAGGCATATAACATTCAGGGCGTGCCAGAAACGTTCTTCGTCGCCAAGAACGGAGAATTGCGCGGCGTCCACATCGGCCCGATGAAATCCCCTCAACTCGATGAAAAGATCGAAGAATTACTTGCAGAACAATACCCATGAAAACTGGAGCATTCCATGATCGCTGATATCGGTTTGATCGCCCTGACCATTGCATTTATCTTTACTGTTTACGCCACTTTCGCCTCCGCTTATGGCGGGTGGCGCGGACGCTGGGATTTGGTTGAGAGCGCCCGCAACGCCTCCCTGCTGGCTTTCCCATTTCTCACGGTCTCGGTCATCGTGATCGTGTATTCCCTTTACGTGCTTGATTTCTCCCTGGCTTATGTCTACGATGTTTCCAGTCAGGCCATGTCGCCCTTCCTGCGCATGGCTGCCCTGTGGGGCGGACAGCAGGGTTCGATCCTCTTCTGGGCCTGGATGATGGCCGGCTTCGTCGCGGCTGTCTTATTGCGAAAGTGGGACCGCGACCGCGAGATGATGCCCTACTTCACCGCCACGGCCATGTTGACCACGGCTTTCTTCGTGGGTGTGGTGTTGTTCATCGCCAATCCGTTCGTGCGCCTCTGGCACATCGAAGGCGCAGCTGAATTGACTCAAGCCCTCTTTCAGCCAGCCAATTCGATGCCATACTATCCGGAAGATGGCGGCGGCTTGAATCCGCTCCTGCGTCACTTTGGCATGATCGGCCACCCGCCGACCACTTATCTGGGTTTCACAGGATTCGTCATCCCCTTTTCGTTTGCAATTGCCGCGCTGATCACCGGTCAATCACGCGGCGATGAGTGGATCCGCACGACTCGCCGCTGGACATTAGTCGCATGGATATTTCTTTCCATCGGTCTGATCCTCGGCGGACGCTGGGCTTACGATGTACTGGGCTGGGGAGGCTTCTGGGGCTGGGACCCGGTCGAGAATGCCATGCTGATGCCGTGGCTGACCGGCACCGCCTTCCTGCATTCCGTGATGATGACCGAGAAACGCGGCATGATGAAAAGGTGGAACATGGTCCTCATCATCCTGACCTATTCGCTTGCGCTGTTTGGAACCTTCATTACTCGCACCGGCGTAATTAGCTCAGTGCATGCCTTCACCAAGTCCGCGCTCGGGCCGGCCTTCTTTGCTTTCATCGGACTCACCTTCATCGGCTCGGTGACCATTCTCTACCTGCGCTGGGATACGCTCAAATCCGAACATACGCTGGAGAGTTTCATTTCGCGGGAATCGGCATTCGTTCTGCAGAACATGCTTTTCCTGGCGGTCACCTTCGTCGTTTTCTGGGGCACAATCTTCCCGCTCATCAGTGAATTGGTGACCGGCATCAAGATCACGGTAGGGCCGCCTTATTTCCAAAAAGCCACTGGCCCGCTTTTCTTCGTGCTGGTGATATTGATGGGCATCGCCCCGCTTTTAGCCTGGCGCAAGCAGGCTGCCCGTACATTTGGGAAAGCCATTTGGATGCCATTCATCGCTTCACTGGGGATCGCGGGAATCTGGGGATATACCCACCGCATGCACCCCGCTTCCATCCTTGGACTTTGGCTGGTCACGTTTTCTCTGAGCGCGATCCTGGCTGAATTTTGGAAGGGAGTCCAGGCGCGGCGCGTAACACGCGGTGAGAATCCATTGACCGCGCTGTTCAATCTGATCGGACGGAATCACCGCCGTTACGGAGGTTACATCATCCATCTGAGTGTGGTGCTGATCGCGCTGGGCTTCATCGGCGACGCCAACTTCAAGGGG
>VGNE01000019.1 GCA_016866215.1 Chloroflexota bacterium | reverse complement strand
CTGCTCAAAGGCGACACCAAACTCAATCACTTTGCACTCAAGTCAAAACTATATTTGCACGCGCTTCACGCCGCTTATGCCAAACTGCGGGAACTCAACCCTGCCTGTTTGGCTGCGTAAGGTGAGTATATTATACAGAATAGTTCTATAGCATTCATAGCACAACTAAAAAGCAGATTTGTACTATAATCCGTCCTTGTCCTCTAAGGAAGGGGAAATTTTTCGCAAGTTGGTAAATATGATCGATCAAGAAGACAATTCACAAACAGCCATTATTGAACGTACGACGGATTATCTGCCTCGAGAAAGCTGGCGCTCGTGGCTGATCGGGCGTCCATTATCCACAGCCGATGCCCCGCATCAAACCATTGGGAAAAGAGTCGGGCTGGCTGTATTTGCCTCAGACGCGCTTTCTTCCACTGCCTATGCCACGCAGGAAATCCTTGTCATTCTGGCTGCCGCCGGGACAATGGCTTTTGGTTATGTGTTTCCAATTTCGATTGCCATTGTGATCCTACTGACAATTGTTACCATCTCGTATGAGCAAACCATCCACGCATATCCTGGCGGCGGCGGTGCATACATTGTGGCGCGGGATAATCTCGGAGAGTTTCCAGCATTGATTGCAGGCGCGGCTCTTTTGACAGACTACATACTTACGGTCTCAGTGTCCATTGCAGCAGGCGTGGCACAGCTTGCCTCTGCTTTTCCCCAACTACATCCATATCGTGCGCCAATTGCAGTGGCCTTCATATTTTTTATTATGCTCATTAATTTGCGGGGGGTGAAGGAGTCCGGGGCGGCGTTTTCGATTCCAACTTATTTCTTTGTAATCATGATGTTCGTTACCCTTGCAATTGGGCTCTGGCGGGTTGTATCTGGATCGTTGGGGACAGTGATTGACCCGCCTGAGTTCGAGGCGCACGGAGTATTGATGGCAATTACGCCTTTTCTTTTGCTGCATGCCTTTTCCAGCGGCACAGCCGCTCTGACAGGGATTGAGGCAATTTCAAACGGCATCACGGCATTCAAGGAACCTCGCAGTAAGAATGCAGGGATTACTTTGATCTGGATGGCTGTGATTCTGAGTTCATTCTTTCTTGGCATTTCGTATATCGCCCGCCATATTCATGCCGTTCCTTCGGAAACTGAAACGGTTATTTCACAAATCGCTCGCACAGTATTTGATATGCGCGGAACTTTGTACCTGCTCCTCATATCCGCAACGACTATTATTCTGATTATGGCGGCAAATACGGCCTTTGCTGATTTTCCCCGTCTGGGCGCGCTTGTGGCAAAAGATGGTTTTCTGCCGCGCCAGTTGGCATATCGCGGCAGCCGTTTGGTGTATTCGCGCGGTATTATCACACTGGCTTTGATTGCATCAATGTTGATCGTGTTGTTCAATGCCAGTGTCAGCCGATTGATACCCTTGTACGCAATTGGCGTCTTCCTCTCATTCACGCTTTCGCAGGGCGGCATGGCATTGCGCTGGCGAAAGATTGGGAAACTAAAAACCGGGGAGGAAAAAAGAGAACGCGGTTCTGTGCTTCATTATAAGAAGAGTTGGCATATCAAAATGTTCATTAATGGCTTTGGCGCAATATGTACTGCCGTTGTGATGATGGTTTTTGCAGTCACAAAGTTTCACGATGGTGCTTATCTGGTTTTGATCCTCATCCCGCTCCTCGTTGGCATGTTCTGGCAGATCCATTGTCATTACAGGAACCTTGCCCAAAAACTTTCGCTCGATAACTTTGGGGTCATCCCTCCTCATACCATCCGCCACCGTGTCATCATGCCAGTCAGCGGCGTGCATCAAGGCGCCCTTGCCGCGCTTCGTTATGCGCGCATGTTGTCAGATGATATAACGGCTGTACATGTCGTTATTGAACCGGATGATGCCGAAAAGGTGCGCCAGAAATGGGAAACCTGGGGCGAAGGCGTCCGACTGGTGATGTTGGATTCACCCTACCGCCTCTTCATCGAACCGATCCTCGCATACATTGCTGATATCGCGGCGCAGCGTCAGCCCGGCGAGACCATCACGATTGTGGTGCCTGAATTCATTTCAGGCAACCGCATGACTGCCGCCTTGCACACCAATACGGCGGAAATATTACGCAGTCAGTTAAAGCATTTACATGATATCGTGATCACAAATGTGCCCTATCACGTCCATGAAGATGGCGGGCATTAAGGAGTTTTTGATATGAATTTCATCGTTGTAGGATGCGGGAGGGTTGGAGCAGAACTCTCCTTCCGATTATTTAAGAATGGACATCAAGTGGTTGTTGTGGATAATGACCAGAAATCTTTCAATCGCCTCCACCCGGACTTTCGGGGACGTACCGTTGAAGGAGAAATTCTCTCCTCTGACACATTCTCCCGTGCCGGTATTGACAAAGCCGATGGCGTTGCCGTCGTCACCAATTCAGATACCATGAATGCTGTGATCGGGCATTCCATCCGTGTACATTATCCTAATGTGAAGCAGGTCATTGTCCGCAATTATGATCCAGCCATGCGTGAGATGCTTGAAGCTTTCGGATTGCAGTTGGTCAGCTCCACGGCCTGGGGCGCGGAACGTGTGCAGGAATTGCTAATTGATCCATCCTTCCGCGCAGCGTTTTCTGCTGGTAATGGCGAAGTGGAAGTGTATGAGATGTTTATCTCCCCCAAATGGGATGGAATGAACGTTTCAAGTTTGTTGGATAGCTGTAAAGATATCGTCTGCGTTGCATTGACCCGTGCCGGCCGCGCGGAATTACCAAAACCCGATTCAAAGCTCAAGAACGGCGATGTGCTCACGGTAAGCGCAACTCTTGATGGCGTAACAGCCCTGCGCGCAAAGATGCAGGAAGCCCAGGAGGCTTAATATGTATGTATTTATTGCAGGCGGCGGGCGGACCGGCGCTCAACTTGCCTCACAGCTACTGGCACAAAATTATCAGGTGCGGTTGATCGAGCATCGGCGTGAATTGCTTGGCCGCCTGCATCATGAACTCCCCACCGAAGTGATCTACGAAGGACAGGCGACCGATCCTGCTGTCTTGAAACTGGCCGGGTTGGAAAAAGCGAACGTGATCGTGGCTTGCACCAGCGATGATGCCGCCAACCTCGTCTTATGTTATTTGGCGCGCACGATGTTCAAGACCCGGCGCACAGTGGCCCGCATCAATAATCCGCGCAATGCGTGGTTATTTGACCAGAACTTCCATGTCGATGAAACCATCAATCAAGCGGATGTGATGGCACACCTCATTCAAGAGGAAATGTCCCTCGGCGATATGATGACCCTGCTAAAACTGCGCCGCGGACGTTACGCGGTGGTGGAGGAGAAGGTTCCCACCGGCGCGAAGGCAGTGGGCGTGCAGCTCAAGGATTTGGGTTTGCCCGATCAGTGCGTGATCGCCGCCATCATCCGCCATGGACAGATTAACCTGCCGCGCGGAACGACGACACTCGAAGAAGGCGACGAGGTACTGGCAGTTACAAACAGCGAAGGCGCAAAGGAATTGGCAAGGTTACTCGAACCGCCTGACCGATCTGTGCTGTAGCCGAAATAAATTCGCCCAATGGATTTTCAGCCATCGGGCGAATTTTTATTTTCCAACCATTTCCTTTATCTGTTCCACATAGGCAAGGGATTGATGCCTGAAATAGGTGTTGTACAACTCGGCATAGTGTCCGTTTTGATTTAACAAACCAGCGTGACTGCCTTCTTCGATAATGGTGCCTTTTTGCATGACAACGATGCGGTCCGCGGCTTTGACAGTGGAAAGGCGGTGCGCGATCAAAATACTGGTGGTGTTCTTCAGGATCAAGTTCAATGCCTGTTGAATTTGCCATTCAGTGAATGGATCAACGCTGGCGGTGGCTTCATCGAGGATAAAGATGGCGGGGTTTTGAACCAGCACACGCATCAATGCCACGAGCTGACGTTGTCCCATCGAAAGCCGATTGCCGCGCTCGCCCACTTCGGTATGCAGGCCGTCTGGCAGGGTTTCGAGCCACTCGCCGTCCCCAATTCTCCTGGCGAGTTTGCGCATCTCCTCCTCAGGGACGCCGGGCGCGGCGTAGCGGATATTGTCCATCACTGAGCCTGAAAACAAGAATGGGACTTGTGAAACAATGCCGAGTTGCCTGCGATATTGGGTTAAGTCAAAAGTACGCAGGTCACGCCCGTCCACGAGCAGGCGTCCTTGTTGATATTCGTAGAAGCGCGCGATCAACTTTGCAATGGATGATTTGCCCGCGCCGGTATGTCCCACCAATGCAAGATTCTCCCCGGGTTGTATGAGCAGGTTGAAGTCCGTCAGAACCGCTTCCTTATCCGAATAACGGAAATACAGATGTTCAAAGTTAATTTCACCTTTGAGTCGCGGCACATCCTGTTTTTCATTTTGGATCACGTTCGGGTCGGCATCGATCAAGGCGAAGACTCGTTCTGCGGCGGAAAGCCCGCCCTGGATCTGCGCCCAAAACGAAGTGAGATTCAAAACGGGGAAGAAGAACTGGTCGAGGCTCATGATGAAGAGATACCAGGCGCCAATGCTGACCATGCCCTTTGCCGCGCTCATGCCGCCGACATACACCAGCACGCCAACAAAGATGCCGCCAACGGCATTGAGCACCGGGAAGACCAGCGAAAGGACGAAACCACGCTGGACGTTGACGTGATAGGACTGCTGGTTTGATTCATCAAAGGATTTAAAAATGCTTTCTTCCTGCCGAAAATTTTTCGCAATCGAAATACCGCTGATGGTTTCCTTGATGGCGGCATTCACGTCCGACATGGCCTTCATACCGCGTTTGGAGACTCGCCGCGCCATGGCGCGAAACCCGGCCGCAATCGCAAAGATGATCGGCAGGAATCCGATCAGCAGCAAAGCCAGCCGCCATTCCGTACGGAAGAGCACCACCGCAATGATGACGGCCTGAAACATTTGCGCCACCACATCCGTAATGATGACCACGAGTTGACCGAAGTCATTTGTATCGGAGGTGATGCGCGAGACGATTCTGCCCGAGGAGAATTGATCGTAGAACGAGAGGTCATGCTCGGCAGCGGCGCGGAAGGCGCGCGTGCGCATGTCCAGCACCACATCCCCGACGGCGCGAACGATCAGACTTCGCCTGAGCCAGTTCAGCCCCCACAAGCCGATTCCGACGAACACGAGCGCCGCCCCAGCCCACACAATTGAGGTGATGGTTGGCTGTGCCTGAATCAAATCCACCATGCGGCTGACGACGATGGGCAGCGCCGCGCCGATGAAGGCCAGCACGATGATGGTAACGGAGGCATACACAAGTCGTTTGATCTGTGTGCTGAAATAATTAACCATGCGGCCCGCCAGCACACGGTCTGCATACTGGCGGTCATATTTTTCGTCGTTTAGTCCGGCAAAGAAGGCCATAGGTAATTATTCGTGACTAGAGAACAGGGACAATAATGACGGGCCTGTCTGCCATTCACCTTGCTTCTGTTCTCTGGTCTCTCCTCTCTATTCTCTAAATATCCGCGAATATGCCTCGGAGGTTTGCATCAATTCATCATGTGCGCCGATGGCGGCGATTTGACCTTTGCGAAGCACGATGATCAGGTCTGCCCATCTAATTTGTGAGAGGCGGTGTGTGATGATGAAGGTGGTGCGTCCACGTGAGGCGTTGGAGATGGCGCGCTGGATTTTATCTTCGGTGGCTGAGTCAATCGCGGAGGTGGAGTCATCCAGCACCAGCACGCGCGGATCGGTCAGGAAGGCGCGCGCGAGTGCAATGCGCTGGCGCTGTCCGCCGGAGAGGGTCACACCACGTTCGCCGACTGTGGTGGCGTAGGTTTGGTCGAAATCGAGAATGAAATCATGAGCCTGCGCGGCAATGGAGGCAGACATGATCTCCTCCTGGGTTGCGCGAGGTTTGCCGAAGGCGATGTTGTCGCTGAGCGAGCGCGAGAACAAAAAGATATCCTGCTCGATGATTGAAATTTGTCCACGCAGGGAGGCCAGGTTCCATTCGCGCACGTCCACACCATCCACAAGGACCTGTCCCGAGGAAATATCGTAGGTGCGATTGATCAATTTAGCGAGCGAGGTTTTGCCCGCGCCGGTTTGTCCGACGATGGCGACTGTTTGCCCGGGCTTTACTTTGAATGAAATATCCTTCAAGATAAGTTCGCCATCGTCCTGTCCCTCTCCCTCACCCCTCGCCCCTCGCCCGCTGGGAGAGGGGTTGGGGTGAGGGTAGCGGAACGAGACGCCGCGAAACTCAATTTCACCGCGCATGTCCGATGTACGGCCTGAGGTGTTTTGGTCAAGTTTTGTTTCGCGGTTGATGAGTTCCAAAATTCGGCGGGCGGAGGACAGCCCCAGCGAAATTTGTGAATAGGCCCAGGTGGAGGTGAAAGTTGGGAATTGCAAAAGTTGCAACATGCCAAAATACGCGATGACCGCGCCCACATCAATCAGTCCATTGCGGTACAGGATCAGCGCATGGACGAGTCCGCCTGCATACGCGAGTCCCAGCAAAAGCATGGCAATGTAACGCGCTTCAAGGTCGCCCTGTAAAACGAACATATTTCGCACTTCGCGCGCATTGATGACAAAGCGTTCCACCTCGGCGCCTTCCTGGGCCGCGCCTTTCATGATCTCAACCCCATCCAGCGATTCGGAAAGATGTGTGTTCATCCTTCCGAACGTGGCGCGGACTTCATCTGTGATCGGCGAAAGTTGTTTCAGATAACGCGCCAAAGCAATGAAATAAATAATGGTGAAGATGACCGGTGTAAGGATCAGCGAGAAGTGATAACGCGGCGCGAAAAAGATCGGCATCAGGATGAACATGAACGAACCGACCACGAGGTTGACGCCGGGGCTGAACATGTAGTTCACTTCTCGCACGTCATTTGTGGAGCGCGCCATCGTATCGCCGACGGGCTGCAAGTTGTGAAAGGTCATACTTTTACCAAGCAATGACAGATACAACTCGTCGCGGATGTCGCGTTCCATTTTTTGGGCCATCAGTTCCGCCCCAAAGTTACGTCCCAGTTGCAGTACGCCGCGCACGATCTGTGATATTCCAATCGTCAGTGCGAGCGGCAGTAAAACCGATGTATTGGGCGGACTTTTCAGCATGGCGTTGAAGGCGTCACCGGTCAACATCGGCACGAACACAGCCAGCACGGCATTTCCAATCGCTCCCACAAAGATCATGACCACGATCCACAAGTAGGGACGGGTGTGTGACAGCACCCAGCGCACAGCCGAGGAATGGTCAAATTTATTCCTGCGATGTAATGTAAATTCTGCTGGAAGTTCAGTGGCTGACATAGAACAATTGTACCATTTTAGATTATTTCAACTCCGCAACCTTTTATTTGGGCAAGGGTTATCCTATTTAGGCTGACAATTCGGCCAGCCCATAATTAACCCTCTAGGAGAGTGTAAAATGGCTACAATTAGCGCTTGGTGTTTTGCTTTGTTCTTCCTGTGGTACGGTTTAGCCGCTTTCGTACCCGCCTTGAACACTGACATGTTCAAGAAAGTCGGTGCAGTCTTGGCCCTTGTTGTTGGTGTGGTCGCCCTGCTCGGCTTGTTTGGAATATAACTCTTTCACTTTAAATGGCACAACCTCCCGATCGGGAGGTTGTGTCATTTAATCTCTGAAAGTATTTGCGCGCAGTTCAGCGAATATTCCCAATTCATCCCATCTTGAAAATCCCACCATGCGGAGAGGACGGCGTGAGCAGTTGCCCAGTTAATGATGTATTCCCGCTCCCAACCCAATCTTTCCGTGAGGATGCTCACCCGCCTCTCTTCCCTAATCTGAAAGTTGCTCCCGTCCAAAATGCTGTTCCACGGGTTGATCATGAGCGGCCCCACCTCGTAGCCCACGGGCCCGATGACTCCCTTCGGGTCAATCGCCAGCCAGCCGCGCTCGGATAACAGTATATTGAAGTGATGAAAATCCCCATGAATTAATTTCACATTTTTGTCTACGAATAACTCTGGCAGAAAAGATTCGACCATTTCCAAAAGTTTTTTTGGAAATGGTCCCGTTCCGCCGCCAAAATGCGGACGGATATTTTTCAACCCATCAAACCAATCTGATAATCGAACAAATTTATGAAGCTCAACTGTTTGCCGTTGGATATTCGGGAGCAAACTCCCTGACTCCAAATTTCGCCACAGCCTCTGCATCACATCTGCGGCAATGTGGGTGCGTTCATCGTCATCCTCCAATTCAGCGAGCATCGTCCCAGGCTTGAGTCTTTCCAATAAGAAAAAGCCGCGCTCTTCGTCGCAATCCAATATTTGACATGCGCCATTCCCGTTGAATAATCCCAGCGCCGCCATTTCACTTTTCAATTCGTTGTTTGGCACACCGATCTTAAGAACTACGTCCTGCGAAGTCCCCGAAGAGGGAGCAAGACCCTTCGCTTCACTCAGGGTGACATTCTCCCGTTTTGCAAATGCCACAAAGTTATACGACAAGTTTGGAACAGATTGCATTTCCGTCAGTCCCCATTGTTCTGATGCGTGTGCGATCAAATCAGGCAGTTGAGTCAGCCACTCCCTGCCTTCTTCGCCAAATACGTTTTGGATGGTTTTGATAAAATCAGGAGGCAGATTCAATCTTTATTAACGATCCGCAGGGAAACGATGGGTTGTCCCTGTTTACGGAATTTGATGATTTCGGGATGGGCGTCTGCATATTTTGAGAGACCGTCGTTGTCCCATGAAATGCGTCCCTGTGAATACGTGGCGCGGTACGATCCTGCCGCAACACTTTCACCGTGCAGGAGTACATCGGTTTTGATCTCATTCTCAAGCGCGGTAATATTTCCCTCCGCTGATTCAAGGATGGGTTTATATTCAGAATCGAGTGCGTCCAACTCCGCCTGGATCTGTTTCAGGATTTCCGCGCGCTGGGCTTCATAATCCAGTCGGGCTACATCCGCCGCGCCGCGCAGATTTTCCAGGCGTCCCAATTTTCCCGCAACATGCTCGCGCGAGGGACGTTCGTTCATTTTCCCCAATTCTGCAATCACAATGAATTTCAGGTTTTTCTTCAACTCAGCCTGCCAGGTTTTGCTCCGGCATCTTTGAATGATCTCCTCAAATAGCTGGCGTAAATATTCAGGGCTGTGATTTTGTTTATCAGCGATTGCGGAAAGTTGTTCGGGAGCCTCGCCGTCCAACCCGTAGCGGCGGCTCAGGATGTGATAATAAGAATCCCTGCCCGCATCATTGGTAAGCCTCTTGTGGATCACTTCCAAATACTGGGAAACAACAGACTCAAGATGTTTATCGCGCACCTGTTCGATTTGTGCTTCCTCAAACCCAAGCTCGCGCAGCAACTCACTTAACCTCAACTCGTTTCCATAGATAATGGATAACAATTCATTCAAGCCGGCAAGTTGTATTTTGAAATCCATAATTTGCCTCCTTACTGATCACGACGGAAATATCTTCTCAAATACCTCGGGACAATACTTCTGCACCATTTCTGAGGAAAGCCCATTCTCTTTGCAGATCTCTGCATAAAAATCCACGCTTGGGCGGCGGATTCTTTTTTGTGTATCAATATCAAGTCCCCATAGACCGAAGCGTTGATTCCAGCCGCGCTCCCACTCGAAATTATCCACCAGTGACCAGTGGAAATAGCCCTTCACAGGCCAGTTGAAGTTGACCGCGCGCCAGATTTGATGAAGGTGTTGAGCCAGATAACGCGGACGCATGCGGTCAGTCGAATCTTCTATCCCATTTTCAGTGATGATAATGGGCAGGTTGGGATATCGGCGCACAGCCCACTTAATGGTTGCGAAGAGACCGGCTGGGATGTTGGCGGCAAAACCATGATCGCTTACATCGGCGTCTTTTGGGTATTCATGGTGGGTGAAGAGTTGGCCAGGTTTGCTTAGATTGAAACTGATCGTATCTGTTGAATAGTAATTGATCCCCAGGTAATCCTGTGTGCCTTTCGCATCTGGAACGGAGAAACCGCCAATGGGCGTCTTCATCACCCCGGTGCTAATACCAGAGGGGAAGCCCAGGTTGACGGCATTAAAGCGAATCTTACTCATAAGCACGTCCAATGGGAACCATGAGCGTTTGGCCGCTGTTGGACGATGGTGATGGGCATAACCGACACGTGCTTCAGGTTGAATTTCATGAATAGCACGGTACGCGGCGGCATGCCCGTGCAAAGTATTTGCAAGAACTGTCATGGCCATTTTCAAACCCTTGTGTCGGGCGGGGAAATCGCCAATAACGTAACCCTGTAAAGCATAAACATTCGGTTCGTTGACCGTACACCACAATGTACAATATTCCTTTAATGCATCAACCGTTTTACGTACATATTTCTCAAATAATGGTATAACTTTTTCGGTTTCCCAGGCATCCATTTCCCCCAACCAGAGCGGATCGGTGAAATGATGCAGTGTAACCATTGGTGTGATGCCGCGCTCTTTCAACCCGCGCAGCATGGAGCGGTATTTCTCGATTGCGTCTTCGTCCCAGATATCGGGCGTCGGTTGGATGCGGCTCCACTCAACAGATAAGCGATGCGCGTTCTGTCCAGTCTCTGCGGCGCGGTCGAAGTCCTCGCGCCAGCGTCCACCCCACCAATCGGCGGCGAGTCCCGATTTATGGGCGGTGTGTCCCTCTTCCTCCCATTTGTGCCAGTTGTTATTCGTGTTGTTGCCTTCCATTTGATGTGAGGAAGTTGCCGTCCCCCACAAAAATCCTTTTGGAAAATGATACGTTGCTTGAGGCATGGATTCTCCTATGGATTATGTCGTTGCGAGGGCGATGCACTTTCGCCCGAAGCAATCTTCCATTTAATAATAAGGAGACTGCTTCGCTAAAGAGCGGCTCGCAGCGACATGTTATTCCGAACGCGAAAGATACGCGAGATACAATGCAACTGACCCCGCGACGGCAGCGTTGAGTGATTCGATCCTGCCCTTCATCGGCAGCTTCAAAACGATGTCGCATTTCTTTCGGACGAGATCATGCAGCCCTTCGCCCTCCGAGCCGACGACGAGTGCCAGCGCGCCTTTCAGGTGACGTGACGCTGCGCGCGCTTCGATCTCCGCCCCGGCCTGATCCAGCCCGACGACCCAGATGTCATTGTCTTTGAGCGCATCAATCGTCTGGGACAGGTTCGCCTGCGCGATGAGCATGTGCTCGCTCGCGCCCGATGACGCGTTAACCACGGCGGGCGTCACGTCCACCGTGCGCGCGGTGGGAATGACGACTCCATGCACGCCAAGCGCTTCAGCCGTGCGGATGAGTGTGCCGAAGTTCTGCGGGTCTTGCAGGGAATCAAGCAGGAGTAAAAAAGGCAGTTCCCCATTTACGCGTTCGAGAATCTCAAGCACATCAGAATACGGGTATCCGCTGACTTCAGCCACGATGCCCTGATTGTTCTGGTGCACCTTATCCAGTTTGGGACGCGGCACACGGCTGATCTTTATTTTTTGCTGTAGTGCCAGCTTGATGATCTCGGTGATCTTGCCTTTTTCATGCACCCCTTCGGCGATCTCAATTGAAAATACCTGCCTGCGCTTTGCGCTCATGGTTTCATAGACTGCGTTGCGGGAATAGATGAGTTCTTTCATATTCCCCGATTATAAGTGACAGTCACCTTTAAGGTGACTGTCACTTGGGTCTCTTGTTTATCCCCATCGCTAGGTCGTGCCATCTTTGCTGTCTTCGATGGTTACATTGAGTTCCTTTAACTTGTCACGGATCTGGTCAGAGAGCGCCCACAACTTCTGCTTTCTCACATCCGCGCGGACTTCGATCAGCAGGTTGATGAAGGCGTCCGAGCGTTGAATTGGGGATTTTAGGTTTGTTTACATCTGTTGACAAGATGTAAACAAAACTGTATACTTTGTTTACATCTGTAGCATAAAGGTAAACAAACCATGCCCACAAATATTATTGGAACCCTTCGAAAACAAACACAGGGCTATATAGCCTTTATTCCCTCCCCGTTTCCGCCGAAAGGTTTTGCTTTTGATAGTTCGATCATCAAAAAAGCCAGCGAGGCTACAAGGCTCGTCGGCAAATTGGATGGTATTACCAAACTACTCCCTGACCTGGATTTTTTTCTGTTGATGTACCTGCGTAAAGACGCAGCCGCTTCGAGTCAAATTGAGGGTACAAGGGCAACCATGATTGACGCCATTGAATCGGAAGTGGGAGCCAATCCCAGCACCCCAAATGATGTTGACGACATTCTTCACTACATCAAGGCGCTTCGGTATGGAATGGAACGCGCCAAAATAGATAATTTCCCTTTGTCCCTTCGTTTTTTACGCGAACTTCATCGTGAACTCATGAGTCAAGCCAGAGTAAGCCAATTTGCAAATCCCGGTGAATTTCGCCAAACTCAAAATTGGATTGGCGGCACACGCCCGGATAATGCGCGTTTTGTCCCGCCTCCTGTGGCAGAGATGAACCAGTCACTTGGCGAACTTGAAAAATATATTTACAACGAAGATGACACCCTTGTAATTATCAAAGCAGGCCTTCTCCACGCCCAATTCGAGACCATTCACCCATTTCTTGATGGCAACGGACGTACAGGTCGTATGTTCATTACTTTTTATCTTTGGCAGCAACACTTTCTCGAAAACCCTGTGTTATTCCTATCTTCATACTTCAAGAAATATCAACAGCTATATTACGAAAAACTGACTGACTATCACACCGGCAATGTTGCTTCATGGATGGATTTTTTTCTTGACGGCGTGATCGAGATTTCCAATGAAGCCATTGACATGGTGGACAAGATTACAAGCCTTCGAGAACGCGACCTTATGAAAATTCAAAAATTAGGCAAACGAGCCGCCGAGTCTGCTGTGCCAATCATGCCAAAACTATATGGGCAACCCATTGTCAACGTGGCAATTATTCAACAATGGACAGGTTACAGCCGCCCAGGATCACAAGAGGTAATCAATCGTTTTGTTAAGATGAAAATCCTGTCACCGAAAGACAAGCATTTAAAATATGGACAATCTTACATTTATAAAGAATACTTGAATATCTTTGCCGACAGGGAATAAATATGTTGAACCAATCCACAGAATGTTTTCAGCAATACCTTTTTATCCATAACCAATCAGTATATAAATAAACTTCCGAGACCAATAATCCCGGAAGTTTTTATAACCACTATACCAATTCCCAATTCTCGATTCCCCAAATCCCAAGTTACAAATACCGCCACTTCGTTCCATCTTTGCTGTCTTCAATGATCACGTTGAGTTCCTTCAACTTGTCGCGGATCTGGTCGGAGAGCGCCCATAACTTCTGCTTTCTCACTTCCGCGCGGACTTCGATCAGCAGGTTAATGAAGGCCTCTGCATCACCTGAACCTTTTTTCTCTTCGAGTTTCAGTCCAAGCACACTCGATAATTCACGGAAGACGCCTTGCGCGGATTTGAGTTGTTCACCCGTTGCGCTGTTGTCACGCGCGGTGTTGATGAATTTGGACAGTTCGAACAACACAGCGATGGCGCCTGCGGTGTTGAAGTCGTTATCCATGGCATCGGTGAAGTTTGTTTTGGCTGATTCGCTTGCAGACGCGAGGGCAGCGATTGCGTCAGCGGCGAGTCCGCTTGCAGAAGCAGAAGCAGGCCGCAGGGCGGATTTGAGGCGCTCGACGTTTTTCTGCGCAGCGTCCAATGTGTCATCATTGAAAAGCAATGGCGCACGATAGCTCCCGTTCAAGACGAGCATTCGCATCACATCCGCTTCACGCTGTGATAAGAATTCCTTGATGCTGACAATGTTGCCCAATGACTTTGACATTTTTTCGCCGCCGAGTTGCAACATGCCGTTGTGAACCCAATAGCGCGCGAATTCCCTGCCTGTGTAACTTTCGGTTTGTGCGATCTCATTTTCATGATGCGGGAAGATCAGGTCATTGCCGCCGCCGTGAATGTCAATCTGTTCGCCTAGTTCAGCGAGGTTCATGGCCGAGCATTCGATGTGCCAGCCCGGGCGGCCCTTGCCCCAGGGACTGTCCCATGAAATTTCGCCGGGCTTTGCGGCTTTCCAGAGGGCGAAATCCATTGGGTGGTCTTTGGCTTCCTCCACTTCGATGCGCGAGCCTGCCTGCATGTCGTCCAGTTTGCGCCCGGAAAGTTTGCCATAATCCTTGTCGCTGATGACGCTGAAGTAAACATCTCCATTGGGCGCGGCGTAAGCGGCTTCCTTTTGGATCAGGACTTCAATGAATTTAATGATGAGCGGCATGGTCTTGCTGACCTGCGGATAGGATGTGGCGGGAAGCACATTCAGGCTGGCAAGGTCTTGTGTGTAATCTTCAATGTAACGCTGTGAAAGTATAAGCGGGTCTTCGTTAAGCTGCTTTGCGCGCTGGATGATCTTATCATCCACGTCGGTGTAGTTCATGACGTGCTTGACAGTGTGTCCGCGATATTCCAAATAACGACGGATGATATCGAAGACAAGCGCAGACATAGCGTGGCCGACATGCGCATCGTTGTAAACCGTCACACCGCAGACGTACATTTTTACGAGGTCCGGTTCGAGGGTTTGAAATTCTTCCGTCTTGCGGGTGAGGGTGTTGTAGATTTTTAGCATATGATTACCTTAATTCATCCGCAGATTACGCGGATTGGGCAGATTTTTTTATTGGTCTTTGTAGCCCCAGACGAGTCTCTTGTATTGCAAGCTTGATGTTCCAAAATTAATCAACAAGCCGCGTTGTAGTCCGGTGGCTTTGAGGTAGTTTAATAACTGCGCTTCTTCCACACTTGAGAGTCGGGATAAAGCTTTGAATTCCACAATGATCTCGGAAAAGCAAATAAAGTCAGCGCGGTAATGAATTGGGAGCGCTGTGTTTTTATATTTTACAGGTAAATTGACTTCCCGCTCAAAAGGGATTTGTTTTAAGGGGAACTCAATGACCGCCGCTTCCTGATATACAGCTTCAAGAAATCCATGCCCCAACTGACGGTGGATTTCCATCGCCGCACCAATTATGGCGTAAGTCTGTGAGTCCCGCTCGTCAACGATCTTCATTTGATTTTTTTCAATCTGCTAAATCTGTCAAATCTGCGGATTATTTTTTCCTTTTCGCCAATGCCTCTTCATCCACACGGCCAAAGATCATGCGGCCTGCGGCGGTTTGCAGGACCTTGGTAATGTTCACATCCATGTACTCACCGATATACTCCTTGCCGTTTTCCACCACCACCATGGTGCCGTCCTCCATATAGCCCACGCCCTGGCTGTGATCCTTGCCTTCCTGCATGATGTTGATGCGCAAGGCTTCGCCCGGCAATACAACCGATTTTATGGCGTTCGCCAATTCATTGATGTTAAGCACAGTCACGCCTTGTAATTCCGCGATGCGGTTGAGGTTGTAGTCATTGGTCAGGACCGGGCATTTGAGTTGTTTGCCAAGCACAACCAGTTTATCGTCCACTTCGCGCACGCCGTCCACGTTGATGTCAGAAATGCGGACGAGGACATTGGGAAGTTTTTGCAGTTCGGCGAGCACTTCCATGCCGCGGCGTCCGCGCTGGCGGCGCATACCGTCAGAGGAATCTGCAATGTTTTGCAGTTCGTTCAATACAAAGCGGGGGATGAGCAGCGTGCCGGGTAAAAATCCGGTCCTGGCGATGTCTGACACACGTCCATCAATGATGACGCTCGTATCGAGCAGGATATTGCGGTTGAGGTTGCTCCAGGAGGAAGAACCGCCTCCTTCGCCGCGTCCACTTAACGCGCTGAGCAAGCCCATAATGTCACCCTGACGGGTGACAAAGAGAGACACGCCGAAATAGGAGAAGATCAAAACGCCCACAAAAGGCAATATCTCGCCTAAGGGTTTCGGAAGCAATGAAAGCGGAAATGCCAGCAATGCGGCAATAAGCAAACCAGCTATCAAACCCGTTAACCCGGCGAAAAGACTCTCTGCCGCAAGCCGCCCAAGCAGGGAACGCAAGGCGCGCGCAGGGCGGGTCGTGAAGTATGGGGTCAGGATCAGGCCTGTGAGCGCGCCGACCAGAGCAAAGACAAGTGTGGTGCGGATGGCGTCAGAAGGTGAAAACCTTGAGAGATCAAATCCCAAATATCCCCCGGTAACTGCCAGTACGATCATTCCAATAATGCGAAGAATAAATTCAAAACTCATGAATAACTCCTTTTTAATAAATGAGATAAAAGATAATAAGGGATAATAGCACGGGGTTTACCGCCCGTCAATTGGATTCGATGAGATTCATAGATTATTGTTATAATGCATCACCCTCATTGCAAGCGACCGATTTGAAAAAAATATATTGGACTGAGCGAGTCATGACCATGCATCTAGTAGACACCCTTAACCGCCCCTTGCGCGACCTGCGAATTTCCGTCACTGACAGGTGTAATTTCCGCTGTGTTTATTGCATGCCCAAGGAAATTTTCGGGCCGGATTATCAATACCTGCGCCGTGATCAAATTTTAACCTTCGAGGAGATCGAGCGGCTGGTCCGTGTTTTTGTCGCACATGGCGTTCGTAAGATTCGACTGACCGGCGGCGAGCCTTTGGTGCGCCGTGACCTGCATCTCTTAATCTCCATGTTGGCCCCAATTCCAGATCTTGATCTCACGTTGACCACCAACGGAGCATTGCTCGCCAAACAAGCCCGTGCCCTCAAAGACGCGGGGTTAAAGCGTGTCACAGTCAGCCTGGACTCTCTCGACAATAAGATATTCAAAACCATGAACGATGTGGATTTTGCCGTGGAAAATGTATTGGATGGAATGGCTGCGGCCGCCAAAGCTGGTTTGGGCCCGATCAAAGTGAACATGGTGGTCAAACGCGGTTTGAATGAGTCCAGCATCCTGCCGATGGCTCGTTACTTCCGTGAAAAAGGTTACATATTGCGCTTCATCGAATATATGGACGTGGGTCACTCCAATGGCTGGCGAATGGACGATGTTCTCCCTGCGGCTGAAATTATCAAAATGATCCATGCCGAAATGCCTTTGCAACCGCTTGACCCGAACTATCACGGCGAGGTGGCCGAGCGCTGGCGATACAAAGATGGCAGCGGCGAGATCGGCGTGGTCACATCCGTGACTCAGGCATTTTGCAGTACCTGCAACCGCGCGCGTCTCTCCGCTGAAGGTAAACTATATACCTGTTTGTTTGCAATCAAAGGACACGACTTTCGCGATTTAATGCGCGGCGGGGCAACGGACGATGACATTTCGCAGGAGATCGCCCGCGTCTGGGGCAAACGCAGTGACCGCTACTCGGAACTCCGATCTGAAAATACGTCGTCTTTGCCCAAGGTCGAGATGTCTCACATTGGTGGATGATCGACTCGCCGCCGTATCGAGACCCAGACCGAAGCAATCTCTTATTAATTCGAGGAGATTTTTTTCAAAATCCAAATCCGGAGGTTGGGTTGTTTTCTTCCAATCACATCAAAGCAATATTATTTGACCTAGACGGCACGCTTCGTCATCACCTCCCCTCCGGCGGGGAGATTTTTGTGGAGTATGTCAGGAACAGCGGATTGCAGATCTCGGAAGAGGACAGAATCCGCGCCGAGCATTGGGAGCATCAGTATTTTGCCAACTCGCTGGAAATTCAAGCAGACGGTAAAATGTTCAAGGATGATCGAAAAGGCTTTTGGGCTAATTTTTCGAAACACCGTTTGCTGGCGCTGGGTATTCAGGCCGCACAAGCCATGGATCTCGCGCCGCAGGCGTCCGCATTCATGGATGAATTCTACAAACCCGAAGTCCACGTGCCGCAGGATGCGTACACACTTTTGACGTTTTTGAAGGAAAAGGGTTATATACTCGGGCTTGTATCAAATCGCGAAGAGCCGTTTAAGGAGGAATTGATAAAACTAAAACTGGATTCCTATTTCAAATTCTCGCTCGCGGGAGGAGAAGTGAATTCCTACAAACCTGATCCCGTCATCTTCGAACACGCATTGGAATTGGCAGGGACCTCCGCGCCTGAGACGATGTACGTCGGCGATAATTATTTTGCAGATATCATCGGCTCGCAGCGCGCCGGCCTGAGACCTGTTCTCTACGACCCGGGCAGTCTCTTCCCCGAGGCAGATTGCGCGGTCATTCGTTCCTTTGATGATCTGCCCGATCTGCTGAAATAAACATAAATACCCGCCGCATTGCGCCCGCATGTAAAAATGAAATACTCAACGTGGAAATAATAAATCATGGAAACAAACAAAGTCCTGGTCGGAGCGCTCATCTTCATCATCCTTGTATTGGGCGCGAACTTCGTCATGTATGCGATTGTGCGCGGCGCGGGACGCTCCAACCAAAAGAATTTTCTGGAGACGTTAAGCCAGTCCCTGAATGCTTCTCCAAAAAAGAAGGATGAGTCGCTGAAAGAACTCCGCCGAAAAATACAGGAACTGGAAGAGGACAGGAAAAAAGATACGAAGGAACCAGATTAAGGGGTGTTCGCGCCGAGCTCAAGGCAACGCTGCATTTTGACAAAACCTGCCGTGAACTTGGCGAAAGGAACATGTCCTCACTCTGCCTAGCGAGGAAGGTTTTCGTCCTCCCGAAAGGACACACCGCACTGGCGTACGGCGCAAGTGTCGGGACGATGTGAGAAGAACCGCATGCTCCTGATTTTCGGACGGTGTAGTCAAAGGACAGTTTCAAGCGAAAGTCCTGTCTCTTATAAAAATAGTACAAAGAATTCAGCAAACTTTAATCCCTGAATGGTATCTTTTTCGTTGATTACAGAGTGCCGCACGCATTTCAGACATGCGTAACTCAATCATCAGAACGATAATTACTCGCAATTTCCGTCAATAAATTTAGCGATTTATGCAATAAGCGGTAAGCCAAATGGAGGCTACTTTGAATAAAACCTTAAAGACTATATTTCTCATCCTGATCGTCAGTGCGATCGCGCTCGGCTCATTCGCGGGCGGGTTTGTAACAGGCCACCTTGTGCCGCTTGGGAACCTGCCCGGTTTTCAAGAACAAGCCGCCCTTGCCCCGCCCACCCCATCCTCCCAGCAACAAACCGCTACACCCCAGGAACTTCAAACCCTCTTTGTACCGTTTTGGGAGGCATGGACTCTTGTCCATGAAAATTATGTAGATCAACCGGTGGATGACGTAGCGCTCATGCGCGGCGCAATCAAGGGGTTGATGGAAGCCCTGGGCGATGAACACTCATCCTATATGAATCCGGAAGATTATAAACAAGCCAATGCCAGCCTGGATGGAGAATATGAAGGCATCGGCGCTTATGTAGATACAACCACTAAATACCTCACCATCACCAGTCCAATGCCGGGTTCCCCCGCTGAACGCGCCGGTCTTCGACCTGGTGATCAGATCGTAGCCATTGACGGCGTTGATATGACCGGCATTGATGCGGAAGTGGCGCGTCTCAAAGTCATTGGTCCGGCCAACACCGTCGTCCATTTGACCGTCCTGCGTGAAGGCGAATCAGAACTACTTGAATTCGCTGTGACCCGCCAAAAGATCACCATAAAATCAGCCACGGGCAAAATGCTTGAAAATGACATTGCCTATGTTCAAGTTACCACCTTTGGTTCAAAGACAATGCCCGAATTACTGGCGGCGCTCACAGAGCTGATGGCGCAGAATCCCAAAGGCATCATCCTTGACCTGCGTAACAATGGCGGCGGATTCCTGCAAACATCCGTAGAAGTCACTTCTCAATTCCTTGCTGAGGGTGTAGTGTTGTACGAAAAATATGGGGATGACACTCACACGACCTATGATGTCATCCCTGGCGGACTGGCTACCGATACAAACATACCCATGCTGGTATTGATCAACGAAGGGTCTGCATCCGCTTCAGAGATTGTGGCTGGCGCATTGCAGGATACAGGCCGCGCCAAACTTGTCGGCGTGGTTTCCTATGGAAAAGGCTCCGTCCAAAACTGGATTCCGCTCAGCGGTGAGAACGGCGCAGTCCGCATCACCATTGCCAAATGGCTCACCCCAAACGAACATACCATCCACAAGATCGGACTCACCCCGGAATACATAGTGGAAATGACCGATGAAGACCGCCTGGCAAATCTCGACCCACAACTCGATCGAGCAGTCGAAGTATTGCTCGAGATGATTGGAAAATAAGGAGTAACCATGTTTCTATTCAGTCCAACCTATTTAATGTATATGATCCCCGCTTTTATTCTGATGGCGATCACGTCATGGTATGTAAAAGCGGCCTACACTAAATGGAGTCGCGTGCCGGCCCAAAGCCGCTTGACAGGTTCTCAAGCGGCCCAAAGATTGATCTCGACCAGCGGCTTGTATGGTGTGCAGATCCAGACCGTGGCCGGCCAAATGACCGACCATTATGACCCGCGCAACAAAACGCTTTTTCTTTCCAGCGGCGTTGCAAATGGCATATCAGTAGCCTCGCTGGCGATTGCCGCGCATGAACTTGGCCACGCCATGCAGGATGGGGAAGATTATTTCCCGTTGAAATTCCGCGCCGCGCTTGTGCCGGTCGTCAGCATTGGCTCAAACTTCGGCTGGATCCTGATCATGATCGGCTTGTTCCTGCGTTTTACAGAGCTGGCCTGGCTCGGCGTGTTGATCTTCGCGGGCGGCGCAGTTTTTGCCCTTGCAACCCTGCCTGTGGAATTTAACGCCTCAGCCCGCGCGAAGCAGCTGCTGGCCCAAACCGGCATCATCCAAACGGACGAAGAAAAGCGCGGCGTCAACAACGTCCTCAACGCCGCCGCATTAACCTACGTGGCAGGCTTGATCACAGCCATCCTGCAATTGCTATATTACGTCACCCTTGTCGGCGGTAGACGCAGGACTTAAAGTTTTTCATTTTGCACAGGACTTTCGCTTGTAGCTCATGGTTTCCTCGGTAACATTTTATTGGACAGAACGCAGTTGCTTGACAATCCATTTGCATGTGGATACACTCATAGCGTTTGGGGAGTAGCCGTGGCGCCGTTGGCGCCAATGAATTGTCGTCATTCCATTGGCTAAAACAGCCATCGGCGATTCGTACGTTTGAAAGCGCTGGCGAGACCATCACAAAAGTTGTGGTGGTCTCGTTTTAATTTACAGAGAGACAAAGAAGATGTTTGAAGTCTGGAATAAAAATTTCACATCAGGAGAATCTGAATGGCACAGGAAGAAATAAATGAACAGGAATGGCACGCGCTAAAAGCGGAAGCGGTCTTGAAACACCTCGAAGTGCAAAATGAAGGCTTGTCTTCTGAAGAAGTTGAAAAGCGTTTACAGCATTATGGCCCGAACCAATTAAAAGAATTGCCGCGGCCGGGCTTCCTGGCTTTGTTGTGGGCGCAGTTGAATAACTTTGTTGTGATCCTGCTGATCGTGGCTTCTGTGATCTCTGCATTGCTGGGTGATTATGTGGAAGCTGCCGCGATCATGGCAATCGTTGTGCTGAATTCGGTGCTGGGTATTGTGCAGGAGCAGCGCGCAGAGCAGGCATTAGCCGCGCTTAAGAAACTGGCCGCGCCTGATGCGCAGGTATTGCGCGATGGTGTCCGCAGTTCTGTGCCTGCATACAACCTTGTGCCTGGTGATATTGTTTTTCTCGAAGCGGGGAATTTTATTCCCGCAGATCTGCGTTTACTCGAAGCTGTAAATTTGCGCGTGGAAGAAGCCTCACTTACTGGCGAATCACTTCCCGTGCAAAAGAACGCGGCGACTGTGCTTGAGAAAAACGTTCCGCTTGGTGATAGAAAGAACACAGCTTTTATGGGTACGCTCGTCAATTATGGACGCGGGCGCGGCGTGGTGACCAGCACAGGCATGCACACCCAACTGGGTCTGATCGCCACGATGCTGCAAAATGTGGAAACCGAAGAAACACCTTTACAAAGAAGGCTTGACCAACTGGGCAGGTCGTTAAGCATTCTTTCGTTAATTCTGGTCGCCGTTGTTTTCGTCGTCGCGCTGATCAACCAAACGAATATTGGCGGGTTGTTCACAAATCCGCTGGGATATTTCACGGAATTCGCAGAACAAATCACCGAAGTGTTTATTATCGCCATTAGCCTTGCGATTGCCGCCGTTCCAGAAGGACTCCCTGCCGTTGTGACGATTTCCCTCGCGCTCGGAATGCGCGAGATGATCCAGCGCCACGCGCTCATCCGCAAGCTGTCTTCGGTTGAGACGCTCGGTTCTGCAACTGTAATCTGTTCGGATAAAACTGGAACATTAACCCAAAACGAAATGACCGTGACCCGCCTGTGGGCAGATGGTCAATTTATAAACTTGACCGGAACGGGGTACGCGCCCAATGGCGAATTTCAAGTGGACGGCGCGAAAGTGGATGTGAACAAATACCCCGCGATTCTTTCCACGCTTTGGCTGGGTTTGTTGAACAATGACTCGCTCCTCGAAACGACAGGCGAATACGAATCGCAACAGACCTACCGCATCGTGGGCGACCCGACAGAGGGTGCGCTGTTGGTTGCTGCCGCCAAGGCTGGGGCAATGCACCTCGAAATTAACGAAGCCTATCCGCGCGAGAATGAAGTCCCATTTGATTCTGAACGCAAGCGCATGATCACCATCCATAATGTGCGTGATCCGAAGCCGCATGACCCGTCACCGTTCTATGATGAAAAGCATAAAGATTGGGATGTGATCGCTGTCAAAGGTGCGCCCGATATTGTCCTTGACCTTTGCACTCGATATCAAGGCATGGATGACAAACCCCAGCCGATGACAAAGGAAGTGAAGGAGCGCATTCTTGCTGCCAACGACGCAATGACCAAAGATGCGCTGCGCGTGCTCGGTCTTGCTTGTCGTGTGGAAAAGGATGTCCCCGACGATCCGGAAGAGATAAAAGCCGATGAATTGGAAAATAATCTTGTCTTCGTGGGTCTGACAGGCATGATCGACCCGCCGCGTACCGAAGTGAAACCAGCGCTCGAACATGCCCGCCACGCAGGCATCCGTACGGTGATGATCACAGGGGATTTTCCCAACACAGCCAGAGCCATTGCCGAAGCCATCGGTCTGCTGCGCCCGGGCAAAAAGGTGTTAACCGGCGCGGCGCTGGATGACATGAGCGACGAGGAATTAAAGGATGTCATTGAAGACATCGACGTCTTTGCCCGTGTTTCGCCCGAACATAAAATGCGCATCGTGGATGCGCTGCAAGCCAACGATGAAATTGTCGCGATGACGGGTGACGGGGTAAACGATGCGCCTGCCATCAAGCGCGCCGACATTGGCGTGGCGATGGGCATCACAGGCACGGATGTGGCCAAGGAAACCGCAGACATGGTCCTCACGGATGATAACTATGCCAGCATTGTCGCAGCTGTGGAGCAGGGACGCGTCATCTATAGCAACATCCGCAAGTTCGTGTTCTTCCTGCTTTCTTCAAATGTGGCAGAGATCATGATCATCTTTCTGGCCACGCTGGCCGGCTTGCCTGCTCCACTGACGGCTATTCAACTCCTGTGGCTCAACCTCATTACGGATGGCGCGCCCGCCCTGGCTCTTGCCATGGAAAAAGGCGATCCCGATATCATGGATCGAAAGCCACGTGCCAAATCCGAGCCGATCGTCAACCGCTCGATGGGCATCGGCATTGGCATTCAGACCATTGTGCAAACCGGCGCAGTGTTGGGCGCATTTGTGATGGGTTTGGCGTGGCATCTCGAAGCCGGAGCAATTATCCCGCCCGGTGCAAACGTATTGTCCTTTGTCCTCGAACATGCTTGGCGCGGTGTGGATGTCCAAACTGCGGAGACGATGGCTTTCGTCACGCTGTCGCTGGCCGAATTATTCCGCGCTTATACTGTTCGTTCGGAGCGGGCTTCGCTGTTTTCGATCGGTATCTTCTCGAATAAATATATGCAATACGCCGTGGGACTTTCCATCACATTGTTATTACTTGTTTCCGCAGTGCCGTTCCTCCAGCCGATCTTCAATACGCATTTCCTTTCTGCCCGCGAATGGGGCGTGGTGCTCGGTCTGGCGCTTATGCCCGCTGTGGCGGAGGAGATCACGAAATTCTTTTTACGAAGAAGCAAAGCATAATCTAAAAATCTCCCGCAGTTTAATCTGCGGGAGATTTTTATTTTTCAGTCTTCGTCCTGAGCGGAGCCGCTGCCCTGGCGGCGTAGTCGAAGGACAGGTTCAGGCGAAAGTACTATTTTCTTTTTTTTAAGAACGAATGCATCTCTTTTAGCGTTTGCTTCCACGTGGATTCAGCATCCATTTTGCGTTGAATATCCCCTTCGCGCTGACGCATGTAGGTCATTACACGTTCATCTTCTCCTGCATCCAGCCAGAAGCCGTGGCTGTTCTCGGCGCAATAATCCAACTTCAGGTCATATAAACGATATTTGAATTCCTCCAAACCAGAGCCGCAGTGCGGGCAGGGATAATTTGTCCTGGTTTGAAAATGCACCAAAGAACCCTTGTGTGAGTCATCGTCAAAAACGGCGTCTTCCAATTTATCCAACTCTTTGAAATCCAGCCACATGCCGCGGCAGTTGGGGCATGAGTCTACTTCGATCATGCCTTTGTAATATTTTTTTACCAGGTCTGTATTGCATTTTGGACAGTTCATAATGTCATTGCGAGCCGCCGTTGGTCGAGTAGCCCTGAGCGTCGGTTGCGAAGGGCGTATCGAGACTAGGCGGCGAAGCGTCGCCGTGGCGCCGTGGCGACACAATCTCCTCTTTCATTATTTTATCCACCAATTCTTCAACCGATTTTCCTTCTGAGTTCAGATCAAGCCAAACTAAAAATTCTGCGTTTCCTTTTGGTCCCAACAACGGCGACTTGATTAACCCGCGCAAGCCAAAGCCTTCCTGTTTTGCAAATGCAAGTACATCCAATAATACCTGTCTGTGGATTTCAGGGTCGCGGATCACGCCATCGCCGCGTGAGACATCTTTTTTGCCCGCTTCAAATTGCGGTTTAATCAAACAAAGGAGTTGGGCATTTTCTGCCAGCCAGTTTTTTGTGACAGGGAGTAAAATCTTCAATGAAATAAAAGAAGCATCAATTGTGACGAACGAAACCTTCTCAGGCAGCGACTGGACATGGCGCGCGTTGGTTTCTTCCATAACGATGACTCGCGCATAGTTTCTTAACTTCCAATGCAGACTGCCTTTGCCTACATCGATCGCGTAGACTTTTTCCGCGCCGCGCTGCAACATGCAATCGGTAAACCCACCTGTGGATGCGCCTACATCTGCGCATACCAAACCTTTAACCTCTATTGCAAAAGCCTCCAGCGCCGCATCCAGCTTTTCGCCGCCGCGTGAGACGAAGCGCGGGCCGGAATCAACCGTCAGCGTGGATTTTGTATCTGTCGCAGTGGCAGGCTTCAGAGCGACCTGATCGTTTACTCGCACCTGTCCCGCCATAATCAAGGCTTGCGCTTTCGCGCGCGAGTCGGCCAATCCGCGTTCCATCAGCAAAACATCCAGGCGAATTTTGGGCATGAAAATATTGTATCAGGTAAAATAGACAGATGTTAACCGCCCTCCTAAAAACCATGCGCCCGCGCCAATGGACGAAGAATATCTTCATCTTTGCTGCGCTTGTATTTGATAAACAACTTCTCAACGCGGAGTCTTTTTTAAGAACCCTCGCGGGTTTTGGATTGTTTTGTCTCATCTCCTCCAGCGTTTACATCTTCAACGATCTGGCAGATGTGGAAGCAGACCGTCAGCATCCTGAAAAGAAGAATCGTCCCATTGCCGCTGGTAAATTGCCAGTCAGCGTTGCATGGGTTGCGGGAATTGGTTTGGTCATTCTTACACTTGGCCTTGCATTCCTGCTCACGCCGGGATTCGAAGCGGTGCTGGTCATTTATTTTCTGATCAACATGGCGTATTCAAAATGGCTCAAGCACATTCCGATCATAGATGTGATGATCATCGCGGCGGGATTTGTCCTGCGCGTACACGCGGGCGTAACACTCATTCAAGTGGAAAGATTTTCACCGTGGTTGTATGTAGTAATGACTCTGCTCGCACTCTTCCTGGGCTTCGGAAAACGCCGCGCCGAACTTGCGCTGCTGGCGCAGGGCGCAGGCTCGCATCGCAAAGTATTGGATGGCTACACCCTGCCGCTTCTCGATCAATACATTATGATCGTTTCCGGCACAACCATCGTTGCGTACTCGCTTTACACATTCTCCGCGCCCAACGTGCCTCAAAATGACAGCATGATGTTGACCATTCCCTTTGTGGTGTACACCATCTTCCGTTATCTCTATCTCATTGAAGTAACACACGCGGGCGGCGCGCCGGAGGAAATTTTATTGTCCGACCGTCCGTTTCAAATTGCCATGATCCTTTGGGCGGCAGCCGTCCTTGCGATCTTTTATCTCTCGTGAACGCATTCGCGTCCGCACCCGGCAAGATCATTCTATTCGGCGAACATGCGGTGGTGTATGGTCGTCCCGCGCTGGCTGTGCCCGTCACACAAGTTCATGTGAATGTTGAAGTTTTGGACTCGCCCCGCGCAGGGATATTTATCCACGCCCCCGGCATTGACCTGCACGCCGAACTTAATACGCTTCCTGCTGACCATCCAATTGCTTCGGTTATTCTGAAAGTGATTCAGCGCTTTGACATTTCCCCACTGCCGAATCTTGAAATAAATATTTCATCCACCATTCCCGTTGCGTCAGGGTTAGGTTCTGGCGCGGCAGTATCAGTTGCGCTAATCCGTTCTCTTTCCTCTTTCCTCCTTCATCCTATTTCAGATGATGAAGTCAACACACTCACTTACGAAATCGAAAAACTCCATCACGGCACGCCATCGGGAATTGACAACACCGTCATCACATACAACAAACCTGTCTACTTTATAAAAGGTCAGCCTGTTGAAATGTTCAAAGTTGGCAAGCCATTCACCATTGTCATTGGCGATACAGGCATTTCCGCACTCACGAAGGAATCTGTCAATGATGTGCGCCGCTTGTGGTTAAAAGATACCGCCCGCTTTGAAAGTTTATTCGACGAGATCGCACAGGTTGCATTGATCGCGCGCCGTTCCATTGAAAGCGGAAAGCCCGAATTGCTTGGCAAACTTATGGATCACAACCATTCACTTTTACAGGAGTTGACGGTCTCCTCTCCCGAACTGGATCAACTTGTGATCGTCGCGCGGGAGGCTGGCGCATTGGGCGCAAAACTCAGCGGCGGTGGACGCGGAGGCAATATGATCGCGTTGGTTGAGCAGGCTAAGGCGGAGTCTGTCGCGAGCGCATTAATATCCGCAGGCGCCCAGCACACGATCATCACGGAAGTCCAATAATCCTGTCAAACAAATAATATCCGCAGATTTTTCTTGTTGGCGGCTTTTAACTGTATTTCGTGGGGAAATCGTCGGGGAATCGGCGGAGGGGGATTAATCTTTGTGAGGTATGATGCGCCAAATTCAGGAGGTTTACCATGAAGTCAACCCCGTTTCTAAAAGCATTTTCAATCCTGCTGATTCTGGTATTACTTGTGATTGGAGTGATTTACATCGCCAACCCTTCGTTAATGTCTGCGGGTTATTCCACATCCTATCAGGATTTTCCAGATCCCAAACTAATACCCAAAGGCGACCCAGAGGATGTGGTGGAAGTGCCCGGATTCATTCAGACATTTGATATCAGCCCGGATGGCGAGATGATTGCTGTAGCCACCTCGAAAGACCTGATTTTGTATAACCTGAAAACGCTGGAGAAAATTCACAGCCTGCCGTTAAATGAGCAGGTATTTCAAGTGCAGTTTTCTCCCGATGGAAGCAAACTGGCTGCCAGCGGAATTATCATGAAATATGTGGAAAGCGGTTCCCTGCATGTGACAGTCTGGGATACCATTTCGTGGAAAATTCACTATGAGTACAAAAGTGATACACAAGGATATATCCCATCCGGTGCGCTGGCATGGACATCGGATGGCAAACGGCTCGCCTTCTCGATGCCGGAACGCGGCTTGTCTGTTATGGATGTGGATACTGGAAGGCCAGTTGCTGCTTTGGAGGATTTCATTGTTTCCCCGTTTGACCTTTCATGGTCGCCGGATGGTTTGCGCCTGATCTCCACCGGCGATTTGGGATATGGCTTGCGCCGCTGGCGGGTGGATACCGACAAATGGGTGCGTTTGTTCGATACTCGCCCCCAGCCCGCCATGCAGGTGAAATGGTCGCCGGATGGAAAACAAATCGCATCCGGGCATTTCGGCGGCACAGTCTGCGTGTGGGATGCGGGGAATAATCAATGCGAAGGATTCATCCGCGCGCATTTCAACTCGGTGGACGCGCTGGATTGGTCGCCGAACAGCAGTCAGATTGCCACCGCCAGCGGCGCGATTCGCGTTTGGGATTCTGGTACAGGCGAAATGTCATCCGCCTTTGGTTTTTACGATGGCATCATTTATAAAGAACTGCGCTGGTTCGACCCGCAAACCATCGCCACGCTGGAAACCAGTTATACAAAAGATTTGCCAGCCACCATCCGCTTTTGGGATGTTTCCACAGGAGATGTGAAACTTGCATTTCGCGGATGGGATGACTCTCAGAGCGCCAACGGCGGAGGTATGACACTGCTATTGGACGATGTGAAAATTTCCAATGACTATACCATTATTCAAGTGTCGCTTCTCTTTGACAGCCCTGATATTTCCCTTGCAGGCGATTGGAATATAGCCATGACCGATTCGCAAGGCAGAATCTATCCGCTGACAAATATCACTCCCGAAACGATGGATTACGGAAAGACTCGCGTCTATCAAACTATTCCATTGCCGGAAGGCGAACGTATCACGCTGAAACTGAAATCTTTTCCGCCCGATCAAGGATTGCCCTTTGCGCAGGATTTTTCCGCGATGCCCGGTGTATTCACCTTCGATCCGGGAAGCCTGCAAGTTGGCGAATCCATGCCGCTGGATGAAATAGTGGATGCAGGATTCCCTTTGCATCTTACACGCGCGCAAAAAACTTCCGCCAATGAACTGCTCTTCGAATTTGATTCCGAGCGATATTACACGGGCGTCATGCTTTCTTCGCCAACAGCGAGCGGCTCCTCGTCTGGGAATATGGCTGGAAATAAATTTACCTCCGCCATCTCATTTGCTGAAATGCCGGAGGAACCCGTTCAAATTAAAGTTACCAGAATATATTACAACGTATATTCCGACTGGTCTTTCGATTTTCGCATTGCCCAATCCATGTTCACAGATTTGCCGCCCGCCGCGCCCGCATCCATTCCCATTCCGCAGCCTGAGGCAGCGTTTACTTCGCAAGACCCGCTCTTTTTGGAAGTGCAATCTCTCGCGGAAAAATTCAACACGTCTGTGCTAAATAAAGCGGGCTGGGTGCGTGTGGTCAGCGAGATCGTCACCGAAAATATCCAGCCGGGGCAGAATTACCCGCCGCCGTATTATCGGGAGGAGCAATGGTTCGAGATCAATTCCGATGGCTGGGTCACGCGGAATTTCGTCACGCACTGGGGCGAGGATGGAAACATTCTCCAGCAAACCGTATCGGTCGGCACACACAGCATGAACCTGACCACCGGCGAAGCGATGGAATTTCCCATCTACCGCCTCTCGCTGGATTGGATACTCCTCGATCTGGAGTACGCATTGCAGTACGGCGAGAGTGTTTCGCGCGAGGAAACCGTCTGCGAAGACGGCTCGCCCTGCCTGTTGATTTCCATGCGTTATAACGTCGGCGTTTTCGGACGCCGCGTATGGATCAACATGGAAACCGGTCAGCAGGTCAAATTGCAAACATCCCAGCAAATGCCCGATGGAACGGAAACCACCCTGTTTACGCAAACTTTCCTGCCCGTTGAGCGGAGGGATGCCCCGCCACAGGAAGTTTTGGATGTGTTTTCGAGAGTGCTGCTGCCTGCTCCGTAGGGCGGGTTGCCCAGCTTTTGAATCAAAATGCCGGGCTTTCAACCCGTCATTTTGATATTCCCCAACCTTTTCTGGCATGATCGGATATATATGGTGGAGGACGATGGGCGAACAACAAGCCATCCAACGACTTAAAAATAACGATATCGGTGGGCTGGAATTCCTCGTGATGCGCTATCAAGTGAAGGCTGTGCACACAGCCTATTTGATTACGCGGGACCTCGGCCTGGCTGAGGATGTGGTGCAGGATTCCTTCCTTCAGGCATATCGCTCCATAAACGGATTTGACGCGGCGCGTCCGTTCGAGCCGTGGTTCATGCGCAGCGTGGTCAATGCTTCGGTGAAGGTGATGCAAAAGTCGGCGCGGCAGGTTCAGGTCGGGGATGATGCGGAGGAACTATTTTCACAATTGGCTGAGCGCGTTGAGTCGGTTGAGTCGCAGGTGGAGTCGTCAGAAGTCCAGAGTCAAATTTGGGATGCCATGCAAAAATTATCACCGCGCCAGAGAGCGGTAATCGTCCAACGTTATTTTTTGGAGATGAGTGAAAAAGAAATGGCAGTGGAATCAGGCGCGGCGGCTGGCACGATCAAATGGCTGTTGAATGCGGCGCGTGAACGATTGCGCGGCCTGCTGGAAAGGAGCGAAGAATGAAAGACAATCGCATGAAAGACGCGCTTGAGTCTATCGCTCGCCGCGGCGTTCCAGAAAATACAAATTTATGGCCGAGGATCGAATCGCGGCTCGATAAAAGGAGTTCATTTATGCAAACTTTGCGCGCAAGACCCGCTTTGGCGCTGATCATTATTTTGCTTGCCCTCTCGCTTCTCACGGGTGTGGTTTATGCAATTGGCAAATCGCTCGGCTACATCCCCGGCGTGGGGATCATTGACCAGAGTGCGCCGCTGCGTGTGCTTGCTGAGCCGGTGACGATAACGCGGGATGGCGTGACGATCACCGTCACAGAGGCTGTGCTCAGCGCGGATAAAACCGTGCTATTCGTGAAAGTCGAGGGTGTGCCGAGAGATGCTTATCCCTCCGACGAATCGATTGGCTGTATGGGCAGCGCAAACCTGCGCCTTGCGAATGGAACGCTTTTGGAAGGCGGCTATATTGGGGCAGGCGGCTGGACGCATTTTGAAAACCGTCTTGAGTATGAGCCAATCCCCGCAAACGTAAACGAGGCTGTTTTGGCCTTCGATTGCATTGGTTTCACCAAGCCGGGCGCGCTCCCCGTAAACTGGGAAGTTCCATTGCGCTTTGTGCCTGCGCCGCCCGATATGACGGTCGCGCCCGTCATCGAACTCTCCACTCCCGCCGCGACAAATATTCCCGCCGCTGATGTGACGAGTACGCCTGTTTTGTCAAATACGATGACGCTCACTGGAATCACTTTCACCCTCGAGAAATTCGTCGAGGTGGAAGACGGCTATCAACTGTATGGCAGTCTGGATTTGAGCGGGGCGGCCCTGCCGGCGCAAGGTTATTTCAACACGATGTCTGTGATCAGGATGCTCGACGCCAACGGAAACCGAATCCCATTCGAGGCAGTGCAGTCAGAGCCGCAAGACAACACCGTCTATGATCCCAACAAGGTTGCATGGATTTATCGCACAAATCAGAAAGCCTTTGCCGCGCCGCTCACACTCACCCTTGCGTGGGTCGAGATGCAAATCGCGCCGCGAATCCCCTTTGAACTTGACCTTGGCCCGAACCCGCAAATCGGCCAGACTTGGGAGATCAACCGCGATTTAACTTTCGAGGGATATACCGTCCGCTTGTTATCGGCTCAACTGGTGAAGAGCGACAACCCTCAATGGGCTTCTTTCCTCAAGTTTACATACGAAGACAAAGAAGGCGGCATTTTTATCAATGTGATGGATGATGTTCCGCAAAAGCCTCTAATAGAAGTTGCGGGCGGCGGCGGGGGGGGCGGACCTCTTACTGGGATACGGTTGGCTTCGATGGCTTATGGAGAAATCCCCAGCGGCCTGCGCCGCTTCACCATCTTCTCGGGTGTGCCGTATCGTATCAACGAATCGTGGCAGGTTGTCTGGAACCCGCCGTCCACAACGGAACCCATTCCAACTTCCGCGCCCGAGGCGTGTCTCACATCTGAAAAATGGGAGCAGGCCAAGGGTCAGCGTGAAGCGCTTCCCGCTGGCTTGGGCGGAAAAATCCTGTTCACCACAGACGCTATGCCGCCGGATATCAATGTCTTCATTGCCAATTTGGATGGCAGTGACCCGCGCGGGCTGGTCAGCGATTACTACCCGTCGCTTTCCACTGACAGTACGAAGCTGCTTTTCTCGACCGATACTGGCTTGAATGTTTTCTATGTCAACAGCGGACAGACCACAGCGCTTGAAGGACTATGGGGAGGCATGAACAATAGCTGGTCACCGGATGGCGCTCGTATTTTGCTCGACAACCCTCCAGATGGATTGTATGTAGTCAATGCCGACGGCACAGGCTTGCAAAAGGTCGAAACAGGTTCGGTGCGCGTCAACCCGATTGGCTGGCTGCCGGATAACCAGACAATCGTCTATGGCGCTCAAATCGGCGACATCTACAACCTGTACGACCACGTTTTCAAAACCTACAACCTGCAAACGGGCGAAACGAAATCGCTCTTTCCCATCACCATCAAGACGCCAAGAGGCGTCATTTCACCGGATGGTCAGTGGATTGCCTTCAACGCCAGGCTGTTCGGAGCCAACCTGGATGGCGCGGTCTTTATTTCGCGGCTGGACGGCTCGGAGCGGAAACTGGTCGCCATGCTGGATGATACACTCGCGTTTCATCCGGTCTGGAGCCCGGATGGGCAATGGTTGATCGTCAGCGTCGTTATGCCTTACAAACCAACCAGCCCGGTGTTGGTCAATCCATTTACCTGTCAGGTTGTGCAATTGGAGAATGTTCGAGGCGAGGTGCAATCCTGGAGACCTTGAGATAAGCCAAGACAGACCGAGAAGATAATCGTAGAGTACTAGACGGTGATTGTTGAATAAAGAAGACGGAAAGTTAAGCGACTCTCCGTCTTCTTTATGGTCCACCGTCCACGGTCAAAACTACAACTCGCTTGCTCTTCTCTCAATCCTATCCTTCGCGCGCGCAATAAACTCATCCAGGGAAATATTATTCTGCTGGCTGCCATCCCGCACGCGCAGCGACACTTGTTCAGCCTGCATCTCGTTATCACCGACCACGATCATATAGGGCACTTTCATTAACTGCGCCTGGCGGATCTTGGCATTCATACGTTGTGACGATAAATCTGCCTGTGCGCGGATTCCGCTTTCACGCAACTGTTTCGCGATCTTTTCTGCATACTCATTCTGCGCATCCGTGATCGAGACGACTCGTACCTGCTCAGGCGATAGCCAGACCGGGAAATTACCTGCATAATGCTCGAGCAGGAATCCGACCATGCGTTCATGCGTGGAGAGCGGCGCGCGGTGAATACAAAGTGGGATTTCTTCCACACCTGCCTTGTTCGTGAACTTCAAGTCAAAACGTTCGGGTACGGCAAAGTCCACTTGATTTGTGGCAAGCGAAAACTCACGCCCAATGGCAGACCAGATTTGCACGTCAATCTTGGGGCCGTAGAAGGCGGCCTCATCCTGTTGTTCGACAAACGGGATGCCGCCATTTGTCATGGCGTGGCGCACCATGTCTTCTGTCTTGAGCCACAGGCGTTCGTTGTCCACGTACTTTTTACCGAGACCAGCCTTTGAATGCAATGCCAAACGCATCACATATTTATCAATGCCGAACAACTCAAAGTATTTGTGATACAAGGCGACCACGCCCATGAACTCCTGCTCAAATTGATCTTCGCCGCAATAAATGTGGGCGTCGTTCATCTGCATCGAGCGCACGCGCATCAAGCCAAAGAGTTCGCCTGATTTCTCGTAACGGTAGCAGGTTCCATATTCGGCGAGGCGGACGGGCAAGTCACGATACGAACGGCCCTTTGAACCAAATATCTTGTGGTGCATCGGGCAGTTCATTGGCTTGACGTAATATTTCACGCCTTCCAATTCCATGGGCGGATACATGCTCTCGGCATAGTAAGGCAAATGACCAGAGCGGATGAACAAATCTTCCTTCGTCAAATTCGGTGTACGCACACGCGAGTAGCCCGCGGCTTCCTCCATTTCCTTCGCAAGTTTTTCCAACCCTTCAATGATGATTCCACCGTTTGGCAGCCACAAAGGCAAGCCAGGACCGACCTCGTCATCAAACATGAAGATTTCCAATTCCTTGCCCAGTTTGCGATGGTCGCGTTTCTTGGCTTCCTCCAGTTGATGCAGGTAATCCTTTAACTGGTTTTTATTTTCCCAGGCTGTGCCATACACACGTTGGAGCATCTTGTTCTTCTCATCGCCTCGCCAATATGCGCCCGCAATGGACATTAACTTGAACGCATCCTGTTTGATCTCTTTTGTGCTTTGCACATGCGGGCCGCGGCATAAGTCTGTGAACGTATCCTGCTGATAGATCGATATTTCAGGTTTCTCGTTTAGCGGGTTGCCGTATTCATCCGTGCCGCCTTTTTCGAGTCCTTCGATCAACTCCAGTTTATACGGCTGATCGGCGAATATCTTTTTCGCTTCCTCCGCCGAGACGACGGTTTTCTTGAACTCATGCTTGCCCTGCACAATTTGTCTCATGCGCTTTTCGATCAAGTCCAGATCCTCAGGCGTGAGGTTGCGCGGTAAATCAAAGTCATAATAGAAACCGTTATCCACTGGCGGACCGATGCTTACTTTGCCGTCAGGGAACATCTCCAACACTGCCTGCGCCATGACATGCGCCGCCGAGTGACGGATTTTGTATAACTGTGTATCTTCGTATCTTTCCTGAATTTGTGCCATTCTCGCTTCCTTTCTTAACTTTGGCATGTCACTCTGAGCCTTTCGACTGCGCTCAAGATAAACTCCGCGAAGAGTCTCGCCTTTGGAAGAGGATTCTTCGGTCGCTCCCGCTCCCTCAGAATGACATAACTGAAAAATTAAAAACTCCCATCCACAACGGGACGAGAGTTTGATCTCACGCGGTTCCACCCGATTTACTCGTCGGTTGAGTAGTCACGAAGCGGCGTATCGAAACCAACGAGTATCTCTTAAGCCTCTAACGGAGCCATCCGTTTCACTTACTAACTGATCACTGTCCACTGATCACTGTTCTGCTTCACGCTCGCAAGTGGTTTTCAGCAGTTTTCCCTTTGAAGAGACTCTCAATCATTGATCTCTTCTCCCTGTCAGGGACTTGACTGCCTACTCGTCTCGGTCAACGCATTTTTTACTTGTTTACTTACACAGTGGGCGGAATAGGGCTCGAACCTACGACCTTCGCGATGTCAACGCGATGCTCTAACCAACTGAGCTACCCGCCCGAAGGACTGACATTATAACGAGTGTCGCAAAAATTGACAATCCCTTGTATAATCCCTGCGCTATGGCTCGCAGAAAAGCGCCCGAAGACCTGTCCGTTGAAGAACTCCGCCGCTTGTTGGTGGAGAAGCGGCGCGGCGCACGCAAGGATAGATTGGAACATTATCGCCGCACTGGGCGAGTCGTCTCCGTTGCGCCAGATCTGCCTGACGGTGATGCGCCTCTCTCCGCGCCCGTAATTGATATTACCGAGGCAACAGAGTCCACCCCCGAGCCTGTTTCCGCCAGCCCGCGCCGCAGGTTCATGGACCGCGCCCTGCTCAGTGTGGAAGTTCTCGCAGTGATAGGTTTGGTGGTCGTGCTCCTCAATGGACTTGGCTTGCTTCGAACCCTTAACAACGAAGTGGTTGCCGCGCTCAATCCAGAAACCGTCACACCCACGCCTTTGGTCATGGTAGTGGTATTGCCTTCAGGTCACACCCCGCCGGACGCGCAAGGCAACACACGCCCCAACGATGCGGAGATCCCAGCTCATCTTCTGCCCATGGTGCAGTCGTTGGCGAACATTCCCATCCCAACCTCAGCGCCCGACCAGGCCGTCCGCATTCAGATCCCGGCGCTCGACATAGATGCGCCCATTGTGCAGGGAGATGGGTGGGAACAGCTCAAGAAGGGAGTCGGCAAATATATTGGCTCCCCAGATCCGGGTCACGATGGAAACGTGGTGCTCTCAGCGCACAATGATGTCTACGGCGAAATCTTCCGCTATTTGGATCGGCTCGTGCCCGGCGATCAGGTCATCATCTACACACAACAAAGGCAATTTGTTTATGTGGTAGATCGAACTGTTTTGGTCGAACCCACCGCAGTGGAAGTGATGGCCTCCACCGGCTCACCGACGGTCACTCTCATTTCGTGTTACCCATATCTTGTCAACAATCAGCGCATTGTTGTCTTTGCGCGATTACAAAATTAGGAGAATAAAATGGCAAAAAAAAATAAACGCTCCACCCCCATTGCAAACATCCCCGCAATGCGAGCAGAATTCAACCCCGATTACAGCATGGTCAGAAAAGACCTCAAGCGCATTGGCGCGCTTGCAGGCTTTTTCATCGTTGTACTCGTGGCACTTTCATTCTTCCTGAAATAAAAAATTAAGAAAAGAATAAAGAGGAAAGACCCTAAAACGTCTTTCCTCTTTTTGTTAGAGTGACAAACCTGGCCTGGCGGCAGCGCATTGGCTGCCGTTATAATATCAAGCATGAACATCAATTCAGCCATCATTTCACATTTGCAGCAACTTGTCCCCCGCTTCCAGATGTGGTGGGCGGTTTTGTCAATGCGCGCCGAATATTATGATTTGTCAATTCAGGAATTCAACTTGTTGGATGCAGATGAATTTTTGGATGAATACTAAAAAATGTCTGAACCTTTTTATGAAATCAACCTCGAAAAACTCACTTACGGCGGCGACGCCATGGGGCGACTGCCCGACGGCCGCGCCGTTTTTGTGCCGTTTGGATTGCCGGGCGAACTTGTGCGTGTGCGGTTGACACAGGAAAAACAAAGTTTTGCGCGCGGGCAATTACTGGAAGTATTGCAAGCCTCGCCAGAACGCATTGAACCGAAATGCAAACACTTCTTTTCCCCTCTCCCCCCGGGAGAAGGGGCAGGGATGAGGGCCTGCGGCGGTTGTCATTACCAAAACATGTCTTACGAAAAACAATTACAAGCAAAAACAGAAATCCTGCGCGATCAATTACATCGCATCGGGAAAATCGAAAACCCGCCTGTCAAGGCGATGGAGGCATCGCCGCTGGAATGGAATTATCGCAACCACATGCAATTTCATCTCACCGAAGACGGCAAACTTGGCTATATTTTTCCTCTCCCTTCGGGAGAGGGCAGGCGGTGCACTGAGCCTGTCGAAGTGGTGAGGGCAATTGAAGAATGTCACCTACCGGAAACAAGTATCAATACTTTCTGGCCTGAATTACATTTTGAATCGAACAAGGATATTGAGCGTGTCTCCCTGCGCTGTGGGCAGGGTGATGAATTGATGCTCGTGCTCGAATCCGAAACAGACGAAACGCCCGAACTCGAAATTGAAGCCGATATTTCGGTGGTGCATATTTACGAAGACCATCCCGTCGTCATTGCCGGGCGTGATCATCTTTTCATCAACATCTTGAATAAGGATTTCCGCGTCTCTGCCGCTTCCTTCTTTCAAGTCAATGGAAAGATGGCAGAGAAAATGGTGGAGTATCTCCTCACGTGTCCGCTTGCGCGTGTTTCCCTGTCAACTAATTTACTTGATGTTTATTGCGGCGCTGGTTTGTTCAGTAAATTTCTCGCTTCGAATTATGCAAAAGTCATTGGCATCGAGTCATCCCCATCCGCCTGTGAAGATTTTGAATTCAACCTCGATGAATTCGACAACGTGGATTTATACGAAGGCACAGCCGAAGAAATCCTGCTAGCAATGGTAAGTCGGATTGCCAATCCGACCCACATGATCATTGACCCTCCCCGTGCAGGCATCGAAAAACACGCCTTGGATGCCATCATCAACATCAAGCCGCAAGTCATCGCCTATGTCTCATGCGATCCGTCCACGCTGGCGCGCGACGCAGCGCGGCTCATCCCCGGGGGCTATCGTTTGGCGGAAGTGACTCCCTTCGACCTCTTTCCCCAAACCTATCACATCGAATCAATTTCAATTTTCGAACTCATCTAACCATGCTCAAGCCGCTTGGTGATTCTGCTGTGCTCCTCCAACTCGGCGATGAAATCAACCCCGCGCTCAATGGACGTGTGCACACGCTCAACGCGCTTTTGCATACCAACACCATCACAGGCATTCTCGAAACTGTCCCCGCATATTCCACTTTATTGATTCACTACGATCCATTAACTTTGACGTTTGATCAGGTCGCAGATTGGGTGCGGGATAAAACGACTCAGTTGGATGAGTCCTTTCATCGGACGCCTCGCAGGCTTGAGGTCCCGGTAAGATACGGCGGCGCATCGGGTCTGGACCTTGAAGCTGTTGCCAGATCAAAAGGCATTTCCCCCTCTGACGTAATCCGCATCCATAGTGAACGTGAATATACGGTGTACATGATGGGCTTCACACCGGGCTTCCCATACATGGGTACTCTGGATGAACGGCTGATCCTGCCGCGCCTGCAAACCCCACGGACCTTGGTGCGCGCAGGTACTGTCGCCATCGCTGGTTCACAGACGGGAATCTATCCGCTTGACTCACCCGGCGGCTGGCATTTGATCGGCTGGACTTCGCTTACTTTATTTGACCCATCGAGTGGCACGCCCTTTCTTTTTTCAGACGGAGATGTGGTGAAATTCATTCCTTTGGAACCTCTGAAATCCGACAGCTTGCTGCCAGTGACTCCAGAATAAACGAACATGCTTGAAGTGTTGGATGTTTCAGGACTGGTCACTTTTCAAGATTCTGGCAGGCGCGGCTGGCAAAGTTATGGTGTGCCTTTCTCAGGCCCCATGGATTGGTTTGCACATCGTGTTGCGAATTCCTTGGTAAACAATACAACAGATTCCGCAGTGATTGAAATCGGTTTAGGCGAAGCAGTCTTCCGCGCAAAACGCGATTGTGTTCTGGCGGTCACTGGCGCAGGTTTTGAAGTTGTAAACTATATCTGGACATTCCCATTATGGACATCATTCTATGTGCGCGCGGGCTGGCATGTGCATGTTAAGAAAATATGCGGGGGCAATTGGGCATATCTTGCAATTGCCGGCGGATTTGTGACTCCATCCATTTTAGGCTCAAGGTCAACTTATTTGCGGGGCGGATTGGGATCTGCCATTTGCACAGGCGATATTCTGCAAACCGGAAAGCCTGCGAATGAATTAGGAAAACTTGCGGCGCAGAATTTTCCGGTTAAGAAGTATATGAACTACAGTCAATCTCCTGTAATTGAAGTGATCTCAGGCCCGCAACAAGATAAGTTCACTAAAGATGGCATTCAAACTTTTTATGAAAGCGAATATACCTTGAGCAATTCGTTTGACCGCATGGGCTATCGGCTGGAGCCTGTGCCGAGGACAGCGCAGGAATCATCCTCGCTCCTTGTGCCGTCCTCGGCACAAAGCATCACACATCTCGCAAGTGCGGATTTGATCTCGGAAGGCATGACAATGGGCAGTGTGCAAATCCCTGCGAATGGACAGCCGATCGTGATGATGGCTGATGCTCCCACAACAGGCGGCTATCCCAAAATTGCAAACGTCATCCGCGCAGATTTTCCCTTGCTGGCACAATGCGAAGCCGGAGTAAGTAAAATTAGATTCAAAGAAATCACAGTGGAAAAAGCACAGGAGAATTATCGTGAAGTTTGCAATTCTTTGAAAACCCCATACCAATAAAGAATGTCATCCTCCCGAAGGACATCGGGAGAGTGACATAATAATTGGTGAATTATGAAAATAGATTTGAATTGTGATCTTGGCGAAGCCGTTGGCAATGATGAAGCCATTATGCCCTACATCACATCCGCCAATATCGCCTGCGGATTCCATGCTGGGGATGCGGATGTAATGCGGGCTGCGGTGCGGCTTGCAAAGCCATTTGGCGTGAACGTCGGAGCGCATCCAGGTTGGAATGACAGGCAGAACTTTGGCAGGCATGAAATGGATGTTTCAGCACAGGAAGCCGAAGCAATTGTTTTATATCAAATTCAAACATTGGCCGGGATAGCGAAAGCGGAACATGTTGCGCTGACGCATGTCAAGCCGCATGGGGCGTTGTACAACCAGGCGGCAAAGGATCGCGGGCTGGCTGATGCCATCGCGCGCGCTGTAAGATCTTTCAGCGTGGATTTAATTCTGGTTGGGCTGGCAGGCTCACGGTTGTGTGAGGCGGGTCTCGCATTAGGGATCAAGGTTGCAGGCGAGGGATTCCCTGACCGGGCCTACAATCCGGATGGTACGTTAATGTCACGCAGTCAACCGGGGGCGGTGATCGAGTCGCCTGAAGTGGTCGCTAACAATGCGTTGAAATTAATCAGGGAGGGGATTTTGTTTGGGGAAAGAATTGTAGGCGTGGATACGTTATGCCTGCATGGAGATCATCCACATGCGTCCGAGAATGCAAAGTTGCTTCGCGAAACTTTAATCAAAAATGGAATTGAAGTTATGGGATTGAAAAAGTGACAGTCACCTTAAAGGTGACTGTCACTTTTAAGAATTAACATTAACCCTCCGCGATCACGATCACTTTATCTTCTGATGTAAAAGATACTTTCTTGGATTTCTTCGGGTTGGTATGAACGCCGTATGCTTTCTCTGAGTCATGGCTTTCACTCATTAAGCGATAACCGAGGGCGGTCTCGCTGCGTCTGCGAGCGGCTTCTGTGACGGTGTAGAAATTTACAGGTTGGCCTGTTGCCACATAGTCGCTGATCGGCTTGAGATAGATCTCTGCGCCTTCGGGGTCAAAGATATCGGTAAATACATCCATGAGTTCGGCGTTTTCGGAAAGTTGTGCCATCATTAAACTTATGAGATGTTCGCTGACAATGAAGTCATCCACTTTGGCGGCTTCGGCGAGTTCACGATTTCGCAGGTCCAGCATTTCACTGATGATGGAGAATGGTGTTTCATCTCGTTCGGCAATGTCACGCAGATGTAACAACGTAATCAGCGTAATTGCATCCGCTTCCTGTTGCCCGAGATGGCTGTATGCCAGAACGATGACATGATCATATTCCGAGGCTCCAAGTTTTTCAAGCAAAGCACGGTCATGGATGTTGCCTTCCCGAACTGCGATCTTTTGATTTTTAAGTTTACCATTATCAAGACGGATCTTTTTTTCAAGGTTGACAATATCTGAAACCACAGTGATTTGTGAGCCTTTGGCAACATAGTTATCCAACTCGCGAATGATGGTTGAACCGGAGCGGTTCCAACCGAGGATAAGCGCCCGTTCAGGCTTCGGGCGGGAAGCCTTTCCACTAATTTGGATCAGGCTTTCGTCAAGTGGGATGCGGGAAAGTCCGGATAGATTGATCTTATCCTCGTCAGCAGATAGCACGAAGACCTGGTCACCGGACTGAATACGTGTGTCCATGGATGGACTCAATGCGATGGTTCCATCCGCTTTGCGAATACCCATCAAAGTGGATGTTTCATAGGCATGTAGCGCATCGCCAAAAGTTTTACCCGAAAGCGCAGGCTCCTGCTTGAAATAAATTTCATCGCCGCCAAAATTCATCAACTCGGTGTAGACGAGGGAAAGACCGCTTTGGCGCGAGGTCTGCGCCACCACGCGCGCGATCAGGTCGTTGGCGAGGATGGGCTGCACGAGGTCTTTTGTGCCGATCATCTTGACCACGTCCAGGTTCGTGGGATCGTGAATTTGTGTAACGATGTGATATGGCTCTGCGCGGCGGTTGGGATTGTTGGTCAGCGCCAACACAGACTTGATGACATGCGTATCGGGATCGGCGCCTTCAGGGAGAACGATGATGGAACGCGCGGTATGCGGGCTGGCAATTTCAAGATCGGTCAGATCATTGGGACTCCCCGAGCGGCAAATGACGCGGGTATTCTTTGTATCGGGGACACGTTCATGGATCGCATCCTCCATCCCGACCTTGTCATGGTCTGCCAATATGACGATGACCGCTCCGCTCTTGCGACTCTCGTTCGCAAGCACAAGTTCGGAGATGATGGTGAATATCTGCGGCGTCCAGCCGAGGATGAGGGTGTGATCGTTCTCCAATACCGCCGAGCGCCCTTTACGTAACTCATCGAGTTTATCTTCGAGGCCGTTGTTGATAATACCGATTAACGCGCTGACGACGAATATGCCGCCAAATGTGACAACCAGCATCATGAACAGGAAGAAGAAACTGCCCGTGTCGCCGCCCATGGTGCCTGAATCAAGTGTGCGCAGGAGTGCCATCCATGCCAATTGAAGCAGGCTCATATCATCAGGAGCATTTCCCGTGATCTTTACCAACGCTGCAACAGTAAATATGATCAACCCGGAAAGCATGAATAATGCGGTGATCAATGCGCCTGTGCCGCGCGACATATAATTATCGAACCAATATTGAAAACGTTTTTTAATAGTAGGTGATTTCATTTCTTCTCCTGACGCCTTGATATTTATTCATTATAAGAGGGTTACCCGAATTTGACCTGCCCACTTTTTCCATCTATACTTGTGATTTGGTACGTCATTGCGAGGAGCCATCTTTTGGCGACGAAGCATCCCAACTGTGTGCAAGATTGCTTCGGGCACACCTGCCCTGGCGGGCGGTGCCAGGGAGAACAAGAACGCCCTCGCAATGACGGGACAGCAAGTTAAGAAAACTATAATCTTTTAAAAGTAACATCAAATGGACAAGCTAAGTCTATTCAATGCTGGATTTGTTCATTTTACAGAGTGAGGTGAGTTATGTTCCAATTTGAAGGTATGGACCGCCGCAAGGAGGAGGAGCGCGTCCGCGCGGAGGGGCGGCTGCCCCCCGGCCAGTCATTGACCCAGAAATTCCCCGTCCTGCATTATGGGCCTGTGCCGATGTTCGATGCCGCCACCTGGGATTTCCGCGTGTGGGGCCAAGTGGAAGAGGAAAAAAGATGGAGCTGGGTTGAGTTCAACCAACTGCCGCGCACAACCATAAAAATGGACCTGCATTGTGTCACGCGCTGGAGCAAATTCGATACGACCTGGGAAGGCGTTTCCGTGAAGATCCTCGTGGAAAATGGATTGATCAAGATCAAACCAAATGCTACACATGTCATGCAACATGCCGAATACGGCTTTACGGTCAACTTGCCGCTTGAGGTGGTCTTGCAGGATAACTTCCTGCTGGCGACTCATTTTAACGGTGAGGCGATCACGGCCGATCACGGCTATCCATTGCGAGGCATGGTGGGCTTTATCCCAGGGCGTGAAGACCTTGAAACTCCCTATTTGTGGAAAGGCGCAAAATGGATCAGGTCTTTGGAGTTTATGTCTTCTGATAAACGCGGTTTCTGGGAACAGGCTGGTTATCACAACCGCGCAGATGTCTGGCGTGAGGAAAGATTTGGTTAAAAAGTGTTTGAAAACCCAAAGGTTAACCGGGGATGAACAAAGATAAACGTAGATTTTTCTCGATAGATAATATTGTGTCTATTTGATATTTGCGAACCAAAAATCTTTGTTTATCCCCGTTCATCTCTGGTGAATTTGAATTTCGAAATATCTGCTAAAAGCAAACCTCCAAGTTCCAGGACTCGGAGGCTTTTGTTTCAAGATAAAACCGATTATGTTCATTGCCTGGCAAAATATGCGGTATGCGTTCGTTGACCTGCACGCCGTGCTGTGTCAGTTGATCGATTTTCCTTGGATTATTGGTCATCAGCCGAATGGACTGGACCTTGAGCGAATGAAGCATGTGCGCGGCAACGGCATAATCGCGTTCGTCATCACGGAAGCCAAGTGCGAGATTTGCTTCAACCGTATCCAGCCCCTGATCCTGCAAACTGTAGGCGCGGATCTTGTTGGTCAGCCCAATACCGCGTCCCTCCTGGCGAAGATAAAGCACAATACCCTTGTCCATTTCACCGATTTTCTTTAAGGAGGCTTCGAGTTGATCACGGCAGTCACAACGCAGCGACCCGATCGCATCGCCCGTTAAACATTCGGAACAAGAGCGCCCTCGCAATGACGATTAATACGAGCCTGAAAAATATTTTTTCAACAAGTCGCTGATATCCACGTTGACGGTCTCGCGCATCACAGCAAAGAAATCAGCGGAAGTGGCGTGCCCGTATGAGTAGCGTCTTGCGTATTCCTTGAGGAATTTCGAGAAGTTGCCATGTCCCATGCGGGTGCGCAGTTCGTCGAGGAATCGCGCGCCCTGGAAATAAACCGCGTTCGTATAGGTGCGGAACGAACTGCCGTTATAGATGGTTGTATCCACGTAGCCCGTTGGCTTGAAAAAATCCACGCGGAATTGCCACCACCAACTGATGTTGGCGGGATAGTTATTCTCGTAAAAGATGCGTTCGCTGTAGGTGGAGAGCCCTTCATCCAGCCAGGGTTCGAGGGCGTGGTCGTTCCCAACGAGACTGAACCACCACTGATGCGCGATCTCATGCACGCCGATGGTGGCGAGATTGTTGCGTGCGCCGCCAGTGTATTGACTGTAAAAATCCGTCGCAAGGAAAACCACTCCGTCATATTCCATGCCGTCGTTCATGTCCGATTGGACGATGGCGAGGCTTTGATGTGGATATGGGGCAAATTGCGCTGAGAAGGTTTCGATGGCTTGTGCAGCCAATTGCAGGATGCCATCTCCGCCAGATTTATAGCCGCTGAAATAATACGAGCGCACCGCAACATTCCCGACCATAGATTCTGAAACAAGAAACTCATCGCTGGCGGAAAATGCAAATGTGCGCGCGCCAAACATGCGGTAGCGCGTCCATTCGCCGTTCTGCTCAGCAGATGCGCCTGCTGCGATGACTACATTTGAATCCCTCTTGATATTTAATTCAATATCTGATGAATCATAAACGAGATGTTCGCCCCAGGGCATGGGGTCGTGCAGGACCCAGCCGTTTTTGTACGGCACAATGAAGGGATACCAGTCCACGAGGTTGATCTGGTTGTAGTCGTAACCGAAGACGCCGTCCGCTTGTTTGGCAGGGATGTTAAGTTTGAAATTAATAGTGAGTGTGGCAGCGGAGCCAGCTTGCAAAGGCTGGGGCAAACTCACGCTCAGGCGTTGACCGTTGAGCGTGTATGAAGTTATGGATGCGCCATCCTGCGCAATTGAATTCAGGGCGAATGTATCGGCGTAGCGATTGGGTTGAACGGAGAACACGATCTCCGAAAGCAGGGTACCCGTGTTATTGGTATAGCGAATAGTTTGGTCTGTTGTAATTGTCCTGCCATTGAAATCCAGTGTTGAATACAGGATGTAGTTAGTGCGCGAAGAGCTTCGCTCCGCGGGCGGAGGGGATGTTGGAGAAACAGAATCAGTTGTCGGCGTGGAAGGAGGCGGGGTCTGCGAAGCGGTCTGTGTGGGCGTCTGCGTATGGGTGGATATCACAGCTTCGGGCGAGGTTGGTGTGAATGTCGCAAGTGGTGTATTGACTGATCCTGATGGTTGGAATGGCGTGGGCGTGGGGGATGCGTTCGGGTCTTGCGTGATGAGAATGAAAGTTGGGATGACAGGCGCGGTGGAAGTTGGGGAGGCGCAGGAGGAGAGAAGTGTAACGAGTAATACGTAAAACGTAATGCGTAATACGTGATATGTTGGTGGTCGAGTAGGCGGCGTTCTTCCGCCGTATCGAGACCAACGTGAAGGATATATTCGAGAATAGCGGGTCATTGATATATATTCTGGAAGTATTGGCGCACGAGGTCTGAATAATCTGCGCTGGTGTGCTGGCTGAGGATGCGGAAGAAATCATCCGCAGTGACGATCTTGCCGCGCCCCTGTGCGAGGTAATCTTGCAGGAAGGCGAAGAAGGCGTCATCACCGATGCGAGCGCGCAGGTCTTCGAGGAAATGTGCGCCCTGAAAATATACCGCATTCGTATAAGGACGGAAGCCCTGCCCTTCATAAATGGGAATATCCACAAAGCCCTGCGGGTCGAAAAAATCAATGCGGTAGGTCCACCACCAACTGACAAGGTTGGGATGGACATTTTCGTAATAGATGCGTTCAGAGTATGCGGCCAGGGCTTCGTCCAGCCAGGGCTGCAACGCCTGGTTACTGGCGACCTGTTCGAACCACCATTGATGGGCAGTTTCATGCACAGTAACAAAGGTGAGGTAGTTTGCGGGAGTGCCGTCAAATAAATTATAGAAATCCTTGCTGAGATAGAAGAAGGCGGAGTATTCCATGCCGTCGTTGAAGTCACCCATCACAATGGCGAGTGTTGTGTGCGGATATAACCCAAAACGCTGAGTAAAGACTTGCACGGATTCGGCAGTGGCTTGTAATGCACCTTGTCCGCCTGCTTCGTTGAAGGGGAAGTAATAACTGGAGATGGTGATGTCACCAACTTGGGTGCTTGAGACTTGGAACTCTCGGCTGGCAGCGAGCGCAAAAGTCCGCGCGGAAGTGATGGTGTAGCGGATGGAGTCTGCCAGTTGTTCAGGCGCTCCGCTGGCGGCGACGATGGGTGCGGTGGCTGGGTCTGTGAACCGGACATTTACTTCATAATCTGCGGTGTCATACACAAGATGTTCGCCGTAATACCAGGGGTCGTGCAAGATCCATTCGCCGTTGATGTATGGCACAACGAATGGATACCAGTTGGTGAGATTCATCTGGCGAGGTGTATATCCATAAATACGCGGACGTGAGATGCCGGGGTCTTCCTGTTCTGCGAAGGGAAGTGAAAGGGTATATTGAACATCAATTTTGACGATACCTCCCGCAGGCAGGCTGGAAGATAGCACAAGGTCGAGTCTTTGACCGGATACGGAATAGGTTGTGGATGCTGTTCCATCAATGGCAATGCTGTCGAGAGTAAAACTTCCCTGCCAGAGGTTGGGGACAATGGCCATCACAAGTGTGTTGAGTTGATTGCCTGTGAGGTTTGGGTAGAAAATGGTCTCATTCACTGTGACAGTGTGAGCGTCATAATCAATGGTGGTGTTCAAGTTGTATTGCGCGCGCTCAAGCGCTGAGACGGGGGCATTTGTCGGTGTGGGAACGTCTGTTGGCAGGGTGGCTGTTTCAGTGGGGACGGGCAGAGTCGCTGTTTCAGTATATACAGCAGGCTCGGGAGATGCGCAGGATGCAAGTAGAAAAACAACGAAGATGTGCGCTTTAATTAAGTTAATGTTTTTGTTTGGCATGGCATGTATTCTAACTTGAATTCAAGTAATAAAAAAACTTCCCACCGAAACATTGCCAGTGGGAGGATGAAAAGGCCTCCGAAATCCTACCCTGCGGTAGATGACAACAAAAAAATTATGCGGACTTCATCCGTTTCCACAAGAATGCAATCAGAAAAAACACAGTCGCAGTCAGCACAATCGAGGAGCCTGAAACAATATTGAGATAATAACTTATGTACAGCCCAATGACTGAGGATAGCGCGCCAATTAAAGCAGAGACCAGCATCATCGGCAGCAAGCGGCGTGTGAGCAGATAGGCGCTTGCCGCGGGCGTAACCAGCATGGCGGCCGCAAGGCTGACTCCCACAGTTTGCAGCGAGACAACAACCGTCAGCGCTAAAAGTACCAGCATCAGATTGCGCAGGAGTTCGGCGGGCAGGCGCAAAGTCGCGGCGAGAACCGGGTCAAAGGAAATAACGAGAAATGGTTTGAAGAACAAGCCTACCGTCAAAAGGATCGCAAAGCTCAACCCCGCGATCAGCCAAAGATCGGATGTGCTTACGCCCAGCACGTTTCCAAATAAAATGTGGGATAAATCCACCGCGTAGGTTTGCATGGAACTGATCAGTGCCACTCCCAGCGAAAGTGCCGCCGCGAACAGGATGCCAATGGCAGTATCTTCTTTGACCGTTCCTTCCTTTGAAAAGAAACCAATGCTCAAAGCGACAATGACCGCCGCGATGCCTGCACCGACCAGCAGATCGCCGCGAAATAAATAAGCCATTGCCACCCCGGGCAAAATGGCATGTGCCATCGCGTCACCAAGAAAAGCCATACCGCGCAGAACGACATATGTCCCCATCACCGCGCACAACACGCCGACGATTACGGAAGCGAACAGTCCGCGCTGCATGAATTGATAAGCGAGAGGTTCAAGTAGAAAATTCATTTCACCTCTGCGTGATAGTGATGATGTTCTTCATCGGGCGGGCAGCATTCATCAACCAACATCATTCCATCTTCCATAACCAACAGAGAATTGCCAAAGGCTTGTGCGAGATTGTCCTTTACAAAAACCTGACTCGGCGTCCCGTAGGCGATCAGCCGATGGTTGAGGAGCAGGACAAGGTCGAAGCGTGATGCGGCTAAATTGAGGTCATGTGTCGAAATGATCGTGGTGACCTGCTGGTTATGCAGGTGATCGAGCAGGGTAAGCGTCACTTCCCGGGTGGTCATATCCACACCCGTGAAGGGTTCATCCATTAATAAAATATGCGGTTCCTGTGCAATCGCGCGCGCCAGAAAAGCGCGTTGCTGCTGCCCGCCGGAAAGTTGACCGATGGAATGGGCCGCCAAATCTGCTATGCCCATTTGTTCAATACTTTTGCGGACGATTTGCCTGTCTGCTTTTGATGGACGGCTCAGCCATCCCATTTGACCGAAGCGCCCCATCATCACCACGTCGCTGACGGTGACAGGGAAACGCCAGTCCACATCTTCGCGCTGGGGAACGTAGGCCACGCAGTCCTTGTGCGCACCGAGCAATTCACCGTGAATAAGGATACGCCCGCTTTGCAAAGGCAGGATTCCAACCAGCGCTTTAAAGAGCGTTGATTTACCCGCCCCGTTTGGACCAACCACAGCCACACGTGCGCCATGCGGCACCTGAAAACTCAGATCGCGCATAACGATCTTTTCGCCATAGCCGATGCTGGCTTTTTCAACTTCGAGACGATGGTGTGTATGTGTCATTTTGATTTACGAATTCAGATTTACGATTTTCGATTGCGGAGGGTTTTGATTGATGCCACAGTCATGGCTAGGATTTCATTGGTTTCTTTGTACAAACCAGAAACTTGCCCCTGCTGAACTATTCCTGATTCGACCAGAATTTCAAGCCGATAAGCCGTTTCGTCGCTCTCCTCTTCAACAGTTTTCATCTTATTGATCATATCAGGTGTTGATTTTGCGCGGCACGCGGCGCGATAGTTCGCCCCAATGGACGTGCCTGACCGTATAAGTTGTCTAGCAATCACATCCGCTGCAAGAGAACGGGGTAATTTATCAACTTGCTTTATTATCGCAACCGCCAATTTTTTCGTTCTGGCTTTAAAAGTCTTTTCATCCATGCTGTTCTCCTTTTGCAGCTCATCACTCAAGACAATCTTCAGAAGCAATCACAGCCATCACACAATCGTAAATCACCAATCGTAAATCGTAAATCACCGTTAATCTTACTTCAAAGCATCCACAATGCGAGACACATTATGCCTCATCATGTCAATGTACGTCGCGGCCGGCGCCCCCGCGCTGAGCGACTCAAGGTAGAGATCATCCACAACTTTCACGCCTGTTTCCTCGGCAATTTGATTTGCCAAATCCGCATTCTCCACCTCGCCGAGAAAAATTGCTGGCGCGCCAGATGCTTTGATCTCATCAATCACCGCCGCCAAAGCCTGCGCGGATGTCCCTGCCTCAGAACTCAGGCTGGCAATGATCGTATCCACGATCTCAAAGCCATATCGTTCGGCAAAATACCCCAACGCTTCATGGTTGGTCACCAGTAAACGGCGTTCGGCGGGGATAGTACCCGTCTGTTCGACGATCCACGCATCCAGTTCTCTAAGCCGAACAATATATGCATCTGCATTGGCTTGATAAATCCTTGCGCCATCCGGGTCAGCTTCGATCAACCCGGCGCGGATGTTATCAACATAAGTGATGACCAGGTTCGGGTCCAGCCACATATGTGGATCACGCGCTTCCTGTCCGGCCCCTTTGCCTGATTCTGCTCCGTTGGCATTTCTCTCCGTTGAGCGAGGATTCAAACCCGCTGTTGCTTCAATCACCAGACCTTCACCGCCGGCACGCGCCGCGTCCAGCAGCGGTGCAATGAAGAGTTCATAATCCAAGCCATTCAAGATTAACAAATTGCTTTCTGCGATCCTCGCCACATCGGCAGGCGCAGCTTGATAGGCGTGAGGGTCCATGCCAATCGGGAGCAGTGTATCCACCTGCACACGCTCGCCGGCTATATTTTGGGTAATATCCGCCAGAAAGGTGGTGGAGGTGAGAACTTTCAAACGGCTGTCACTGCTTTTCGGAGAAGACCCGCAACCTGTTAAGAAAAGAACCGAGAGGGTCGTCATAACGAAAACGGAATTGCAAATCATTTTCATTTGTAATCCTTTTTTATCCCCACCGATTTTACGGTTGACGTTTTTTTGATCATTGATCCTGCCAGCGCAGTGTGTGATAGACAACCGATGCGATCATTAATAAACCAACGAACAAACCTGTGATCTTACCGATCGGTTTGCGTTTTTCTTGAGGTTGGCTGAGTTGGCTGGCATTCATTTTTGCGCCGACAGCTGCCATAGCAGGAATGGACGCGCAGAACATACACATAAGTATTTCCTTTGTAAGGTAGCGGGATTATAAGATATTTGGTTCTTTACTGCGGCGCGCTGGAAATTATGAAGGGGTGCGATTCGTTCAATCTGTTTTCCATAAAACGCACAAATAAAAATTAGCCTGCGCGCTGTTTTTCACAGGGACATTTCCCTGCTCCTGTGAAACAGTAATTTCCATTGTATGCTAGTAGTAGCGTGATATCCAATTATAAACCTGCTTTACGCGTCAGGCGCGTCAGGCGGTGGTCAATTTCATTCAACCAATGTTTGCGGATGTACGCCGGCAGGTCTGCCTGTTCAACTTCCCTGCGCGCTGATCTCGCCCATTTTATGGATGACTTTACATCGCGCAGTTTATGTTCGTAATATTTCGCCAGTTCAATATGAGCATAGATATGACCCTTCTGCGAGGCTGCCTCCCACAAACGCAGAGCATGTTCCATATTCCCACGCTTCTTTTGCAGGATGGATAAACGCTTCACGGCCACGCCGAAATCTGCTTCTTCCAGCCCTTGCCCTGAGCCTGTCGAAGGGGCAAGCTCAAGTCCACGCTCAAACAGACGGGCGGCCTCATCCCAATGGCCGAGGTCTTCAAATAATTTTCCGAGCGCAATGAAATCAAGTCCATGTTCCACGAGGCCGTTATACGGGTCTGCCAGCATTTCGCTGACGTGACCCAGCAAAGCCGCCATGGCCATCACATCCATGGCGTTGTGGTAGAACACGCCTCCGAGCGGACGCGCATCCCCGGTGCGCAGGTAATCAAAATACAGCCAGGGAATTTCATAACCCGGCACCTCCTCGGAGGTGCGCGTGAAACCAAGCACATGCTCTTCGAGATATTTCAAAGCGCGCGAGGACAGTCTGTCCCGCCACAAACGCCTGGCCAGAGGAAGCAGGTCAAGGTGCGCATAATTCCTAAATGGAACGGGGATTCCATGCAGGGAGTAACGGGTAACGAGCAGAGGCGCGTCGAATGACTTCCCATTGAACGTGACCAATGCCTCACAAGGCGCAAGGAAGTGGATCAAGGCTTCCAGCATGGCGGGTTCTTCGGATGGGTCGCGCAGAAAGAATTGCTGTAAAACGAATTTGCCGTCCACAAAGCGCGCCGCCCCAATCAGAAATGCGTACGTGCCGGTGCCTCCGGCCATGCCGGATGTTTCGGTATCGAGAAAAGCAAACTTGGAGATTGGGAGATTGGAGATACGCGGGTCGTTTGCCCATTCAGAAATTAAAGAAAGAGGGAAGGCCTGCCCTGAGTGGCGCCAATGGCGCCATCGAAGGGAAGAAAGATGAGACACCTTTCCATGCAGATAATCTTTTTCGAAGATTTGCTCTGCGACAAAAGCCTCACCGCGCGGGGTGGAGAGAAAACTTCCAGGCACGACAGAGTCGATTGTGTGGCTGACAATTTCAGGCGGGCGCGAAGCGAGATGCGAAGTCCCTACTTTTACCCCGAGGGATTTGAGTTTATCTGCAAGCGAAGGCATGAGGTCTATTTTATCCCCAAATGTTCAATAACTTTGACTCGAGCGGCGAGTGTGAGTAACGCACCTTACGCAATGTTCTCCCTCATCCCCAACCCTTCCCCCGCAGGGGAAGGGAGTCCCCTCTCCCTTCGGGAGAGGGCTAGGCGCCGCGCTGAGCCTGTCGAAGCGGTGAGGGTGCGTAAGGTCACAGAGTAATAAAGATTTATCACGACCGGAAAGAATATTTGTCATTTCATGCTACACTTGCCGAACTCTTTAACAAGAATTTTTTGTATGAAACATAAACTTCCCTTGTGGTTAAAACTCTTATATGGTTCCGGCGATTGGGGGATTGCCGGCATTGGGATGATGCGTTCGATTTTTTATGCGTTATACCTGACGGACGTGGTCGGCATTGAACCGCGGCTGGCCTCCATTGGCGCGTTGGTGGGAATTGTGTGGGACGCCGTCAACGACCCGCTCATTGGCACCCTGAGCGACCGCATGAAATCAAAGCTCGGGCGCAGGCGTCCCTTCCTGTTGTGGTTTGCCTTTCCATTTGGATTAAGTTTTATGATGCTTTGGTCTGCGCCCAATTGGGATAGCCAGATCGGTCTGCTGATTTATGTGACTCTCGCTTTTATGATCTCTGACACATTGACCACACTCGTGGCAATGCCGTATCTTGCCTTGACTCCCGAACTGACCCAGGACTACGACGAACGCACTTCGCTTTCAAGTTTTCGCACCGTCTTCCAGTTATTATCCGCTATGACGATTGTGATTGCCGCGCCCATGATCGTGGATGCGGTCATTATCGGCGGCGGTTCGCAGCAACAGGGTTTTTTGCTGGCGGGCGCCATCTTCGGCGCGGTGGGTTCGCTTCCAATTTTCTTCATTGGCTTGCTCGTGCGCGAACGCTATGCAGAAGAACAGCAGGAGTCGATCCCTTTTCGAGAAACCTTGCGTCATGCCTGGCAGAATATCCCCTTCCGTTATGCGGCGGGCATTTACATGTTCAACTGGTCGGCCGTGGATATGGTTGCCATCACCTTTCCATTCTTTTTATTGTATTGGGTGGCAGGGGGGAATTTGCTGGCCAAGATCACCGTCTTCGGCGTTGACCTCGCGCTTGAATCCGCTTTCTTTGGCGTGCTGATGGGGGTCTGTATTTTGTTCGTGCCATTCTGGTTATGGTTTGCAAAACGATACAACAAGATCCAGGCCTATATCGCGGGCATGACCGCCTGGATCATTGTCCAGGCCATGCTCTTCACCATTCAGCCCGGTGAAGTGACCTACCTGCTGGTCATCGCCGCGCTGGCAGGCATCGGTGTTTCGGCCGCCTACATATTGCCTGATTCCATTTTGCCCGACGTGATCGACTGGGATGAATTGCGCACAGGCCGCAGGCAGGAGGGAATTTATTACGGCATCCGCACCCTGATCCGCAAGTTGACCGGCGCGCTGGTCATCTTTGTTACTTTGCAAATTTTGGGCTGGTCGGGCTATCAATCTCCGCCCGAGGGTGTGACTCAATTTACCCAGCCCGATTCCGCGCTGCTTGCCATCCGCTTGATGGATTCATTTATCGGTGTGGCGATATTATTGGGGACAATTATCCTGGCCTGGTCGTATCCACTCTCACGTGAGAAATATGAACGCATTCAAAAGTTGTTGAAGATGCGAAGAGAAGGCTAAACCGGAAGCAGGGAAGGTTGCAGGCAAAGTCTGGCCTTCCGCCGGTCTCGGCACAGCCTGTGATTCGAGAACAACCTTTCTGAATCCAGGGTGTTCTATTCAGTGTAGAAAACCGAATCTTACAAAAGGAGTCATACCATGGATTTTCTAAATGAAATTCTCGCAAATCTAGGCACCACCGCCGGCCTCCTCGTCCCCATTTTGGTCATTATCGTAGGTCTGTTCTTGGCGTGGATCGTGGCCCGCATCGGCGCATTCCTTGTACGTAAGGCTCTTGAGCGCGCCCGGCTGGATCAGCGTGTCTCAGATTCTTTGGGCACAAAGACCGACATCACCAGATGGGTCAGCGGCTTCGCCTTCTGGGCGCTGTTTGTTTTTGCCATATGGCAGTTGGCAGTCTTTGCTCAAAATGTCGCCGGCATCGACACAGCGGCAGTGCAATCACCGCTCGGCGCATTACTGGCTGAGTGGTTTGGCAAGCTGGTGAATGTTGGGGTTTTCCTTTTGGTAGCCTGGCTGGTTGCCAGCCTGCTCAAATTCCTGGTAGTGCGCATTTTGAATGCAACCCGCCTGGATGAACGCCTCGGTGAAAAAGTTGCCAAAGGCAAAACTGAAAACATGAATAACTCTGTCGGACGCGCCGTGTTCTGGCTGACCTTCCTTGTTTTCATGCCTTCCATTCTCGGCGCGATCGGACTCGGCGATACCGCCAGTTCCGTTCAGGGACTGGTCAACCAGGTCCTCGGGTACATCCCCGGTGTGATTGGCGCAGTCATTATCCTAGTCCTGGGCAGTTTGTTCGCGCGCATTCTCCGCCAGGTGGTGACCGGCTTCCTTGAAGGCCTCGGCGTGGATTCGTACGGTGAACGCGTCGGTTTGAGCAAGGCTCAAAACGCGCAATCCCTCTCCACCTTGTTGGGAACCGTGGTATATGTCTTTGTCATGGTGGCAGTGATCGGACAGGCCTTGAGGGTCCTCAACCTCGATGTGTTATCCGCGATCAGTGACCAGGTTCTTGCAAAGGTCAATGGCACCATTCTCAGTGTGCTGGGCGCGGCCGTCGTCCTGGGACTGGCTTACTATGTAGCCAAGTTCGTCTCTGAAGTTGCCACAAGCATTTCGGCGGGCATCGGCGTCAATCGTCTGCCGGCCGCGCTCGGATTCAAAACCGCCAAAGGCGCTGAACTTTCCAATGTGGTGGGGTATGTGGTTTTGGTCGCGGTGATGTTAATCGCCGTGCAAGGCACCGCCCAGTCGGTTGGATTGACAGCCATCGCCGCTTTGGTTGGAACATTGATGACCTTCGGTGGGCAGGTTCTGTTCGCGATCGTAATTTTTCTTGCGGGCATTTACCTCTCCAACATCGCCTCCAGTGTGATCATGACAACCGGCGGTAGTGACGCCTCCTTCCTCGCGAACATTGCCCGCTGGGCGATCCTGATCTTCGTCGCGGGCATGGCGCTTACCCAGGTTGGCGTTGTCTTGGCTGGCACGTTGCTTCAAATCGTCCTGCTCGCGGTCGGCGCGGCATTTGCGCTGGCCTTTGGGTTGGGCGGACGCGATGCGGCGGCTGGTCAACTTGAGAAGTGGTTCAAGCCCAAGAAATAGTTCCTCGTTTTTTACAATTGAATAAATAAGAAAACTGACCTGTTGATAAGACAGGTCAGTTTTTTGTTTCATATGTCACCTGACATTTTGCTAGATCCAATTCGCTTCTTCGTATACCCCAAACGTTTCCTTCATCACTCCCACGATCTCGCCCAGCGTGCAATAAGCATGGACACAATCCATGATGTAGGGCATCGTATTCTCGGTGCCCAGGCAGGCGATCCGCAGCCTGTCTAATGTTTGCCCTACACGCCCACTATCGCGAGTCTTACGAACTTCGTTCAGGCGGGATACTTGTCGGTCGTAACCATTCGGGTCCATTTTCAAAATTGGAATGGTGTATGGCTTGTCTTCGGCATAAGCATTTACGCCCACGATCTTGCGTATACCTTTGTCAATTTCGCGTTGATAGCGATAGGCAGCGTCTGCGATCTCGCCCTGGAAAAACCCTTTTTCGATGGCAGGAATCACGCCGCCCAGTTCTTCGATCCTGTGGAAGTAATCGTAGACCCGCTTTTCCATTCGGTCGGTCTGCGCTTCGACGAAGAAACTGCCCCCGAGCGGATCAACCGTATTCGCCACGCCGGATTCTTCCGCGATGATCTGTTGTGTTCGCAGGGCAATCGTCACAGAATGTTCGGAGGGCAAAGCCAATGCTTCATCCATCGAGTTGGTGTGCAGAGATTGAGTCCCGCCTAAAACTGCAGCGAGCGCCTGAATTGCAACACGCACCACATTGTTCTCAGGCTGTTGCGCGGTTAATGAAACTCCCGCTGTTTGTGTGTGGAAGCGTAATAGCCACGAGCGCGGATCCTTGGCCTTGAAGGTCTCGCGCATCTCGCGCGCCCAAATGCGGCGGGCCGCGCGATACTTGGCGATCTCTTCAAAAAAGTCATTGTGCGCGTTGAAGAAGAAAGACAAACGCGGCGCGAAATCGTCCACATCCATCCCCCGCGCAATGCCCCAGCGGACATATTCGAGTCCATCTGCAAGAGTGAACGCCAATTCCTGCGCGGCAGTCGAGCCAGCCTCGCGGATGTGATAGCCGCTGATCGAAATCGTATTCCACTGCGGAACTTTCTGCGCGCCGAATTCCATCGTATCCACCACCAATCTCATGGATGGTTCGGGCGGGAAGATAAATTCCTTTTGCGCGATGAATTCCTTGAGAATATCGTTTTGAGTTGTGCCGCGTAATTGATCCAGCCGTATGCCCTGCTTTTCTGCGGCAGCCAGGTACATGGCCCAAATGATCGCGGCCGGTGAGTTGATGGTCATACTGGACGAAACTTTATCGAGCGGAATCCCATCCAATAAAATTTCCATATCTTTCAAGGAGGAAATCGCCACGCCGCATTTTCCAAACTCACCCAGCGCTTCGGGTTGGTCCGTGTCATAGCCCATCAAAGTGGCCAGGTCGAAGGCAATGCTCAATCCTGTTTGACCCTGCTCCAGCAGGTATTTGAAGCGCGCGTTCGTTTCCTCCGCGGTGCCGAAGCCTGCGAACATGCGCATCGTCCACAGTTTACTGCGGTGAAGAGTCGGGTGGACGCCTCTTGTGTAGGGGTACTCGCCTGGAAGTCCAAGTGAAGAGGCGTAATCCATGCCCGCGATATCGAGCGGTGTGTAAAGTCTGTTGATCGGTTCGGAGGAGGTGGTAATAAATTCATCGGCGCGTTCCGGCAGTTGCGCCAGCGCTTTTTTCAGGGAGGTCTTCTCCCATTTATCCAATGAGCCTTTTAATTCATCCAGCTTTTTTTTATCGTACATGGCGCTCTCCTTTGGCGAAGATGAAGAGATTATAACCCCCTCCGTCCTTCGGACACCTCCCCCAAATCCGACATGGAGATTTTTTATAATTACCATAATTTCAGTTGTCGGATTTGGGGGAGGACGGGTGGGGGTCTGGTATACTCGATTTAATAAAGGTAAATTATGCCGCGCTTCGAAATTGATGTAGACCCATGTGACCATATTACAGCGGACGCCATTGGCAAACCCGGCCAGCGCGTTTTTTATTTGCAAGCCTATCAGGAACAACGCACCATTACCATCATCATTGAAAAGGCGCAGCTGCAGTCGCTTGCGATCGGTATCGAACAATTCCTCGCACAGATCAGCCAGCAAGCCCCGGACCTCGAAGAAGCCTCCGGCGATTATGTCGAGGAGGTCATGCGCATCAACCCGCCGGTAGACCCGCTTTTCCGCGCGGGTGAAATAGGACTGGGCTATGATAAAGACCGCGACCGCGCTGTGATCTTCACCAAGGAATTACTGACCGAAGAAATCGAACCCGACTCTGCGGCGCAAGTCCGCTTTTGGACGACGCGCACACAACTGCGGCAACTTGCACGCTGGGGACAGGAGGTTGCCTCACGAGGACGCCCGGTTTGCCCGCAATGCGGACAGCCCATGGAACCCGAAGGGCACTTCTGCCCCAAGAAGAACGGGCATTTGCATTAAATACATTGTCGAAAGTCAAAGGTCAACAACTTTCGACCTTCGACTTTCGACCAGCAATGAATACCCCTACTATCGAAACAATCAAAGCCGCCCTCGAACTAGGCGAATACGAACTCAAAGGCCAGTTCATGCTTGGAAGTAATTACACTTTCTTTGTGGAAGTTCATTACGAAGGAGTGGATTACAAAGCCGTTTACAAACCAAGCAAAGGTGAACAGCCGTTGTGGGATTTTCCCGATCAAACCCTTGCTCTGCGTGAAGTGGCCGCCTTTCAATTGAGCGAAGCGCTTGGCTTTCATATTGTCCCATTTACGATCTATCGTCAAGACGGTCCTCACGGTCCCGGTTCATTACAGCAGTATCTTGATTACGATGTTGAGTATCACTATTTCAACTTCACCGCTGAAGATAAACAAAAACTCCGCCCCGTCGTTTTATTCGATCTGCTCGCCAACAATGCCGACCGCAAAGGCAGTCACGTATTCTTTGAAGATGAAACCCGCAAACTCTTTGCCATTGATCACGGCCTTTGCTTTAACGCAGACGACAAACTCCGCACTGTGATCTGGGACTTCGCCGGTCAGCAAATTCCAGACGACTTGCTCGCGCCTCTTTCCCAAACTGACAATTGGTCTGCCCTCTTCGAGTCTTGTCTCAGCCCAAGCGAGATCTCCGCACTGATAACCCGCGCAAAAATATTGTGCACAACCAGAGTATTTCCCCGCCCGCTTGAGGGACGAAGGCCGTTTCCATATCCGCCGATATAAAAAGGTGACAGTCACTTTTAAAGTGACTGTCACCTAGCTTAAAGGAGACTCACATGCACTACAAACTCGCACTGATCGGGTTCGGAAATGTCGCCCGCGCACTGGCAAGGCTTCTGGTCCGCAAGCAGGATTTACTCAAATCCAAATATGACCTGACCTTTTCATTCACAGGCCTTGCCACAGGTAAACATGGTTTCGCTGTAAACCCCGATGGACTCGATATTCAAAAAGCATTGGTGTTGGTGGAAAGTGGAAAAGATATTTCACCTTTAAACATTTCCCAACCCGCCCTGAGCAACGTCGAAGGGTTACCGATTCCCAATTCCCTTGCTGTCATCCAAAACTCACAAGCTGACATGATGTTTGAAAACTCACCCGTTAATTATGAAACCGGCCAGCCCGCCATTACCCACGTCCGCGCGGCCTTGAACGCAGGCATGCACGTCAGCACCGCGAACAAAGGGACGGTTGTCCATGGCTATCAGGAATTGAGCGCGCTTGCCATCTCAAAAAATAAAAGATTCATGTTCGAGTCAACGGTATTAGGCGGAACGCCTGTATTTTCCACCTTTCGAGAAGCCCTGCCCGCCGCAGATTTAATCTCCTTTAAAGGCATTATCAACGCCACCACTAATATCATCCTCTCACGCATGGAAGACGGCGAATCGTTTGAGACAGCCGTGAAATATTGTCAGAGTGTGGGCATTGCAGAAACAGACCCATCAGGCGATGTAGATGGCTGGGACGCATCCATTAAAGTAGCCGCGCTGGCCACCGTATTAATGGATACGCCCCTAAAACCCCAACAAGTGGAACGTACCGGCATTCGTAGAATTACATCCGAAATGATCGCAAAGGCAAAATCGGAAAGCAAACGCTACAAACTTGTGGCTTCTGCAGAACGCGCGGGCGAAAACATCGAAGCGCGCGTGGCTCCTGAGCTGGTTGATTCAGCTTCGCCATTATATGGAATGATGGGCTCCTCCACCGGCTTAACCTTTCGCACCGATGTTTTACCTGATTATTCCATCATCGTCTCTGAACACGAAGGCATGATGGGTGGTCCTGTCGAAACAGCCTATGGTTTGTTCGCAGATTTTGTGAACGTGGTGAAGCAATAAAGTGACAGTCACCTTTAAGGTGACTGTCACTTGGCTATTAAAAGACCTCCGGGTTCTTTACCTGAGTTTCTCACAGCCTCGATTTTTATGGGAATTGGAGAGGGAAAACAGAATAATCGGGACACTAACGGGTTTGGTAATGGGCTAAAATTGGATCCATGGCATTCATCCGGAAGGTCAAAACCGC
>VGNE01000018.1 GCA_016866215.1 Chloroflexota bacterium | reverse complement strand
CGTCCGATTCGATCTGCTATTGTGACCATCAATGGAAATGAAGTGCTTGCTGAACCAGAGCTCCCACCCTCGGTTCTAGCCCTGCTAAATAAGCTAAATTCAGGACACTAAAATGAGAAACTCAGGTATCCGCTTGTAACCCAGGGAATTTGGATAAGACATCGTCTGGATTGGAAAGTTCAAGATGCGCGTGAAATGGAAGATCTGAATATGTGCGCAGGCTTTTTAGATGATTGGGGGTAAAGGCGAAGTTAGGCACATAATGCCCATCCATCATGTCGAAGTGAAAAGAATCCACTCCTGCTTTTTCGGCGCGTTGTACTTCGTCGCCCAGGCGGGCATAATCCGCAGCAAGCAGGGATGCACTGATGTGTATCATCTCAAGCAGGCCAGATCTGGCGAATACGTTGAATGATTATTTCTGCGGCCTGCGCGGGGTCAGGTTGCGCAGTGATGCCGCGGCCAATTACGATTCCATAAATGGGCACGCCACGCAGGAGTGTGAGGATGTCATAGTTAATACCGCCCGCGATGGCAACGTCGAGACCGAGGCTGCACATTTCGCGAACCGTGTTTACAGCCTTTTCATCCCATAATGCGCCCTGAGTAAGTTCTTCATCAATACTGCGATGAAAAAGCACAAGACTCACACCCACTGCCTGGACTTCTTTCGCACGCGCGATCGGATCTTTGACGCCTGTCATATCCACTTCCGCACGGCGTTTCCATTTGTCCGCTTCGCGCTGAACCTCGCAAATAGTTGCCAGGGTCGTGATACCTTGCGTGGTGACGATGTCCGCACCGGCTGTGAATGCCATGTTGGCTTCGTAGGCGCCGACATCGCTTGACTTTAAGTCAGCGAGAACAATCTTTTCCGGGTGTGCCGATTTTAATTTCCTGACGATGTTTATCCCCACAGATTTTATGAGCGGTGTGCCTGCTTCAAGAATATCTGCATAGGGCGCGACAGATGCAGCAAGGTTCAATGCTTCATCCCCATCAAGGCTATCCATTGCCAGTTGTAGTCTGACCATTTATTGCTCCAATTCACGTTTGTGAGTATAATATTACATATGTGAATTGTAGCGATTATGCGCTACTCTGTCAATTGTCGTCGGAGGAAGGATGGCGAAGAAAATGCTCGCCGCGGTTTATCTCGGTCCGGAAAAAATCGAATTGAACACTGTTCCGATTCCTGAACCGGCGGCCGGTGAGCTTCTGGTAAAAGTTCGCGCAGCTACAACCTGTGGCACTGACGTGAAGACATATCGCCGTGGACATCCGAAATTTCCGCCGCCGTTTATTTTTGGCCACGAGTTTGGGGGAGATATCGTGAAAGTTGGCAAAGGTGTGGAACGGTTTCGCGAAGGGATGCGGGTAACGGCCAATGTCTTCGCTGAATGTGGGGAATGTTTTTACTGCAAAAAAGGACAGGGAAATATTTGTGCAAACCTTGTTTACAATTTTGGCGCTTTTGCGGAGTACATGATCCTCCCCGCATCAATTGTGCGCCGGACTACTTTTGAGATCCCTGCTCATATTCCTTACGCTCATGCGGCATTGCTTGAGCCATTGGTCACAGTGGTGCATGGATGGCATAAAGTGGCGATCCAGCCGGGGGAAATAGTGGCAATTATCGGTGCGGGGGGACCGATCAGTCTTTTGTTTCTGCAATTGGCATTGCGCGCCGGAGCAAACCAGGTGATTGCAATCGGTCACAGTCCAGCGCGATTGAATGTGGCAAAAAAACTCGGTGCAACTCATCTGGTAAATGCAAAAGAGGCGGATACCATTACTACCGTCCGCGAATTGACCCATGGCTATGGTGCGGATGTGGTCTTTGAGTGTGCGGGCACAAAACAGACCTGGGAAACTTCTGTAGACGTTGTTCGTCGGGGTGGGCGGGTATTGTGGTTTGGCGGCTTGCCTGGCGGCACAAAGGTGGAGATCGATGCAGCCCGCGTTCATTATGGAGAGATCGCACTGCTCAATATGCATGGCGGGACGGCTGAGGATGCGCGGGAGGCATTTGATCTGATCGTGTCGGGTGCAATTAATGTTGCACCGTTGTTGAACGGAGTGCTTCCACTGGAGCAGGTGGAACAGGCCCTAAAAAAGATGATCGCCGGGGATGTGGTCAAGATGGTGATTACACCCGAATCTTGAATTTAGCGTAACTTTGTTGACACCCCTGTGTTTAAATGGTAAACTCACATATGTGAAATCGAATTCATTTTTGTGAATTTGAGTTTGCCGGGAGTGCATCTGTGCCAGAAACAATGACGCCTCGTGAACGTGTAACTGTTGCCCTTAATCATAAAGAACCAGACCGTGTTCCGATCAGTCTGGGGGGATCTGCAAATCATCTGACGGAGCAAAGATATGTTTTGCTGCGTGACCACTTTGGGGTTCAGGATGTGCCGCGCAGAACATTGGTGGGTTTTTACACTACACCAGATTACAACCCGATTCTCGACAAACTTGGCACGGACTTCCGCTTCATCCACATCCGTCCGCCTCAGGACTATGTATCAAACTCGATGATCGGAGAATTCAAAGAGTTCGTGGATGAATGGGGAATCACCCATCGGCTGGTTTCGGGTTATTACGATCTGCACGGTGCACCGCTGGGCAAGGATCTGACGATTGAGAAAATTGAGAAATATCCATGGCCGGACCCGTATGATCCGGTTCGGTTGAAGGGGGTGAAGGAAGAAATACAGCATCTATACCACAATACAAATTATGCGATTGTTGCTCATCGTCCCGTTTACGGAAACCTGTGGGAAATGACGCGTGCGCTCGTCGGGATGGAAAATGCACTGCTCTTGACAATTGCAGATACCCACATCTTTGATCACTTGCTTGGCAAGCTGGCGGAAGTGTTGGATGGTTTCTACGATGCATTTCTCAGCGTGGTCGGTCCTTATGTGCAGGTTGTCGAAATGGCTGATGATTATGGTACGAACGCCGGACCCATGTTCAATCCCGCAGTGTACACAAAATTTCTTAAGCCCCGCTATAAAAAAACAATCGAAATGATCAAGAAGAAAGCGCCACAAGTAAAAGTGCTTCTACACAATGATGGCGCGATCCGCAAGTTCATCCCTGATCTGATTGAGACTGGATTTGATATCCTCAATCCCATTGAAGGTCATCTGCGTGGGATGGATCCTGTTGAATTGAAACGCGATTTTGGCAGGGATCTCACTTTCCAGGGCGGCGTGGATGTAAAAACCGTTCTCAATAATGGCACGATAGAAGATGTACGTCGCGAAGTTCGTTTGCGAATCGAACAGATGGGTGAGGGCGGCGGTTATATTCTTGCGCCAGCTCATAATTTTAGCAACGATATTCCACTCGAAAACATGCTGGCCTTTTTTGAAGCCGGGCATGAACTTGGAAGGTATCCATTGAAATCATGATCCTCGAAGAATTACGTGCTCACGTTCTCCAAACGGCTCTGCTCCTGCCAAAATACAACCTGGTCTGGATGGCTGGAGGTACGGTCTGCGCGCGCGATCCGCAAACCGGATATGTTGTCGTCACACCCAGCGGGTTGGATTATGAACGCCTCACACCAAACGACATGATTGTTACCGATATGGATGCGAATCTGGTCGAAGGCAAATTTCGCCCGTCTGTAGCGCTCAATCTTTGGATTGGTTTCATGCGCGCCTGTTCTGAACTGAACGCGGTCGTCCATACGCACTCACCGTATGCGACCGCATTTTCTGTTGTGCATCAACCGATCCCGGTCATTACCGAGACCATGGCAGACTGGTTTGGTCAGCCTGTGCCTGTGACACGTTACTTGAGCGTGGAGGATCCTGACTTCCCAACCTTACCAGTTGAGGTAATGGGTAATGGTTATGCCGTTCTACTTGGCAACCACGGACCAGTCACAGTTGGTAAAACACTAGAACATGCCCTCGAACGTGCTGTAACATTGGAAGAGGCCGCCCGGACTTATTCCATCGCGCGAACGATCAGCGTACCTGTACCTTTGACTGACGAACAAGCGCATGCTTCATTTGATTATTACCACAACCGATACGGTCAGAGGAAATCATAGGAGAGTAGTTGTGCTGGAATTCAACGAGTCGTTGATCGCATTTGATTTGCAAGCAAAGGATGCACAAGAAGTGATCGGTCTTTTGGCAGGCAATATGCACGCACAGGGATTGGTTTCCGCGGAATATGGCGCGCAGACCCTGGCGCGTGAAATGGTTCATCCAACGGGACTGCCGACCAAACCGTTTTGCATTGCCTTCCCGCACGCGGATGCCGAGGGAGTCAACCGCTCCGCGCTGGGAGTGGCGGTGATGCATCAGCCGGTAAAATTTCAAAATATGGCTGACCCCGATGAAGGGCTGGATGTGATGCTGGTCTTTATGCTTGCAAACCGCGACCCCGAGGAGCAAATCCAAACATTAAGAAATCTGGCTGTGTTATTTGGTCAGCCTGAAAAATTAGTTGAACTGCGAGACCAGGCTACTCTGCAGGCGGTGGCATCCTGGCTGAGGCGTGAGCTTCGCCTGAGTTAAGGACACAGATGTTGGACTGTTTTCGAGAAGGAGGAAGGCTACTGGAGATGTTTCTACTTGTTCACCCCGATGGTCGACTATCTTGTGTGGAAGGAGGCAAAACTTATATATGGGTAAATTGATTGTAGTTGCATGTGGTGCCGGCATTAATACATCGACAATGGCTGAAGATTCCATAAAAGAGCGTGTGGCCCAGGAAGGGTTTTCGGATGTCGAAGTCAAACGGATTTTGATGGCTGACATTGATGGCTTTCTTGGCCGTACAGATCTGATCATGGTTGTCTCCATGATGAAAATCTTCCGCACCTTTAACGTGCCCGTTTTCCAAGGCATGCCCTTTCTAATCGGCTCAAAACAGGAAAAAGATGAGCTATTAGATAAGATCGTCGAAGTAATCAAGAAAGTTTAATCTGGATCACCTGATCCATAATCAAATTCACAAAAGGAGAATGTAAAATGGGATTCCTATCTACTGCTGTTGGTTGGTTTCTTGGCCTCGGTTCGTCGTTGATCGTAATGATCGTCCTAATCCTTCTCGGTCTGGTTTTCCGGGTAGGCTGGCAGAAAGCTGTCCGCGGTGGTATCACCACGGGCGTAGGATTGGCGGGTTTATTCCTGGTGGTCAATGTGATCATCGGCGCCTTACAGCCGGCTGTAGCCGAAATGGCCACTCGTTTTGGATTGGCGAAGACAATTGTCGATGTCAACTGGGCCGATGCGGGCATTGCCTGGGGTTGGCCGGGTGTGGCTGGCTTGATCGTGTCGATCCTGGTGGTCAATATCCTGATGCTTGTGCTCAGGCTGACAAAGACGCTCTGGACCGATGTCTGGTCCTACTGGCATGGTTCTGCTCTCGCCGGTTTCGTCTGGGCGCTGACGGGTGGTAACGTTTTTCTTGGCATCTTGGCTGGCGTCTTGTACCTGGTGGCAGGCAGCCTGATGAGTGATATGACAGCCAAAAAATATCAGGAATTCAATGACATGCCGGGTATCGGTGTACCTTGCGGTACAACTGTACAAGCCAGCCTGTTTGCGATGCCGGTTGTCTGGCTGTTGGATCGCATTCCTGGTCTAAAGGATTGGGATGCATCCCCCGAAGGCATCAAGAATCGCTTCGGGTTGGTGGGTGAACCCGGCGTCCTGGGTTTCATACTGGGTGTCATCATCGGCGTCTTCGCATACGGCACCGGCACAGGTGATCTGGGCATTACCAAGATCCTTGGTTTGGGCATGAACGTTGCGGTCATGATGATGATCCTGCCCCGCATGGTTTCGATCATCGCCGAAGGCATCGTACCGATCACGATGTCCATCGTCCAGTATATGCGGGAACGCTTCAAAGGGCGCGAGATTTACGTCGCTGTGGATTGCGCTGTTCTGCTTGGACACCCGGCTGTGATGGCTTCATCTGTCATCCTGTTCCCGCTGCTTGTATTGGTTGCAGCGATCCTGCCCGGCGTGCAAATGCTGCCCATTGCCTCACTGGCTGTAGTTCCTTTCTGGGCTGGCGCGGTGGTGCCTTACACCAAAGGCAACGTGGTCAAGACCGTGATCGTGCTTCTGCTCTATGCGATCCCTTTCATGTACTTCTCAACATTGACTGTTGACGCTCATACAGAGGCCTTCAAGATGATGGGCCAATATAGTGATCAAATCGGACAGGGCCTGAAATTAGGGAGCTGGGACATGGGTGGTGACATCCTCGGCTTCTTCATCCAGAAGCTCTTCGGATTGTTCAGCTAGTCATTACAACTATATACTGAGGTTGGCTTCTACTCTAAAATGGGGTAGAAGCCACCTCATCTAATGGATGATCGCGAGGTTGCTATGTCAATATATAAGATATGTGTGGTTGGTGGACACTGCAGTAATCGTATGATGATCGTGGCGGAACAACTTTCAACCCTGTTTGAAGAAGCTGGTATCAATTGCCGGATTACCACATACGGGGTTGATGGAGGATATGGTTTTCCGCCACGTTCCAACCTTATCCTGCAACTCCTTCCAGCTGTTACCGAGGCTGATGCAGGATGTCCGGTTATTAATATTAAGCCCTTGATTGGAGATCCCAACCATCCCGCGACGATCGAAAAAATTCTGCAGCAGGTGCAGGCCGATTACATCGCGTAGGCGGTCAGCACGTGTTGCAGGTTTTTTATTGGAGTTCTTATGAGTTCTCGAATTTATTTCGATTATTGTGCAACGACACCGGTCCATTCAAGCGTGCGCGAAAAGATGTCGCGTGCTCTCGATCGGGATTTTGGCAACCCATCCAGTATGCACTGGGCGGGAAAGGCTTCGAAGCAGCTCGAAACCCAGGCTCGTATGGATGTGGCAGAGGGGATCGGCTGCCACCCGGACGAGATCATCTTTACCAGTGGGGCAACGGAAGCGGACAACCTTGCTCTTTTCGGGATTCTGCGCCTGTTTCCGGTAAACAAAGCTCACCTCATCACATCGTCAATTGAACACCACGCCATTCTGCATACTGCGGCACAACTGGAACGTGAAGGTTACTCGGTAACATATGTTCCTGTAAATGAAAATGGACTCGTAAACCCAGAAGATGTGCGGCGCGCGATCCGCCCGGAGACAAAACTGATCTCCATCATGTACGTCAATAACGAAGTCGGATCGGTCCAGCCGATCGCTGAAATTGGCAGGATCGCCCGTGAGAGTAATATCAAATTTCATACAGACGCTGTCCAGGCGATTGGTTTGTTCGATGTAAATGTGAACGATTTGAAAGTGGATCTGCTCTCACTCTCCGCGCACAAGGTTTACGGGCCAAAGGGTATTGGCGCCTTATACATACGGTCGGGCATTGATCTTTCACCGATGATCCTTGGCGGGCCGCAGGAATACTCGTTGCGCGCGGGAACCGAAAATGTTCCCGGTATTGTCGGCTTGGGCGCGGCAATGATTCTGGTCCGCCAACATCGGGCGGATGAGCGCGCCCGCCTGATGGGATTAAGGAAATATTTGGTTAATGGTTTACAGGCCATCGGTCCGGTTGTGATCGTGAATGGGCTGGAGGAAAAGACCGCAGCACATATTCTATCCATCAGTTTTGTTGGCGCTGACGCGGAAATGATGCTCATCCGCCTGGATGCTGAAGGATTCGCCGTCTCATTGGGTTCTGCTTGTAATTCAAAAACCATTGAGCCATCGCATGTGCTGACTGAGATGAAGTTGTCACAGGAGCAAATCGAGTCGACGCTGCGGATCTCGCTGGGTATGCAGACGACTCAGGAGGAGCTCGACCTATTCTTGAAGGCAGTTGCACTAGTGTTGCCGCGCGTGATGGTTCAATAATTTTATTGTTGGAGACCCAGTTGGAAAAAAAACCTTTACAGGATCGTGCTGGTTTATTAGCCGATGTGGCAGAGATGTACTATCTCGAAGAACAGAATCAGGCCGAGATCGCCAAAGCCATTGGCGTAACGCGCTCGATGGTCTCGCGCATTCTGACCGAGGCGCGTGAAAGCGGCATTGTGGAAATTCGCATCCAGCGTCCGCTTCAATCTGATCCCGAACTTGAAAGTGCGCTTAAAGAGAAATTTGGTCTCAAGGATGCTTTTGTGGTGGTCAGCAACCATCGCAACGGCGAGAGACTCACCCGCACTCTTGGAAATGCAGGTGCGCATATGCTCGCACGCCATCTCGCGCCTCAAAAAACCCTGGGATTGGCGTGGGGCACATCCATCAGCGCGACAGTAAACGCGTTCGAAGCGACAGAACCAATGCCTGTCAAAGTGGTGCAATTGGTCGGAGCCATGGGCGCCCGTAACATGGAATACGACGGCCATGACCTGGTCGCGCGTATCACTGAGAAACTTGGTGGTGAGGCTTACTATCTAAATGCGCCTTATCTCTGCCAGAGCCCTGAAATGGCGAAATCGCTATTGGAAACGAAAAGCGTTAGAGAAACCATCAGTGTGGGGAAGAAAACAGATCTTGCGTTATTGGGCATCGGTACGACATCGCCCGATTATTCAAGTTTTTATCTTGCAGGTTATGTAACCCGCCGCGAACTTGATGAATTGCGGAAAGCAGGAGCCATCGGTGATGTTTGTGGCTTGCACTTTGATGTGAATGGTCAACCTGCCTGTGATGATTTTTGCGAACGCCTGGTTTCCATCCGCAGGCAGGATCTGTTGTCTATTCCGGTACGCCTGGGAGTGGCAGGTGGCGAAGGGAAAACAGAAGCCATTCTAGGTGCTCTGCGCAGCAAATATGTAAATGTATTGGTGATTGACAGTCTGACTGCCAAAAAGGTGCTTGAACTGGCAGAAACAAAATAAATGAGGGTCTCGATGTCCAAAGACAAAGGAAAAACAAAAGGGAAAGATATCGGTACACGCGAGCAGTTTGAGGAGCGCGTGAAGCGGTTGGGGTTATCCAACGATAACTTGATCGATCTATATCGGACGATGTGCACGGTCCGTCACTTTGAGTATATGGCAGATAGGCTGTATGCGGCGGGAAAAGTCCATGGGACGATGCATCTTTCGGCCGGGCAGGAGGCGGTGGCGGCAGGCATCAGCCTGGCAATCCATCCCGATGATTATTTGATCAATCATCATCGCGGCCACGGACATTTCATTGCCAAGGGCGCCGACATCAATTTGATGATGGCTGAATTCCTTGGCAAAGATACGGGTTACAACCGCGGCCGCGGAGGTTCGATGCACATTGCTGATTTTCAGTCCAACAATCTGGGCGCGAATGGAATTGTGGGCGGGGGAATTCCTCAAGCGGTCGGCGTGGGACTTGCACTTCAGATGCAAAAACGGAAAGAGATTTGTATTTGCATCTTCGGTGACGGGGCAACCAATGAAGGCGTCTTCCATGAAGCCATGAATATGGTCGCATTGTGGAAACTGCCCGTTCTCTACATTTGTGAGAATAACAAGTACGGCATGTCCATGGATGTGGAACGTGCGGTTGCGAAACTACCGATTGCTCAACGTGCCGATGCCTATGGAATTCCCTGGGCGTGCGTGGATGGCAATGACGTGGTCGAAGTTTATGACGCGATGAAGATCGCCGCTGACCATGTCCGCTCAGGCAAGGGACCCTATTTCGTTGAGGCAATCACATACCGATATTTTGGCCACTCCAAAAGTGACCGCAATTTATATCGCTCAAAGGAAGAGATCGATGATTGGAAGCAGAACCGCGATCCCATCATGCGCTTTACCAAGCATTTACTACAGTCTGAAATTTTGGATGAAAGCCAGGCACAGAAAATTGATGGGCAGGTTGAGCAGGTCATCCTCAAAGCCATGGAATTCGCTGAAGCATCCCCCGAACCCGATATATCCACCCTGATGGAGTTTGTTTATGCCTGAGATATCCTATCTTGAAGCCATTCGCCAGGCATTATGGCAGGAGATGAAACGGGATGAACGCGTCTTCCTGCTGGGGGAAGACATTGGTCGTTATGGCGGCGCGTTTGGATTAACTCACGACATGTTGGATGAATTTGGTCCCGAGCGCGTGCGCGAAACGCCCATATCGGAAGCAACGATTGTTGCGACAGCGATAGGCGCATCTTTGCTCGGAATGCGTCCCGTGGCCGAGATCATGTTCATGGATTTCGTCACGCTGGCGCTGGATCAAATTGCCAATCAAGCGGCCAAGATGCACTTCATGTTCGGCGGGCGGACGACAGTTCCGATCGTCATCCGCATGCCGGGTGGTTCTGGCTCCGGTGCGGCTTCTCAGCATTCACAATCGCTTGAAAGTGTTCTGATGCATTTTCCTGGCTTGAAGGTTGTTAATCCATCAACGCCGTACGATGCAAAGGGATTGATGCTCGCATCCATCCGTGATCCGAACCCGGTTTGTTTTATCGAACACAAGGTTCTTTACAAAACAAAAGGCGAGGTGCCCGAAGGCGATTACACCATCCCGATCGGCATTGCGGAAATCAAACGTGCGGGCCGCGACATTACCGTTGTTGCCAACAATATCATGGTCATGAAGACACTCAATGTTGCAGAAAAACTTTCCAAGGATGGTATCGAAGTGGAAGTGATCGACCCGCGCACGTTGTTGCCTCTTGATACAGAGACCATCATCAATTCTGTTGCGCGCACCTGCCGTCTGCTCGTCGTGCATGAAGCCTGTCTGACAGGCGGCTGGGCAGGAGAGGTCATCGCCTGTGTAGTTGGCAGTCCGGCCTTCGATTACATTGACGCGCCCGTGCGGCGTCTCGGCGGGAAAGATATTCCCATTCCTTACAATCGTGGTCTCGAAAAATTTGCCATTCCGCAGGAAGCAGATATTGAACAGGAAATCCGCGCACTGGTGGAAGGAAAGATATAACATGCCAGTCCCATTCATTATGCCCAAGTTCGATATGGACCAGGAAAAAGCCACCATCATTTCATGGTCTAAAAAAGAGGGTGACCTTGTAAAGTTCGATGAAACCGTCCTAACTGTTGAAACTGAAAAAGTTGCGATCGACGTCCCCGCGCCTGCTTCTGGAATTCTGGCGGGAATTCTATATAAAGATGGCGATGTTGTCCCTGTCACGAAAGTGATCGCCTATATTTTAAAGGAAGGTGAATCGATTGCCGACCTGCCCAAAGCGGATTCGCCAACGCTTCCTTCCAAGCCTGAGGCTGCTCCCGTTTTGCAAACCACTGTCGCCGCTCAAGCCGCTTCAGTGAATGCCACACCTGTTGCGCTACGCATGGCAAAAGAGGAAGGCGTTGATCTGTCCAAGGTGCTTGCTTCAGGGGACAAGATCACGCGTGAAGACGTACAACACTATATTGAAGAACAAAAGAAACCAGCCGCCCATGTCACGCTCCCAGCGACGCCCGCCGCGCGCCGAATATCGCTAGAGACAGGTATCCCTCTCGAAGCGGTGGCAGGCTCTGGTCCGCGTGGACGCGTTCAGTCTGCTGATGTGTTGGCAAAAGCCAATTCAGTCCCATCATCAGTAACAACGATCAATGGCCGAGAGGCGGAGGTCGTTCCACTTAACAGTATCCGCCGTACGATTGCCGAGCGAATGCAAAAAAGTTTTCAAGAGTCACCGCATATCGCCCTGGCCGTTGATGTGGATATGACCGAAATTGAAAACACCAGAAAGCGATTCAACATTCAGGCGGAGAAATTTGGCCAACCCCGCATCACGATCACGGCTTTGATGATCAAGATTGTGGCATGGGCATTGGTTCGCAATCCATATATCAATGCCTCTTTCAATGGCGATTCTATTTTGCTCTGGAAAGATGTGAACATTGGCGTTGCCACAGCAGTTCCACAAGGTTTGGTTGTTCCTGTTCTCAAAGGCGTTGACCAGCTGGGCGTCAGTGAGATCAACATGCGCTTGAGCGAGCTGGCTGATAAGGCGCGCGAGAACAAACTCAAACTCGAAAATGTTCAGGGAGGAACGTTCACGATTTCCAACCTGGGTATGTTTGGGATTCGCCAGTTCCGTGCTGTTATCAATCCCCCTGAAAGCGCGATCCTTGCGGTTGGGAGTGTTGTGAGGCGCCCGATCGTTGTGGATGAACAGGATCGTGTAGAAGTCCGCCCGATGTTGTCCTTGACCCTTTCTGCTGACCATCGCGTAATCGATGGAATTGTGGCGGCTCAATTCCTTTCCGATCTCGCGGCGGGTCTTGAATCGCCGAACCTGCTTTTATTTTAGAAAGACATCCTCAAGGAGTAAATAGATCCTCATGGCTGAAGCAACGATTCAAGTAAAACATAAAATAGGTTTGCATGCACGTCCCGCGGCATTGTTCGTTCAAACCGCCAATAAATTTAAATCAAAGATCAAGGTGAAGAATTTGACGGCGACAGGCGATTTCGTGGATGCAAAAAGCATCATCATGGTCTTGACATTGGGCGTAATGAAGGATCACAAAGTTCTCATCCAGACCGATGGCATAGATGCTGATTTGGCCCTGGACGCGCTGAAATCGCTTATCGAAAATAATTTTGGCGAGGCTTAGCTCGTTGCAAAGAGATGACGGAACCCATGCCAGAAAAAACTTTTAAAGGTATTCCCGCAAGCGATGGAATTGCGATCGGCCCCACTTTTTGCTATATTCCAGCAGAAATGACCATCCCTGTTTGCGCCGCTGGCACAGTAGATGAAGAGATGGCCCGCTTTGATACGGCGCGGAAACGTGCCCGCATTGAATTGCGAGGCTTGTGTGAAGCCATTGAGAAAAGGGCGGGCAAAGAGGAAGCCTCCATTTTTGAAGCTCATCAAGAGATGTTGTCTGATCCCGCGCTCGAAGGGAAAGTCCGTGCTGAGGTGGAGGTAGGACAAACCGTTGAGGAGGCATTGGTCAAAGCGACTGAAGAACTCGCCAGTCTGTTGGCGGGCATGAATGATGAACTCTTTGCCGCACGCGCCCTGGATGTGAAGGATGTTGGCCGCCGCATCCTGCGCATCCTGCTTGGTTTGCCAGACACTGCCTTAAGCGCGGTCACAGAACCCTCCATTATTGTTGCCGAAGATCTAACACCTTCTGATACTGCCAGCCTTGACCCCAAACTCACACTTGGGTTTATTACAGCTCAAGGTGGTTTAACTTCACATAGTGCAATCCTTGCGCGGACACTTGGGCTGCCTGCAATCGTGGGCATGGGAAATGGTCTGCTTGAAAAGGTTTTCAGCGGCTTGCCAATTGTGATGGATGGACGCACAGGTGAAATGATCGTTATGCCTGATGATGAAACCATCACACGATACAAACAGATCCAAATACAACGCGAGTCACATTTGCAAAACCTCAAAGCTGCCGCGGATAAAAATGCACATACTGCAAATGGCCGCCGTGTGGAAGTTGCGGCGAACATCGGTGAGGTGTTATCTGCTCGCGATGCAATGGAACATGGCGCCGAGGGCATTGGCTTGCTTCGCACGGAATTCCTCTATTTAGAAGATTCACAACCTCCCAGCGAAGAAAAGCAATATCGCATCTATCGCGAGATATTTGAAGTGATGTCCGGTCGGCCGGTGATCGTCCGCACACTCGATATCGGTGGGGATAAGCCGCCATCTTATTTGCCCTTTCCCAATGAGATGAATCCATTCCTGGGCTGGCGCGCGATCCGCATCAGTTTGGATGAACCGGAACTATTCAAGACCCAATTGCGCGCCATTTTACGCGCGGCTGTGGGACATCGAGCCCGCATCATGTTCCCCATGGTCTCGGACCTGGATGAACTACGGCGCGCGCGAGAGATCGTCGAAACGGTCAAACGGGACCTCACGCTTGCTTCCGTTGAATTTGCCGCGGACGTCCCTGTGGGAATCATGGTCGAGACTCCCGCCGCCGCAGTGCTGGTGGATGTGCTCGCCGAAGCCTCCGACTTTTTCAGCCTCGGCACCAATGACTTGACCCAATACACCATGGCAGTGGACCGCGGCAATGCGAAAGTATCCGGGCTTTTCCAGCCCTTGCATCCTGCTGTCTTGCGTCTCATTAGGCAGACAATTGATGCAGGTCATGCAAAAGGGAAGTGGGTGGGCATGTGCGGCGAACTGGCTGGCATGACAAAGGCAATTCCGATCCTGCTTGGCTTTGGCTTGGACGAGTTCAGCATGAACCCGCGAGCCATCCCTGAAGCCAAGAATCTGATCGGCAAATTAACGGATGAAAGGGCACGTGAGATCGCGAGCCAAGCCATGTCGTTTGGCACAGCCGCAGAAATCGAAAACTACATGAAGGGGATACTGGCTTCGTTGTAGCATGGCAATTTATCTGGACTCGGCAAAGCTCGATGAGGCGCGACAGGTTAGAGAACTTGGCTGGGTGTATGGTGTGACGACCAATCCTTCCCTGATGGCAAAGGCGGGCGTTGAGCCTGAAGTTGTTTTGAAGGGATTGGCTGAACTTGAATTTCATCATGTGTATTACCAGATTGTCTCAAATAACCTGGATGACATGCTGATCGAAGCTCGCCAAGTCAGCGAGATCGTCAAAAGTGGGTTGATACTCAAGATCGCACCGACACAAAACGGATTTCGTTTTGTAGCGAAACATGGAAATGAGTTTCCATGTTGTGTGACTGCCATCTTTGATCCTGCGCAGGCTTTGGTGGCGCGTGAGGCGGGAGCCAGATGTATCGCGGTGTATGTCAATCGCGCGACGAAACAACTGGGAGATGGACTTGCCCTGGTGGGGGATCTGGCAAAAGTCCTCGCTGGGAGTCGAACTGAGATATTGGCGGCCAGCTTGAAGTCCACGAAAGAGGCGGTGGATGCTTTCCTGGCAGGCGCGCAGCATATCACCGTCCCATTTGATTTATTGGCGAGTCTGTCAACTCATCCACTGTCCACGCAGATCATTGAACAATTCAATTCGGATGGCGCCGGAATTCGTTTGAAATCACGATAAGGAGATGAAGATGGAAGAGGTACTGAAGAAACTATTCGACGCGGTATTGGAGGGAGACTTCGAAGATGTAAAGACTAATTTGCAGGCCGCATTGGACGCCAAACTGGATCCAATAGTCATTTTGAACGATGGCATGATCGCGGCGATGCGCGAGGTGGGGTGCAGATTTGAAGAGGGCGAGTACTATGTGCCTGAGATGTTGATCGCAGCGCGCGCCATGCAGAGTGGAATGGCGATCTTGAAGCCTCATTTGCAACAAACAGACAGGAAATCGAGCGGCAAAGTTGTGATCGGCACTGTCAAAGGTGACTTACATGATATTGGAAAAAACCTGGTCGCGTTGATGCTGGAAGGTGCAGGGTTTGAGATTATTGATCTGGGTGTGGACGTCCCTGCCGAGGAGTTTGTTAAAGTGGCAACGAATGTCAAACCGGATATTATTGCCATGTCTGCCTTGCTCACCACTACCATGTCATCCATGAAAACAACCCTTGATGCACTGACAGCCGCGGGATTGCGTAATAATATTAAAGTAATTGTGGGTGGTGCGCCTGTCACTGAGGCTTATGCTCAACAAATCGAAGCTGATGGTTTTTCGACCGATGCAAGCCGCGCGGTCAATATGGCAAAGTCATTGCTCGGCGTATAAGATGCCGTTCGCTGAAAATTTTTTCATTGATGATGCAGTACGCATCTGTTCGCGTTTTGCATCGCACAATTTATTAGTATGGAAGATAGTATCTTGCTGGTAGTCATCGGATCATGTGATGAGCAGGGGCAGTGTTAACGCGCAGGATGCGGACTAATTGGGTACTGGCTTAGAGATAATATCTCAAGGTCAGCCGTTTATATCTCAGTGAAAAGGAGAAATATGTCTGAAAGTCCCATACTCCCGGCGGGAATCTGTGTGTCCCTGCCCCTGCGGCCATTTTGGAGACGCACAAAAAGCATGTACGTGTGCGCCTGCTGTTGACCAAATATCAAAAGCGAATCTCAGGCCCCCTAATTAACCGGATTGGCACGGCGTGCCACATCGAAGTTCCACGCGTGGATTATGAAAAGTTAAGCGGGAATAAAGTAAGCGAAACAAGCGAAGTCATTCGCCAGCGTGTGCAAGCCGCCAGAAATATTCAGCAAGCCCGATTTACTAATTCTCGATCTACCGACATCATCTCCAACGCTGATATTCGCATCGGGGAGATACGGCAATTTTGCAAGTTGCAGGCTTGTCCTGAGCACCGACGAAGGGATGAAGGCGGTGCACTGAGCGTGTCGAAGTGTCAGAGTTTGATGCGGGCGGCGATGAGTCAACTGAATTTATCGGCGCGCGCCTATGCACAGCACAATGTCATCGCATCCTGAAGTTATCACGCACGATCGCCGACTTGGCGGGGAGTGAGGAAATCCAGTCTACGCATTTGGCGGAGGCTTTGCAATACCGTCTCAAGTTAATGATGGGGTAGATTTTGTAATAGAACGAGGGACAATCGTTACTTGCCAATGATCCACATAGCCTATACAATTGGTCATTGCCCAAAACCTCGCGCCCGATCAAAGTTGTTTCGTTTGGACCAGGAGTGTGCCTTTCGAATAAAGGGGACGCTCAAAAGCCCTTGCGACTGGAGAGTTAACTTTATGTTTCGCTCATTGCGCGCGCAGCTTGGCGTGATCTTTCTCGGCTTCATTTTGCTGGTCGGCGGGTCGGTGGGCGCCACCTTTCTTGCCGTTCATGCCAAATCCAGCGATGCCGTAGTCATCAATCTTGCCGGGCGCCAGCGGATGCTCACGCAAAAGATGACGTGGCTGGCTCTCGCCCAGCCAGACAGCCCTGAACTAACTGCAACTATTCAACTTTTCGAACAGACACTGCCTGCTTTGCTGGATGGTGGCTCCACGCTCGATTCAACGGGCCGGCTCGTCTACCTGCCTCCCGCGCCCGACCCGGAACTGCGCGCCCAATTGGACACTGTTGCCCATACTTGGGCAGATTTCCGCGCTTATCTTGACCCGGTGGATGCATTTGCGCTTCAATCGGAAGCGCCTGTAATCCTCGCTCAACTCGATTCGGTTGTGAGCGCATACGAGGCGCGGGCGCAGGCAAAATTACTTCGTCTTCAAATCATTCAACTCACCTTCTTCGTTGCCGCATTGGTTTTGCTGGCATGGGGCTACGCGCTGACCCGGCGGAGTTTCGCGCAGCCGCTGACCAACCTCAACATTGCAACACGACGTATCGCGGGCGGCCAATTGGATGACCCGCTTCCGATCCTTGGCGACAATGAATTGGGAGAGTTGGGGAGGGCGTTCGAGACAATGCGTACCGAAATCGCTGCGGCGCGCGATCATCTCGAATCGCGAGTGAGTCAACGTACCCGTGAGTTGGCTTCGGCATTTGAGTTTAGCCAGGAGATTGTCGCCCAACGCAATCTCTCTCATCTTCTGGGTTCGGTTACTGATCGCGCTCGAGCACTAACCGGGTCCGATGCCGCTTCGCTGTGCCTGCTCGATGAGGGACGGACAGCCTTGATCCTCGCCGCCAGCAGTGAAAGGGGAGACATTCGAACTATGTTGCGCCAGCCGCTTCAACACCATTTTGCCAGACGCGTGATCGAAAAGGGTGAAACAGTAACCACTGACTCTGCCTGTACAACCTGTGGATTTCTTCGAGTTCACGCGCCCGGGCAGTGCATTGCCGCCCCGCTTCGAACAGGCGAAACCACGATCGGCGCGCTATGTGTCGTGCGCAGCAATGATGGCCATTTCGATTCGGACGAGACCCGCGCACTCACTTTGCTCGCTAACTCGGCGGCAATTGCAATTGCCAACACGCGGCTGGCGGAGGCAGAACAGCATCAAGCAAGGCAGGCGGCAACCCTGATGGAACGCGAACGCCTCGCCGCAGAACTACACGATCACCTGGCTCAAACGTTGAGCTTTCTCAATCTCAAGACCGATCAAGCGCAGGAGATGATTGCCGCCAATCGCTCCACTGAAGCCGGAAATGAACTCAACCGGATGAAGTCCGCAATCAGCGGCGCATATGGGCAGGTGCGCGCGGCGCTCGTCGGACTTCGTGAACCGATATCTACAGCCGCCTCTCTCGCCTCAAAACAGGATTTGGCTGAAAAAATTACTGACTGTGTTGAGAATTTCCGCGAGGTATCCGGTCTTTCCGCTGAACTGATAATCACTGACCGTTCCGCGCTGGCTCTCTCGCATCTGGCACAGGCACAGGCGGCACACATTGTCCGCGAGGCGCTTAACAATGTTCGGCGGCATGCGCAGGCGCATCAGGTTTGGGTGCGGATTGGGCGGGTGAACGACGAGGCCCTGTTCACAGTGAAAGACGATGGTGATGGATTTGACCCGCAGGCGATTAAGACTGAAAATCACCTCGGGTTGGCTATTATGCGGGCGCGCGCGGAACGAAGCGGAGGAGTTCTCGCCATCGAATCCGCACCCGGCGCGGGGACGAAAGTCCTGGCAACATTTCCGTTAGCGGGGGCAAGGACGAATGATGATTGAATCGTCTCGCCAAGTTCGAGGAGTTGCGCATGAGCCGCGCTCGCATTTTGCTCGCTGATGATCACGAACTCTTCCGCGAAGGCCTGGCTGGACTGATCAATGCCCAGCCGGACTTGGAAGTTGTGGGTCAGGCTGGCGACGGTCTGGAGGCACTGACCCTCGCCCGTGATTTGCGCCCTGACCTGATTATCATGGATATCAAAATGCCGCTATGTGAGGGGTTGGAGACGACACGATTGATCCGCACTGAATGGCCCGAGGCGTGCATTCTCATCCTCACCGTCCATGACGAGGATGAGAAGTTGTTCGAGGCCATCAAGTCTGGGGCAAGCGGCTACTTGCTCAAGAGCACGAACTCGGTTGATTTTCTACGCGTCGTGCGCAACGTTGTAGCTGGCGAAGCCGCACTACCCCCCAAGTTGGCTTCGCGCCTGCTGGAAGAATTTGCCCGGCTGGCTAATCGTCCTGCGCCTGAGTCGTCCTCGCCGGAATATGCCGACCTCACGCCTCGCGAGCGCGGGGTGCTTAATCTCGTCGCAACGGGTGCAACGGATAAGGAAATCGCGGCACAACTTTCCCTCAGCCTGCACACCGTCAAAAGCCACGTCCGCAGTATCCTCAGCAAACTTCACGCCATTAACCGGCGGCAAGCCGCAAAGTTTGCCGCGCAAGTGGGGTGGGTGAATAAGACGCCCAGATAAACTGCTTCCCTCCATTCAAGACAATCATCCAATCACTCTTTTTTCATTCTTTGTGACAAACGTGACGGATAGACAAGCCATTTATCTTCACGCATACTTTGAATATGGAAGCGCGTCGTGTGTTCATCGTCGGCGCTTCGTTGTTCGCTGAGACGCTGGCGCAGGCGCTGGCAAAAGTTGAAACCATCAAGGTGATTGGCTGCGCGCCCACAGTTGAGACAGCCGCACAAATGATTCGAGACAACCTCCCCGATGTAGTGATTATCGCGGAAGCAGGCGAACAACCACCGACGGCTTACGCCCAGTTCCTTGCCATGTATCCCGACCTGCGCATCATTCGCGCCGATCTCAACGCCAACAATGCGCAAGTCATTACCTGCCGCCACATTGGCGCGAGCATGCCTGAATTGCTTGCCGCGATTGAAGCCCTGCTCAAACGGAGTTAGCCATGCCCAAATTTAACCGCCGTGATTTTCTCAAAATTTCCGCCGTTGCCGGCGGCGCCAGTCTCGCCCTTTTGCTTGACCAGCGAATGGCGTACCTGCAAACCATAACGGATATTGATAATCCGTTGGATTACTATCCCAACCGGGACTGGGAGAAAGCCTATCGTAATCTGTATCAGACTGACTCCAGTTTCACTTTCCTGTGCGCGCCCAACGACACGCACAACTGCCTGCTCAAGGCATTGGTGCGGAACGGACAGGTGGTGCGTATTGAGCCAAGCTATCGCTATCACGAAGCAACAGACATGCTTGGGAACAGCCCGTCAGCCCGCTGGGAACCGCGCGCCTGCCAGAAGGGACTGGCGCTTGTGCGGCGTTTCTATGGAGACCGCCGCGTAAAAGGGGCGTTTATCCGCAAGGGCTGGCTGGATTGGGCGAAAGCCGATTTCCCGCGTGAAGCCAATGGGTTGCCCGCCGCCAAATATCTCAATCGCGGCAAGGATGAATTTGTCAAAGTGGAATGGGACGAAGCTTTTGAACTTGTCGCACGCGCCCAGATGAACATTGCCAAAACTTACAGCGGACCCGAAGGCGCGGAACTTCTCAAGCAACAGAATTACGATGAAGCCATGATCGCCACGATGAAAGAGGCGGGGACGCGTACCCTCAAATTCCGCGGCGGCATGCCCTTCCTCGGCGCGACGCGCATTATTGGCTTGTATCGCTATGGAAATATGATGGGCTTGCTTGACGATTACACTCGTCAGGTGGGTCCCGATAATGCACTCGGCGGGCGCGGCTGGGATAACTACGCCTGGCATACCGACCTGCCTCCGGGTCACCCCATGGTCACGGGCCAGCAGACCGTGGACTTCGACCTGTTCACCGCCGAGAATGCGAACCTGATCACACTTTGGGGCATGAACTGGATTTCAACAAAAATGCCCGATGGTCACTGGCTGACCGAGGCGCGCCTGCGCGGAAGTAAGATCATCACCATTGCCCCCGAATACCAGTCCACGTCGAATAAAGCCGACGAGGTGATTATCATTCGCCCCGGCACCGACCCGGCGCTGGCGCTTGGTCTGGCGCACGTCATCATCAAGGAAAAGACCTACGACGCGAAATACGTCAAGAATTTTACCGACCTGCCGCTTCTGGTACGAACAGATACGCTCAAACTGCTCGGTGCGGCGAACATCACGCCCAATTATCAATCCGCCGAACTGACCAATACGATGCACGTGATGACGCCCGAGGAAAGTCCCGCTCCAAACTTCAACCAACCGACACAGTACGTTCGCCAGGCGTTGCGCGACAAGTGGGGCGATTTCGTCGTATGGGATTCGCAGAAAGAACAGCCTTTTGTTATCAACCGCGATCAGGTGGGCGAGCATTTCACGAAACTGGGCGTTGACCCGGCGCTCGAAGGCGAGTTCACCGTCACCACAACAGATGGTGCGCAAGTCAAAGTCCGTCCGCTCTTTGCGATCATCATGGAATATCTGACTGAGTTCGATCCGCAAAACGTCTCGAAGCTCACTTGCGCCCCGGTGGAGGCGGTTGAAAGCCTGGCGCGTCAGATCGCCGCCAACCCTGCAGCAACCCTGCTCACGCATGGTATGGGACCGAACCACTTCTTCAACGCTGACTTAAAAGACCGCGCCCTGTTCCTTGTCGCGGCGCTCACGAACAACATCGGGCATTGGGGCGGCTCGCCCGGCTCCTACGCGGGTAATTACCGCGTTGCCCTGTTCAACGGCTTGCCTCAATACATTACTGAAGATCCGTTCCACATTGAACTTGACCCCGCTAAAACACCCAAGACCAAAAGCTATCTCAGTTATGAGTCTGCCCACTATTTTTCTTATGGCGACCGTCCATTACGGGTGGGCAATAAACTATTTACCGGCGCGGGGCATCTCTCCACTCCCACCAAATTTACCTGGTGGGCAAATACCAACTCCATTCTCGGCAACGCCAAATGGGCGTATGACATGATCCACAATACCCTGCCGCGCGTCGAGACGGTTGTGGTCAATGAGTGGTGGTGGACGATGACCTGCGAGTACGCCGACGTTGTGTTTGGCGTGGACTCATGGGCGGAGATGAAGCATCCCGACATGTGCGGCTCGGTTACCAACCCGTTTGTGCAGGTATTCCCGCGCACGCCGCTGGAACGCATCTTCGATACAAAAGCGGATATCGAGGCGCTGGCAGGCGTTGCGAATGCCCTTGCCAAACTCACAGGCGATCAGCGTTTTGCAGATTACTGGAAGTTCGTCGGCGAGGGATGCGTGGATGTCTATCTCCAGCGCATCGTTGACCTTTCCTCATCACTGCGCGGCTATAAATTTGATGAGTTGGAAAATCTGGCGAAGGAGGGCATCCCTGCGCTGAAAATGCTCCGCACCTATCCGAAGGTGGTGGGCTGGGAGCAGACGCAGGAGAGCAAACCCTGGTATACCAAGACCGGCAGGATCGAGTTCTATCGCGATGAACCGGAGTTCATTGAACACGGCGAGAACCTGCCTGTCTATCGGGAACCGGTGGACGCCACGCCCCACGAACCGAATGTTATCGTCGCGGGCAAGGATATCCAATCCATGATGAATCCGACGGGTCCGCAAGGATACGGACTCGACCCGAACGACCAATCCACTGAGACGCGGCAGGTGCGTAACGTCATTCGTTCCGCTGATGAAGTCGTCGCCAGTAACCACCCGCTTACCAGTCAAGACTATCGTTTTATTTTCATCACACCCAAATATCGCCATGGCACGCACACCACCCCCGTGGACCTCAGCACGATCGCCGTTTATTTCGGTCCGTTTGGCGACATGATGCGCCACGACAAGCGCATGCCGTGGGTGGGCGAATCGTACGCCGATATTAATCCCGCCGACGCGCGCGAACTTGGAATTGAGGACGGCGATTACATCTGGATTGACGCCGACCCATCCGACCGGCCTTATCGCGGCGCCAAACCCGACGATCCCGACTACAAAGCGATGAGAATGATGACGCGCGCCCGCTATTACAACGGACTCGCGCGCGGCGTGCTGCGGATGTGGTTCCACATGTACCAGGCCACACACGGCTCGGTGGAGGGACACGAGACGCGCGACGACGGGCTGGCAAAGAATCCGCGCACGGGGTATCAAGCCATGTTCCGCTATGGCGGACATCAAAGCGCAGTGCGTACCTGGCTGCGACCGACGTTGATGACCGAGACGCTAACTCGCAAGGACGTGTACGGTCAGAACATCGGCTCGGGTTTTGCGATTGACGTACATTGCACCGTGGGCGCCCCCAAAGAGTCGTTCGTCAAAATCACCAAAGCAGAATCTGGCGGCGTGAACGGCGAAGGTTTATGGCGTCCCGCCGCGCTCGGTCTGCGCGCAGGCTACGAGAACGACGCAATGAAGAATTATCTGGCTGGCGGTTTCATTACCAGCAGTGAGTAGTATATCATTGCGAGGAGGGTGATCTTCCCGACGAAGCAATCCCCTCTCAACAAGAGACTGCTTCGCGCAAAGCGCATCGCAGTGACATGTCAATTAACGAGGTCATCATGCCCAAAGTATATAACTGGCAAATCGGACGCGAAATGAACTACCCCTACGAGGCGGCGTATCCCGAAAAACAATTCGGCGCGGTCTTTGACATCAACAAATGTATCGCCTGCCAGACCTGCACGCTCGCCTGCAAGAACGCCTGGACTTCCGGGCGCGGACAGGAGCACATGTTCTGGAACAACGTCGAGACCAAGCCTTACGGCTCATATCCGCTTGGATGGGACGTGCGCCTGCTCGAACAACTCGGCGGGCAATCATGGAGCAACGGCGTTTACACCGGCAAGACCATCTTCGAAGCCGCGCCTCCCGGACGCGCCGCGCTTGGCTTCCTGCCCGAGGATGAGGATTGGGCGCACCCCAATCACGGCGAAGACGAAGTGGCTGGCACGATTGACCGCGGCGCATACTTTACCCTGCCGCATCCGGTCTGGATGTTCTATCTCCAGCGCATTTGTAACCATTGCAGTTATCCCGCCTGCCTTGCTTCCTGCCCGCGCAAAGCCATTTACAAGCGCGAAGAGGATGGCATTGTATTGATTGACGAGACTCGCTGCCGCGGTTATCGCGAATGTGCCCGCGCCTGTCCGTTCAAGAAGGCTTTGTACAACACCGTTACACGCGTCTCTGAAAAATGTATCGCCTGTTACCCACTCGTTGAGCAGGGCAGGCAGACCTATTGCACGCTCAGTTGCATTGGGCGCATCCGCATTAATGGCTGGGTACACTTCCCCGATAAAGCCGTGTTGGACAGCCCCGTGGACTTTTTAGTGCATGGTCGCAAGGTCGCCCTGCCGCTCTATCCGCAGTTTGGGCTGAATGTCAACATCTATTACATACCGCCCATTCATGTGCCGCAGGAATTCCTGTTGCAAATGTTCGGTCCCGGCGTGCCAAATGCCGTAGACACGTACAAGCGCGTGAAAGATGATCCCGAACTGTTGGGCGTATTGCTCTTGATGGGCGCAACCGACAAGTGGATTGAAAAATTCCGTGTAAAAGAAGGCTTCGCGTATGGCTACGACGCCAAAGGCGACGAGATCGCCAAGGTTCCACTCAAAGAGCCGATCTACATCCGCCCTGACTTCAACGCTGCGACCGGCGCGTTCCTGCACAATACGCCGTAAGAATAGATCTGGCAGGTTTTTCAAACCTGCCAGATCTCAATCAAGGAAAAAACCATGACCCGTTTTTTCAAACACATTCCTCTCCTTGCCATACTCGCGCTGGCGTTTGCGCTTTCGTCCAATGGATTGGCGCTGGCGCAGGCACAGCCTCAATTGATATCGGTTTATAACGATGGGGAATTGCCGCTAACTGATCCAAAATCCCCGGCGTGGGATTCGGTCCCGGTTTACGCTGCCTCAGTGACGCCGCAATCTGCCATCGCCCCGACCCTGTTCGCCGCGACCGTTTCCTCCGTTGAAGTGCAATCGCTCAACAATGGCGAAGATATCGTCTTCCGTCTTGTTTGGGAGGATGCCTCCCAGGACTCGCACGCCACAAAGCCCGATGAATTTCGCGACGCCGCCGCGCTCCAGTTTTCTGTGGACGACCTGGACGCGGAGCAGACTCAAAAAATTCTCTGCATGGGGGCGGCTGGACAACTGGTAAATCTGTGGCATTGGAAAGCCGACTGGCAATGGGATATTGATAATGGGTTCCGCGATGTGGTGGATGCCTACCCAAACTTTTGGCTTGACCATTATCCTTTTGTTGTTGGCGAGCCGCCCTTCCGCCTACCCACCGATTTCAATTCAGAGGAAGCCAGAGCCTATTTGGTTGGATGGTCTGTAGGCAACCCGCTTTCCAACCCCGCGCGTGTAACACCGGTTGAAGATCTGAGTTCCATGGGTTTCGGTACGGTAACGTCACAGGCGGACCAGGGCTTATTGGGGCGGGGAGTTTGGGAAGACGGTAAATGGTATGTGGTTTTTTCCCGTCCATTAGTAAGCGCCGATGAGAACGATGTACAATTTACGCTTGATCGAGCTTTTTCAATCGCTTTCGCCGTGTGGGATGGCTCCGATCAACAGGTGGGCGCGCGCAAACAACTTTCCACGTGGACAACCATGCTGCTCGAAACAGAAAAAGGTATTGCAGGACCGACTCCAAAAGTTTTGGGTATGCCAATTGGAACCTTCATCACTATCGCAGTTGTAATTGTGCTGGTCGTTGTCGGCGCGTTCTTCTTCATGCGCCGCCGTAAGATTGCATGAAAGACCCTAAAGGTTTCCTTTGCTACCGAAAAAGCGTTATGAGCAAGACAGCCTCGTAGATTTTCCAACTGGTTTGCCAGAAAAACCTTTAGGGTCTGTATTCTTATAAGGACAAATCATGACCGACAAACTCGAATCCCGCGCCGCGTTATATTCCGCGCTCGCGTTCAGTTTTGCTTATCCCGATCGGGACACGGATTTTGCGCTGATCGTGTCAGAGATGGGGAAAGCCGTCGCTTTAGCAGAGCAGGCTTGCCCTGAGTTTGATCGAAGGGCTCGGGTGAGTCCGGATGCGTCCTCCTTGCGCACAAGTCTGGACAATCTGCGCGCCGCAATCCATAATCCGCAGTCACCCCATCTCACTCCTGCTGAAGAACATATCTTTCTCTTTCATCGCCAGGCGTTATGTTCGCCTTACGAATCAACGTATTCTCCCGCCGGCATGGAGCAAAGTCTCGCAGACATCGCGGGCTTCTATCGCGCCTTCGGCGTGCAGATGTCGCCCGACGCGCACGAGCGTGTTGACCATATCGGCAGTGAGTTGGAATTTATGGCTGTGCTGTGCGCGAAGGAAGCGCACGCGTTACGCAATGGACTGACGGAGCAGGCTCAGATCTGCCGCGACGCGCGTTCCGCTTTTCTAAGCGACCACCTTGGGCTGTGGGCTTTGGCGTTTGCTTCCCGCGTTCAGGATAAAGCCCGCCTGCCGCTCTATCCCGCGCTGACCGACATGCTCGCGTCCCTGCTTGCTTTGGAGGCTGAAGACCTGGGCGTTGCGCTCTGCGTCGCTTCTGCGTATGGAAGCCCAGAGGCTGCCACAGGGATGGCAGGCGGAGAGGAACTCGCGTGCGAATAGAATCCGACGCCATGAGTTCGCGGTGGAATATGAGACTTGGTCACGTTCAATCAAGCGTGACGTTTTGGGCGCTTCGCCTCCTGACCTTTTTGGCTGCCGCCGCGCTGGTTGAGTTTCTCAGCCTACGACTGCTCATCCGACTCGGTCCTGTGCTCCCACACACCGACGCTGTCGTGTCACTCACCGAGGCATTGATATTCATCGGCGCGGTGGCGTTGAACTTTGCCTTGTTGCTCACGCTCGCGACGCTGACGACAATGGCTTGGCAAACGTCCCGCTATCCATTGAAGTATTGTCTCGCTGCGATCATCGTGTTGACCATTGGACTCACGCTTGCGGGAGGCGCTCCGCCTCCGTTGCTTTTCGTCGCTTTCCTATTTCTCTCGTTGAGCATGGTGGGCATTGCCCTGTGGTTTGCGCGCCATTCCAAATTTTATGTGGGCTGGCTGGCGCTCTTTGGCGGGGCATATCTCGCGCTGGCATATCCGACACTTGTCAATACTTTGCATGTCACGCTGCCGTTCACTGCGCATGCGCGCGCAATCAGCGAACTGCTGATCCTATTGTCAACCCTGGGCGCGCCATTCGTCCTGCGCCCGCGCCGCGATTGGATAGCCGTCATCGTCGGCGTGGTGGGCGCGATCCTGCTGGCTGGTTTGTGGTTTAGCGTTCAATGGCTACCTCCCACATTGATGATTTGGTCGGTTGCCTTTACAGGTTATTTGCCCGCGCCCGTCTACATTCTCGCGCTTGGCTTGTGGCTCTATACTTTTATTGCGTTGATGAAAACTGAAGGCAGGCGTCATCATGCGCTGGGATTGGCTCTCCTCGCGCTCGGCGGTTTGCGCTGGGACCTGTCCTATTACGTTTTACTCGCGCTGGCTGGTTTCCTGCTGTTGAGCGGCGCAAACGATGAACCGCCGCAAAAGGGACCATGATTGATATCAAAGACTTGCTTGAAAAGTCTGCCGCGCGGCACACACACTTATGTCCGCGCCAGGTGTTGGGAGTCCGCGTGGCATTGGCGGGCGCGGCCGCGCTTGGGCTCTCGATTCCCTGCGCGGATAAACGTCTCCTCATTATCCTGGAGACCGATGGCTGTTTTGCGGACGGCGTGGAAGTCGCGATGGGTTGCACGGTTGGACATCGAACCCTGCGCGTTGAAGATTATGGCAAGATTGCCGCGACCTTCGCAGACACCGCGACAGGGAAATCGCTTCGCGTCGCGCCGCGGCTTGATATTCGTCAACGCGCATTTGCGTTCATTCCTGATGAAAACCGCCATTACTTCGCGCAACTGCAAGCCTATCAGATCATGCCCGATGATGAATTGCTATCCGTTCAGGAAGTTACACTCAATACACCCATCGAACAAATTCTCGGCAAGCCAGGCGTACGCGTCACTTGCGAGATGTGCGGGGAGGAAGTCATTAACGAACGCGAAGTCTTCTGCAATGGGCACAGCATATGTTACGTCTGCGCTCACGGCGGCTATTACAGCCCCGCGCCAGAGTTCGTAACAACCTGTCTCCTGTATCCACAAGTCATGGAATGAAGACCTGTGCTGGCTGCTTGCCTCGTCCGCCAGTTTTTTTGGTTTGTCTTATTTACGGCGCTTGAGAAAAGCCCTCAAAATCATTCTTCTGTCCCTCATCGAACATGAAAAATATGTCCGATTGTGTGTATCCCTGCCCCTGCGGCCATTTTGGAGACGCACAAAAAGCCTGGACGTGTGCCTCTGGTGTCGTTCCTAAATATCAAAAGCGAATCTCAGGTCCACTTCTCGACCGAATTGACACGGCTTGCCGCATCGAATTCCCAAGAGCTGATTATGAAAAGCTAAGTGGAAATAAATTAAGCGAGTCGTCTGAAACTATTCGTGCAAGAGTGCAAGCCGCTAGAAATATTCACCAAGCCCGGTTCACGAATCCCGATTCCCTAATATCGAATAAAAGTTCTTCCACCGAAATCATCTGCAATGCCGATATACGCATCGAGGAGGTTTGCCAATTTTGTCACTTACAGGCCGAGGGTCAGAGTTTGATGCGTTCGGCAATGAGTCAATTGCAGTTATCCGCGCGCGCGTATCATCGCATCTTGAAACTGGCGCGCACGATCGCGGATTTGGCTGGAAGTGAAAATATTCAATCCGTGCATTTGGCGGAGGCGCTTCAATACCGTCCAAAGTTAATGATGGGGTGATTTCACCAGATCAACCACACGGCAGGGATGACTCCCTGCCGCTTTTTGATTCCATCGTTTCATGACTTAACTCACGTTTCCAGAATCCGAATGTCATCTTCATGTCGGGTTTTCCCCTACATAACTTCAAAAACCATCCAACTTTTCCCGCTATTCCCAGGGATACAGATTGGATAAAGTAGAACCAGGAAAACTGCGGATTCGTTCCGAATTTCAATCTTTGAAGGAGAAGAAATATGTCCAATCCGAATGAAGCAACTTTGCTTAAAAAGTATGCTTCCGAGGTGTTTGCCGGGCTGGTCGCGCCGCTGGAGGGTGTGGAAATTTCACCCCTCACCGCCGACGACCCGCTGGCGAAAGAGGATGCTCTGGTGCGCATGCAGCGTGAGTTACAGCGCGCACTGGAAAAACCCGTCTCGGAACGGCGCTGGGTCATGGTGATTGACCTGCGCAAATGTGTGGGATGTTCGGCCTGTACTATCGCGTGCGTGGCTGAAAACAAACTGCCGCCGGGGGTGGTCTATCGCCCGGTGATGAACGAGGAAATCGGCACATATCCGAACGTGAGCATGAAATTCCTGCCGCGCCCGTGTATGCAATGCGACGTACCGCCCTGCGTGCCGGTCTGCCCGGTGACGGCCACCTACAAGAACGAAGAGGGGATCGTGGTAGTGGATTACAACCAGTGCATCGGTTGCCGCGCCTGCATGGCGGCGTGTCCGTACGGCGCGCGCACGTTCGACTTCGGGTACACCTATACCGAGTCGACGCCCGTTGCCGAAGGTATGATCGTCGGGCGTGTCAGTGCGGAAGGCTATGAGCGCGCCGCGGCCTTCGAATACAGCGAAGAGTGGCCGCGCACGAACCTGAGGGCTTCACCTGTCGGCAACGTGCGCAAATGCCATTTCTGCCTGCATCGTCTCAACGCAGGCATGTTACCGGCCTGCGTCACGACCTGCATCGGTCGCGCCACCTACTTTGGCGACGCCAATGATCCAGATTCGCTGGTGACCGAACTCATCAACAAACCCAACGTGATTCGGCTCAAGGAAGAACTTGGCACCGAACCGCGTGTCTATTACGTGGTGTAGGAGGATGAGATGATAAAGAAAATTTCTTACGCTGTTGGCGCGCTTGCCCTGCTGTTCGGATTGTGGGGCGTGTATATCCGCCTGTTCGAAGGCGAGCAAAGCACAAACTATGGCTCCTACATCGGATGGGGCTTGTGGGTTGCTATGTACCTGTTCCTGGCCGGGCTGGCCGCGGGCGCTTACATGCTCGCGACGCTCGATTACCTGTTCGATATGCCGCAGTTCAAAGGCACGGGTAAGGCCATGTTGTGGGCTGCGCTGGTCACGCTCCCTGCGGGGCTGGCTTCCATCGGCATGGACCTCGGCCACATGGAGCGCATCTGGAAAGTTTATCTGGAGCCGAACTTTAACTCCTTCCTCACGCTCATGGTCTGGGGATACACGCTTTTCTTCATCCTGATCGCGGTTTCGCTCTATCTGGCATTTACCCGCCCCGAAAAATCCGCCATGAAAGTGGTCATGTGGATTGGGCTGGTGACGGCGATCCTGGTGGCGGGAGGCGTGGGTTTCCTGCTGGGCGGCAACGCCAACCGCCTGTTCTGGCACGTCGGCCTGTTCCCGGTGCAGTTCCCGATCTTTGCGCTGGCTTCGGGCGCGGCCCTCATGCTGGTCATCGTGGGCTGGTTCGGACCGAAAGAAGATCACGGCAAACGCGCCGACCAGTTGTGGACGCTGGCCGTCCTGACCATCATCCTGAGCGTGGTCAAGATCTACTTCATGGTTTCCGACTATACCCAGTCCCTGTACGGCGGCGTGCCGGATAACGTGATCGCCGTCCAGTCCATCCTGTTCGGCCAGCATGCGTTCTCGTTCTGGGTCGTGCAGATCGGACTGGGGACGCTGATCCCGCTCATCGTGCTATCCCAGCCGAAACTGGCGAAGAACGATTTCGTCGCCGGACTGATGGGACTGTTCCTGCTGGTCGGCTACGCGGTGGCCCGCATCCTGATCGTTGTGCCGGGGCAGGTCGCTCCTATGCTTCCGGGCCTGGCTGAGGCTTTTAGCGGACCGAAACTGACCTTTGATTACATTCCCAGCCTTATGGAATGGTCGGTCACTGCGGCCGTCATCGGGTTTTCCATCCTGGCAATCCTGATCGGGCTGGATCGCCTGGTGCATTTTAATGAGGTGAAGAAATGAATACAAAACAACCCGAAACCTGCAAGATTTCCCGCCGTGATTTTCTGAAACTCTCCGGCGCGGTGGGGGCGGGCGCGGCCTTCCTGGGTGCGCTGCCCAAAGTAAATGAGGTCATGGCTCAGGGCAATGAGCAGGCGGCTTATACCCTGGCGTTGGCGGAGAATCAAATCTACACCGTCTGCCAGCAATGCAATACGCAGTGCGGACTCAAAGTCAAACTGCTGGATGGCGTTGTCGCCAAGGTGGACGGCAATCCCTACAATCCCTGGAACATGGTGCCGCATGTAGCGTATGATACGCCCATTGCGGAGATGGCAAAGACAGAGGGCGCGTTGTGTCCCAAGGGCCAGGCTTCCATACAGACCACCTATGATCCATACCGTCTGGTAAAAGTCGTCAAGCGCAAGCCCGGCACGCCGCGCGGCGGCGGCGAGTGGGTGACGATGGACTTCGACTCTGCGCTGACCGAGATCATCGAGGGCGGCGACCTATTCGGCGAGGGTCCGGTCGAGGGACTCAAAGACATCTACGCCCTGCGCGATTCCAAAGTTGCCAAAGAGATGGCGGACTTCGTCAAGAAAATCACGTCCGAGAAGGACAAGGACAAGAAAGCCGATCTGGTGAAGGAATTCAAGACCACCTTCAAAGCCAACCTGGATAAATTGATTGATCCCGATCATCCCGACTTCGGCCCGAAGAACAATCAACTGCTGTTCTTCTGGGGCCGCCTCAAGGGTGGCCGCAGTGACCTCATCAGCCGCGTCATCGGCAGCGGATTCGGCACAGCCAATCGTCACGGTCATACCACCGTCTGCAACGGCTCGGTCTATTTCGCCGGCAAGGCGATGAGCGAGCAGTTTGTGGAAGGCAAGTGGGCAGATGGCAAGAAGTTCTACTGGCAGGTGGACTCGGCTAACAGCCAGTTCATCATCTTCGTCGGCGTCAACCCGTTCGAGGCCAGCCAGGGACCGACCAACCGCTCCCCGCGCATCACAACTGGTCTGGTCGAAAGCGGACTGAAGTACGTAGTGGTGGACCCGCGCCTCTCAAAGACTGCTTCCAAAGCCTGGAAGTGGCTGCCCAACCTGCCCGGCAGCGAAGGCGCGCTGGCGCTGGCGCTGATCCAGCAGGTGTTGCAGAACAACAAACACAATGTCAAATTCCTGGAGAATGCCAACAAAGCCGCCGCTTCCGCCGACAAAGAACCCACCTGGAGCAACGCCTCCTGGCTGGTCAAGATTGAAAAGGGCGAGCCCGGCAAATTCCTGCGCGGCTCCGATCTGGGACTCGAACCCGAAGAACGCCAAAAGGCGGATGGTTCGGGAACATGGCTGTTCGACCCGTTTGTCACATTGCGCGGCGACCAGACCATCACCTTCGACCCGAACGCGTCTGAACCGGAATTCGCCGCTGAAGGCGATCTGCTTGTGGACACGACTGTCAATGGAATCCGCGTGAAAAGCAGTTTGCAGTTGTTGAAGGAATCAGCGGACAGTCATACGCTGGAGGAGTGGGCCGAAATCACCGGTCTGGACGCTGGCGACATCGCCGAAGTTGCCGCTGAGTTCACCAACTACGGGCGCAGGGCAGCCGCCGAACCGCATCGCGGCGCGTCGCAGCACACCAACGGCTTTTACAACATCGTGGCCTGGAACTCGCTCAACCTGCTGATCGGCAACTACGACTACGCGGGCGGCATGACCACCGGCTTCACCTACGACCACACCGGCAGCAAGGATGGGCAGCCGTTCAACCTCGGCAAGTTGACCAATGGCAAGACCACGCCGTTCGGCATCAACATCATTCGCTCCGAGATCAAATACGAAGATAGCACATTGTTCGCGCAGGACGGCTACCCGGCCAAACGTCAGTGGTATCCGCTCGCCTCGGACATCTATCAGGAAATCCTGACCTCCGCCGCCGACGGTTATCCGTATCCGATCAAGGCCGCTTTCATCTACATGGGCGCGCCAACCTATTCCCTTCCCGCAGGCCACACGAACATCGAGATCATGCGAGATCCCAAAAAGATTCCGCTCATCGTTGCCAGCGACATTCTCATCGGCGAGACATCCATGTACGCCGACTACATCTTCCCCGATGTCTCGAACCTCGAACGCTGGGAAATGGCCGGCACGCAGTTCTCGATGCCGTGGAAGGTCATGCCCGTCCGCAACCCGTCGGTGGCCCCGCTGGTGGAGGAAGTAACGGTCTTTGGCCAGCAAATGCCCTGCAGTTTGGAAGCGTTGTTGCTGGGCATTGCCGAGAAACTGGAATTGCCGGGTGTTGGCCCGGGCGGACTGGGTGATGCGGGCGATCTCACGCATCCCGATCACTTCTATCTCAAGATGGTCGCCAACCTAGCTTTCGGCGATAAAAAACCCGACGCCGAAAAGAAAGAGCCTGGCGAAATCCTGCCCGATGCCGACGACGAGGAAGTCCGGATCTTCACCGAAGCGCGGCGCTTCCTGCCGCCCAGTGTGTTTGATCTCGAACGCTGGAGCGCCTCTGTCGGCGACGACTGGTGGCGCAAAGTCGTCTACGTACTTAATCGCGGTGGACGTTTCCAGGACTACGCCAAGGCTTACGATGGCACAAAACTGAAAAACAAGTATGGCAAGCAGATCAATGTTTACCAGGAGAAAACGGTCGGCGTGAAGAATGCCCTCACCGGCAAACACTATCCCGGCCTCGCCGTGTACCTGCCTAGCCCGTTCGACCTCTCCGGCAAACCGATTGAGGACCCGGCGGAATACGATCTGCGTTTGATCACAAACCGCGTGGTCTATCACACCAAAGCCCGCACCATCACGAATTACTGGCTGCTGGCGCTATCGCCTGAAAATACCGTGCAAATGAATACGCTGGATGCAAAGCGGCTTGGCTTGAAGGACAACGATGTAGTCAAGATCGCCTCAGCCACCAACCCGGACGGGGAGTGGGACTTCGGCGCGGCTGTTGGCAAGCGCCCCATCGCTGGCAAGGTCAAGATCATCGAAGGTTTGCGGCCCGGCGTGGTTACCTTCTCCCTCGGCCACGGCCACTGGGCGACCGGCAGCACCGATGTGGTGATTGACGGTGCGCTGATTAAGGGCGATCCCCGCCGCCTTGCCGGAGTTCACGCCAACGCCGCCATGCGTACCGATCCCATCATTACGAACATGTGCCTCACCGATCCGGTCGGCGCAAGCGCGGTGTTCTACGATACCATGGTGAAGGTGGAGAAGATGTAGGCACGTATACAGGTACACAGGTAGATCAACGAAAACCCGTGTACCTGTCTACCTGTGTACTTTACCAAAAGGAGAAAACATGTTTCGATTAGGTCCCACAGAACTCACCATCATTCTCGTTATCGTCCTCCTGCTCTTCGGAGTGGGACGGATTGGTAAAATAGCCAGCGAACTCGGCTCCGGCATCCGCGCCTTCAAGTCTGGGCTTGGTGGTAATGCCGAAGAAAAGAACGACTGAACTCTAAAAATCAAATAATCATCTCCGAAGCCTGCCGGCCTACTGTAGGACAAATTGCCAATTTGTCCTACTACGGCAACCAGGACAGACCATCACTGTAGTGCGAGATTTATCTCGCCAGGTGCGACATCGCGAAGCGTGTCGCGTTACAGGCGATAGCCCAGGTGAATGTGGAAACACATCCGCCCCCCGTGTTTGGAAAGGAGACGCGCATGCACGTATTCAAGCCGTCTCTTATATGAGACGGCTTTTTTTTGTAGGTCGGATTGCCAATCCGACTTATGCCAGTCCATTGAGGCATATTATGAACACAAAGACTCTTCCCGGATTACTTGAACTCTCCTCCGCCGCGCACAGTCACTTGTGTCCGCGCCAGATCCTCGGCGTGCGCATGGGCATGTATGCAGGCGAATTATTAAATCTGCATCTTCCACAAAGCGACAAACGCCTGCTTGTCATCATTGAAACAGATGGCTGTTTTGCAGACGGACTCTCCGCGGCGACCAATGCGACAGTAGGTCACCGCACCTTGCGTGTGGAAGATTACGGCAAGACCGCCGCTGTGTTCATTGACACAAAGACCGAGCGCGCCATTCGGGTCGCTCCTGCTTTGAATATCCGCCAGCAGGCATGCGAGTATGTCCCCGAAGAATCGCGTCATTATTCTGCTCAAATGCAGGCTTACCAAATCATGCCTGACGAAGTCATGTTCAACACGCAAGAGGTAATGCTAACTGTTTCAATGCAATCCATTCTCTCCCGACCAGGGTTGCGCGTCAACTGCGACGTGTGCGGCGAAGAGATCATGAATGAGCGTGAAGTGAAACAAAACGGACTCACACTTTGCCGCGCTTGCGCTGGGAATTCGTATTATCATACGCCTGTTTGCACCCCTGCGCATGTGATGGAGTTATATACGGTTGAATAATCTCTTCCTTTACTTACTGGTATTCGTTATCGCAGTGGTGTATTCCAGCGCGGGCTTTGGCGGCGCGTCGGGGTATCTGCTTGCCATGAACTTCTTCGATATTCCCGCCAATGTCATGTCGAGCACGGCGCTGGTTCTGAATATTATTGTTTCATCCATTTCGTTTACAAACTACGCGCGCGCGGGACATTTCCGCCCGCGTTTACTGCTTCCGTTTTTGATGACATCCATCCCCGCCGCGTTCATTGGCGCGACCGTCACAATTTCGGAGCAAACATACACCTCACTGCTTTATGTCGTTCTCACTTATCTTGCAGTCCGCATGGTGTTGCTTCCAACCCTGGCTGAAAAACTCAACTGGACACCGCGCCCTATTCCACTATGGGCGGCAATGCTCATCGGCGCGGGCATTGGTCTGCTCTCTGGCATGTTGGGGATTGGCGGCGGGATTTTCCTTTCACCGCTCATCCTCCTCATGCAGTGGGGCGACTCGAAACATGCTACCGCATCGGCTGGTGGATTTATCGCCATCAACTCCATCAGCGGCTTGATCGGGCGTTTCACCAATGGTACATTCTCTCTCGGTGAATTTGGAATCCCCCTGCTTGTAGTCGGCTTGCTCGGCGCGCTAATTGGAAGCCAACAGGGCGCGGTCAAATTTTCAGGCGCAAGTGTGCGCCGTACGCTGGGGGTGATTCTCATCGTGGCTGCGGGAACGTATTGGTTTAGGCTGTAAGTCGAAATTAATTTCGACTTACAGCAGAGGACATTCATCACTGGACATTTTTTGTCCGATTTGCTACATTCACAGGAGAAAAGGAATATCATGAAGAAAATCATTCTTCTGTTAATCGCTATCACCCTCGCCGCCTGTTCAGCCATTCCGCAAACAGAAATCGCTGGACATGTGGATTTGAACAACCTCCAGCCCCTCTCCACCCCGCAGGATTACGAGACGGTTCCCTTGCGCGTCGCCATTGCGGCGGTCATCTCGCCCAAAGGCACGCTTGAATCTTATTCTCCGTTTTTACGCTATCTCGAAACCAAACTGAACCGTCCCGTTGAACTTATCCAGCGCCGCACCTATCTTGAAATAAACGACCTCATCGAACGCGACGAGGTGGATATCGCCTTCGTCTGCACCAGCGCCTACGTGCAGGGACACGACTCCTTCGGCATGGAGTTGCTCGTCGCGCCGCAGGTGAAGGGCAAGACCACCTACAACTCCTTCCTGATCGTGCCAGTGGATAGCTCTGCCCAAAGCATGGAAGACCTGCGCGGCAAGGTCTTCGCGTTCACCGATCCCATTTCGCTGAGCGGGCGTGTGTACCCGACCTATCTCGTCCAGCAACTCGGCTTCACTCCCGAAAAGTTCTTCGCGCGCACGTTCTTCACCTACAGCCACGATGAGGCCATTCGGGCAGTGGCAAGCGGGGTGGCGGATGGAGCCGCCGTCGACTCGCTTGTGTATGAATATGTTGTGGCGCGCGATCCATCGCTTGCAGAGAAAGTCAAGGTCATCCATCGTTCGCCCGATTTTGGAATTCCACCCGTTGTGGTCAGTCCGTTTACGCGCCCGCAGGTTAAAGAAGAATTACAAACACTATTCCTTGAAATGGCGAATGACCCAACTGCGCGCGATGCGCTGGCATCCATTGGCGTGGAACAATTTGTATTGATCGACGACAATGCCTACGATAGCGTGCGCGCTTTGATGGGTATCCTCCCTACTTCCGCGGTCCAGCCATGACTCTCAAAAAAATCCTTCAGCGTATCTGGGCAATTGTAGGCGCGGTTAGCGTTCGTTCCAAGATACTCGGCATCGTGCTGGGGTTTATCGTTTTGCTCGGCGTGGGTGTTACCTTTCAAGCGCGTTATGCGCTCACGGCCACCATGACCGCGCAGTTGGAGGAGCAAAGCGTTTCGGTCTCGCGTGACCTGGCGGCGCGCGCCACGGATCTGATTTTGTTGAACGATTTACTGGGTCTTCATGACCTGCTTGATGAAACACTTGCCAACAACCCCAACGTTCGTTACGCTTTTATCGTTGACCCGCAGGGACAGGTGATCACCCACACATTCGAAGGCGGATTTCCGCTCGACCTGCTTGCGATCAACCTCGCCGACGGACACGCTCATCACCACACCGCCCTGATCCAGACCGACGAAGGACTCGTATGGGATACAGCCGTTCCCATTCTCGATGGAAAAATCGGTACGGCTCGCATCGGACTTTCAGATGCTTCCATGCGAGCGGCATTATCCACACTGACGGCTCAACTGCTCCTCACCATCATTTTTGTTTCGACAGCCAGGGGTTCTTGTTCGGTATTTCTCACGTGGATTCTCACTCGTCCCATTCTTGCGCTTGTCAGCGCGACAAAATCCGTTGCTAAGGGAGATTTCACGCCGCGTGTCCTGCGCTGGGCAGACGATGAGATCGGCGATCTTGCCGACGCCTTCAACAACATGACTGAAGAACTGGCACGCACCGATGAACTGCGCCGCGAACGCGAATTCCTACGCCGCCAACTTATGGAGAAAGTAATCACAACACAGGAAGATGAACGTCGGCGCATCGCAAGGGAACTGCACGACTCGACCTCGCAAAATCTAACTTCCCTTATTGTTGGTTTGCGAATCATGGAAACAAACTGCGCGCAATGCGTGGCGATATCGAAAGCCACCGACCTGCGCCAGGTTGCGTCGAAAACGCTGGACGAAATCCATGACCTTTCCATGCGGCTGCGCCCGCGCGTTCTCGATGACCTGGGGCTCGCAGCGGCCTTGGAACGCCTGGCTCATGAATGGCAGGCGCGTTACAAAATCCCCGCAGATGTTGTCATTCAGCTGAACGAACGTTTGCCCGGCGAAGTGGAGACCGCGATCTATCGCATCGTACAGGAAACATTGACCAACATTGCGCGCCATGCCCAGGCAACATCTACCAGCATTCTTATTGAACGCCGCGGAGATATGGTCCGCGCGATTGTGGAAGATGACGGGGTTGGTTTCGATGTCAACACGAATCACAGCGAACGCCATCTTGGTCTGATGGGGATGCGTGAACGCGCCGAACTATTAAACGGAACATTGACCATTGAATCCGCTCCTGAACATGGAACGAGTGTGTTTATTGAAATTCCATTAAGTTCCCCTCTCCTTCTAGGAGAGGGGGTAGGGGTGAGGTTGGCATGAACCACATTCCCCGCATTCTCCTCGCCGACGATCATGCCGTACTGCGTTCTGGATTGCGCCTTCTTCTAACCAGTCAAAACGAATTTGAAGTCGTTGGCGAAGCATCCAGCGGAATGGAGACACTGACCCTCGCCGAACAACTACAACCCGATTTAATTCTGCTCGACTTGAGCATGCCCGCTCTCGGCGGCTTGGAAGCGATGCCCGTTCTAAGAAAACTTGTCCCTTCGGCACGCATCCTTATTCTCACCATGCACGACGATCCGCAATATTTGCGCCAGGCTTTGAAAAACGGAGCAAGCGGTTATGTACTCAAAAAAGCCGCCGACGCAGAATTGCTCTCCGCCATGCGTGCAGTCTTGCGCGGCGAAGTGTATGTTCATCCATCCATGACTCGCGTCCTGTTGGAAGACCTGCTTCCCAAAGCTCAAATGACGATCAGTAATAATGCCTGGGGCAGCCTGAGCGAGCGCGAGCAGGAAGTGCTGAAAATGGTCGCGCTGGGTCACACCAGCGCGGAGATCGCCGAACAACTCAACCTGAGCGCGAAGACCGTGGAAACTTATCGAGCAAGGGGTATGGAAAAGTTGGGTCTGCGTACCCGCGCCGCGTTGGTCAAATTTGCATTACAGGAAGGTTTAATTAAGATGAATTGAACAAACAGTCAGAATAGGGAATTGGAATAATGCCCTATTTGGGCATTTTCCTTGAGAATAGTCTTCATATCACCCTTTTACCCCAAATCGAGCACATGAAAAATATGTCCGATTGTGTGTATCCCTGCCCTTGTGGCTATCACGGTGATTCACTAAAGCCATGCTCTCGTGCGCATGCGCTGGTAACCAAATATCAAAAACGCATCTCAGGTCCACTACTCGACCGAATTAACACGGGATGCCACATCGAAGTTCCCAGAGTGGATCACGAAAAACTAATTGGTGATAGAGTGGGTGAATCAAGTGAAATGATTCGCGCACGTGTCCAGGCCGCGAGAGATATACAAAAACAACGGTTTGTAAATGGGAAGGCAAAAGATATCATCTCCAACGCCGACATGCGCATCGGGGAGATCAGGCAATTTTGTCAGTTGCAGGCTGAAGGCGGTGCACTGACGGTTCGTCTCGCTTTGCGGCTCACCGTGTCGAAGTGTCAGAGCTTAATGCGGGCGGCGATGAGTCAATTGCAATTATCTGCGCGCGCCTATCATTGCATCCCCAAACTCGCACGCACCATTGCAGATTTAGCGGGAAGTGAAAATATCCAATCAACGCGTCTGGCGGAGGTTCTGCACCTATGGTCGCTCGAAGATCATGATGTGATGAACACCTTCTTTGAGCATGACATTCGTTTTATAAATAAGCAAACTCTTAATCAATTTTATTTTCTCCTAACCTAAAGCTGATCAATTCTCAGTGTGTCATTGTTTACTTTGTTGTTATAGTAACGCGAAGGAAAAACAAAGCAGCCATGCACATTCTGTCCATCGGTCTCAGCCACACATCTGCACCTCTCAACCTTCGGGAACGTATTAACTTTGGCGAAGACCAGATCCGCGCTTCGCTCTCCCGCCTGAGTTGCGGACATTTATCCGGCAATATGGCTGAGATGGTCATCCTTTCCACCTGTAATCGTATTGAGATCTACGCGGTCTCCAGTCAGGAAATTTATTCTGAACTGGAGATTTTTTTATCAGAGACACGGGGCATTAACCGCGATGAATTTATTCCACATCTCTATCATCACAAGGATGTGGATACAGCGCGTCATCTCTTCAACATTGCCGCGGGGCTGGATTCTCTCGTGGTGGGCGAACCACAAATTCTTGGACAGGTCACGCGAGCGCTCGAACTGGCGCGCGGACAAAACACAGCGGGACCCCTGCTTAACCGACTCTTCCAATCCGCCATCCATGCTGGCAAACGCGCCCGCACTGAAACAGCCATCAGCCGCAACCCCGCTTCGGTTTCGTCTCTTGCCGCATCCTTATCGGAACGAGTCGTTCACCATATTGCTGAAGCGCAGATCGTCATTCTCGGCGCGGGTGAAATGGCGGAACTGGCAGTGGAAGCATTACGAAAGCGCGGCGCGAATCGCATTTTAGTTGTCAACCGTACTTTGGAACGCGCTCATGCCCTCGCACTGCGTTGGGACGCGCAAGCCGCCACCTTTGAGAATCTCGATACCGCGCTGACTTCTGCGGACATTCTGATTGCGTCCACAGGCGCGCCGCATACCCTCATCTCACATAAAATGGTGACGGATGCAATGACACAACGCGCTGCGCGTCCGCTGGTTTTGATTGACATTGCCGTACCGCGCGACATTGATCCTGAAACAGCCAATATTCCTCGTGTGCGGCTTTACGATATGGACAGCCTGAACGCTCAACTTGAACACTCCCTGGCTGAACGCATGGCAGAAATACCGCAAGTCAAATCCATTCTTGAAGAAGAACTCACAAAGTTTGAAGACTATCTAAAATCATTGGAAATGCTGCCCATCATCGCAGACATTCACCAACAAGCCGAAACCATTCGTCAGGCGGAATTGGATAAAACTTTTCGCCGCCTTCCTGATTTAACCGAAGCCGAGCGCGCCCGCATTAAAGCCATGTCTCAGGCGCTGGTCAAAAAAATATTGCAGACGCCAACTCATCGTCTGCGCGCTGAAGCAGCCTGTCCTCATGCCCCTGAGTACGCCATTGTTGCCCGCACATTATTCGGGCTGCAAAACGATGGCTAGTGTGGATTCTCGGGTGAGGCATGTTCCATTTCCATCGCCACAGACTAACGAACCACGCAACTATATGACGACTCAACTATGAAACTAACCTTCGCCACCCGTCCTTCCGTTCTTGCCCGCTGGCAGACTCAATGGGTTGTCGCCGCTTTACAAAAAGCTCACCCTGGCCTTGTTTGCGAAGAAAAGGTCATCATCACGCAAGGCGACAAAATTCTTGATACACCTTTGCCCGAAATCGGCGGCAAGGGTTTGTTCACGCAGGAACTCGAAAGTGAATTACTCAATGGACGCGTTCATTGCGCGGTTCATTCACTCAAAGATTTACCCGTTGAAAATCCTGTTGGTCTCACCATTGGATGTATTCCCGCCCGCGCAGAAGTGCGTGACGCTTTGATTTCAGCGCGCGGCTGCACACTTTCGACTTTACCCACAAACGCTTCCGTCGGGACCTCGAGCCTGCGCCGCGCTTCCCAGATCCTCTCCCTCCGCCCAGATATTAAAACAGAATCCCTGCGCGGCAATGTGGATACCCGCCTGCGAAAAGCATTGGATGGTCAATATGACGCGATCATCCTCGCAGGCGCGGGCTTGACTCGTTTGGGCTTGGATCAGCATGCGACGGAATGGCTGTCACTTGATGTAATGCTCCCCGCCCCTGGACAAGGCGCGCTGGCTATTCAATGCCGCGCCGACGATCAGATCACCCTCAGCCTGCTCGCCAAACTCGAAGATGACTCCACACGAAAAGCGGTCACTGCAGAACGCGCCTTCCTCAGCGGACTCGGCGGCGGATGTTCCGTTCCTGTGGCGGCGTACGCAGTAATCAGTGATCAGTTATCAGTAATCAGTTTGACGGGGTTGGTGATTTCATTGGATGGTAAAAACATTGTCAAAGTTAACGGCAAAGATATAGATGCCTTACAACTCGGAAAAGAACTTGCCCGGCAAGCCATCGCGCAAGGCGCGGACAAAATTCTAAAACTGATCACTGCCCACTGATTACTGATAACTATGAAAGTACTAATAACCCGTCCCCGTGCCCAAGCCGATGACTTTGCAGAAAAACTGCGTTCTGCGGGTTTCGAGCCGATCTTTTTCCCTGTCATTGAAATCCAACCAATTGAGAATAATGTCGCACTGGAACGCGCTCTTGAGAGATTGAACTGCTATGAATGGATGGTGTTCACATCGGTCAACGCCGTGGATGTTGTGTTTAATGAGTATTCCGCCTTCTTTTTGAAAGAGAACAAAGGCGTGAAGTTCGCCGCCATTGGACCAAAAACCGCAGAGGCGCTGCGCAAGCACAACATCGAACCAGGCTTTGTCCCTGAAGAATATGTTGCCGAAGCCATCCTGCCTGGGCTGGGCAATGTAAAGGGAAAATGGATATTGCTTCCCCGCGCTGAAATCGCCCGTCAGGAACTGCCCAAAGCGATTTCCAAAGCAGGCGGCATCGCTCATGAGGTTACTGTTTACAAAACCCTGTCAGCCAAACTTGATCTGGAAGGCTTGGACACGCTTAAGTCAGGTATGGATGCGGTCGCCTTCACGAGTGCATCAACGGTGGAGAATTTCGTTGCGATCCTGCGTCAGAACAAAATAGATCCGTTGAGCCTTCCAAACAATCCATTGTTTGTTTGTATTGGTCCCATCACCGCGCATGTAGCGCGCGAAGAAGGGTTTCAAAACATCGTCGTTGCAAAAGAATATACAACCGATGGGGTCATGCAGGAAATAATAAGCGCGCATGAAAGTCAACAGGAGAAAAGATCATGAAGGCAGTAGTGTTCTACAAACACGGTGAACCAGAAAAGATCCAGATTGCAGATGTGCCCCAACCCAAACCCGCCCATAACCAGGCGCTTGTTCAGGTAAAGGCTTGCGGGTTGAATTACTTCGATCTACAGGTTTTACGCGGACCTGCCGCAGAAGGATCGCCCCTCCCGTTTTGGAGCGGCGGGGATATTGCTGGCGTGATCGCAGAAACAGGCGCAGATGTAACCAGATTCAAAACGGGCGACCGCGTCATCGTCAACCCAAGCCTGTATTGCGGTACATGCGAGTTTTGCCGCGCTGGAGAGGAAAGCATGTGCGAAACCTACGGCATCATCGGCGATACGATCCCAGGCGGGCTGGCGGAATATATCGCTGTGGACGAATCCAGCCTGATGCGCTTGCCCCAGACTTTTTCGTTTGAAGAAGGCGCGGCTGTGCCATTGGTGTTTCAAACCGCATGGCGGGCGGCGATCTCGCAGGCGAAGATCCGTCCTGGCGAAGATGTATTGATCCTCGGCGCAAGCGGAGGCGTATCTTCCGCCGCAATCCAGATCGCGCAACTGGCGGGCGCGCGCGTCTTCACTACGACCAGTAGCGCGGACAAGGTAGAGAAAGCAAAACAACTCGGCGCGGATTTTTGTCTTAATCGCAACGAGGGCGATTACTGGGCTGAAATCTCGCGCCTGACCAACGGACGCGGCGTGGATGTTGTGCTGGAAAGCGTCGGCGCGGCGACATGGATGAAAAGCCTGCAAAGCCTCGCCAAGGGCGGGCGGCTGGTGACGATTGGTCGCACGACTGGGCGTATGGTCGAGATGGATGTGCGGCTGGTGTTTTGGAGTCATTTGAAAATTTTGGGCAGTACCATGTCCAACCGCAAAGAGTTTGCTGATGTAATGAAACTTGTCTTCGAAGGAAAACTAAAACCAGTGATTGACAGCGTTTATCCCTTCGAACAGGCACGGGCGGCGTTTGAGCGTCTCGCCGCTGGCAAACAGTTTGGGAAGATCATTGTGAAATTCGATCAGTAATTATTCGATTTGCTGTGAGAAAGAAAAAAGGAGAAACCGTGTCTCTAGCCGAACTTGAAAAAACAAAACGGATTACCGATCATCGTTCAATGGTTACTCGTCCTCGCAGACTCCGTGCCACGCCAGCCATCCGAGCGATGGTGCGTGAGACGGAACTCAATGCACGCGATTTTATTTATCCGCTGTTTGTGAGGCATGGTGAAGGCCGAAGCGAAATCCGTTCAATGCCGGGCGTGCATCAACTGTCAGTGGCGGAAAGTGTCCGTGAAGCGGAAGCCGCCGCGAGGTCGGGCGTGAACGCTGTCATCCTGTTTGGAATTCCCAAAGAGAAGGATCCGATCGGGCTTGAAAACTTTTCGGAAGATGGAATTGTCCAACAGGCAATTCGCGCGATCAAAAAAGAAATCCCCGAAATGGTTGTCGTGACGGATGTTTGCCTGTGCGAGTATACCGATCATGGTCATTGCGGAATTTTGAATACGGGCGAGCATTTCCACACGGGCTTGCCTGAGGGATATGTTCTCAATGATGAAACACTGAATGTGCTTGCGAAGGTTGCGATCTCGCACGCTGAATGCGGCGCGGACATTGTTGCGCCAAGCGGCATGATGGATGGCATGGTTGCGGCGATTCGTGAGGCGTTGGATTTTTCTGGTTATGAAAATCTTCCAATCTTGTCTTACGCGGTGAAATACGCGTCATCATTTTATGGACCGTTTCGCGATGCGGCGGAAGGTGCGCCTAAGTTTGGCGATAGAAAATCACATCAGATGGATCCCGCCAATGTGCGTGAAGCATTGCGTGAAGCCGCGATTGATGTGGACGAAGGCGCGGATATGCTGATGGTGAAACCCGCACTGGCGTATTTGGATGTGATCCGCGTGGTGAAGGATGCGTTTCCCGAAATGCCAATGGCGGCATATAACGTCAGCGGTGAGTATTCGATGATCAAAGCCGCCGCACAAAATGGCTGGGTGGATGAAGAAAAAGTTACTTTGGAAACATTGACCGCCATCAAGCGTGCGGGCGCAGATTTGATTATTACGTATCATGCCGTGGATGCGGCGAGATGGCTGGCAAATGCGTAATACGTAATACGTAATGCGTAATTACGAATTACTTATCACGCATTACGAAACAACAGGAGACTCATGGCATTAACTACTCTTTCCCCCCGCGCCGCCGCTGAACGAAGCGCAAATAACGAACGCATGGTTCATGCGGACTTTGACATGGCGCCTTTTACGATTGCCTGGGAAGTGACTCGCGCCTGCGCCTATGCCTGTGTGCATTGCCGCGCCGATGCGTTACATCAACGTGACCCGCGCGAACTTTCCACAGATGAAGCCAAGGCATTGATCGAACGACTCGCGGCGTTTGAGAATAATCCCATTTTGATCTTCACAGGCGGCGACCCGATGATGCGCCCAGACTTGTTTGAATTAATTAAACATGCCGCTGAGCGTGGCTTGCGTTGTTCATTAACGCCAACTGCAACCGCATTACCCACAAAAGAACGACTTGAAAAAGCGCGTGATGCTGGCATTCGCCGCGTAGCGCTTTCACTCGACGCGCCGCGTTCCGAAATCCACGATGACTTTCGTAAGGTCAAAGGCTCATGGCAGCGGACAATGGATACGCTCCATCGCGCGCATGACGCTGGCTTAAGTGTGCAGGTCAACACGACTGTCGCCAAACACAACATTGATATTTTGCATGAGATGGTTCCGTTCATTCAGGAAGTCGGTGCGGTGCAATGGTCGGTGTTTTTTCTTGTGCCAACTGGGCGAGCGATGGCAGAGCAGATGGTTTCCGCCGAACAACACGAGAAAGTATTCAACTGGCTCTATGATCTTGCCCAGACCGCGCCCTTCGATATCAAAGCCACTGCCGCGCCGATGTATCGCCGCGTTGCGATTGAACGCAAACGTGCCGAAAATACTGATAAGCCTGTCACATTCCAAAGCGCGGGCTTTCAATACGCGGACGGACTTCATCGCCCAACTAAAGGTGTGAACGATGGCAATGGCTTTTTATTCATCTCGCATATCGGCGAAATTCAGCCCAGCGGATTCCTTCCCGTCACCGCTGGCATGGTGCGCGAACATGATGTTGTGGATGTTTATCGCAACTCACAAATCTTCAAAGACCTGCGCAACCCCGATAAATATAAAGGTGTGTGCGGCACATGCGAATACCGCGATGTATGCGGCGGTCAACGCGGACGTGCGTACGGAATCACTGGCGATTATTTGGAAAGCGATCCTGCGTGTGTGTTGGTGGCAAAATAATAAGAGCGCATCGCAAAAATGCGTGCGCTCCTATTTGGAATGGAAATATCCATAAACAATTAATAAATACAGTATGGACACTTATCTTAATTTATAAATCTCGCGCCGATGACCAATTACATGAATCACAATTTTCAAGTCTGTTCTTTCAATCGTGTACAAGACACGATAATCGCCCACCCGCAGTTTATATGTGCCTTGCCATTTCCCAGTCAACGGTTCAGGAGTAAGCGAATCAAAATTCTCGGTCATCCATTGAATTTTACTAAAAACTTGCTGCGCCGCAGGCTTGTTCAAGCGTTCGAGCGACTTAAGCGCATCTGGCGTAAAACGCGCCTGCCACATTACTTCAATCCCAAACGGGCAGCGACATCATCGGCAGAGATAGTCTCTCCGCCCGCCTGATACAACGCCAGAGACTCGCTCAGTTTGCGGGCAGTTTCATCGTTCAGTTCCAGCCCCTCGTCGGCGGGGTCGCTCAACATCTCGCGTAATGTCTGCGTCACCACATCCTTAAGCAGACTGCGGAATTCATCCAAAGACAAGTCAGAAACTTTGATAGTCATGGAATACCTCTCAAATAAATTATAGCATGGATAACTCAATGACCATTCCTCAACTCCTCACCCAACCTGCAACACGCAACACGGATTACGCATCTCCCTTTCTCCGCGCCTGCCACCGCCTCCCAACCGATATCACCCCTGTCTGGTTCATGCGCCAGGCTGGACGTTACATGCCAGAGTACCGCGCCATCCGCGAGAAATATTCGCTGATCGAAATCTGTCAGCACCCCGAAATTGCGGCGGAGGTCACGATGCAGCCTGTCCGCGCTTTGGGTGTGGACGCCGCCATCCTTTTTGCGGATATTCTCCTGCCTGTGATTCCACTCGGACTTGGCTTGGAGTTTGCTAAAGGTGAGGGACCTGTAATCGCGTCGTCAGTTCGGACGTTGGAAGATGTCCGCGCGATGAAACCCTTTGACGCTGAATCAGATCTCGGTTACGTAATGGACGCGATCCGCATTCTACGCAACGAACTTCCCCACAACATCCCATTAATCGGCTTTTGTGGCGCTCCATTCACTGTCGCTTCATATATTATCGAAGGCGGATCATCGCGCGAGTTTTTGAAAACAAAAACAATGATGTACTCTGCGCCTGAAGTCTGGCACGCACTGATGGAAAAACTATCCAACGTACTCACTGATTATCTCGTGGCGCAAATCCGCGCGGGTGCGCAAGCCGTGCAAGTCTTTGACTCGTGGGTCGGCGCGCTCAGTCCGCAGGATTACGAGACTTTCGTTTTGCCCTATTCGCAAAAAGTTTTGCAAGCCGCGAAAGCCGAAGGCGTGCCCGTCATTCATTTTGGGACGAACACAACAACCTTACTACCTTTGATGAAACGCGCGGGCGGCGATGTGCTCGGACTTGACTGGCGTATCCCGCTCGACGACGGCTGGAAGCTACTCGGAGACGATGTCGCCGTTCAAGGGAATCTTGATCCCATCGTACTCTTCGCGCCTGTGCCTGAGATCAAGAAGCGCGTCCACGATATTTTGAATCGCGCCAATGGAAAACCTGGACATATCTTCAATCTCGGTCATGGTATTTTACAAAACACGCCTGTTGATAATGTGAAGGCTGTGGTGGATATGGTGCATGAGTATCAGGGAAACAAGTAGACAGGTACACAGGTAAACATGGAACTGAATTATCTGGGGCTAATCGCCGCGCTTACTGCCTTCCTCAGCATTTGGATCGGACACGTTGCAGTCCGCAAAATCGAATTCATCTCGCAGACCATCTGGTTTCCAACCATCATCTTCGCCATTCTCGGTCTCTTCACTGAATACTGTTCACTGATTACTGATAACTGGTCACTGAAAACTGCTCTCGGCATCCTCGGTATCACCCTGCTCTTCGACGCATATGAATTCACGCGTCAGCAGAAACGCATCCGCAAAGGACATGCGCCCGCCAACCCAAATAATCCGCGCCACGCGCGCATCCTCACTGAATCCAATTCTCACGCGACAACGCTTGATCTCTTGAAACGCGAGCCTCGAGAAATGTAGACGGGTAAATAGGTAGACACGGAACACGCTACATGCTACACGTACCACTGATAACTGATAACTGGTAACTGATAACTATGAATTCATTCGGCATTCTCATCGGCATCCTCACCCTGCTCATCATCGGGCTTGGCTTCCCCCTCGTCATTCGCGGCGAAAGATATTTTGGCTATCTCTGGTGGCCCTACATGATGGGAATTGGCATCCTCATCATTGTCGCATCCCTCTTCATTCAAAATGACTGGCTGTGCGTCATCATTGCCGTCATCGGCGCCACCTTCGTTTGGGGAAGTACCGAACTCAAAGAACAAGCCGTCCGCGCGGAACTGGGTTGGTTTCCTTTCAATGCCAACAAGATCAAGCCGCCTTTTGTATCAATCATCAAAAAAATGAAAGCGCCTTATCTATGAAATTAACCATCATCGGCGGCGGCATTGCTGGATTATCGGCAGCCTATTACGCATCACGCAACACGCAGCACGCACAAGTAACCCTCCTCGAATCCGACTCCCGCTGGGGCGGCAAGATCACCACAGACCGTGTAGCCTTTGACGATGGGAACTTCATCATCGAAGGCGGACCCGATACTTTCCTTGCCACAAAACCCTGGGGTGTTGCGCTCTGCAAAGAACTCGGTCTTGGCGAACGATTGCAAGGCACAAATCCAACAAAGAAAAACACTTACGTATTGAATCGCAATCGCCTTCTCCCTCTCCCCGATGGACTCGCCATGATGATCCCCACCAACGTGCAGGCGATCCTCAAATCACATCTCGTTTCATGGTTTGGCAAAGCGCGCATGGGACTCGATTTCATCATTCCGCCACACTCCCTCAACGGCGACGAATCTATCGGCGCATTTGTCAGCCGTCGGCTTGGGCGTGAAGCGTATGAGAATCTCATCGAGCCGCTCATGTCTGGCATCTATGCGGGTGACGGCGATCAACTTTCGCTTGCATCCACTTTTCCATACCTGCGCGATCTCGAAATCAATTACGGCAGTCTCGCACGCGGCGCACTTGAAATGCGAAAAAAATCCCCGAGCAACCCAGGCTCACGCTCCGCTTTTCTCACGCCCACCACTGGTCTCGCGGAGATCGTCGAAAAACTTGTCGAAAGTCTAAAGTCAAACAGAGCGGATCTCCGTCTTAATGCTCGCGCATTACGCATTATGCATCACGCCGACACGTGGCACGTGACACTTGACACTGGCGACACTCTACAATCGGACTCAATCATTCTCGCCACTCCTGCATTTGTCAGCGCGACTCTGCTCGAATCATTCGCCCCGACGCTTGCCTCTGATCTAAAGAGTATTCCCTACGCCTCAACCGCCACCGTCTCCCTCGCCTACCGACAGAGCGACCTGACCCGCGAGTTGGACGGTTATGGTTACGTCATCCCGCGCCGCGAAGGACGCAAAGCCCTCGCCTGCACATGGACATCCACCAAATTCCCGCACCGCGCGCCAGATGGTTACGCACTCATTCGCGTCTTCGTTGGCAGGGCAGGGCAGGATATCCCGTGGAACGAAAATGATCTGCTTGCATTGGCAAAGGAAGAATTGAATCTAACTTTAGGAATTACCGCCGAACCGATTCTCTCGCGCGTCTTTATGTGGGACAAAGCCATGCCGCAATACAATCTCGGTCATCCTGAAATCCTCAAACGCATTGACGCCGCGCTGGAGGATCACCCTGGTCTCGCGCTGGCAGGCAACGGCTATCGCGGCATCGGCATCCCTGATTGTATTCATTCAGGTGAGATTGCCGTCAAAAAAATAGCGCGAGAGTTATCTCGCGCCAACTAAAGTGTTCATTTTTATTTTACGAAAGCGTATCGGAACTGCGTCCCTGGTGATATTTTGATACAACCCTGCCTTGATGTCGGCGTAATATTGCCAGCGCTCCGCAGGGATGATGCGAACATCGAGCAGCACGTCATACTTCAACTCGACATCGGCGGCGGTGTAGATGATTGAGTAACGCAATTTTCTGTCATAGTTTTGGATAACCAATAGAATATCAACGTCGGAATATTTCGTCCAATCTTTTCTTGTTTTGGAGCCGAACAAAGCGGCATATTGAATCTTGTCGCCATAAGCGGCGCGAACTCGCGTAATAAATTCTTGAACCGCTTTTCTTTCTTTTGGCAACAAACCTAAAACAGGTCGTGTTTTTGCAGCCATAGTTTTACTTCCTTGACAAACTCTTTGGACTTCTCGATAGCCATCAGAGCGTCGTCTTTGGTTAATTCGTCTTGCAACTCATAATCAGCAATGTGACGATTTTCCATGATAACTCGATAATCATCACTCCACTTTTTGTCGAACTCGCCTGTTCTGATGAAATATTGGCGAAAGGCGGCGATCACCGCGCTATGTTTTCCGTAAGACTTTCCTTTTGAATACACCAAGGCGCTTGCGGCGTAAAAAATTCCGTAATATGCGCGATTGCAAGCCGAGCGATAAAAGCCATTTTCAAAATTTACTTGCGCGACTTCCAGCATGTCGTCGGCGTTTTCCATATAAAGTTGGTAATTGTCTTTCAGGTCAGCCATGATGAAAGTATAACTTAAAACCAATTGGAGATTCTATGAACATTCAAAAATCAATCAACCTCTTCCAGGAAGCACAAAAATTATTCCCAGGCGGTGTGAATTCGCCCGTGCGCGCTTTCCGCGCGGTGGGCGGACAGCCGCTCTTCATCGAACGCGGTGAAGGACCCTATCTCTTCGACGTGGACGGCAATCGCTACATTGATTACGTTTTGTCATGGGGACCATTGATCACGGGACATGCTCACCCGAAAGTTGTGGAAGCGATTCGAAATGCAGCAGTCAAAGGGACATCCTATGGTGCTCCAAGTCCGCTGGAAATTGACCTCGCAAAAAGTGTGATGGACTTTATGCCCAATATTGAGATGATTCGCTTTGTCAACTCAGGCACAGAAGCAACCATGTCCGCGTTGAGGCTTGCGCGCGCGTACACCAAGCGGGATAAGATTATTAAGTTCGATGGCTGCTATCACGGTCATGCAGATATGTTACTTGTGCAGGCGGGTTCTGGTGTGGCAACATTGGGACTGCCCGATTCTCCTGGTGTGCCAGCGAACACGGTCAAGGATACGTTGGTGGCAGATTTCAATAGCCTTGATTCTGTCGAAGCGTTGTATAAAAAATATCCCGACCAGATCGCGGCGATCATTGTTGAACCCGTTGCAGGCAACATGGGCGTTATCCTGCCACAGCCTGGATTCTTGGAAGGCTTGCGCGCCATTACGTCGCGCGAAGGAAGTGTGTTGATCTTCGATGAAGTGATGACGGGATTCCGCGTCCATCTCAACGGCGCACAGGCGTTGTACAACATCAAGCCTGATTTGACCACGCTTGGCAAAGTCATCGGCGGCGGGCTGCCTGTCGGCGCATATGGCGGGAAGCGCGAGATCATGCAATTGGTTGCGCCTCTCGGTCCGATGTATCAGGCTGGGACACTGTCGGGCAATCCACTGGCGATGAGCGCGGGGATCGCGGCGTTGAATCTGCTAAGGGAAGATAAATGTTGGGAGAAACTGGAGCAAGCCGCGGGGCGGCTCGAAGCGGGAATTTTATCCGCCGCAAATAAAGCAGGAATCCCAATTCAACAAACGCGGGTCGGCACGATGTTCACAATCTTCTTTAGCGAAACAAAACCCGTTGATTGGAATACGGTCAAAGGCGCGGATAAAATCCGCTTCAGAAAATTTTTTCAAAAGATGTTGGGGAACGGAGTCTATCTCGCGCCTTCGCAATTCGAGGCGGGATTCATTTCGACGATGCACACGGACGATGTGATTGATGCGACCATTGCCACGGCGACGGAGGCATTCCGCGCATGGTAAGCGATGAGAAGATTATCAAAACTGTTTTTACACGTTATCGTTTGGGAAATGTTTTGATCTGGCTGGGTGTAATGACGTGGCTGCCCTTTATCGTCCTGCGGATTGCAGGAGAAAAACCATCGTTATTTTGGTTTCTGCCGTTTCATCTTATTGGCGTTGTCGGCGGGTCGCGCCTGCGTTCATTGGCACGCAAAGAGATGGGCGCACTGGCGCCTAAAAAGAATCTTTTGCGAGTTATCGGGCATGGGTTGATTTATATAGGCATTTTGGTGTGGGCGCCATACTTTTATCTAAAACTGATCGGCCTGCAACCAGTGGATGTGATGAATTATTTACCGTATCACCTGACTGGCGTTTTGAGCGGTATCCTGTTTTTAGGGCTGAGTTATTTGATTGATCGAACTGATGCGTTGAAAGCCTGAAGATTCAACATATGCGGTTATCCGCTCACGCTTATCACCGCATCCTGAAACTCCCGCACACGATTGCGGATTTGGCAGGGAGTGAAAATATCCAATCAACGCATCTGGCGGAGGCGTTCCAAAACCGTCCAAAGTTGATGATGGGGTAATAGATGGTTTATCGGCTAAAAAATCCTGCACTCATGAATTGGATTCAGATACCACGCATTGTCTCGTATAGTGGTTTCAGACGGCTGTACATTTTCTTGTATACACCTTACACTATCGGATTCCAAAGTCTCCCGACTTTGGAATGGCGAACAAAAGTCGGGAGACTTTTGACTCCGTACTCGATGATTTATCCAAGACGATAAGACGTATTCCATAATTCAGCATATTCGCGTGCCTCTTTATCCCAGCGCGCATCATCCCAGCCGAGTTCGGGTTGAACAATGGCGCGGATGCGCGGGAGCAAGTCAATTCCACCGTTTGGCAAAAGCAAGCCGAGACGGACGCGGCGCAAAAGCAAATCGTCGAGATGGATGACGCCTTCGGCGCGCGTGGCTTGTCGCAGTTCCACCCAAAGATAGGGAGTTGTGGGAATGGTCTCATGGGAAGAATCGGCAGTAAATAACCGGGTAGATTGAGACCCGTAGCGCGCGAGCAGTCGCAGTTGTTGCGCGGGAGTCAGCGTCGAATCTGCAAACAGCGATTCTGCTTCGGGCGGGAATGAATCGAGCACAGGCGTATTGGGGTCGAAGGGGATGCGACCAAGGTACTTGCGGACCGCTTTAAGCGCATCGCGCGCCATGATGCGGAAGGTGGTCAGTTTGCCGCCGCTGACGGTGAGCAAACCGTTCTCGTCCCAGATGGCATGTTCGCGCGATTCCTTCGACGGATCCGCCTTGCCCGTGTTGACGACAGGGCGCAGACCTGAATAAGTTGACATGACATCGTTGAAGGTCAGTTCCTGTTCTGGGAATACAGACCATAACCCCGCGAGCAAATACTCCGCTTCTGCTGAACTGATGGATGGGTCAGTTTGCAAATGCGGACCGTGGTCAACATCGGTTGTACCGAAGATGACAGCACCTTCCCATGGTAACGCAAAGACAGGACGTCCATCGCGCGGATGCAGGAATGAGACTGCGCGCGTCAACGGAAGACGATTGAGCGGCAGAACCAGATGGCTTCCGCGCAAGGGACGCAAGCGCGGCTTTTGTTCAACCCTTCGACCCTTCGATAAACTCAGAGCGGCGCCTTGCTCAAGACAAGTTTCATCGCGTAGTTCATCCACCCACGCACCTGTGGCATTGATGACAACTTTTGCGAAGACTTCGGTTTGCCGTTCTTTTTCGCCGGAGGTATCGCGCAAAACCGCACCGCAGACTTGTCCGTTTTGGGTTCGCAAAAGTGAATCGACGCGGGCGTAATTTAACGCCATCCCGCCATCTGAAACAGACTCGCGCAAGAGCCGCAGGACGAGACGCGCATCATCTGTATTCGCATCAAAATAGCGATAGCCGCCGCGCAGCGCGGAAGTGGTCAATGGCGGACACAATTCGCGCATGTCGTCCGCATCGTATGAACGGTGCGACCATTGTCCTGCCATGATGTCGTAAATTGTCAGCCCCGCGCCGAAGACCCAGCCTGGCATGGGATCGCCTTGCAAGCATGAATACAAAAAGCCGAGGCGGTTGACAAGTCCGCGTCCCTGCTTCAAAAGATATTCGCGTTCACGCACCGATTCCAACGTGACTTTGATTTGCGCGTTTTTCAAATAGCGCAACCCGCCATGCACTAACTTGGATGAACGACTCGACGTGCCCGAAGCGAAGTCATCCGCTTCGACCAGTACAGCGCGCAACTTCGCATGCGCGGCTTGGCGCAAAATCCCCGCACCCGTGATGCCGCCGCCGATGATCAAAATATCCCATGCTTGATTGAGTTCGCCCCAAACTTTATCGCGCCAACCGCGAGTCCATTCCATGTGATTCTCCAATTTCATGTCATTGCGAGCCGTTCTTCGGCGAAGCAATCTCCCGTTAAACCGAAGAATCACTTCGATAAGATTCACCGATTAATTGGGGATTGCTCACCGCACTGGCGTACGGCGCAAGTGTCGTCGGGAAGAGCGCACTCCTCGCAAGAACATGTTAAAGTAACTTCCCAGGGTTCATCATCCCATCAGGGTCAAACGATCTACAGACTGCGCGCAGCGCGTCCATGCCGAGCGCGCCTTTTTCAGCGGGCAGATACGGCGCGTGGTCCATGCCAACGCCGTGTTGATGGGAAATCGTCCCGCCGTATTTTTGCAATGTCAGACTGGCGTGATGTTTCATGTCGTTCCAGCGCGCGAGCAATTCATCAGGGTCAGCCGTTAGACGGAACAGGAATGTCGTGTACACACTTGCTCCATCGCGATACACATGCGAAAGATGCGAGAACGCCAGCACCTTCTCATTGTGTTTCGACATCGCATCCACAATCGCCTGCGGGATTGCACGCGACGCTTCGCGCACCTGCGCCCACGGCAGCGCGGTTTCGAGCGTATCAATCGCAACGCCGCGCTCCCAAAGTGTGTTCCGCAAATACGGCGAAAGAAACCGATTCTTCTCCCAAGTATGCCCCACCGCTGTCCCGACAAAAAGCCCGCCAAACTTGCGGCACAATGCGGCCACTTCCCGCCGCGTACGTTTGAACAAGCGCGTCGAACCCGTCACCGCAAACACGAGCAGGCAGCGCGTATTGCCGTAACCAATTGTCCGCAGTCCGCGATCCGCAAGCCCCACCCAACTCTTGCCCGAAAGAATCAGCGTTATCTCCGTCTCAAGCGGATTGCTCAACCGCAACATCGAAACAGGCAATTCATTTTGGACAATTTCCCGAAGCGCGTCGGATCCCTGCTCCCAGGATGGGAAGAAAACCCCAAAGAATGCCTCCGCCTCGGGCACGCTTCGCACGCGGACTGTGGCTTGCGTGATGACCCCCAGCCTTCCCTCCGACCCAAGCATCATCTCGCGCACATCTGGCCCCGCGGCAGAAGCAGGGACAGGTTTCATCTCAAGCCGCCCGCGCGGGGTCTCGGCGATGCCGCCTGCGAAGAGTTGCTCTATACGTCCATAATGATAGGACTGCTGTCCGCTTGAACGTGTGGCAACCCATCCGCCCAACGTTGAATACTCAAATGATTGCGGGAAATGACCGAGCGTATACCCGCGCGCCTTCAGTTGTTTTTCGAGATCAGGTCCAGCCACGCCCGCCTGAAACGTCGCAAGTCGACTTGTTTCATCGAGGTCAAGTAACCGCGTCATTTTTTCTAGCGAGAGAGTCAACACAGGCGCATCGGATTTTGACGGGTTGATGTGACCGACCACACTCGTCCCGCCGCCGTAGGGGATGACGCGCGCGCCCGCATTTCGCGCGTATTTCAACAAACCGCGTACATCTTCATCGGTCTCAGGGAACGCAACCGCATCGGGAAAAGAATCAACCCGTCCATAACGCAACTCCACCCAATCGCGCATGGACTGTCCGCGGGCGTGGGTTAATCTCGCTTCGACGGACATGTCCGCCAACGGGTGCGCGGGAAGGCGGGATTCGGTCACAGCGGAGAGGGAGGTCTCTTTTGGGGAATCAGGCGCAGGGTCCAGATGACCGAGGCGTTTTGTCAAATAATCAAGGGCGGGGGGCGGCACGGGATAGTCTGTATCCGCATTTCCCCATCCATTCCAGCGTTTCATGGTTTCTCCTTTTCATAAGCGTAGCAAGAAAGACCGAGGCTGCCAAGTGATGTTTGTCAGCCGTTCGTCTTGAAACAGCCGCATTGACAAACGATACTTGTCCTCTGTTTCGATATGTTTATACCCAGCGCGGTCACAAATTGCGCCTTTTGAGAAGCGGGAAAGCGCAATTTGTGACCATAGGTATTATATAATGAAAGGTGGAGAAAAATGTTGAAATGAACATTCCATGCCGATTTCTTGCTGTAACGGTAACGGTTCTGCTGTTGGCGGGCTGTACACCCCGTGAATCCCCGCTTCAACCCGCAACCCATGTCCCTCTCGAAGAGCCTGCATCTTCTTCCATCAACGAGGAAGAAGACTTTACCAAAGCGCGGCTCGAACTGGTCAAGAAGCACATTGCGGGGGCGGGCATTACGAACGAGGATGTGCTTCGGGCAATGCGGACGGTGCCGCGCCATGAATTCGTCCCGCCGGAATATCGAAGTCAATCCTATCGAAACCACCCCCTGCCCATCGGATACGGTCAGACCGTCTCACAGCCGTTCATCGTGGCGTGGATGACCGAACTGCTGGAATTGCAGCCCGGCGAGAAGGTGCTGGAGATCGGCACGGGGTCAGGCTATCAGGCGGCCATCCTGGCGGAATTGGGATACGTGGATGTTTACAGCATTGAGATCGTCCCCGAACTGGCGGAACGCTCCGCGGCGCTGCTGCAGGAATTGGGATATGACACAGTCCGCATCAAACAGGGGGATGGTTACTACGGCTGGCTCGAATATGCCCCCTTCGATGCCATCATCGTCACCGCCGCGCCGGATCATCTGCCTGCGCCGCTTGTCGAGCAACTATCAGATGACGGGCGGATCGTCATCCCCATCGGTCCGCCGGGCTGGTATCAGAGCCTGTGGAAGTTCGTCAAAGAGGAAGGCGAATTGAAAGCGTACAACCTCGGCGGCGTGAGTTTTGTGCCGTTCACGGGTCCCGGCGTCGAAGGGCATCAGGGCGAGCCGCCAGCGCCGTGATCTACGCGCCCGCGTAAGTCGGATGGCCAATCCGACCTACTCGTGAGCCATGCTCCCGCATAACACAGCGCGCCGAGCCCCAGCACCCAATTGAAACCGAACGTCAAAGCCAGCAGGGCGGCGAGGATGGATGAGATCACGGACACCGCGCCGTTCACCGCCCAAACCCAGGGGATGCTGGAATCCCGCGCCTCATTACCCGGACCGTAAGCCTGCTCCTGTTTCATCAGGCGGATCCCCGCTGGAAAAGGGACGCCCATCAGCAGTCCGAGCGGGGCAAGGATGAGGGTGGTCAGACCAAGCCGAATGGTCAGGGGCAAGCCCAGGGTCCAGGCGAAGAGGCGGGGAAGTAAAATTGGCACGAGAAGGATGAGAATTACGAGAATTGCCAGCGAAAGTCGAAGCGGGATGCGGTCGCTGAATCGGCTTCCCAATCCAGAAAAGAACAGCAGCGAGAACAGGACGGCGGTGAACGCAAAAGCGGGTTGACCGAGGTAGAGGATGAAGCGTTGCAGGAGGGGGATTTCGACGAGCAAAAAAGCGAAGCCGAGAAAGCCGAAATAGAGGAGGTTGCGAAGAGGAAAGCGTATTGCATATCGCGTATCGCGTTTTGCGTATTTCGTTATCGCCACTGGCAACAGAATCAAGGCGACGGCAAGCAGGATTGCCAGAGCGAGCAATGCCACGATGACGAAATATCCTGCGCCGCCAAAGGGCTGCCAGGCTTTGCCGAACTCGGCGATGACCTGCGGCGCCTGCGTCCACTTGAAATAATGCCCGAAGAAGGGATGGTCGTCGGTGGGCGGGCGGACATCGTACTCGTAATCGTCGTAGAAGGCTTCGCGGGGATCGGCATCGAGCAGGCGCAGGTAGGTTTGGTAATAGGTTGACTCGGGCAGGATGTTGTATTGGTTGGTTTCATCGGGCTGGACGCCGGGCGCGTAGGTCAGGTCGAAGGCGCGCCCGGCGAGGAAGGCGCGAATGGACGACAACTCGCCGGCGGTGAACGCGCTGTTTTTCAGGAGAATGGTCGCCGTGTTGTAACCGCGGAAGGCGACGATTTGCGAACGGGGATCGGCGTTTTCCTTTTCCAAAGCCGTGACCGCCAGCGCAAAGAGACGCAGGTCTTCGCTGGGCGGGTCCTGCAGCCAGCGTGTGGCAACCAGCAATCCGTCCGGGGTCAGATGCGCCAGCGCATCCTGAAACGACTCAACCGTGTAACGATAGTTCTCCGTCAGTGTATACGCACCGGAGCGCACGGGATGATAGGATGAGGCAAGCGAGAGAACGATCACATCGTATTTTGATCCCGTGCGGCGAAGAAAACTGCGGTCGGACTCCACGTGGACCTGAACGCGCGGGTCATCATAAACAGGAGACACATTGACAATGAGGGGATTGACCTCGACGGCTGTCGCCTGCCCTGAACTCAACGCGAGGGCGGTAAAAATGTCCAAGCCGCCGCGCGGTTCGAGGATCAGCGCGGCGGCCCGAGGTCGGAGATGAAACACAAGGGAATTGGGGAGGAAAAAGACGAAGGCAGAATCGGATGAGGATTGGAGAATTGAGCTGAGGTCGCCGCCGTCCACCAGCAGTCCATCCAATGACGGGAGCGGTCCCAAATAACGATAACTGAGTCCGGGCAGGGAATGGATGCCGCCGCTTCGCACCACGTCCACGCGCGAGAAGGCGTTCCACTGGCGATGGATCACGCTGGAATCGGGATATTGCAGAGTGTATGAAAGACTCTTGTACGGCGAGATGCGCAGGTCGAGGAAAGCGAAGGATGGGTTACCGGTGAAGCGCAAGCCGAGGTCAAGGAGGGAGAAAAGGAATAATACGGATGCGGCAACAATTCTCAGTATGCCATTGCGAGGGCGGTTTTCCCAAAGCAAGCTCCCGGTTTTAGCGAGGAGATTGCTTCGCGCAGAGCGCTCGCAGTGACATTTCCAATTTGCGAATTGGCGAAAACGAAACGATGAAGTTATGCCAGCCAATGACGCGAGTGCGATGCTCAAGGTCACCATTCCCTCTCCGCCAAGATACGCAGGGGCGAGCAGCGCGATGACGCAGCCCGCCGCCGAGCCAAGCAGGTTGACCGAGTACGTCGTCCCAGCCGATTGAGGGAAGGCGTTCAACAAAAATCCGAGCGCCATGCCACTGCAGAAGAACGGCGCGGCAAGGGCAACGTAATGCAGGACGAGGATCCAAACCTGGCGGCGGTCCCAGGCGATGCTGAAGGAATCGAAGGGCAGGTGGTTGGTCAGTAAATAGGCGGCGAGAATACTCAACCCCATTGCAAACGCCGATTGACTTAAACGCTGTTTTGGATCTCCACGTTGGAGGGCGGGGAAGATGGTCAATGCCGTGCCGCTGGCGCCGAAGCCCAGCAGGGCAATGCTGACGATCATAAAGGCAAAATGATAGAACTGCGCCACCGAAAAAAGGCGCATCAGGTTGATCTCGAACGTCAGCATGGCGGCGAAGAGGAGAAAGAGACTTGACTGGATCGCAAGTCCGCCCCCGGGCTTCGAGGAGGACGATTCGTTTGTCGGTTTCATTCTGCCGTTCTCCGAGGAGATTATAGTCCCCCTGCCCCCACGGCGAGGGTTTCCATCCGGGGAGCGGCTAAAAGGGAGGGCAGGAAAGCGTCTCACCACACGGCGCGCATATCCCGTCAGGGGGTTTGCATCCTTCCGACCGGCATCAAGGCAAACGGCTGTTCATCCGCCCCCAACCGCAGGACTTCCTTCACCCCGTCATCGTGGAATGCGCCGATGAACACCGTGCCAAGTCCCAGTGACACCGCCTGGAGGTGAATATTCTCCGCGGCGCAGCCGACCTCGATGTGAACGTATTGCACGCCCCGCTCCCCGTATTTGACCGTGGTACGCTCGTACACCCCGGCAATGACGATCACCGCCGGAGCCTCCAGGAGCGCAGATTGACCAAGCGCGGCGCGGCTCAGTTCCCGGCGATGATCGCCCTCACGAACGGAGAGCAATTCATGTCCCTGCGGCTTGTAACGATAAATCCCAGCCTCGAGATCAACGACCTCCCCCGCCGCCAGGTAAATTTCCAACGGATAGAGTCCCCCGGCGGACGGCGCAGTGCGCAAGCCGTTGGGATGGGTAATTCCCTGCGCGGACCAAAGTAATTGGGAAATCTCGCTCATGGTCAGCGGACCGGGGGCATATTCGCGGACGGACCTGCGTTCCAGCAGGGCTTGTTCGACGGACATTTCGCCCTCATGTTCAGAGGGAGGCAAAGCGATCGAAACACCCTCGGGTTTCTGCGGCGCGCGCCCGGCGGCATCGCAACCGGCAAACAGAATGATGAATGCCATCAGTTTTC
>VGNE01000017.1 GCA_016866215.1 Chloroflexota bacterium | reverse complement strand
GGCTGGTAGAAGCAAATCAAATTCGTCGGGTGTCAGACTGGTGAACGAAACAAATTTCCTCGGGCTTTCTTTGAGTTCATCGTATGTCAGCATTCGCCTATCATAACCCTATTTCCGATAAAGTCTATTGCGAGCCGCGCAGCGGCGAAGCAATCACCTGGCAAAGTGGAGATTGCTTCGGCTTCGCCTCGCAATGACAGGACTGTCTCCCTGACCCTGAGTGATTTTGTCATCCCGCCCGATGACGTTCCAAAGGATGTGCAGAAAGCCATCAAGCACTGGTCACAGTGGGTAGATTACTGGGCAGTGGATTGGGACTTCAAAGGCGATACCTTCCACAACCAGTGGCAAACCTATCGCACGCGCAAGAATCCCGATTTGCAGAAGTCGGCAAGTCATGTCTACGAAGCGGCGGGGGAATACACTGTTGTGGTCAAGGTGATTGATATACTTGGGAATGACACGACGAAGACGTTGAAGGTGAAAGTGGAGTAATGTCATTGCGAGGAGGGTGTTCTTCCCGACGAAGCAATCCCCTCGAACCAGGAGATTGCTTCGACCTTCGGTCTCGCAATGACATATCATAATGATACGACGAGGACGAATATGAACCCTGAAGATGAAGAAAACGAATTGGAAATTCCCGATGTTTTCGACCTGCGCCCGTTAGTCACTCAGCAGATTACCCTCATCATCAGGGAAATTCGACCTGCCCGCTTTTATTATGTCCCTGATATAGATGACCTCGATGAACAACCCGATGATAATGTGGAATAGAAAAACCAGCCCTCTGTAGGCTAGGCTCGGATTTCGAGCGCACGGCTTGGAGCCGACTTTCGCCATGCAGCCGACTGGCGCAACCACATTGTAGCACGTTGCAAAGGCGCGCGAAAATGTTGTAGATGTGAATGAATTTTGACAAGCGGGGCTACACCTGCCCTGGCGGGCGGTGCCAGGGAAGCCGCCTGCTCAGTACATGGAAGTCCTTCGGACTCGCGTCTCCGACGAGTCGGATTTATCCGACTTTCACGAACTGAGGCAGGACTTCAGTCCGCCGAAACCAAGCGCGCCAAACAAACTTTGTGCGCTCCTAAAGGACGAACACATGCCGCGCAACACAAAGACAACTGCAATAAAGAAATCATCCGCCCGCAAAAAGACCAAAGGGCAATTGAACTTCCTGCAACCGCAGGTCAAGACCGCGCCGTGCGTGCCAGCCATTCGAGAAGCGGTGGACGCCTGGCGTGATTCTGATTACAAGGGAGCAACAGATACCAGCAGGCTTTTGCTCAACTATTGGTTCCATACCGACCATCGTTTGCCCAATGGAAAGACATTCATCTATCACGACTCGCAAAAGTTCGCGATTGAAACGCTCATCTATCTTTACGAAGTTGCCAATGTCCGCCGCCATAAGGATTTGGTCGAGAATTACGCAGGGTCGAATAAAGATTTACGTCTCTTACAATACGACGACTTTGCTCGCTACTGTATCAAGATGGCGACAGGTTCGGGAAAAACCAAAGTCATGTCGCTGGCGATTGCATGGCAATACTTCAATGCGGTTGCCGAGGGGCGCGACGATTACGCCAAGACCTTTTTGATTTTTGCTCCAAACGTCATTGTCTTTGAACGTCTCCGCACAGATTTTGCCAATGGTCTCATCTTCCGCGCCGACCCTGTCATCCCCGAAGAACTCAGGATTTATTGGGACTTTGATTGTTATATGCGCGGCGACGCCGAACGCGCTCACTCACTTGGCGCGTTATATCTCACCAATATCCAGCAGTTCTACGAACGCGCCGATACCTCCAACGACGATGAGCCTGACATCATGACGGCGGTTCTTGGAAGCAAACCGCCAGCGCAAAAATTGGAAATCGAAGATTTCGACAAGCACATTATTGCACGCGGCAACGCAACAATGGTTATCAATGATGAAGCGCATCATACTCATGATGAAGAAAGCGAATGGAACAAAATCATTCGCAAACTCCACGCCTCCCCCTCTTCCGCTCCCCCCTCTCCTTCCAGGAGAGGGGTCGGGGGTGAGGTCGGATTACTCGCCCTTCAACTCGATTTCACCGCCACCCCGCGCTATTCCAAAGGCGCGCTTTTCACCTGGACGATTTTTGATTACCCGCTCAAACAAGCCATCATTGACGGCATCGTCAAGCGTCCCATCAAAGGGATTACTCACGGCATTGCCGAAGCCAAGTCCACGATTGCCAGCCGCAAGTATGAAGCCTATCTGACCGCTGGCGTGGAACGCTGGAAGGAATACGTTGAGCAATTGAAACCGCTCGGTAAAAAGCCTGTGTTGTTCGTGATGATGAATGACACAACCGAAGCCGATGATGTGGGCGACTATCTGCAAAAGAAATATCCATCGGAATTCGGCGGCAAAGGCTTGCTGGTCATTCACACCGACACCAAAGGTGAAATCACCAAAAAAGATTTGGACAAAGCCCGCAAGGCATCACGGGAAGTGGACGACTTGAATAGTCCCGTGAAAGCCATCGTCAGTGTATTGATGTTGCGCGAAGGCTGGGATGTTCAGAACGTAACGGTTGTGGTTGGCTTGCGCCCGTACACATCAAAGGCAAATATCCTTCCAGAACAAACGATTGGGCGCGGCTTGCGGCGCATGTTCCGCAACGTCGCCATAGATTACATCGAGCGCGTGGATGTCATTGGCAACAAGGCGTTTATCGAATTCGTTGAGGATTTGGAGCGGGAAGAAGAAATTGCCTTCGAGACCTTCCAGGTCGGCAAAGATAAACTGGTCATTACAACCATCATGCCAGACCCCGACAAGATGGACAAAGATATCATCATGCCAGTTTTGAGTCCCGCTTTAGCGCGCAAGAAAACACTTGCTGAGGAAATCGCCGCGTTGGATGTAATGTCCTTCCAATGCCCAACCCTGCCCAAAAAATCTGACGACAAAACCGCCAAGACATTTCAGTATGAAGGCTATGACCTGCTGACCCTACAAAAGGAAATTGACCGAACGTACACCTTGCCCGAAGCGCAGACTTCGCAGGAAGTCATTTCGTATTACGCCAAGAAAATCGCCAGCGACGTTAAACTACCCTCGCAATTTGCCGCGCTTGTGCCGAAGGTACAGGAGTTTTTACGCTTCCGCGCTTTCAATGAAGCAATCAATCTTGATGACGCTGTCATTATCGAAGCCATCTCCACCAAAGTAGCCGCGTATGTGACGGTGCAGACTTTTGTCAAAGCGTTACGTCCGTTGGTTGTGCAGGAACTTGAACCACAACTCCTCACGGAAGGTCGAAAACTTTCAGAGACTCCTGCGTTCCCATATTCACGTCAAACGTTGCCCGCACGTAAAACTGTTTACAACCTTGTCGCGGCTGGCAATGAGTTTGAACTCAACTTCGCCAAATTCCTTGAAAAAGCCAAAGACATTGAGAGTTTCGCCAAACTTCCCGAACAATTTGGCTTTGTCATTGAATACACCGACTCAAGAAACAACCTGCGTTACTATGAACCTGATTTTGTCGCCATAAACAAAGAAGGCGCGCATTACCTTGTCGAAACCAAAGGGCGTGAAGATGTGGATGTCGCCAACAAAGACCGCGCCGCAATTCTCTGGTGCGAAAACGCCACACGATTAACAGGAACAAACTGGCAATACATCAAAGTGCCGCAGAAGGAATACGAGCAATTGGAGCCAAACGAGTTTATAGATTTGACAGTGTTTGCACAGCAAAAATTGTTTTAGAAACGCACAACCCAAGATACACAACAAAGAACTCGGAGCCTTCCAGAATCTCCGAGTTCTCATTTTACGCAGTACGCAATACGAAACACTCACCACGTAACACGTATCCCGTACCTCGTAACCCTAATACCTCCCCCTCCTCACCTCAACCTCAGGATTCGCCAACTCCTCCTCCCTTGCAGGGAACACCTGCACTGCACACGCCTTGAACTCAGGGATTTTCGCCTCCGGGTCGAGCGCGTCGTTCGTCAATAAATTCGCGGCGGCTTGAATAAGGTACTATGGGATGCTGTGTTTTTTTCTCGCGCTTTAAAATCTCGTGTTTACACGCACAAAAATATTCTCCAACGGAGTGGCATTATGCATCTGCTATAATTGGGCCAACCAATTCATTTAAGGACTCAATTCATGGCTGAAACCATCAGCGTTTCAAAAATTTCAAATTACGTAGAAAAAGAAGTTACCATCAAAGGCTGGGTCTATAACCGCACCGACAAGGGCAAGTTGGTCTTCCTGCTCGTGCGCGACGGCTCGGGTTTTGTGCAATGCGTCGCCTTCAAAGGTGACCTTGAACCAGAAGTCTTTGACAGGGTCATGCGCCTGCCGCAAGAGTCGTCTGTCATTATCACGGGACCCGTCCGCGAGGATAAGCGCGCGCCTGGTATCCCTGGCGGATATGAAATCGGCGTGAAGCAAATTGAAATTGTGCAAGAGGCGGGTTTGGATTATCCCATGTCGCTCAAAGATCACGGCGTGGATTTCGCGCTCGATAATCGTCACCTGTGGATTCGGATGCAGAGTCAATGGGCGATCCTGCGTGTCCGCGCCACGGTGATGGCGGCTACCCGCGAATGGCTCGACAACAACGGCTTCATCGCGATGGACACACCCATCCTCACGCCTGCCGCCGCTGAAGGCACAACCACTCTGTTTGAAACTGAATATTTCGACGAGGGCAAAGCCTATCTCGCGCAAACTGGTCAACTCTATAACGAAGCGAATATCTTCGCGTTTGGAAAAGTCTACTGCTTCGGTCCCACCTTCCGCGCGGAGAAATCAAAAACGCGCCGCCACCTGACCGAGTTCTGGATGCTCGAACCTGAGATCGCTTTCTGCGATCTGGATGGGCTGATGGAAGTCGAAGAGCAGATGCTCACGCACATCATCCAGCGCGTCCTGCGTGACCGTCTGCCTGAGTTGAAATCCCTCGGGCGTGACATTTCCAGGCTGGAAAAGACCGTCGCTCCCTTCCCGCGCATTTCCTACGATGACGCGGCAAAGATGATCGAAGAATTACGCGAGAAAGAAACTGATCCTGAGAAGAAGGAATTACTCGCCTTCGAATGGGGCATGGATTTTGGCGCGCCGCACGAGACCGCCATTACCAGTCAATTTGACAAACCCGTTTTCGTTTATGGCTATCCCAGCGCGGTCAAAGCCTTTTACATGGAACCGTGGCCCGGCAGACCCGAAATCTGCAAAAGCGTGGACTTACTCGCACCCGAAGGCTACGGCGAAATCTGCGGCGGCTCCGAGCGCATGAGCGACCATGACACATTACTGGCGCGCATCCGCAAAGAGAAACTTCCCGAGGATGCCTTCAAATGGTATTTGGAATTACGCAAATATGGCTCAGTCCCCCATTCAGGGTTCGGCATGGGAACGGAACGAGTCACCTCATGGATCTGCGGCATCGAACACATCCGCGAGGCGATTGCATTCCCGAGGACCATCAAGAGGGTGTATCCGTAATGTAAAAAAGTACACAGGTATACAGGTATACAGGTATACAGGTATACAGGTATACAGGTATACAGGTATACAGGTACACAAGTAAAAAAGACTCTGATTCAAACGCTCAGAGTCTTTTTTATATGTGTCTATAGGTTTCAGGGCCGAGCCAATGAAATAATCCGTCTGCTTGCCATATTTACCGCCCTGGTATTAGTTTGGGCACAACATGCTTAGCGTAGCACAATACTTTCATAAAATCAATTGCTTTATTAAAAGGCTGCATTTTCAATGTTTAATATTTATCTATCCCTGCCTGTTGGAATATGGTATAAGAATCATAACCCTGCTGTGCGCGTGATATCGCCCTCACGTTTTGGGCCAACATCTTTTGAACGGTCTCTTATTTTGAAGAAATAACGCGATAGGCCTGAGCCAAGGCGGCGTTTCCCAATCCGAGACCACCTGCTCATGCAGGTTCAAAACCTGGCGGTACACGGCATAAGCGGGGTCTTTTATTTAACTTGACGAGTTGACGGGGTGCGTATACAATACGCCCCATTGTAAGATAAATTACATACGGAGATAAAAGCGGCTGGGTCCCGCCTGCGGCGGGATCACGAGGTGAAGGTTCTCCCGTGCGAACGGGACGCTAATCACCTTCCTTCTCCCTCTCCTAAAAGGAGAGGGTTGGGGTGAGGTGAGAAAATCGGACAGATCAGCGGATGCCTTCGAAGCCAGATCACTGGCTTCCTTCTCCCTTCCAAAGCAAGCGTTATGAGCAAGGGTGTTTAAAAAACTCTATTGCTCGTCACCGAAAACCAGACAGCGATGTTTGGGACAAGGTGAACGCGGTGATTACAAGTACAAGGTAAACAATGGTTTTATCTCATGGCTTGTAAGTTTCTGGAAGGGCGTTTCTTTTTAATACCATGTGTATTTAAACAGACATGCCCGCGCATGTCTGTTTTTTTATTTCATAAGCAAACCTGACAGGTCTCAGCCTCAACACTTTTTATATCGAACATCTCGAAGACCTGTCAGGTTTTGAAGATAACAAGGAGAAAATGAGCAAGAATCGGGTGGCTTCCGCATATGACCGCCAATACAATATCTCTAAGACAAAGGAGATAAATATGGAATCAACAATTAAGCTATTCGACGAACACTCGCAACAGTATCAAATCATCGAACTGGCGATCCAATATATCGAAGTCAATGCGCAGAGACAGCCTGAACTCGATGAAATCGCATCAGCCATCGGCTTGAGCGAATATCACTTCCAGCGGTTGTTCACGAAATGGGCGGGTATCAGCCCGAAGCGCTTTATGCAGTTCTTAACAAAAGAACACGCCAAGGAATTACTTGCCCACTCTGAAAACCTGCTTGATACAACGCATCAAGTCGGGCTATCAAGCCTGGGGCGCTTGCATGATCTTTTTGTCAACACCGAGGCAGTAACGCCTGGTGAATACAAATCGCATGGCGCGGGATTAACCATTCTGTACGGTTTGCATCTCACACCGTTTGGCAAGTGCCTGATCGCCACAACCGAGCGTGGCATCTGCCATTTGGGATTTGTACAAACCAGCGAAGGCAATGCGATTGACAACCTTGTCACAGATTGGAAACAGGCGAAGATGATCGAAGATTACAAAACCACTGCTCCGCTCATCGCCCGCATCTTTCCTGACACTTCGACACGGCTCAGTGCAACGCGTGAAACTGGTGCAGCTTTCGATCAAGCGGATGGTTTCCCCCTACGAGGGCTTCGCGATACGTCCCGCGAAAATCGCGCGGGACTACTCAACCCGCCGCTCAAGCTTCACCTGCGCGGCACGAATTTCCAGATCAAAGTCTGGGAAGCATTGCTCAACATCCCAACTGGCATGGTGACCACCTACGAGCACATCGCCGCACAGATCGGCAGCCCAAACGCAATACGCGCAGTCGGTACGGCGGTTGGACATAATCCAATTGCTTATTTGATCCCGTGTCATCGTGTGATCCGCAAGAGCGGTGAATTCGGAAATTATCGGTATGGCGCGGCGAGGAAGAAGGCATTACTCGCGAGAGAGTATGTCAATGCGAGCGCTTCGCGGGAAGCAGTTCCCTCATAATCAGTACTTCTCGAAAGAGTGCAATTGGCGTTCTCTAACGCCACGCAAAGCGTTGCACTAGAGAACACAACCTACGCGAGGTTTTCGTGATCTACTGAAAAGATGGGATTGCTTCCCTTTGACAGCCCTTCGACAGGCTCAGGATAACAGCTCAGGACGCCGCGTCGGGAAGATCACCCTCCTCGCAATGGAATGAAACAAGAAGGAAAAAATGAAATCTAAAATCTGGTTGGCGTTATTAGCTCTATACATAGTCTGGGGTTCGACTTATCTGGGAATTAAGGTCGCAATCGAAACCATTCCACCTTTTTTTCATGCAGGGATTCGATTTCTTGTTTCAGGCATCATCCTTGTCGTTTGGCAACGTGCGGTAAAACAGGAAATGCCTACGCGCAGACAATGGATTTCCACTGCGATCATCGGCATCCTACTCTTGTTAGGCGGCAATGGACTGGTCTCATGGGCTGAGCAGTTCATCCCGTCGGGGATTGCCGCGCTGATCATCGCTTCCGTCCCGATGTTTTTAGTGATCGGTGAAGCCATACGGCCGAACGGCGTAAAACCAAACTGGCAGGGAATTGTCGGATTACTGATCGGCTTCGTGGGCATCTTCATCCTAGTCGGGCCTTCTGAAATTTCTGGAAGCACTACCAAGTTAAATCCATTTGGCGTGGCGGCTTTGCTTTCGGCTTGTTTGTTTTGGACGATTGGTTCCATATACAGCAAATCAGCAGACTTGCCAAAATCATCATTGATGAATACCGGCGCACAAATGTTAATGGGAAGTATTAGTTTGTTTATCATTTCGATTATCTCCGGCGAATTGAATGGTTGGGAGGTCAGCGCAGTATCAGCGCGCTCGCTCTATGGATTGTTGTATCTAATTTTTTTGGGTTCCCTGATCGGGTTTGTTTCGTATGGCTGGCTTTTGCAAAATGCCCCGATCTCACTGGTTTCGACGTATGCTTATGTCAACCCGATCGTTGCGGTTTTGCTTGGGACTTGGTTTGGAAATGAGGCGCTCGAGCCGCGCATTGGGGTGGCGACTGTGATCATCATCGGGGCGGTCATGTTCATTAACAGTACCAGGCCCAAGGTTAAGAATGAAGCGAAGGAGGTTGTAGTGGAGAGTAATCAGTAAACAGTAATCAGTGATCAGTTGTCGGATGTCAATCGTAAACTTGTGTTGATCCGCCGCGTTGACTGGCGAAGCCGTATCGAAACGTTGTCGAAATATCGTAAATCAAAAATCAAAAAGGAGAATTAGAAAATGGACGGAAAAGATCTGCTTAATAAAGTGAAGGAAGATAATGTCAAGTTCCTGTCTCTTCAGTTTACTGATGTGATGGGTGCGGTCAAGAGCGTGGACATGCCGATTCGCCACCTCGAAGATGTGCTCAACGATGGCGCGTGGTTCGACGGTTCTTCAGTGGAAGGTTTCGCACGCATTCAGGAAAGTGACATGCGCCTGAAGATCGATCCTGATACGTATGCGGTTCTGCCGTGGTCTGCGGCTGAGTCAAAACGCGCCCGCGTGTTCTGCGATATTTTTACACCAGGCGGCGACCCTTTCGAAGGCGATCCGCGCGGGGCATTGAAGCGCATTCTCAAGAAAATTGCCGATCGCGGCTGGATGCTCAACATTGGACCCGAGCCTGAGTTCTTCCTGTTCAAAGGTGAGAATGGCCAAGGCGTTCATCCTGTCCCCCACGATACGGGCGGTTACTTTGATTTCTCTTCCTTCGATGAAGCCGTTGTGGTACGCACTGCGTTGATGGATGCGCTCGATGCAATGGGACTCGATGTGGAAGTGGGTCACCACGAAGTTGCGTTGGGACAGCACGAAATTGATTTCCGCTTTGCAGATGCGCTCAAGGCCGCGGATAATGTGCTGACTTTGAAGTACACCGTGAAGGCAATTGCCGCGCAACATGGATTGATCGCTTCTTTCATGCCCAAGCCTGTTTACGGCATTAATGGGTCTGGGATGCACTGCCACCAGTCTCTCTTCGATATTAAAACGGGCAACAACCTATTCTTCAATGCAAAGGATTCGGCTAAACTATCGCCCCTGGCATATTCATTCATTGCAGGTCAGTTGGAACATGCCCGCGCGCTGGCTGGCGTGGTTGCTCCGACCGTGAACTCCTACAAGCGCCTGGTTCCTGGTTATGAAGCGCCTGTGTATATCGGCTGGGCGCAGCAGAACCGCTCGGCCTTGATCCGCATTCCGCGCTATACCGAGGGACGCGACAAGGCCGTGCGCGCTGAATTGCGCTTCCCTGATCCTTCATCCAATCCGTATATGGCGTTTACCGTGATGCTGGCCGCCGCCCTCGATGGCATTGACAGGAATCTCGCCGCGCCCAAGCCATTGAACAACATCAACCTGTACCATCTCGACAAGGAAGAGCGCACCAAGTTGGGTGTGACCGAACTGCCTGGCTCATTAGCCGAATCCCTGAGCGAGTTGGAGAAGGATGAAGTGTTGAAATCCGCGCTCGGCACAATGCTTTATGAAGCCTACATGCGCGCGAAACTCGAAGAGGCAGATGATTTCCGCCTGCGAGTGACAGATTACGAGATCACGAAGTATTTGGAAACGGCGTAAGAGCAGGAATCAGTGATCAGTAACTCACCTAACACACTTTCACGCTTTTATAGTGATGTCGCCCTGAGCGACAGCGAAGGGTCTCTACGACAATCTCAGAGACCCTTCGCTCCGCTCAGGGAATCATGCTTGGTGCGTAAGGTGAGTCAGTAATAACTTTTTATTTTGCATTTTCCCATAAAAATGCGGGGCAAATCAAAAATTTATATGTTGATGAACTCCAGAATCGTGATGTATTTTCTTATCTGCGCGACCACAACCAGCTCTCCACAAAACCAAGCAATTCCCCCCCAGAAATACGAAGGTAATCACGCCTGAAAGTTGCGCATTTACCGGCCAGTTCGCTATTCCAAACAACCCGAGCGCAAGGAAGATAGCACAAGCTAGTCAATTTATATGGTGCGGATTTGGAGACACAGTACCCGAGCGTAGCAAGCGGTAGGGCTTGGCGATGGGCATTTTCTACACAATGAAAAGCAGGATATAATTAACGCAGATATTGAGAGGTACTTATGAACAAAACAGTTAATCAATTATCAACAAATGAGTTTGAAACTCTCATCGAGCGCGCCGTGGACAAGCGGCTCGAAGCGTGGATGACGCAACTAATGGATGCGCTCACCAGCATTGACGAGCCTGCCAGCGAACTGCGCCCCGATTTTGCCGAGTCCCTGCGAAAGGCGATCAAGCAATCCCAGGCAAGCGAGGGCATGGATTTGAAATCCTTCCGCGACGAGATGGAGGGATGAAACCATATCAAGTCCTCCTAACGCCCGAAGCGCAATCAGATTTGCGGGGCCTTGCGTCAGCCACACGAATGCGTCTGCTCGACAAATTGGAATGGATTGGGGAAAACGCAGAACTCATCCAACATCAAACGTTACAAGGTGATGAAACGGGATTGTTTTGTGTTTAAGGTGGGCAGGGCTAAATTCACCAGCTCAGAACCTTGATGGCGCACTTCGACAGGTTCAGTGTAACACTTCGGGCTGAGGGCGAGTCCGCTTCAGAAAAGTTCTATGAACTTAGTCAGGGATTTACTCGTATCGCGTTCTTTGGGGTAATCCGCCAAATCATGGTTGCGACGGAAGTACGTTCAAGGGGAATGATTGTCACAATTTCCTTACAATACTGACGCAGGAGGTTCACGATCTGCCAGGATATTATTATTTTTCCCTAAATTAATGGCTGGACGAATGAGCTATTCTATCTGCGCGACCACAACCAGCCCCCCACAAAACCAAGCAATTCCCCCAGAAATACGAAGGTAATCACCCCTGATAGTTGCGCGTTTATCAGCCAGTTCGCTATTCCAAACAAACCGAACGCAAGGAAGTTATAAGCGATAAGCCCGCCCAACAGGACGCCCAACGCCCAGCGCAAGGCAGAGCGGCGCTGTGTCACCCGGATGGCAACCCAGTAAGCAAGACCGGCGCTGGATAAGACCAGGAACATTGTGACCAGCCAGGCTGAGAATCGCGGATAGCCGTCCAGTGAAATATAGCCGTCTTCTTCTTCAACAACCGGCGCAGCAGGAGTCGGCTCTATAGATTGGGTCAATTCTGGCACGACCACCGTAACCGCCACAGCGCCAGACTGAGAGACATCCAACTGAAGAACTTCGGAAATGACGGCAGGTTCACTGGCAACCCGGATTTCGAGCAGACCGGGTTTGTCCAAACCGAATGCGGCACGCGCTACACCCTGGGTCGTGGTCGCTTCCACCTGCTTTAGAATCCCGCCGCCATCCCCAGTCAGCATCATTGAGAATTGCGCCACCGTTCCATCCGGAACGGGGTGTCCATTATTATCTTTGATGACACCGGTGCGTATGGCAATGGTGTCTCCAATTCGGAAGAGAGGAATCGGAGTCGGCTCGGGTGTAAGTGAAGAGCCGGGGGTAACAGGAACAGGCGCGAGGTCCAGAAAGAGCGGAATGATCTGCGCTGCATCCGGCGCCATGACGGAGATCAAATCGTATCCAACAGCGGAAATGGATATCGGCGAAGCGCCAATGGGCGTCAATTCCTGAAAAAGCAGACGCGCGGCCACATCTATGAATTGAGGTTGTTTGCTGTAAAGCGCGTAATAGGCAGTGAATTTGGAAATGGTGGTCGTATCAAAATAATTCGGCGCGCCAAAAGCAAACAGGATCACATACTTATCACGCAGAAGGGTCGGGCGCTCGCGCAAAAAACGGCTGATGAGGGCGGGCTGTCCTTGCGATGCATCGTTGATGGAGATAACGATCCAATCTGCGACACTCAATGCATCAGCTATGAATTGGTTGTTATCCGGGGTATCGAGCAGGTCCTGTAAATTTTGAAGTGAGTAGGATGACATTCTAAAATCTTCAATTTGATTTCCGCTCTGAGGTCCATAAAGTTGCAGAATGGCATTCTTTAGCGCATCCACCGCCGGCAGTGCCTGCGGAATACAATCTGTGCATTGTTTTATGGTTGTAGAATCTGTAATAAAGACCAGCCGCTCGTCAGGTTGAGGCGGAAGCGGCATGCTGGCGGTGATATCCTGCAGATCAGGGCTGATCAGTGTTGCTGAGTTGCGGGCAACATCAAAGGTGACATCCGTTGCCGCGCCAAGCCCGGCCAGTCCGGCATCAGAAACGGTTACATTGCCAAGGGTGAAATTTCCGTACAAATCCAATTTTGCGGCCAGGATGCGCGCCAAAGACGCATCCACCCGCGAAGCGAATGCCGAATCTTCGCGATACTTCTGCGCAAAGAAATCGAGAATACGGGTGATGGTTGTTTGAGTATCCGGAGCATCATTCGATTTAATATTGCCAAGATATAAAAGATCATTGCCTGCCAGAAAGGCATCCCGTGCGGCGACACGCGCAGAAAACTGGCCGCCCCCTGAAGTATAGAAATCGCTGACTGCGCTCGTGCCGAGGTTATCACTGACCAATAACCCACCCTCGGAATACCAGGTGGAAAACTGAGGTAATGCCAGAATCTGATTCAAAGCCTGAGAGTCAAAACTAATCGGGCGGGTGGTTGCACGGATATTTCCCTGAAAACCCTGATAGCGGATATGTGAAACAAGCAAACCATCCACCGCAGTTTCCGGGGAAGCGGCATTGCCTGTCACTGCAAAAAACGGAGCTAACTCAATCTGTTTCAATTGCTCAAGCGATTTTCGAACAGTGGAAACCTCCAATTCAGGCAATCGGTCAGCGCCGCCCACACCGGGAAAGTGCTTGGCGATCACCAGCAGTTTATTGTTGCTGGCCTGATGCAAACCAGCCACATAGGCGCGTCCCATTTCTCCCACCCAAAATGGGTCACCGCCAAAGGCGCGCGTGCCCAGGTCGCCGCCTGAACTTGAAGGATTTTCCAATACATCCAGGGAAGGCCCAATGAGCAAATTAAAGCCAAGCGCGGCAAGCTCGCCTCCCCGTACCTGCCCTACTCTTTCAGCGAGTTCTGTATTCCAGGTTGCTCCAATGGCCATTTCACTCGGCAGGGAAGTCAAGCCATTCAGGATCTGATCCGTTGGATAACCATCCTGTTCTTCCGTACTTCCAATAAACAGCGGAACATAGGCAGGGTTAAGTATCTGCCCGGTGACAGGGTCTTTCACTGGTTGTACAGTGGCATCCCATTCAATTCGTTGCAGACCATCAATAAGCTCGTGAGTTTGTATTAAGGTATTCGAGGCCGAGAAATTATCATTTCCGGCTTGCAGGATAACGCCCCCCACGTGATAACGGACAATCAGATCATGGATCAGTGAAGCCGCGCTCGTATCCGTTCCATTAAAAGATACCAGGAACAATTGCCCAATGCGTTCCTCCGGGGTCATCCTATCCAATATAAGCCGAATCGCCGCAGGAGGCGTGGGGGATTGAGCCTGTACCGGCATTGGCACGAGCGTGACAATGAAGATAACCAGCATTAAGAATCGGATTAAGCGCAATGAGTTCTCTTGTGACATGACTTGACTTTAAGATAAAACGGACGCCGCCCAATGAACGGCGCCACGCTGATATTCGCTTCGCTCTCCGCCCCAGCCTGATCCCGGTATCCTACGAAACAGTGACTCACACACCCCTCCCGAGTGCCCGCAATGCAGTTTCGGGGTCATCGGTAATGATGCCATCAGCACCCCACTCTTTGAGCTGATTTACTTCGGCGGGCGTATTCGCCGTCCACACATGCACACGGCGTTTAAGGCGATGTGCGCGCTGCATCTGCTCCCTGCTTGTGCTGGAGATATGTGGATGGAGGGCTTGATAATCCCCAAACATAAATCCAAAAGAGCGCGCCCACAAACCGATCAGGCCTGGCATGGCGAGCAGACCGCGCGGCACTTCAGGACTGAGCAGAGCGGCCTTCTTCAAATTGGATGCGAAAAAGGATGAGAAGATGATCTGGCTTTGGTTGTTGTGATGTTTGATCAACTCGCATACTTTTTCTGTCAGCCCATCACGCGGGGTCGAATAATTAGTCAATTCAATGTTGATCAATTTATCCCTGTTCACGGTTTCAAATACTTCTTCAAGCAAAGGGACTTTTGTGCCGGTAAATTTTTCGTTGAACCAGGCGCCTGCATCCAGCTTGCGGATTGCTTCAAGCGAAAAAGATGCAACTTTTCCTTTGCCGTTCGTCGTGCGGTCAACGCTGGAATCGTGCATGACGATGACGTGACCATCGCGGGTCAGTTTCGCGTCCAGTTCGACACCGTCGGCGCCCTTTTGGATGGCTTGCGAAAATGACGGCAGGGTATTCTCCGGCGCATGTGCCAGGTCGCCGCGATGAGCGAGAATGATGGGGGTGGGAAAATTTTCAAACATGTGTATCAGGTTTCGGTTTGGTTTCGATACGTGGCGCCATGGCGCTACTACTCAACCACCAAGTACGAAGCGGTTTAAATATCCACAAAATAGGCTTTGCCGGCATGGTCAATCATCTCACGGGACATGACGGGCGGCACGGCAAGATAGGAGGCGATATCAATGATCTGGTCGCACAAATCGCGCGGATGGGAGGCGCGCAATTTGCGGTTGCGTTTGATGTACCATTCCTGCAAAAGATAGGCCAAACCCTGATCGTTGTATTCGATGTTTCTATCCTTGGAAACACGTTTGAAGATTTCACGATACTCATCAAAGGACGGATCGCCAATTTCAATTTTGTGGCGCAGGCGGCGCAGGAAGGCCTCATCCACCAGATCTTTGGGCGGCAGGTTCGTGGAGAAAACAATCAGCACATCGAACGGTACTTCCACTTTACGTCCGGTATGCAAACGCAAATAGTCCACGCGGTTTTCAAGTGGAACGATCCAACGATTTAGCAGGTCGCGCGGACGGACCTGCTGGCGTCCGAAGTCATCGATCAACAAAATGCCGCCATTGGCTTTCACTTGAAATGGGGCTTCATAAAATTTGGTGGTATCGTCGAAGACCAGATCGAGACCTTCAAGGGTTAATTCGCCGCCAACGACAATGAACGGTCTGCGAATTTTTACCCAGCGTGGATCATGGCGGATATTGGAGCGCAGTCCGCCTGCAAAGCCGCTGTCATTGGATAAGTCGGTATCTGGCGAAAGAGTATGGCTGACCGCATCGTATACTTTTATGACCTGTCCATCCAAATACAAGGCATAAGGAATGTACATGTTTTGGCTGAGGACGAGGTTGCCAAAAGCGCGGGCGATGCTGGTCTTTCCGTTCCCGGGCGGTCCATACATAAAAATGGATGAACCCGAGTTAAGCGCCGGACCGAGTCTTTGGAATGTGGATTCTGAAATAACCAATTGCGAAAGGATCTTGCGCATCGAGCGCGAGTTAACGGTTAATCGTCCACTTTTCTGGTGGCGAATGGCTTCGTTATACATTTCAAAAGGCACGGGGGCCGGGCCGGCATATTGACTGCGTTCCATGGCTTCACGCGCGCGTAATATGCCGGCGCTGGTAATTCCATAAGTGTAAGCGCCATCGCCCAAGCCACCCTGTGAAGATTTCACTTCAATGAATTTTTCCTGCTTTAATATGGTCAGCAACTGGTCGGTCACGCCTGCGAGAGGCAGGCTGATCTCTTCCGCGATCTTGAATCCGGTCAAATAACCACGAAAATATAAGACTTTTAGGATCAGGTCCTGCAACCAGAGCGGGGAGAGACCTGTGTCTTCAAGGCTATTGATCTGCGGGGGTGAAAAACCGCCGACAGGTGCGGGCATTTGTCCTGTGTGTGATGCCATAATAATCACCATCCCATGTGGGGAATTTTTTATTTCAAACTGATTATACTGCTTTTCGTTTATAATCCGTCCAAATGAAACTTTCAGTCATAATTCCTGTTTACAATGAAGTCGAAAGTATAGAAACCATCCTGAAGCGGGTGCAAGGCACCAAACTTGCCCATGAGATCCTTGTGGTTGACGATGGATCAATGGATGGCACACGCGCCATTCTAAAAAAACTGGATAGAAAAAAGGGCGTGCGGGTCATCCTGCATGAAAAAAATCGAGGCAAGGGAGCAGCAGTCCGCACCGGTATGTCGGCCGCAAAAGGCGACGTGCTCCTCATTCAAGATGCCGACCTGGAATATGATCCGCGCGATTACCCTGAATTGATAAAGCCGATCCAGGAAGGTCTTGCAGATGTGGTCTACGGCTCGCGCTTTCTCGGACGCGCTCACCGCGTAACCATGTTCTGGCATTTGGTCGCCAACCAAATGCTGACCCTGATGACCAATATTCTATATAATACAATTCTTACGGATATGGAAACAGGCTACAAAGTATTTCGCCGCGAGGTCATTGATGGAATGGTCTTGCGCGCCAACAGCTTTGACTTTGAACCTGAGTTCACTGCAAAAATACTTAAGCGCAACTTCCGTATTTTTGAAGTGCCGATTACCTTCAATCCACGCGATTATGCGCAGGGCAAGAAGATCAAGTTACACGATGCCTTTGAAGCGGTGTGGACTTTGATCAAATACAGGTTTGTTGATTAATAAAAAAGACGGGTGCGAATGCCCGTCTTTTTTATTCTATGCCTCATCATCATCGAGTGGATGTTCAATCTCCCCAGCCAAAAATGCTTCTGGGGCTTTCTCAAATGCAAGCAGGCATCCACGCGTGCAAAAATAAATTACCTCGCCGCGATAGATCACACTGGGGTATTTTTCGGGTTCGGCCAAAACCCCGCCGCAGACGGTTTTAACGATTGGTTTTGTTTTAGAGGCTTCCATCGTCACTTACGGTTTCACATATACCGTGTAATCCAAAACATAATTACCTGCTTCATAATCAGCCATACCGTCATTGATTGGCGCAGTGAAAGTTGCCGTGGTCGTAAGATGATGCTCGCCAGGCGCCCATTTGCTCAAGGAAGTGTAAAACAGCTTGCACCACTGGGCCTCGGTTTGAAAATCTTCCTGACGTAACTTATCCAAAGTCACCGGGACACCATTGAGGGTGAACTTTAATTCGATGTTCTTTAGGTTTTGGTCAAGGATCTCTTTGGAAGTTGTGCACCAGGCATAGATCCAGATCAAATTTTCCTCTTTGGTGAGCGGGATCGTATAGGTCAGTGTCCCTGGCGCGGCAAAGTCATTGTCCTGATATTCCTCACGCGCCAAATCTTCAAGGAATCTATCTCCCGACGATAATGCGGACGAGGCCGCAGCCGGGCTTGCCATTTCGGGAGGCGCAGACGGGGTAATGCCAGCGCCCAAAGGCTGACTGATCACCTTTTCGGCAAACGCCAGCACCACATCCTCGCCATTGGCTTGTTGCAGTAAGGTTTCAAAAGTGACCGGTACCCGCAGATCGGGCGCCACGCCGCTTCCTTCAATATGAATATTACCGTCTCCATCCATGGCGCGCCCAATTGTCATCTGGGCGTAAATATCACCCGGCAAATTGAAACCTTCCACACCGCCCCCCGCGCCAACAGAAGGATACTGCCCAACGATCATAGCGCGGTCATAGATCGTCATATCGTAGGAAAAGAATTCACAGGCGCTGGCGCAGTTGGGACCAACCATCACAACCACCTGACCGTTGTATTGCAAATCTTCGCTCGGTGGAATCATCAACTCTTCATAATCCGGGTCAATGAAAAATTCGCCTGTGCTGTCATCATAATAGGCGGTTTGTCCGACCACAATCTCCTCATTAAAAAAGTAAGCCGCCATTTGGTCTGCCAGCCAGCCGCTGCCACCGCTGTTATTCCGCAGGTCAAGGATCACGCCTGGAACCTCATTTTCATTGAAGAAGCGCATGGCACGTTCCCAAACCAGAATGGAAAGCAGGTCATTATCTGAAAAACTGGAAACCTTAATATAACCATAACCGCTGGGCAGTAGCTCGAATTCTACCGGCAACGCGGTCTGGTCTTCGCCTGCACGGAATGAAGATGAGTTAAAACTCTCAACTTCATTGACCACTTTCAAAACTACAGTTTGCTCAGTGCCTTCAGGGTTCTTAAAGATCACTTTTACTTCACCCTTTTCAAGCCTGAAGCGGGTTGCATAACGTAATTGCTGCAAGCGTTTAATTTCCAGGTTGCTAAATGGAGAAGACCACGGAACGACCATATCCACAACATCCGCGGTGGGAACGCCATCCAGGGAAATGATCTCCGCCCCCCAAACCATCCCAGCCTGTGCGGCAGGGCCGCCGGCTGTGATGAAATTGGCGATGATCTTGCCATCATCCGTTTCGCGCATGGCAAAGCCGAGTCCTCCGGCAATATCCGCTTGAAAATCATCATTTAACGGGGTGGTGTCAAACCCAATATGAGTATCGGGAATGGACCAGAGGAAATCGCGCAAGGCCAGCACATAGGCATGGCTGTCTTTATTCTTATCCGCTTCCTCAAAACGCGGACGGAACTCAGCCGCCTTTGCATCCCAATCAATATCCTTAAGTTCAGTAAAAGCATACTCATTCCTGAATTTCTTAAGCATTTCATCGAAGGCCTCAGGATAGGAAAGCGAGGAGAAATCATCCAGGGCAGAACCTTCAGGCTCGATCAAGGCAATTTCAGGCTCTTCAGATCGGTCAATCTCAAATGGAGTCTGATCCAAATCGATCACAGACCAGCCGGCAGGAATGTCCATGATCGGGTCGTCATCTGTGAATAACTTTTTATCGCCGCCAAACCCGGATGGGAAGGATTGCCCATCCTCCGGCGCGTACACCAGATACTTGCCGCCGAAGACCTCAAGATAGGAATCACGATCATCACTGACATTGGTGGAGGCGTATGCCGATGACCATCCGCCGCCGCCCTGATCGCGGCGCTCAAGAAATGGATCGCCCCAGGTGTTGGTCCAATAGGCAACCGCAAAAACCATCACACCCATTTCATCGTTGCCATCATGATCAACATCGTGCAGGCTCCCTTTGGGTTCTTCCGGCAAAGTAAGGCTGTATGTGAAAGGCGATGTGTAAAAATCCGAAGTGATCTGTCCAATCACCTGAGATTCAACCGGGATAATAAACTTGCGATCACGAGTTACAAAGCCGCCCTGGTCTTCAAGAATGACAATCGGCTGAGCCACGCCCATTGTAAAAAAGGAATTGGTATAGGTAACAGTTCCAGTAACAATTTTTGGCCCGCTATTCTGGGCCGGAGTTTCCGGTGCAGGTGACGGAATTAGTCCGCTCCCAAACCTGCAAGCCAGGAGTGCCAAACTCATCGCAATCGCGACCGAAATCATTTGAAATAAACGTGATTTCATTTCTATCTCCTGTTCAAAAAATTTGAGGAATTATAACTCCAAGTATAATGAAAAAATGGAATGGAAGTTACAAATACAAAATGAATTCGACCGCGCAGAGAAGTCCCGCTCACGAAATAATGAAGGACAAGCGCGAGTGTGTGCCAGACGTGCGGCAGGCATTGCAATTCGGGAATATCTCTCCCGCCGCGGCAGGCGCCCCCCGAGCGTGAGCGCCTATGATCTGCTGAATCTACTTAAGGAAGAGGAGCATCTACCCGCTAACTTGAAACTAATCGCTGACCATTTGACAATGCGCGTTAGCGAGCAATTCAAACTTCCTGTCGAAGTGGATCTGATTGCCGAGGCGCGTTTGTTGTGTGACTGGTTATTAAGCAAATAGACCCTCAAAGTTTTAAAAACCTTGAGGGTCTATTCTTTTAACAAACTACATTGTGTCTTTGCGGCCAGAAAGATAATAGAACATGCGCACAATGGTAACGAGTACGAGTAACCCAGACATGACACCGCCAAATACAAAGAATAACCTGCGCCAATCTGTCAGGCGCAATGCGATCTCCCTTCGGCTGGGCATTTGGATGCGTGCGCGCAGGCGTTGGACAATATCATTCGGAGCCGTAACGGGCTTCAAAGTCCCAGCCAGATGCGCTTCGATTGCATCCAAATTTTCTTTGTGAGTCGAGTCAGTCTTGCGCTTCGTCATTCTATTCCTTGTGGTTTATTCTGCGGGGTAAAGAATTAACCCAACGGTGCCCGGACCAAGGTTTGCCGCAATGGAAATGGAAAGTTCGCTGATCAGGGTTTCCTTGCAATTGAAGTGACCCTTTGCGTCTTCCATCAACGCCTGTCCGGATTTCAAGTCACGCGCATGGACGACGGCTAGGTAAACCGGCTGGTTTCCGAATTCCTCTTTCGCTATTGCAATCACGCGCTCCAGCGAGGCTTTGCGTGTGCGAACTTTTTCGGTCATGTTCAATACGCCATCCCTCAAGACAGCGATTGGTTTTACATGTAGGACGGAAGCAAGCGCGGCTTGAAGTGTTCCCACACGTCCTGACATTTTTGCGTATTCCAATGTATCCAAAGTCAAAATAACGCGCACCTTGGATTTGATTGCCTCCAAGGATTTGATGATCTCATCCACGCTTTTGCCGGCGCGTTCCATCCTGCGGGCTTCACGGCACATCAAACTAATGCCGAGCGAGCCGGAAGCGGAATCAAAAGGAATGACATTGAATTCGCCTTTTAATTCCTCGGCGGCTGAAACTGCAGAAGCATACGTCCCTGAAAGCTTGGCGGTAATGTGGATGGAAAGGATCGTATCGCCTTTTTGAGCCACCTTGCGGTAAAACTCGACAAATTGATGAGGCGAAGGCTGGGAGGTCTTTGGAATACGCTTGCTATCATCCACCAGTTTGTAGAAACCTTCGTTGTCCAATTCCACCCCCTGGAGATACGATTTTTCCCCGAACAAAATGTTGACAGGGATCGTATCAATGCCGTATCCCTTTGCCCATTCGGGGAAGACGTCTGCGGTGCTGTCGGTTACTATTCTTAACATGGTTCACTCTCCTTCAAGATTTAAGTTTTGATCTTCCAATTGATCGCGAAGAGCCAGAAGCGTACGGTGATAAAGACTCTTCACAGCTCCTTCACTTCTATTCATAATTGCGCCGATCTCTGCATTGGACATGTCCTCGACAAATTTCAAGATGAGCAGGCTCTGTCTTTCAGGCGGCAATTTGCGGATCATTCGCAGCAGCGCTTCCTGTTCCTGTGAGCGCACCAGGTTTTTTTCGGGATGGTCGCCTTTGGTCGGGAGGATGGGCAGGTCATCCAGCGGGATTTCCTGCTTGCGGCTTCTATCACGATGCCAGTTCGCCACCAGGTTGTGGGCGATGCGGTATAACCAGGCAGAAAATGGAACGCCGCGATCTGTATAGTTTTTTATGTGATTCATGGCCCGCTGGAAGACGCGCGCAGTAAGATCCTCTGCATCATGAACATTGCCAGTGCGATAGTACACATAATTGAAGATGCGTTCCACATAACGCTCATACAGTTGACCAAAGGCGTCGCGATCACCCTGTGAAGCGCGAGTGAGAACTTCCTCTTCGTTGTATTCCATATCCGGCAAGTTGAAAACCTTACCGGTGGAGTTTGATTAAATAACACCACCGGATTTGAGAAGTTACACCGAGTATAACATGCGCGATTTCAGATTCATTTCAAACCAATGGGATGAAAAGCAGCGTTTCCCGCTTAACCCGAGCTTGATTCGCCTCCGTCAACATTTTTTCCCTTTGAGAAGCTATGTCATTGCGAGGGCGCTCTTGTTGTTCGCCCAAAGCAATGCAGGATGTCTCATAATAAAACATTTGTGCTACAATTGATTTTTTCCAAGGAGAACCATGTCATCCAATGTCATTCGCGTCGTTGGTGCGCGCGTTCATAACTTAAAAAATATCACCGTTGAAATCCCGCGTAATAAATTCGTGGTCATCACGGGCTTATCGGGTTCGGGCAAGTCGTCGCTTGCGTTTGATACGATCTTTGCCGAAGGTCAGCGTCGCTATGTTGAGTCGCTTTCGGCGTATGCCCGTCAATTCATCGGACAAATGGATAAGCCCGATGTGGATTACATTGACGGTCTTTCCCCCGCCGTTTCGATTGACCAGAAATCCACGAGTCACAATCCGCGCTCAACGGTTGGTACAGTGACCGAAATCTACGATTACATGCGTTTGCTGTTTGCGCGCGCTGGGATTCCACATTGCCCGGTCTGCGGACGGGAAGTGGTCAAACAATCGGCGCAGGAGATCGTGGATAAGATCGAAAAACTTCCCGATGGCACACGCGTGCTGATCCTTTCTCCGTTGGTGCGCGCACGCAAAGGGACGTATCAGGCTGTCTTTGAAGAGATCCGCAAAGCTGGCTTCACCCGCGTCCGCGTGGATGGAAGCGTTTCTTCCCTGGATGAAGAAATCGAACTGGATCGCTACAAACAACACACGATCGAGGCGGTTGTGGATCGTCTTGTCATTTCGAAACATGATAATAAAGACGAAAAGAAAGCCGCCCGCACTCGTTTGACGGAGTCGGTTGAAACAGCGCTCAAATTTGGCGAGGGCTATGTAACGGTCAATTTGGTGGATGGTCAAGATGGTCAAAGATCGAAAGTCAAAGGTCAGGGCGACGACCTTCGACTTTCGACTTTCGACTCCGACGACTTGCAATTCTCCGAACACCTTGCCTGCCCCGAGCATGGCGTGAGCATCACAGAAGTCGAGCCGCGCACCTTCTCCTTCAATACCCCGCAAGGCGCCTGCCCAGACTGTCAGGGTCTCGGCTCAAAACTGGAAATAGACCCCGCTCGCATTATCCCAGACGACAGCCTGGCGCTGAACGAGGGAGCAATCATCAGCATGGAATGGAGTGGACCGAAAGTGGAAGGCGGTTATTACTGGCAAAGTCTGATCAATGTCTCGAAGGCTTATAAAATAGATCTGGACAAACCTGTAAAAGAGTTGACCAAAGAGCACTTAAAGATAGTATTGTACGGCACGGGGGACAAGCAAATCCAGATGACATATCAGGGTGCCAATGGAAATGAGTTCAAGTTCACACGCGCTTTTGAAGGTGTGATCACCAACATGGAAAGGCGATATAAAGAAACAAATTCGGATTATATCCGCGAGAAGATCTCCGAGTTCATGTCAGACCGCCCCTGCCCAAGTTGTGGGGGCAAAAGACTCAATCCAGCCGCCCTGGCAGTCACTGTAGACGACATCAATATCGTGGAAGCAAATTCATGGCCTGTGTCAACAACCCTGGAATGGGTGAAGAAAATCTCTGGCAAGAATTCCCCGCTGACTTCAAAACAAAAGACGATCTCTGAAAGAGTGATCAAGGAAATTTACGAACGACTTAATTTTCTTGTCAATGTCGGTTTAAATTATTTGACCTTGAATCGCTCGGCCACAACTTTATCAGGCGGAGAGGCACAGCGCATTCGCCTCGCTACACAGGTCGGCTCGCGTCTGGTGGGTGTGTTATATGTCCTGGATGAACCCTCGATCGGTTTGCATCCACGCGACAATGCAAGACTACTGGAAACGCTCAAGGGTCTGCGTGACTTGGGTAATACCGTTTTGGTCGTTGAGCATGATAGTGAAACCATCCGCGAGGCAGATTGGGTGATTGACCTGGGACCAGGCGCTGGTGAACATGGTGGACAGATCATTGCTGAAGGCACGCCCAAACAGATTTTGGCGCACCCAAAGTCACTGACGGGAGCCTATCTCTCGGGGCGCAAACAGGTTGAAGTCCCGAAGAAGAGACGGGCGGGAAACGGCAAATCGCTAACGGTCACCAACGCGACAGCAAATAATTTGAAGGGCCTTAATATCTCGATCCCGCTTGGAAAATTGATTTGTATCACGGGGGTCAGCGGCTCAGGAAAGTCCACCTTGATGAGCGATATTTTGTATAACGCGCTGGCCGCGAAGTTGATGTTCGCGCGCACTAACCCGGGTGAATATGAAAAGATCGAGGGCATCGAACATCTTGACAAGATCATCAACATTGACCAATCCCCCATCGGTCGCACGCCGCGCTCGAACCCTGGCACGTATACAGGTTTGTTCGATGAAATCAGAAAGTTATATGCCGAGTTACCCGAAAGCAAAGTGCGCGGATACAAGCCGGGGCGTTTCTCCTTCAACGTTCACGGTGGGCGTTGTGAGGCCTGCCAGGGACAAGGCGAGCTGAGAATCGAAATGCAATTTTTACCCGATGTATATGTGCCTTGCGACGTATGCCACGGCAGGCGCTTCAACCGCGAGACCCTGCAGGTTTTGTTCCGCGATAAATATTCGATCTCCGACATTTTGGATATGACAGTTGACCATGCCTTGAGCGAATTTCAGAACTATCCACAAATGCAAAATAAACTCAAATTATTGCAGGAAGTCGGTCTGGGTTACGTGCGCATTGGTCAAGCGGCGACAACATTATCCGGCGGTGAAGCGCAGCGTGTAAAACTCTCGAAGGAATTATCACGACGCGCAACCGGCCGCACCTTATATGTATTGGATGAACCATCCGTTGGTTTGCACGCGGCAGATGTGCACAAGTTGATCGAAGTCCTGCAAAGGTTGGTGGATACAGGCAACTCGGTTGTGATCATTGAGCACAATCTCGACATCATCAAAATTGCAGACTGGCTGATCGATCTTGGCCCCGAAGGCGGCGACAGGGGAGGGGAATTGATCGCAGAAGGTACGCCTGAGCAGGTGATGAAGGTAAAAGAGTCTTATACGGGGAGGTATTTGAAGGCACACATGAGATAAGTAGACAGGTAAACACGTACACAGGCAGACGAGCTGTTCAAAATAAGTATACTTGTCTACGTGTTTCCTTGTGTACGTGTTTCCTTTTTTCAGGTAGAATTATTTTACATTGCGTTGGTTGGCCCCCCCGATGAGCGCTTTGTGAAAAGGATATAATTAATGAAAAACAGATCTCCAATTTCATCTTCATCATCTGGTTTGCACATTCCCTATCGCAAACGCAAAAATCGCTTCGCCCCCAATATTATTACGATCCTCGCGGGCTTATTTATACTGGGAGGTATCGCATTGCTGATCGTTTGGCTGGCGGGTCCAAGCAAACCGATAAATGCGCTCTTTGCCACTGATACCCCCACACCAACAATGACCTTCACACCGACCAACACCTCCACGCCGACAGAAACACCAACGATCACGCCTACCTATACTATTACTCCCACCGCAACTTCCTCAACACCCTTCAACTACATAGTGCAAGAGGGAGAATATCTTGCCATCATTGTTGAAAAGTTCAACCTTGGAGATAATGGCATCGCCCTGATCTACCTCCTAAACCCTTATAACGCGGAGACCGGTATAGGGATTAATCCAGCAACCGGCATCGTCAATCCAGGTCAGGTCATTCTGCTGCCTAACCCGGGTATGGAACTGCCCACTGCAACACCCATCCCACCCGGCCTGCCGCGCGGCACCAAATTGCAATACATCATCCAAACCGGTGATACTTTGGCTGGCATTGCCGCGCTCTTCAATAGCACCACAGAGGAGATCATCAAGGAAAATAACATCGCAGATCCAAACGCTATTCAGGTTGGGCAATTGCTGGTCGTCCCGGCGAACCTCGTCACAGCCACAGCTACGCGCCCACCCACAAGTACCCCCATTCCACCGGGACCCGGCACAACACTGCCAACGTTAACATTTACACCTATCAATTAACTGGACAAATGTACACCCCTCATGTAAAATACCGCTCTTGCATCCTGCAAATCTAAACATTGTCAAATTGAATAGTATGTCATTTTTGGAGAAAAACCTTGGCAAACATTAAGTCTCAGATCAAACGAAACCGCCAGAATGAAAAGCGTCGTGTACATAACCGCAATTTCCGCGGCGCGGCTCGCACTGCTGTCAATACTGCCCGCGCGGCTTTTGAAATGAATGAACCCGAAACGAAAGATGTTGTTTTGAAGGCGATCAGCGCATTGGATAAAGCCGCCGAAAAAGGCGTGATCCATAAGAACAACGCATCTCGCCGCAAAGGCCGCCTGATGAAGCGCCTCGCCGCTTTTATCGCCGCCCCGCCGGTTGAAGAAGTCGCTGCCAAGAAGAAGAAAGCTGCGGTTCCTAAAAAGGCAGCGGCTAAAAAGACGGTAGCAAAAAAAACACCGGCCAAGAAAATAGACGCGTAATCTTTTCACTGACAGAACAAAGCGGGAACGCCATACCATCGGCGCTCCCGCTTTTATTACCCTGATATAATCTCCTCATCATGTTTGAAAAAGAACAAGAGCTTATCGAAAAAAAAATAAAAGAGTTCTGCATTTCGAATGATATTCCTCTGGCTGAACTTAAATGGCAGCCCATCCCCTTTTCGGGTGAATGGGGTTTTGCTACATCCTTCTTTCAAACCGCCGCCAATGAAGCCCGCGCGGGCAAGGGCGGAAAACCTATCCCGCAGAGAGCGCAGGAGATGGCCGAGCAGGTCAAGGGCATCCTTCGACTAGCCGCTCAGGACGGTAGCGTGGATGGCATCAGTCGCATTGACGCAGTCAAAGGATATCTCAATCTATATTTTTCGACCGCCGTATACGCAAGTCGGGTTGTGGATGAAGTGCTCGCCTCCAGTCTGGACTTTGGGCGGGGTGCGAAAAAAAATGAGCGAGTCATGGTCGAATATGCTCAACCCAATATGCTTCATTCATTTCACATTGGTCATGCACGCAATACGATTTTAGGCGAAGTGCTTGCAAGATTAGTGGAATTCGCTGGTTTTGAAACAATTCGCGCATCGTATCCAGGCGACATTGGGCTTGGCGTCATTACTATTGTTTGGGCTTACGATAAATTTTATAAGGGACTGGAGCCCGAAGGCATTCACGAACGCGGACAATGGCTGCTGAAAATTTACGTCGAAGCAACCGCAATGCTCGAAAAGAAAGAAAACGAAACTTCAGAAGAAACAGCCCAACGGGAATCTTATGAAACCGAGCGCCGTGACATGTATCGCAAATGGGATGTCGGCGATACGTATGTGCGTGAATTATGGAAAACATTACTCGAATGGAGTATGGAAGAACTGCGCGATATTCTGCGAATGCTCGATGCGAAAATAGATGTGTGGTTCTACGAAAGTGAAGTAGACGAACCATCCAAAATAATTGTTGATGAGTTGATCGCAAAGGGTATTGCCACTGACGAACGTCCGCAAGGCGGCGCAGTGATCGTGAAGATTGACGAGAAGCTGGGGCTCACAAAAGAAAAATTTCGTACAAATGTGATCCTGCGCTCAGACGGCACAACGCTGTATCTCACGAAAGACCTGGCACTGGCCAAAGTGAAATTCGAGCAATACCACGTTGACCGTTCCATTTATGTTGTGGACGTGCGCCAGTCCCTGCATTTGCAACAAGCATTTGCGATCTTGAAATTATGGGGCTTCCCGCAGGCTGAGAAATGCCATCACCTCGGCTATGGATTTGTAAGCCTGCCTGAGGGAGCCATGTCTGCGCGGCGCGGACGTGTGGTGCTGTTCAAAAACGTGGCCGATGAAGCAGTGAAACGAGTACTCGCGGTTGAATCTGAAAAAAGAGGTGATATCCCGGAAGGCGAGCGGGAGCAGATCGCCAATCAGATCGGGCTGGGCGCATTAGTCTATTCCATGCTTTCGGTGGACAACAACAAAGATATCGTCTTTGATATCAACGAAGCCTTGTCGTTTGATGGCAGAACGGGACCGTATATCCAAAATGCGTTTGTGCGGGCGAATTCGATTCTAAAGAAGTCAGGTAATCTGGCAGCAGGTACACAGGTAAACACATCCTTCAATTATGAATTGACCAGGCATGAAATCGAACTGATCGAGCAGATCTCACGCTTTCCTCAGACTGTGGAGCAAGCCGCGAATGAGTATCGTCCGCTGGTGATGGCGGCATACGCGTACGATCTGGCGAATACATTCCATTCGTTCTATCATGCAGTGAATGTGCTGCAGACGGAAGATGAAAAGATCAGGAATGCGCGTTTGCAGTTGGTGATGGCGGCAAAGCAGACAATCGAGAATGCTTTGCGGCTGCTGGATATTCAGGCGCCGGAGGTCATGTGAGTTACAAGTTTGAAGGTTGGAAGGTTGCCAAGTTGATTAGCGCCTTCAACCTTCAAACTTTCAAACCTTCAAACTTTTCAACAGGAGAATATTATGCCTATCAAAACAATCATCATGGGTGCGGCGGGCCGTGACTTCCATAACTTCAATACCTTCTTCCGCGGGAATAAGGATTATGAGGTCGTGGCATTCACGGCCACTCAGATCCCGGATATCGAAGGACGTGTTTATCCAACGGAACTGGCTGGCGCGCAATACCCGAAAGGGATTCCGATCCATGCCGAGGAGGAATTACTCGATCTCATCAAGAAGCATGGCGCGGAACAAGTTGTATTCGCATACAGCGATGTGCCGCATGAATATGTAATGCACAAAGCTAGCATGGTCAATGCGGCAGGCGCAGATTTCCGAATCATGGGCACGAAGAATACTCAGGTGAAGGCAAATAAACCTGTCGTGTCGATCAGTGCCGTTCGGACGGGATCAGGCAAAAGTCAGACCACGAGGCGCGTGTCTTTAATCCTCAGAGAGATGGGTTACAAAGTCGCGGCGATTCGTCACCCGATGCCTTATGGAAATCTCATGGCGCAGGAAGTTCAGCGTTACGAAAATTATGACGACCTCGATGAATACGATTGTACAATTGAAGAGCGCGAGGAATACGAACCTCATCTGGATAACGGCGTGATCGTGTACGCGGGTGTGGATTATACAAAGATCATCCGCCAGGCTGAGCAGGAAGTGGATATTATTTTGTGGGACGGCGGTAATAATGATGTCCCGTTCTATATTCCCGACCTGCAAATTGTCGTGGCTGATCCACATAGACTTGGGCATGAATCAACCTATTATCCCGGCGAGACAAACGTGCGCATGGCAGATGTTTTTGTGATCAATAAAGTAGATACGGCAGACGCGGAGAATGTGATCAAACTGCGCGAGTCACTGCGCAAGCTGAATCCGAATGCGATCCAGATCGAAGCCGCCTCCCCGCTCTTTGTGGATGACCCCGCTGCGATTCGAGGCAAACGTGTTTTGGTTGTGGAAGACGGCCCGACTCTGACTCACGGCGAAATGGCCTATGGCGCTGGATATATCGCCGCCCGACGATTTGGCGCGAAAGAAATCGTAGACCCGCGTCCGTTTGCGGTGAGGTCTATCGCGGCGACATACGTGAAATACCCGAAAACCGGGCCAATTTTGCCAGCGATGGGTTACGGTAACGCACAGACAAAAGACCTCGAAGAGACGATTAATAATTCCGATGTGGATCTGGTCATCATCGGTACGCCAATTGACCTTTCGCGCGTGATGAAGATCAAAAAACCCTATCAGCGTGTCAGATATGAGTTGCAGGAAATCGGTCAACCGACTCTTCAGGATATTTTGATGAAGAAGTTTAGGGTGAAGAAATAGTTTGGTAGTTGGATAGTTTCGGTAGTTTCGTAGTTGGGAGTCGGGTGATAGAAATCATCCGACTTCTTTTTGTGCTATCTGCTTACTTGTGTTGTCGAATTTTTTTATTTGCCTTGCGGATTTGGGGGAGGAAGGGAGGCACGTTATAATGGGGGTATGTTCATAGATCATGTAAATATCCACGTAAGATCAGGCAAAGGCGGCGACGGCATGGTGCATTTCCGCCGCGAGAAATTTGTACCGCTTGGGGGACCCGATGGAGGTGATGGCGGCCGAGGCGGCGATCTCATCTTTGAAGTGAAAGCTACGCTCAATACACTTTCAGCATTTCGGCAGAACGAGAAATTCGCCGCAGAGGATGGCAAAAACGGCGGTGGTTCCGAAAAGACAGGTCGTAGTGGAAAAGACCGCATCATCCCTGTACCGCCCGGCACAATAATTTACGACGCGGAAACAGGCGCGCTTCTTGGTGATCTCACCCATCCAGGCCAGCAGCTTTTGGTATGCAAAGGCGGGCGCGGTGGGCTGGGTAATCAGCATTATGCCACCTCACGCAATCAGGCGCCTCGCACTGCCGAGCGCGGTGAACCGCACGAAGAAAAATTGATCCGCCTCGAGCTTAAGCTGATTGCTGATATCGGCATCATCGGCTTGCCCAACGCTGGAAAATCCACACTCCTAGCCGCGTTGACAAATGCCAAACCGAAGATCGGCGATTATCCATTCACTACGCTTGAGCCAAACCTCGGCGTGGCAAATATTGACGATGACACAACCGTCGTGATGGCAGACATCCCAGGCTTGATCGAAGGCGCTGCTGAAGGCGCAGGCCTGGGTCACGACTTCCTGCGTCACATTCAACGCACGCGCGTACTCATTCATATGGTGGATGGTCTCTCCGAAGATCCGCTCGCAGACTATAGCCAGATCAACAGTGAACTGGCGCTCTTCGACCCTAAACTTGCAACCAAACCGCAGATCGTGGCGCTCAATAAAATTGATCAGCCCGATGTGCAGGAACGTTTGAAAGCCATCAAAGCAAGTTTCAAAAAGAAAAAAGTGGAGTTGGTCACAATCTCTGCAATGGCGCGCACGAACACACGCGACACCCTGATTGCCGCGTATCAAAAACTGGCGGAAGTACCCGTGGAAGCGGTGGACGAAACTCTGCCAGTATACAGACCTGATGTTGACCCGAATCTATTCGAGATCAAACGCGAAGATGACGGCAATTGGCGCGTCACAGGTGTGGCAATTGAACGCTCTGCAAAGATGACATACTTCGAACACGATGGCTCTTTGCGCAGATTTCAAAAAATGCTGGAAAAACTTGGCGTGGATAATGCCCTGCGCGAAGCAGGCATTGAAGAAGGCGACACCGTTTATATCGGCAATTTTGAGTTGGAGTGGAAGGATTAGGAAAGACTTTAAACACGAAGTACACAAAGGTTAATAAAAAGCGATTTTACAAAAACGCTGAGGCTTAAGGCTTCAGCGTTTTTTTAGTGACTGCTATTTCCTTCACTTACAAATGCTATCTCGTTTTCAAGGAGGTTCCAACTGAATAAATCATCATCGCCAAAAACAATAGAATCGCAACTTCGTTTAAAAGTCCGCCCCACATGCGGACAGTATTTGCATTCGCAAGGTCGCCTGCCACACGTACGATAAGTGAGAGATGCAATAAAACAAGGTGAATATAAAAGGCTGGACGAAAACTGATCGGCACGCCCAGAACTGCGGGAAAGATAATCGGCGCATGACCGAAGATCATTGAAATAACAAACCCGACGAAGACCACATGAAGCGCCGCGTCATATCTTGGACCTGCGGCCTGAGCGCCATAAACCAGATGGATCACACCGCCAACACCCAACCATACAAATCCCAAAGCAAGACACCAGGCAATATAACGCGTAAGCGGCAAGCGGTGACGCAGGTTGCGCCATGCGATGTCATTTGTAAGAGACCATACCGCCAGCGCGAACATACCAACTCCGCTGAGACGCGCGGCAAGTTGAATATTATCCAATGATGTGATCACACCTATGATGAACACCGCAATGATCCCTGCAAAAAGATACTGTCCCACTCGGGTTGGCTTTAGGACGCGGCTAAGTTCCAATCGCTCTCCGAAAATGGTAAGGATCAGGAACGCCTGCCACCAATACACCACCTGAAAGATCGCACTACCCGTTATCCAAAATACGTTTCCTAAAAACCACGCCAGCGCACCCAAAAACATGGTCACTGTGTGAAGCGCAAACTCACGTCTCACAATCGTTCCAAGGATCAAGACGCCGCCCAAACTGGCAAGCGTAAGCAGAAACGGCCCAAAGGGTTGCTTCGGCATCAATAACATGACCAGCCAACCGATCCCCGCGAGAAGCGGCGCGCCATACATCCAGCGGATTTTTAACGCAACCACACGCTCCAGCGAAATCAACGCGCCGAGGAAGCCGGAGATCATCAAGGGACCATGAAGCACGGCAAGCGAAGTGACCGGCGTTGGCAATCGCCAACCCAAGCGTAAAAGTCCCGCCCAGAGCGCAAAAATAAATGCGAGCACAGACAAAGCCAGAAATGGAAGCGGGGTTTTGTTAGTTTTCATACAAAAAAAGGCCCATCTGTAAAGTTTGTGCAGGGATGGTCAGTGTCTTTCTCAAACGTCAAAATTCTTAACGCAAATGCCGCGAAATGAGCGAATTACGCAAAAATTCGTGTTTTTCGCCTTCTTCGCGCAATTCGCGTTGAATCTGTTTCACCTTTGCCGCACAGAGTCTACACATGAGCTAAAAGAAAAACCTCCCGCAGGCGTTGTTGTGGGCTTACCAAAACCTGCGGGACACAATTGAATTAGTGAGGATGTCCTTCTTCGTGCACATGACCGTGATCGAGTTCCTCCTCAGTTGGTTCACGCAGCGCCACCACCGTCACAGTGAAGTGCAACTCCGCGCCCGCAAGCGGATGATTGAGATCAAGTTGTACGGTTTGATCGTCAAAATCGGTCACGTAGGCGGTTTGAGGCTGATCATCTTCATCGGTGAGGTATAACTCCATGCCCTCTTCCAGTTTTATATCTTCGGGGAATTCAATGCGCGGCATCTCGATGAAGGCGTCCTCGTCAAATTCACCGTAGCCATCCTCGGCTTTGACCACCACATCCTTGCGCTCGCCGATCTTCATACCTATCATTTCGCGTTCAAGTCCGGGGACAATGTTGTCATAGCCTGCCAGGAATTGCAGGGGACCCGCGTCGTCGGAAGTATCAAGCACTTCACCATCAACAGTTAATTTATAATCCATTGAAACGACCAGGCCATTCTGCACTGTATCTTTGCTCATTATTTATCCTTTTTTAAAATTTGTGCATCCATTTTACCAGCGATTGAACAAGTCAAGAGTTGAAGGTCAAAGGTCTATAGTTCAATCCACAAAACTCAACCTTCCTATTTCCTAATTCCTATCTCCCAATTCCTATTTCCCAACCCCTAATTTATAATCACTACATTCCCTTAAACATGGCACTTTCGATGGGATCAATAAGATGATAGCCATTCACTTCAGAATAATTGCAAAGGAAAATTAATAATGAAAACTCGCGCACGAGATTTGGGAATTCCATTTGAAGGCGACACTGGAATATTCAATGCGATCACAGACGTTTCTGGCGTGGCCGTTGGGTATGCCACCGTTATCGAGGGTGACACAGCGCGGACGGGTGTGACGATCATCCATCCGCGCGGAAGCAAGGATCACAAGCCCGTTTACGCGGGCGTGCATTCATTCAACGGTAACGGCGAGATGACAGGCGCGGCATGGATCGAAGAAGGCGGCTTGCTCGAAGGACCGATTGGAATCACAAACACGCACAGCGTCGGCATAGTGCGCGATACGATCATTGCATGGCAGGTCAAGAATAATGCCATGTATCAAAAATGGTCCTGCCCCGTGGTCGCTGAAACTGCGGATGGCTGGCTTAATGATATGAACGGTTTTCATATAAAAGAAAATCACGTGATGAAAGCCTTGGATTCTGCGAAGTCAGGTGCGATTGAGGAAGGGAACGTCGGTGGCGGGACAGGCATGATCTGTTATGAATTCAAAGGCGGTACAGGTACTTCTTCGCGCAAGCTGCCCGAAAAACTTGGCGGCTGGACCGTGGGCGTACTGGTGCAATCCAACTTTGGCCAGCGCTATCAATTGACCGTCGCGGGCGCGCCAGTGGGTCAGCATTTTAAAAACGACGCACCCTATACGGGCGGGGAAAATCCTTTCAAACAGGATGATGGCTCATTGATCGTCATCATTGGGACGGACGCGCCCCTGCTCCCCCATCAACTCAAGCGACTGGCAAAACGCGCAACCATCGGCATGGCACGCACGGGCAGTCTGGGCGGTAACGGCTCCGGTGATATTTTCCTCGCGTTCTCAACGGCCAGTCCCAATGCGGCACATGCGGATGACAAGGGATTGGCGAATATTCAAACGCTATCCAACAACCACATTGACCCATTATTATCCGCGTCTGCGCTTGCAACGGAAGAAGCGATCATCAATTCCATGGTTGCGGCAGAGGACATGACAGGGTTTAACGGATTGGATATCAAAGCTTTGCCGCATAAAGAAGTTAAGGATTTATTGAGGAAATATCATAGATAGGACTTACACAACGGCGGGCTGATGGATATTCTTCCCGAAGCGGGAGTCTTGCTTGGGTTTGCGGCAGTATTTTTTACTATAGGTGTGATGAGATTTAGGTATGAGTGAAACTTTAACTTGTCATTCTAGCGGAGCGAAGAATCTCTTCCATGACAAACGAGACCCTTAGCTCCGCTCATAGTGACATAGTATTAACAAGTTGATTATTTCAAGCCTTCAAATAGATCACGCTCAACCACACGTCCACGGTTGACCAAACTAAATACACTACAAAACTATTCTCTCGGTGGCGGTTTGAGCAGGAATTAAAATAAAAATTCAACATATAGGCGCGACTCGAGGAAGCCCTGCGAAGATAAAGCCACGCACACCGATAACAAGTGGGGGTTTGCCAAAGCTGAAATCGTAAATCATGATCGCGATTATCACTGAAAAATGTGGCAAAATATAGTCATGCCCGATCAACTCAACACTCTCAGCCAATCTTCCCTTCAGGATTATCACGATTGTCCGCGCCGCTTTGAATTGCGCTATCTTCAGCGACTGGCTTACCCCGCTGTTGAAACCGAACCCGCGCTTGAAAACGAGAAGCATCAACGGGAAGGCGAATATTTTCATCGCCTCGTGCAGCAGCATCTTATCGGCATTCCCGCTAAGCAAGTCAGTAAATTGGCAAATACAGATAATTTGCAACGATGGTGGGAGAATTATATTAATGCAAATGATCTAAAAGACCTCCGTGTTTTTGAAAAACTCGGAGGTCTGCACGCGGAAGTTACCCTCTCCGCGCCGCTTGGCAAATCTCGTTTGGTCGCAAAATACGATTTGATCGCGATTGAAAATAATAAAGTTACCATTTACGATTGGAAAACATATCGCAAACGACCAAAGAATGAATGGCTTGCGATCCGCTGGCAGACGCGCGTTTATCGTGCTTTGCTTGTGCAGGCTGGCGCGCACTTCAATAACGGCAAACCTTTTGAGCCTGAACAGATCGAAATGATCTACTGGTTCGCAGACTTCCCCACTGACTCCGCGCGATTCATCTATAAAGCGGATCAATACAAACGGGATTGGGATGCGCTCACAAGGTTGTCAGAGGAGATCGCATCCGCTTCATCTGGTTCGACACTTCGACAGGCTCAGTGCGGCGCTTCGCTCACCACAGGCTTCCCGCTCACTGATGATGTCTCGAAGTGCAATTACTGCCCTTACAGATCCTATTGCAACCGAGGCGCCCGCGCGGGGGATGCCGCCGACGCGGAATTGGAAACCGAAGCCGAGGAATTGTTCGATATTAATTTTGAACAGATCGGGGAAATTGAGTTTTGAAAAATATTGGCAACGGATTGCTCCGTGAAGCGGATAAAATGTGTTAGGCCGCTTTGACTCTTACTTCAACGGCAAACTTTTCTCTCTATTTTCAAAACATTGTATGGGTCCCCTAGATCGTTCATCACTCAAATTGGTCTCGGAATATTGCCCATGAGTATAGTCTGAAATTACTTTCCGCCAGAAAAGCTGGGATGGTACATTATCTTCAATTTCATGCACTTCCCATTTTCCGCGAAATCGGTCGAAAATGGAAAATGCTACTGCCTTTCCGACACCTTGCCGTCGATATCTACGCATAATAAAGAACTCGGAGATTGCCCACTCACTACTCGGCAGGTAAGTTTTCTGATTCACCAATACGAACCCTGAAATCTTCCCATCCACATAAACGATGAAAGGGTAGCGCCCATTTTCGCACCAGTAATGATCAAGCCAGGGATAGCCAAAGGAGCCGTGCGAGTCTAGATCGTTTTTCTCAAACTCTGAGAGGTCGTATTGGTATAGCTCCATCATTCGCTGAATCAGGGACTTGTCACCTACAGTGGCTTGCGTCACTTCTATCTTCATCTGAACTGCTTCCCGTTTAATGTATGTATGGGCTTAGCGGCCTAATTGTATCTCCGATCCGATGAAATCCCTATGCTATGATTTCATTTTCCGCTTTCCGCATGGACTGGAATGACTGGATGGCCACTTCCAGCATCGAAAGTTCGGGAGTGCGTGTGGTTAAACGCTGTAGAGCAAGATTAGGCTTGATCAATAATTTAACGATGGGATTACCCAGGTTGTTTGCAGTCCAGCGGATGTATTCGATGGCGATCCCGGCCAGGATGGGGATGAATAAAATACGGCTGACCAGACGCCACAGGATCGGCATAGGGCCCAATGCAGTGAATACCAAAATGGACAATAAAACCAGCGTAAGCAGAAAAGCCGTCCCACAGCGCGGATGTTCAATGGGATAATTCGCCACGATTTCAGGAGTCAACTCCGCGCCGGCTTCGAAAGCATTAATGGTCTTATGTTCTGCGCCGTGATACATAAAAACGCGCTTCACATCGGGCATGAAACTGATGCCCCAGATATATCCGATCAATAGCAAAAGGCGCAGGACACCTTCTATCAAATTATTCAGCCAGGATCTCCAACCAAGATAATGTTCGGCTAACCCGCCGATGCCGGCTGGGAGCAAAAAGAAGAGTCCAATGCCAAAGACTAGTGAAAGTCCCATGGTCAGATAAAGAGCCGGGCCTTCCAGTTTTTCGTCCTCGCCGGTTTGGGTGTTCGCAGAAAGCGTCAGTGCGCGCATCCCCAAGCCGAGCGCATCCCATAGCAAAATGCCGCCGCGCAAGAAGGGGATCTTTGTAATGCCGGAGCGATAGAGATTCGCCAGTTTTTCAGTGTGGACGACAATTTTGCCGTCGGGCGCGCGCATGGCAATCGCATACGCTTTTTGTCCGCGCATCATCACCCCTTCGATCACTGCTTGTCCGCCGTATGTGATAATTCGATCTTCCATATTTATCCAATGATCGCGCTGAGCGGAGGTGCAACCGTAGTCGAAGCGCAGTGAGCAAATATCCTTCGACTGCGCTTCGCTCCGCTCAGGGCGAATAAATTATTTGAAATTATAGAAAAAGTGAGTGAAGGCTTCGATGCCTTTATACCAGGTCGGCAAATGCAGGCGTTCATTCGGTGAGTGGACGTTGTCATCCGGCAGGCCAAAGCCTGTCAGGAGGGAATCCGCGCCAATGTATTTCTGTAACAGAACAACAGAACCGATCGAACCGCCCTCGCGTTTGAAATAGGGACGTTTGCCCCAAACGGATTCAAGCGCATTCGCAAGAGCCCGCACGCCAGCGGAATCCGTTTCGACCAACGCCGCACCTGTTTTGTGCAAGTTGATCAATTCCCATTTGATTGTCTTGGGCGCATTCTTTTTGAGATACGCCTTCATTTGTTTGTAAACTTCTTCGGGAGTTTGGTCAGGCACGAGGCGGCAGGAAATTTTCGCCATTGCCCACGCAGGCAGGACTGTCTTGGAGCCCTGCCCAGTAAAACCTGAGAGCAAACCGTTTACTTCCAAAGTCGGGCGCGCGCCGACGCGTTCTGCGGGAATGAATTGCGGCTCACCCCATAAGGCAGGCACACCTGTGATTGAAATCAATTCCTTGTCCCTGATTGGCAAACGCTTAAAATCCTCGCGTTCTTTTTTACTCAACTTGCGCACCTTGTCATAAAAACCAGGCAGGGTGATCTTTCCATTTTTATCGTGCATGCCCGCAACCAACTCGATCAACGCCTGCGCGGGATTATGGATCGTTCCGCCAAACAAGCCGGAGTGTAAATCCTTGCCCGGACCGTAGACTTTCAATTCAAAATAAGCCAGTCCGCGCAAACCAGTGGTAATGGTCGGCTTGTCCATTCCCATCATGCCGGCATCGGGATTTAAACAATAATCACAGGCAAGCAGTTCTTTATGATTTTTGATAAAGTCGCCGAGATGCTCGGAACCGATCTCCTCTTCGCCTTCGATCAGCCACTTGATATTGACGGGCAAGCCTGTTGTGCAGATGATGGCTTCTACCGCTTTGAGAGAAGCCATCACCTGGCCTTTCATGTCCGATGAGCCGCGCGCGAATAGATAATCGTCGCGGACGACCGCCTTGAAGGGATTCGATATCCACAATTCCAGCGGGTCCACAGGCTGCACATCATAATGTCCATAGATCATCACAGTGGGAGCGGATTTGCCCGCGCCCAGCCACTCGCCGTACACAACGGGATGTCCGCCTGTCGGCATGATCTGGACATTATCCGTATTGAAAGAACGTAATTGTGCGGCAACCCATTCCGCGCCGCGTTGAACATCGCCTTTGTTTTCATCCAGAGTGGAAATGGAAGGGATGGCAAGAAACTCCTTCAACTCGTCCAGGTATCGCCCGCCATTCGAGCGGACATAATCCAATGCTTTCTGAACATCTGACATGATAGATTCTCCTTTATTGATAGCTTATATCCGTCATTGCGAGTCGCCGATCTTGTATTTCGGCGGCGAAGCAATCTCCATATCATTGGCGGAGATTGTGTCGCCACGGCGCCACGGCGACGCTTCGGGCTAAGAACAAGCGTCGCCCTGAGCCTGTCGAAGGGAATGCCCTCGCAATGACGAAATAATTATGGCCCAGTGGTTGGCGCTGGTGTTTGCTCAAGGGTACGGCGTGTAATCAGATACCATTCGGTAATAAGGGCAAGGCGGTCACTGAGATCATACATCGGGGCAACCTGCACACCCTGAACCTGCACATCCACCCCATAGGAATAAACGGGGTAATACAAAGGCAGGGAAGGCATGTCTTTTGTGAACACAACTTGAAAGTTACGATACAAACGCGCACGCTCGGCAAAGTCGGCAGTGGTACGAGCTGTTTCAAGAAACTCGCTGGCTGTGCGATTATCCCATTGCGAGTAGTTTTGTCCGCCCGTGGCTTCGGACTGATGCCAGAAAAGATAAGGATCCGGGTCGGGGGTGCGGGATGTATTCAAATCTGCAAGCGCGGCTTGATAGTTACGGGTGGAGAGAAAATCATTCACAAGCGAGTTGTAGGCAACTGCCTGTAATTCTATTTTTACGCCGATCAATGCCCAATCCGATTGAAGGGTTTGGGCAATCTGAGTATGGATCGTGTCATCGGGATGAACCAGCGTAAAGGTCAGGAATTGACCGTCTCTTGCGCGCACCTCCCCACCGCCGACCGGAATGACATATCCCTCTTTTATCAGTAACGCAGCAGCGGCATCAGGGTCATAATCAAGTTGTTCAATATCTTCATAATAAGCCCACGAACCCGGCAGGATGGGTCCATCCGCAACAATGGCTTGTCCATTTAAAATATGCGAGACAATCATGTTGCGATTTACCCCCAGTAACAACGCGCGGCGGATCTTCTCGCTTTGCAGGAAAGGGACACTGGGGTTATTGAGATTCAGGAAGACCAGTCCTGTTTGTGGGAGACGACTGGTATAGACCGACAGGGTTGTTTCTCTTAAAGCCGGCTCCAAAGTGTCATTGGTCAACTGACTTATCCCGAGCACCTCGCCTTGTTTGTAGGCATCAAATGCAGAGGCTGAATTCGGATAAAAACGGAATACAACCTGCTCGATGAATGGAGGTTGTATGAAGTAATCCGGATTTGCAACCAGCACAACACCGGTGATCTGGCCGCCGCTGATCAGCAGGCGGTCAAACTTATATGGACCCGAACCGACCGGCTGCAAATTAAATTCCGCGTTGGCTAATTGATCAGCGGGGACGGTTTCAAGCAGGTGTTTTGGCAAAACGCCAAAGGTGACGTAATCCAAAAATGGCGCAAAGGGTTCCGGTAATTTGAATTGCAAGGTTTTATCGTTAAGGCGTTTTATTTCAATCTTAGACCACAGGTCTTTGATATCCTGCGGGAAGAGCGAGCCAGCGCTTTTGATCAGCTCAATGGTGAAGATCACGTCATCACTGGTAACTGGCTGGCCGTCGTGCCAGACCGCATGAGGTCTCAGGGAAAAGTTATAGAACATGCCATCGGCAGAGGTCCCCCAGGATTCAGCCAGGTCAGGCTGGGGCAAACCATGCGAATCAAATTTTATCAGCCCGCTGAATATGAGGCGGTTGATATCGCGATCTGCAGGGTTGTTCCAATCCAGCATGGGGTTGAGCCGACCCAGCGAGCCGATCAAGGCTTCGGTATAAATACCGCCTTGCGCGGCTTCGGGTAAGGTAATAATACTTACCGGTTGTTGGCTGAGCAACAGCAAAGCCACGATCACAATCGTGACCGCCACAACAAGAATCTGCCAGCGTAATTTTTTCATAGGGTTATATAAATGTACCGTAGCGGCAACCCGCCCAGCGAAAATAAAACCTCTTGATAAATCATGAAGGGTCGCCCATATTGCATTGGAAAATAAAATAAAGAAAGGCCGCCGCCAACCCCAAAGTAGGGCAATGGCCCGGCGGCCTTTACAGGTTTGTTTTTTTCTAGCGTCCCAGAATAATAATGGTGATCACCAGTCCGAAGAAAACCACTGAAAGTACGATCGTCACCCAGAAGAGGATGCGCTCAATACCGCGGCGGGCGGTGAAGACACCACCGGTATCCGCGCCGGTCAGTCCGCCCAGCCCTGCGCCCTTGCTTTGCAGGATCACACTGAGGATCAAACCAACCGAGGTTATAATCAGCGAAATATCCAAAAATCTAGTCATACAATATGCCTCCTTGAAATTAGCGGGGGAATTATACCTGTTCAGGAAGTGAATCGTCAACAAGAGGCTTGTAAACGGGTGTGCGTCAAAATTTTGGGAGAAGAGCACTAAACACAAAGTACATGAAGGTCACTAAGGGGAAAAGGCTTAAATTTGTGACTCCTCCCCCTTTGTGTACTTTGTGCCCTTTGTGTTAATGGTTTTTCAAAAAACTGACATATTCACGAGGAGCTTTATGCACGAAGTGATTATCAACCTGCACATGCACACAAGATATTCAGACGGGAGCGGTCTTCACAAAGATATTGCCGCCGTTGCCCTTAAAACCGATGTAGATGTGGTGATCGTCACTGACCACAATGTACTCGTGCATGGATTTGAAGGGTATTACAAGGAAAAAAATAAAAAGCTCCTGATGCTGATCGGTGAAGAAGTGCATGACCAGGTGCGTGACCCGCAAAAGAATCACCTGCTCGTTTTTGGTGCAAATCGTGAACTGGCTGCCTTTGCAGAAAATCCGCAAAACCTGATCAATCAGGTACGTGAAGCGGGCGGGCTGTCCTTCCTGGCTCACCCCGATGACCCCGAAGCACAGGCATTCAGGGAAATTGACATTTCCTGGGTGGATTGGTCGGTGCAAAATTACACCGGTATTGAGTTATGGAATGCCTTGAGCGAATTAAAAACCATTGTTCCAACAAAACTTCATGGCGCATTTTATGGTTTTTTTCCCGCTTTCGTTGCCCACCATCCCATTCCGAAGACACTGGCAAAATGGGATGAATTACTTTCCCACGGTCACCGTGTGACAGCGATTGGCGGCTCGGACGCACATGCCTTGAACATAAGTCTGGGGCCGATCCACCGCGTGATATTTCCATATGAATTTCACTTTCGGGCAGTTAACACACATGCGCTTCTCTCTGAACCGTTGAGCGGCGAAGTTAACAAGGACAAATCCCTCATCTATAAAGCCCTGTCCGCAGGACATTGTTTCGTCGGCTATGACTTGCCCGCCGCCACGCGCGGATTCCGCTTCAATGCGCAGGGACGGGATGCATCCGTTTCGATGGGCGATGAGATTCCCGCGAAAGGCGGCGTGACCCTGCAGGCGAAATTACCGTTCCATGCTGAGATGTCCCTTTTGAAAGACGGCGAGGTGATCCAAACCTGGAAGAATCAAACTGCCTGCACACACATCACGACAGAGCCGGGTGTATATCGGATCGAGGCCTATCGCAGATATTTAGGCAAGCGGCGCGGCTGGATTTATAGCAATCCGATTTATGTGAGGTAGGGAGTGAGAGTAACAAGTAAAAAGTAATGAGTGACAAGTGAAATCCCGAAGGCGATGTGTTGAGCCTGTCGAAACACTGGAGCGGGCTTTGGCGCCAAGGCGCCACTTCCACGAACTGAGACTGGACTTTAGTCCGCCGAACCACGACCACGCGACTACCCAACTAACAAAACTACCCCACTATCCAACTACTACCCAAACAACTTTCCCAATCCCTTTCCCCCGGTCTTTTGAAACATCTTCATCATCTTTTGCGCTTCGCGGAATTGCTTGATCAGGCGATTCACATCCTGCACCTCCGTGCCACAGCCTGCAGCGATGCGACGGCGGCGCGATGCATTTAATAAATCAGGGTCGCGGCGTTCTTTCAATGTCATCGAATTAATAATCGCTTCAGATTGCTTGAATGATTTTTCCACGACGGTTGGGTCAATGCCGCGCGCGGCTTGTCCCATTTGGCCGGGGAGCATGTCCATGATCTGCGCAAGCGGACCCATCTTCTTCATTTGTTTCATTTGCTCAAGCCAATCCTCCAAAGAGAAATGACCCTTCATCATCTTCTGGGCCTGCCGAGCCTGCTCGTCCAAATTCTGCCCGTCATAGGCGGCTTCGGCTTTTTCGATCAAGCCGATCATGTCGCCCATGCCCAAGATACGGGAGGATAAACGCGAGGGATCGTACGTTTCAAGCGCGTCAAGTTTTTCACCCGTGCCAATAAATTTAATGGGAATGCCCGTCACCGAGCGGATGGAGATCGCCGCGCCGCCTCGTGAGTCTCCGTCCATTTTGGTAAGGATCAGACCCGTGAGATTAATCGCATCTTTGAATCCCTGCGCGATGTTCAACGCTTCCTGACCGATCATGGAGTCGACCACGAGCAGGATGTCCGGGGGGTTGACGTTCGCGGCGATGGCTTTTAACTCATCCATCAAAGACGCATCCAACTGCGACCGACCCGCTGTATCCACGATCACCAAGCTGAATCCACCTTTTTCAGCTTTGTCCACCGCGCGTTTGGCGAGTTGAGGCGGGGTGAGTGAGAGGTCCGTTTCGACTTCAACATCCAACCGCTCGCCGAGTTGTTGCAATTGCTTCACAGCCGCCGGGCGATATGGGTCACCGGCTACGAGCAGAATGCGCTCCCCTTTTGATTTCATCAACCGCGCAAGTTTACCCGAGGCCGTTGTTTTACCTGAGCCCTGCAAACCCACCATCATGATCACACGCGGTTTCGGACCAGTCAGATTCAACGCGACAGGTTCGCCAAGCGATGCAATCAATTCTTCGTTGACGATCTTGATCACTTGTTGACCGGGGTTCAGCGCTTTCGATACTTCTGCGCCAACAGCACGCTCACGTACACGCCCAATAAAAGTTTTGACCACGCCAAAATGCACGTCCGCTTCGAGCAGCGCGAGGCGCACTTCACGCATGGCGGCATCCACATCCGCTTCGGTGAGTTTGCCGCGGCGGCGCAGTTGATCAAATATTTGATTAAGTCGTCCAGTGAGTGTTTCAAACATAGGTTATCTTTATTGTGTCTTTCTGAGCGAAGCGAAGAATCTCTACGATTATCTCAGAGACCCTTCGGGGCGCGAGGCGCCCCTCAGGGTGACACGATTCCTTTTCAGTGTAGGACAAGCATTTTAGCGCGTAGCAGGTTGAGGGTCAAGCAAGAATCGGATCAAAGTCAGCAGTACATCGAATATTTCTTTACAATGAAGGCGAAACTACTTATACTCGCCCGTGTTGTCTTTCTAAACACCAATCTCAGTTTGTGGAGGAATCATGTCAACAGAATCAGCAATGGTAAACGACAGAAAAGAGATTTTTGGCTGGGCCATGTATGACTGGGCCAATTCGGCCTTCAGCACCACAGTGGGAACTGTGTTTCTTGGGCCCTATGTGGCATCACTGGCACGCACCGCAGCGGAAGCAGCGGGGACGGCAACAGTATCATTTTTTGGAATTCCTGTTGCGCCCGATTCATTCCTCCCTTACTGCATATCGTTTTCCGTAGGAATGCAGGTTTTGTTCCTGCCTATTCTTGGCGCGATAGCAGATTATTCGCATTTACGAAAACGCATGATGCAAATATTTGCCACCATCGGCGCGCTGGCGACCATTCTGATGTTCCTCGTCACGGGTGGATTATGGTGGCTGGGTGGTGTGCTCTTCATCGTTGCCAATCTCGCTTTTGGCGCGGCGATAGTTTTCTATAATGCATACCTGCCTGATATTGCAAGTGAAGATGAAAGAGACCGTGTTTCTTCGTATGGCTGGGCAATGGGCTATATGGGCGGCGGCATTTTGCTGGCGCTCAACCTGGCTTTCTTCACTTTTAGCGACGCTCTCGGTGTACCCGGGGATCTGGCGGTTCGTATCAACCTTGCATCTGCAGGTATATGGTGGCTTGGATTTTCCTTCCTGACATGGAAAAGACTGCGCCCACGTCACGCCGCGCGCCAACTCCCCGCTGGTGAAACTTATGTAAGTATTGGCTTCAAACAGCTTCGCAAGACGGTTAGCGAAGTGAAGCATTTTCCCGAAACCATTAGATTCCTGATCGCCTATTTCCTGTATAACGACGGCATTCAGACTGTTATTGCAGTAGCTTCCACATTTGCCGCCGCGCCTCTGATTCAGGGCGGGCTGGAATTTGAACAACAAACCTTGATCGCCGTTATTTTGATGATCCAATTCGTGGCTTTCTTCGGAGCCTTGTTCTGGGGAAAACTGGCAGGCTGGATCGGCGCGAAGCAATCGGTGGTTGTCAGTTTGGTGGTCTGGTCAGCGGTGGTAATCTACGCATATGGCGGATTAAAAGGTGAGAGCGCAACCGCCCAATTCTTCATTCTCGGCATTTTCATTGCGCTTGTGTTGGGCGGATCGCAAGCCATTAGCCGCAGCCTGTTTGCGCAAATGATCCCAAAGGGCAAGGAAGCGGAATTCTTTTCCTTTTATGAGATCAGCGAACGCGGCACTTCGTGGATCGGTCCGCTGATATTTGGACTCGCAAATCAATGGTTTGGAAATCTGCGCTATGCCATCCTTTCGTTGATCTTCTTCTTCATCATGGGATTGATCCTGCTTCCATTTGTAAATGTAAACAAAGCCATCGCAGACGCCAGGAAGTACGACGGAAATCAGTAAGATAATATTTTTAGATACAAAAACAGCGCGGCGAAAGTCACCGCGCTGTTTTTATTTAATCTGCCCGAATAAACAGCTCCGTAGACATTTCTATGGTTACATGTTCTTATTACTGCAAATTTTCTTCGAACAAACTTCTAAATTCATCTTCCGAGATATAACCGACAAGCTTTTTGATCACTTCTCCATCATCAGCTAGCAGATAAAACTCAGGTTGGTAGTAGAAACCTAATTCGCGCTGGAAAACATCAGTGCTGGGGTCATCTGCATCAAGATAGGTAAATTTGACTTTGCCAGAATACTCTGCTTCAAGCCCATGAACCATGGACGCCATTGATCGGCAGGTACCTCAGGTAAAGCGGAAGAATTCCACAAGTTGCAATTGACCCGAAGCGAGACTGACCGTCGTAGGATCGGTGGCTTCGAGGTTGGGCCCGCGCGAGGTTGCGACAGCTACAACTGCCGGCGCTTCATTTGTGACTTGAAGCTGGGCGAGGCTTTCAGGGGTTTGAGTAGCCGCTTGAAGCAGATTCGCCTGGGGCAGCGCGGATGGTTGAGGCACTTGAGGGGCGCACGATACCAATAAAACAGCGACCAGGCCAACGGCTAGAAAAATGAAGCGGGGTTTCATCAATTATTTCTCCTATTAATGGATGTACGAACCGTTCCGAAGGCTCCCTTATAAAATACAGTTGACTTGGCCAAACCTTCGGGACGTTCTGCGCAGGAAGTATTTACGATGAATGACAGTCCGTTTTCATCCGTTCTTACATTCTCTCACTAAACTCTAAGCAGGAAATACGTCATATTGAAAAACAGTCGCTTTACTTTGACGGTTGTGAAATCCTACGCTATACTGGGTTTGGTTAGTTCGGTTAGATATCGTTGACTACTCAACCACAAAATTATAAAACCATCCAAATTATTTCAGGAGGCTCGCAATGGCAGACTTTAAACTCACATACGCAACCATGTTCAACCCACCCGAAGAGTTACACACTGGTTTTGATAAAGCCGTGGAAAAACTCAAGAAAAATATGGGACAGGAATATGGCATGTTGATCAACGGCAAGGAAGTGAAAGCCGATGAGAAGTTCGACGATCATTCCCCTGTCAACACCGATTGGGTACTGGCAAAAATGCAGAAAGGTAACGCTAAACACGCGCAGGAAGCGTTGGCGGCGGCGCGCGCGGCTTTCCCAATGTGGAGCCATACTCCCTGGCAAAAGCGTGTGGAATTGCTTCGCAAGGCGGCTTCATTAATTGAAGAGCGAATTTTTGAACTTGGTGCGGCAATGGCGCTGGAGGTCGGCAAGAATCGCATGGAGTCTTTGGGCGACGTGCAGGAAACAGCCGATCTTATTTATTATTCGTGTCATCAAATGGAAAAGAATGAAGGCTACATTGTTGAAATGGGCAAAGACCCGCTCGTAGGCTATGATGCCCGCAATGTATCTGTGCTTCGCCCGTATGGCGTTTGGCTTGTCGTATCGCCGTTCAACTTCCCCTTTGCGCTCACTGGTGGTCCTTCCGGCGCGGCGCTCGTGGCTGGTAACACGCTTGTGATCAAGCCCGCGACAGATACTGCGTGGATCGTGCGCCTGCTTGTGGATTGCTTCCGCGATGCGGGCATCCCCGATGGCGTGGTGAACTTCGTCACCGGCCCCGGCTCCACATTGGGTCAGGCGCTTGTAGACAGCAAGGAAGTGGACGGCGTGACCTTCACAGGCTCGTTCGATGTGGGCATGAAGATGTTCCAGGATTTCGGCAAACGCAATTATGTGCGTCCGATCATTTTGGAACTCGGCGGAAAGAATCCTGTCATCGTTTCGAAGGATGCGGATCTGGAACGCGCCACGATCGGGATCATCCGCTCGGCGTTTGGTTTGCAGGGACAGAAATGCTCCGCCGCTTCACGCGTGATTGTAGAGGATTCTGTTTACGACGACTTGACCGCCCGTTTGAAAGATGCCGCTTCAAAATTGGTGCTTGGTGACCCGACGGAACGCAACACATACAATGGCCCCGTTGTCAACAAATCGTCCTACAATGATTTCAAGAACTTCTGCGAAGAGATCAGTCAGGCCGGCGGAAAATTCCTTATCGGCGGTAATGTCAAAACAGGCGGTATGTTCGATAAAGGATTTTATTGCGAAAACACCTTTGTCACCGACCTGCCTTTCACCCATCACTTGTGGAAAGAAGAAATGTTCCTGCCCATCACCACGATTGGCAAAGTTAAGAATCTTGACGACGCGATGAAGATCGCCAATGACGTGAACTACGGTCTTACGGCCGGTTTCTACGGCTCAGCAGAAGAAACCGAATGGTTCTTCGATAAGATCGAAGCAGGTGTGACGTATGCGAATCGTCCACAGGGCGCAACCACTGGCGCATGGCCTGGCTTCCAACCATTCGGTGGCTGGAAAGGCTCCGGCTCCAGCGGCAAGAACGCCGGCGGACATTATTATCTTCCGCTTTACATGCACGAACAAATCCGCACGTTGATTAAGTAGAACAGGCAGGCACACAGGGTAAGCAAGTACACAGGTAGACGGGTGAAAACTTGTTTACCTGTGTACTTTGTTTACTCGTTTCTATATATACATCTGACTTCCCCAAAGGTAAAATACAGACATGGAAAATGAAGACCCTTTTATCGTTCGTGTGGGTACATTCTTTATGATCATGGGTGGTGCAGCGTTCATCCTCTTTGTAACATCGGATATCGCTGGCCAGGTGGATTTTGACTACCTGTTCGCAGCGATGCTGCTGATTTTCATTGGCTGGGTCTTCCGCCGTAATAAACCGCCGCCTCCGCCCGCCGGGCGATTTGAATCCTTTAGAAAAATGCGCAATCGCAAAAAGTAAAAAATGAGAAAAATCCAATGCAAATAAAAGAATAAATATGTCAAGACTCATTCCACTAAAAAAAGCAATTTCAGAATTAGTAAATGACGGTGATGTCGTTTACGCGGCCGGGTTTACGCATCTCATCCCATTTGCGGCAGGACATGAGATCATACGTCAGGGCAAAAAAAACCTCACACTCGCCCGCGCCACACCTGATCTGATCTACGATCAAATGGTGGCGGCGAGATGTGCCAGGAAAGTTATCTTTTCCTACATGGGAAATCCTGGAGTCGGGTCGCTTCGCATCGTCCGTTCTGCCATTGAAAAAGGTGAATTGGAATGGGAGGAATATTCCCACTTTGGCATGATCACGCGCTTGCAGGCAGGCGCGGCTGGCTTGCCATTTTTGCCGATGAATCAAACAGGCGCTACCAGCCTCGAACATGCCAATCCACTTATCAAACGAATCGCAAATCCTTATGGCGGCAAGGATGTGATCGTTGTGCCTGCATTGAATCCCGATGTAGCGATTGTCCACGTCCAGCGCGCGGATAAAAACGGCAATGCGCATTTGTGGGGCATCATCGGCGAACAAAAGGAAGCCGCCTTCGCCGCGAAGGAAGTCATCCTGACGGCAGAAGAAATCGTGGACGAATCAGTCATCCGATCCGACCCGAACCGCACGATGATCCCCGGGATTGTGGTCAGCGCCGTCTGCCATGTCCCCTTTGCAAGTCACCCATCCTATTCGCAGGGATATTACGACCGCGACAATGAGTTCTATCTTGCGTGGGATAAGATCAGCGAGTCAAAGGAAAGCGTAAAAGCATATCTCGATGAATGGGTGTATGGTGTGAAAGACCGCGACGAGTATTGGGAAAAACTCGGCCAGAAAACCCACAAGCGTCTTAAAGTGAAAGCGCGTTATAGTGAAAAAATTAATTACGGGCAGTATTAGCAGACAGGTAAGAATGTAAACAGGTAAATGCGTGCAAACAATTCCTCACTTTGATTACGGCAGCAGCGGCGCGCCATTGCATTTCCTTCACGCCAACGGCTACCCGCCTGAATGTTACAAGCAATTGTTTGAACTATTAAAAACTGAATATTATCTCTTCGGAATGACGCTTCGCCCGCTCTGGCCTGATTCGAAACTGGAAGACATCAATGACTGGCGCCCGTTCTCTGATGACTTGCTGAACTTCCTCACTGACCACCAACCCTTCGATAAAACTCAGGGTGAGTCTGACCCGGTTATTGGAGTGGGTCATTCCATTGGAGGCATTGTCACTCTACGGGCGGCATTATGCAATCCGAAGAAATTTCGGGCAATCATCCTGCTCGACCCTGTACTTTTCGTGCCGTCATTTTTGGTGATGTGGAATTTCAAACGCGCGATCGGATTGGGAAATAAATTCCACCCAAAAATATCAGGCGCATTGAGGCGCAGGAATACATTTGACGATTTGGAGATGGTATTTCGTGAATACCGCACACGCGATGTCTTCAGATACATGAGTGATGAAAGTCTGCGCGTGTACATTGCAGGTATTGTCAATCCAAAAGCTGGCGGCGGCTTTGAACTGGCATACACCCCTGCATGGGAAAGCCACATCTACCTGACAGGCCTGCACGATTTCGATCTCTGGCGCGGCCTTCCCACACTCAAAGTGCCCACTCTGATCATCCGCGGCGCAGAGACGGATGCATTTTTGGAAAATGCAGCGAAATTGGTGAAAAAGAAAAATCCAAAAATACAAATCGAAACAATGCAAAAATCCACGCACATCCTGCCGCTGGAACGTCCTCAGGAAGTATTCGAGATCATGCAATCATTTCTTAAAGAGACTCTGGAGTCCGACAGCTTGCTGTCGAGGCTTTAGGGAGCAAGCTCCCTGACTCCAGATTTTTAATAACAGGAGAATCCATGACCGAAATTAAATATACCTCCGCCGAACTGATGATCGTCAATGCCGCCCGCCTGCTCAAGGATGACGATGTGGTATTTGTCGGCGTGGGGCAGCCCAACCTGGCTTGTAACCTCGCCAAGCGAACACACGCTCCCAACCTGGTGATGATCTATGAAGCTGGAGTCATCGGCGCCGAGCCTGAACGCCTGCCCCTCTCCATTGGCGACCCAACTCTCGTGAGCGGGGCGCTTTCGGTGGTGAGCATGTACGATATTTTCGCCAACTACCTGCAGCGCGGCAACGTGGATGTGGGCTTCATGGGCGGCGCACAAATTGACAGATACGGCAACATCAATGCCACCGTGATCGGCGGATATGAACATCCAAAAGTCCGTTTGCCTGGTTCTGGCGGCTCACAGGAAATTGCCGCGTGGGCAAACCGTTGTTACATCATGACCCAGCATCAAAAACGCCGCTTCCCTGAAAAAGTGGAGTTCATGACATCTGCCGGCTACATCGGCGGAGGCAGTGACCGCGCCAGGGCGGGTTTGCGCGGCGGCGGCATGGCTGGCGTTGTAACCGATATTGGGATGCTGGAGCCCGATAAAACTGGCGAAATGATCCTGACTGCTCTGCATCCCGGGAAAACAGTGGAAGAAGCCAAAACCAACACTGGCTGGGACTTGAAAGTTGCAGAGCAGGTTAAGGTCACGGCACTAGTTACAAAAAAGGAACTGAAAATTTTGCGCGAAGAGCTCGACCCAACTGGAATCTATCTTAAAGGCGCGGCGTAATTTCAACAGCAATAACCCACAAAATTCCCCTTTACTCAAAACGGTAGAGGAGGTATACCAAAGTTAATGAACCCCACTCCGATTCGCCACATTTTGTTTGATCTTGGCGGCACGCTAATGCACGCCCGCGAAGAGTGGGATCTGATTTTGGAACGTGCCGATCATGCGCTTGGTGAAAAATTACTTGAACAAAACATCAGGCTGGAACCAAAAATATTTCGCGCGCGTCTGCACAAATATTATGAACAACGCGATAAGGATTTTCAGGAAACCACCTATCACTTCGTTTTACGCGAACTGCTCAAAGAGTTGGGAGATGCCGAAGTGGCCGAACCAGTTCTCAGGTCCGCGCTGGATGCGATGTACTCCGTCACGCAAACCAACTGGCAGCTTGAAGATGACACAGTCGCCACCCTTCAAAAATTAAAATCCAAAAATTACATGCTCGGTATTTATTCCAATGCGGGCGATGACAAGGATGTGCAGGAGCTCACTGAAAATTTTGGCATTCGTTCATACTTTGATTTTGTGCTCACCTCCGCCGCCTGCTTTTACCGCAAGCCGCATCCGCGCGCGTTCGAGATTGCGCTCGCACAATGGAATATCTTACCCAATGAAGCTGTGATGATCGGCGACAGCCTCGAAGCGGATATTGACGGCGCGAAAAAATTGAACATGCCAACGATCTGGATCACGCGCCGCGCGAAATTCAAGGATGAAGACATGCGCCGCATCAAACCTGACTTTAGCCTGCGAAATCTTAATGAGCTTTTGCCCACCCTTGAAAGAATCTCCGTCGCGCACAGCTGACGATCTGGATTCGTACCTCGAGATTTAACTCGCGCTATATTCAACAATGCGACATCGCAAAGCGTGTCGCGGTACCATTATCTCTCTGATGCCTACTCCGTCATCAACATCGGGGTACAATCCTTCCATGCAAAATAAATTTTTCCCATACATCGCTCTCGCGATTGGCATCAGCGCGTTGAGTCTTTCTGCCATGTTCGTGCGCTGGGCGGATGCGCCGGGTGCCATGACCGGATTCTATCGTCTGCTCATCTCCACGCTCCTGCTCACTCCGTTCTTTTTCAAACAACAAATAAAACTTGCGCCCATTGATGGCAAATATCTTTACTTTCCATTGCTCGGAGGTCTGTTCACCGCCTTCGACTTTGCATTCTGGAATTCATCCCTGAAATTTACAACCGCGGCAAATGCCACCCTGCTTGGCAATACAGCTCCTTTGTGGGTTGCATTGGCTACGGTCCTGATCTTTCGGGAAAAATTAAAGAGCGCATTTTGGGCTGGGTTATTCCTTGCCCTGGCAGGTGCGGCTCTGGTGATGGGAAGCGACTTCCTGATCCATCCCACGCTCGGTCTGGGCGACCTGATGGCCAGCACAGCCGCCATCTTTTATGCAGCCTACCAGCTGGTCACCCAGCGCGGTCGTAGACATATTGATCCGTTTCGATACACATGGCTGGTGGGAGTCAGCGCAACCCTTGGCATGTTCGTTATCAATATAGTATTGGGCAATTCATTCGCAGGTTATTCCACGCAAACATGGCTCATTTTCTTTGCAACTGCCTTCGTTTCACAAATGATCGGTTATCTCGCGATTACCTACGCCCTCGGACATTTACCGGCCTCGGTCGTCTCACCGACACTGATAGGCCAACCCATCCTCACAGCCGTGCTTGCAATTCCCCTGCTTGGTGAAATACCCAGTTCAATTCAATGGACTGGCGGTGCGATCGCATTGGCTGGTATATATATTGTTAATCAATCTCACAGACAAAGCCAGCCGGAAACACCAAACGCTTGAGTAGTATTCACGATAGAACTGAAAAGTGCAAGACGCCATCTCAAACGCAGTCAATTCCCCTACAACCTCACAAATATTAAAAGGAAGAGACCATCGTTGAGTGGTCTTTTCCTTTTATCCTTCCTGCTATAATCGCAACCATGTCCAACGATCTCTTTGACCACGCCATGCACGAACGCCTGAAAACCGAAGCGCCGCTTGCCGCACGCATGCGTCCGCGCACATTGGATGAATATATCGGGCAGGAACATATCGTGGGGGAAGGCAAACTCCTGCGACGGGCCATCGAAGCCGATAAACTTTTTTCATCCATCATTCTTTGGGGACCGCCCGGCACGGGCAAAACCACCCTTGCGCAAGTCATTGCCAACACTACCAAGAGTCACTTCACCACCATCTCCGCCATCCTCGCAGGCAAAGCTGATTTGCGCCTCATCATTGACGAATCCCTCGAACGCCGACGCTTGCATAACATCCGCACAATTCTTTTCGTAGACGAAGTCCATCGTTGGAACAAAGCCCAGCAGGACGCGCTCCTCCCTCACGTTGAAAATGGGACATTTACCCTGATCGGCGCGACTACAGAGAATCCATACTTTGAAGTTATCAAAGCCTTGATCTCGCGCTCGCGTGTTTTTCAATTACGAAGTTTGAATCAAATTGAAATGGGGATACTCATTGACCGCGCGCTCGGTGACAAGGAACGCGGCTACGGGGACAAACGCATCAGACTGGACCTCGAGGCCCGCTCCCATTTAATTGAAGTTTCAAGCGGAGATGCGCGCAATGCCCTCAATGCAATCGAACTTGCAGTTGAATCCACTGCCTCTAATAAAGATGGCGTCATTCATATCACATTGGATGTGGCACAGGAATCGATTCAACGCCGCGCCGTTTTATATGACAAGGATGGCGACTCGCATTACGATACCATTTCTGCATTCATCAAATCTGTGCGCGGATCTGACCCGGATGCGGCTTTATACTGGCTCGCAAAAATGATCTATGCAGGCGAAGACCCGAAATTTATTATTCGCCGATTAATTATTCTGGCAGGTGAAGACATCGGACTTGCAGACCCCATGGGAATTGTCGTTGCATCCGCCGCCGCACAGGCATACGACTACATCGGTTTACCCGAAGGCATCTACCCCATCGCAGAAGCCACACTTTATCTCGCCACTGCGCCCAAGTCCAACAGTGCGGGCGCATATTTCAAGGCAATGAAGAAGATCGAAGAAGAGGGACAAGTCTCCGTGCCGCGTCACCTCGCCGATGGCAATCGCGATGCCGAAGCAACGGGGCAAGGCAAGGATTACATCTATCCGCACGAGATGGAAGGTCACTTCACGCCGCAACAATATTTGCCGAAAAGATTATTGGGAACTTATTTTTACGCACCATCACAGGAAGGCTACGAGTCACAAGTGACTGCGAGGCTGGAAATGTGGCGCGAAGCGCAGAGAAAAGCGTTGGGAATCGAAAACAGGGAAGATTTGCCTGATATGAGCGAAGAGGAAATCAAAGAGATGAAGAGGAAAATTAAATAATGCCTCTATTATTGTTAATCCGTCACGGCGAAAACGACTTTGTCAAAACAAGCAGGATGGCAGGACGACTGCCCGGGGTACACTTAAATGAACGGGGACAGAAGCAGGCTCAGGCGTTGGGCGAGGCGTTGAAGGATATCCCGATCAAAGCCATTTATTCAAGTCCACTGGAACGGGCGATGGAAACCGCCATGCCGATTGCGTCCGCACGCAAATTGCAGATCATTCAGGAACCCGGTGTGATGGAGGCAGACATCGGCAAATGGCAGGGCAAATCATGGAAGGTTTTGCGATTAACAAAAGTGTGGAGGATCGTGCAGAACTCCCCCTCCCGTTTCCGTTTTCCTGACGGCGAGTCGTTTCCTGAAATGCAAACGCGTATTGCAAATGCGCTTGAACGCATTATTAAGAAACACAACAAGCCGCAGGATATTGTGGTGGTTGTCTTTCATTCGGACCCGATCAAACTGGCGGTGTCGCATTTCCTGGGTTTGCCGCTTGATCATTTTCAGCGTTTGAGTTGCGACACGGGTTCACTCACGGCTATCCATGCCAGCGACTCAGGCGCGAATTTGGTGAAGCTGAATCAACGTCCGCCGTTTGATTTTTTGGCGCAAGAAAAGAAAAAGTAATAGCAAAACTCAAATTGGAAAAAGCCATGCTTATCCGCCTCTACCATAAACTAACCAACCCCTGGCTGGCGCTCGTCTTTGGCGCACTGGCAGGATTTCTCTTTTCCCGTCTCGCCAGCGGATTGGCGGCTTTGCCCCCTGGCGCGCCGAGCATCTTCGATTTACAGCTGGCATTCACTCCGCAGCGTTTTCAATTTGTGATGGAACAATGGGGCGAAGCGGCAATGCAAAATTATGTGACAGGCATGTGGATGGATTACATCTATCCCGTCGCTTATTCCCTTGCGTTGGCAGGTTTCATTGCATGGCTCACTGTCCGCCCGAATCAACCTCCCGCGCGCTGGCACCTGACTCTGTTCAGCCTGCCGCTCATCGCGGGTTTATTGGATTGGGTTGAGAACACCCTGCACCTGGTTATGCTGGCAGTGTTGCATTCCACCCCGTTCGTTTTGGTTTTTATCGCATCCCTCGCCGCCGCCATCAAATGGACTCTGGCGGTGATTTCGATTCTGGCAATTTTTGCTTTTGCTGTACTTCGTACCGCGACATTTATGTCGCAACGTCGCAACCCAAAAAGCGACATAAATGTCGCGCTACTTTCCCGAAAGGACAACACGATGAAAACACTCAAAAAAATTCTGCTCTACCTGCTTGTCTTTCTGCTCGTCATTGCCATCGCCGCGCCGACCCTCGGCTACTTCGGAGTCGTCCGCCCCGCCCTGCCACAATTGGATGGCGACCTCGCGCTCGACGGTTTGACCGCACCCGTCACCGTCTACCGTGATTCGAGCGGTATCCCACACATCGTCGCGGAGAATGCTCACGATCTGTATTACGCACAAGGATTCGTCACCGCACAGGACAGACTCTGGTCAATGGAATCCCAACGCCGCGCCGCGCACGGCACACTCAGCGAAATCGTCGGCGAACGCGGATTGAAGAACGATACCTTCATGCGCATCCTCGGCATGACCGAATCCGCCGAAGCCGATTGGGAGACTCTCGACGCTGAAACGCAATCTGCCCTGAAAGCCTACGCGGATGGAGTCAATGCTTATCTCGCGCAGGCGGGCAATAAACTGCCGCTGGAGTTCAAAATCCTCGGCATCACGCCACAGGAATGGACTCCGATTGACTCGCTTGTCTTCGGCAAACTTGTGGCATGGGGACTGAGCAATAACTATCAGGATGAGTTGGTTGTCACGAAACTGGCGGCTGTCCTTTCGTGGGACGAAACTCGCATCCTCCTGCCCGATTATCCTGGACCCGATGTCATCCCCGACGCGAATGCCGCTGCGCTTTCAACTACAGCCACTGCCTTGCTCGAAGCCAGCGCGGACTGGCAATCTGCCATGCCGCTCGCCAAACCCGATCAGGGAAGTAACGCCTGGGTCGCGGGCGGAAGTCACACCGCTTCGGGACTGCCGCTGTTGGCGGGTGACCCGCATCAGGGATTGTCCATGCCGACACTGTGGTACGAAGTTGGCTTGCACACAACCGATGGTCAATATGATGTTGTCGGCGCGTCATTGCCTGGTTTGCCTGGAATTGAAATCGGTCACAACGCTCATATTGCATGGGCTGTCACTAACGCCCGCCCCGATGTGCAAGACCTGTTCATTGAAACCATCAACGCTGACGGCACACAATATCAATTTAATAATGAATGGAAAAATATTACCGTCCGCGAAGAGATCATTCAAGTTAAAGATGGTGCGCCCATCACACTCAAAGCGCGCGCTACACATCACGGTCCCATCATCACCGATGCCACGCCCGATAGTGAGGATACCCTCGCCTTGCGCTGGACTGGACTCGATGAAGGTCGCCCGCTCGCGCAAGCCATCATCCAGCTCAATCAAGCCGCAAATTGGGATGAGTTCCGCGCTGCCCTCACATTTTGGCAACTGCCTGGCATGAACTTCGTCTACGCCGATATTGATGGCAACATCGGCTTTCAGATGTCGGGCGCGGTCCCTGTTCGGGCGAGCAACGATGTCAAAGGTCTGCAACCAGTTTCGGGCGCGGATGGATCGCACGAGTGGCAGAGTTTCGTCGCATTCGATGAACTCCCGTCCGCATTGAATCCCAAAGGTGATTTCTTCGCATCCGCCAACAACCGCCCCGCGGGCAAGGATTATCCGCATTTTCTCTCACATTATTTCCAGCCACCTTATCGCGTCGCGCTCATCAGCGAGACCATCCGCGATTCGCAAAACGTCACTGCCGCTGATTTTGGCGCGTTGCAAGCCAGCGTCTACAGCGACATCAATTTTCAAGTGGCGCGGGCGATTGCGGCAGAAGCCACTCCCGCGAATAAGCAGGAAAAAGTCATGCTTGAAATGCTGGGGGATTGGGACGGGATGATGACGCCCGACAGCGGCGAAGCATCGCTCAGTGAACTTGCCCTGCGACACATCCTGCGCCTCACCCTCGACCCGAAACTTGGTTCTGCGACGACGGACTCTTATCTCACCCTGGCAGGATACCCCTACATGTTCCTGCAAAATTTACTTGACGACCCGAACAATACCTGGTGGGACGGTAAACGCGCCGAGACGATGAGCGCCGCGCTCACCGCCGCAATGGACGAGTTGACCGCCATTGTTGGCAGTGACCCCGCCAAATGGACATGGGGCAACCTGCACACCTTCACCTTCTCGCATCCGCTCGGGAGCGTCGGCGCGTTAGCTCCGATCTTCAACCGCGGACCATACCTCGCAGGCGGCAACTGGAACACGGTCAACAGCGGCGCGTATTATGCCGACAAAGCCTACAGCATGGGACTCGGACCCGCCTACCGCATCATCGCCGACCCCGCCGATTGGGACGCCTCGCTCTCCATCATCCCCAGCGGAGAATCGGGTCAGCCCTTCAGTCCGTATTACGCCGACCAGATTGACTCATGGCTGGCGGTGGAATATCACAAATTGCCGTTTACACTTTCCGCCGTGGAAGCCTCTGCGGAGCATACGCTCAAGCTGGTGCCGTAATTTCTGTAGCGCGACATTTTGAATCTTTACAAATAAATCGAACAATAAACTGCGCCCAAAATCTTAACGCGAATTACGCGAAAAATGCGAAAGAACGCGAAAGGATTTTGAATTATTCGCGCAAATTCGCCCCATTCGCGGCTTTCGCGTTGAAAAGCCGTCATCGGGATTGCTAGATAAATTTGTAAAATGTCGCGCTACGTTTTTACATCCACAACTTTGCCAACTCGTTCAACGATCTGTAATACGGCTCGATGCTGGGGATGTAATGCCGTTCATCTTTTGCATGTGGACCTACACCAGACTGACCCCAAACAACTGCCTGACCATCTGGAGCGAATCTTGCACTCGTGCCTGGGAGCTTTCTACCGATACGCGGATCATTCCCACCTGACGCCTGTTTGACTGCTTCGATCAGCGCGATCAACGCTGGATTATTTGGGTCGCAAGCAACGCCGTTTTCCATCACCGTAAAGCGAACTTCCAGTTCGTTTACTGTACAATACTCTTCGACCTTTGACTTTAGACCTTCGATGTTATCGTGAGGAATAGGACGAATTTCCACGCCGAGAATCCCCTCCCCTGCTGTGACGTTATATACGCCCGGCGTGCCGACATTGATGAACGGAAACTTCGCCTGCGATTGCCATCCGTCCGCGGATTTGAGCGTGAGATATTTGGCAAAGATTTCATTCAACGCAGAACGCGCCGCGACGAGTTTTTCACTCAGGTCACCTGTACCTGTGATTCCTGAGTGTCCTTTTGCTCCGCGCGCGATCACGTCGAAGCGCATGACGCCGCGATTCTCCACACAGATCTCGCCGAAGAGTTCGTTGCCCTTTTCGCCTGTGCGTTCGCCTGCGATGAAGAGGGCAGGCTTCAAATCCAACTCTTTCAACACATGCGGCGTACCCCACGCTTCGGCTTCTCCGTTTTCCTCGTTGCCGACCAGCAACAAGGCAATATTGGGAAAAGAGCCTGAAGAACCTGATTTGCCTACGCGCAGGGCATCTTTCATCCAGACGAGATAGGTGGCGACGACGGTTTTCATATCGGCAGAACCGCGTCCCCACAGGTAATCGCCTTCAATGCGGGGGGTGAATTGGGAGTCGTTGGGTTCGGGTTCGACAACGTCGAAGTGACCAGTGAGGAGGATCTCGCCCTCACCCCTAACCCCTCTCCCGGCGGGAGAGGGGAACGTTGCATACACGGCAGGATACTTCCCGTCGAAGAATTTGGTTTCGAGTCCAATGTTGCGGAGGTAGTCGTCAATAAGTGAGGCGGCGCGGTGAACTTCGTCGAGCCGTTCGTTGGGGCAAGCCGTGACTGACGGGATGCGAATCAGTTGCTGGGCGAGGTCGAGGATTTCGCTGGTTTTATCGGGATAGGAAACTTCGATCACAGCCTGAGCGCGCGGGCGGAAGCGAATCGGAGCGGTCGGAGTCTGGCGGACAGCATCGCGACTGCGTTGGATGAATTCGGCGATTTTGGTTGAGTCACTGCCAAGTGAACTGTAGTCAGATGCGATGTGTTCGACATCTGATTTCACTTGCGCTTCACGCTCATAGAACAATTCTTTCAACACACTCAACGGGACTTTGTCGTTTTCGCCGAGTTCCCGCGAAGCGTGCAGGCGGGCACGAATTTTTTCAGCGGTGTTGCGTCCGCCTTCGGACAGTTCGATGAGCGGATTCAAATCGTTCCACAGGTTCAAGGCTTCAGCCAATGGCTTGACTTCGTTGAGAGTCCATTTGAGGAAGGCGCGGGTTGAGATGGGTTTGCCTGTCAGCGGATTTTCTATTTCAGCGCGCAAGCCGTGTTTGGCGGCGAGGTTTTCGTTGGCGCGGGCGCGGGTGATGTCCTCACGGTCATATCGAAAGCCGCGCGCAAATTTTGGGTCGGAGTAGATGCGAAGAAGCAGGAGGTGTTTGAGGGTCAGGTTGGCGATATCCAGGTCGAGGCTGTGACCACCTTCATCAGTGCGGACTTCCACACGTCCCATCGGCAGATTGATGCGTGCCATCAGGTTTTGCTTTTCGATTTGCAGAGCCATCTCCTCGGGTGGAGTCGCTTCACCAACGGCAAACAAGCCGCGGGCGTAGAGAGAGGCGAGCTGGTCGCTCGTCGTGGAGATGATCCGCTCGACGGGTTCGGCAAAACTGCGGGCGCGGACGGGAGTCCAGTTGTTATTCCCAAAGCGGACGCCGCGGCGCACGAGGTCATAAGAGATTTGCAGATAATCACTGTATGAACGATAGAGATCGGGAAGATCAATCGCGGGCGGATTCGGGAAGGTGAGATTGCGAATCGAATCATGCTCGGTGAGGACGACGACAGCGCGTCCATCCTTGACCTGAGCCTGCATCGGCGTGGACGCAGTGGTCGTAACGAAAAGCGACGCGAACGCGCGTAGGAGCCGCGCGGCGGTGATGTAGAACTCAGACTTGAATTCGTCGAGGTGCTGGTCGCCACGCTCGGTGGGAGTGAGGTGCATGAAGTCCCAGGCAAAGAGCGGGTCGGGCAGGGATAGGTTGCTGTGAATGCCCGCGGTCGCGAGCGTATTGCCGTAAAGGTCAACACATTTTTCGAGGTAGCGGCGTTTGGCGATGCCCCAATTGCCGGGGATGGAATGATGACCGATGTCGGTGAGGAAGAGGAGATTGCCGTGCCAATAATGGAGGCGCTCGCCGAAGTTGATGCCCGCGCAATGCAGGGCGTTGAGGAGGGAGGCTTCCATGAGGCGCGCTTCGTAGATCGCCCCGCGCGGACTGTAATACGGGCGCGTTGCCCACTCGATCATCCAGTGAAAGACTTCGAGTTGGCTGAATTGCGCCTGCCACGGCGGGATGCACTCAGCGCGCAGGTAATCCACGAAGGAATGCTGGCTGGGTCCCGCGCCTACAGTAAGGAGCGGACGCAGGCCTTCATCAAGCAGGTTCCATTCCTGCTCGAAGCCGTTGAGTCCGCTGGAGGGTTTTTCCTTGATGGCTTGTTCGAGGGCGAGCATGTATTTATCGGCGAATTTTTGGGGGGACATAAGTTTTTAACCACAGATGAACAAAGATAAAAAGGATGAAGACAATGTGCAGGCAGTTCGTGAAAGTCGGATAAACGCCGGTTTTGATGCGAGAGTCCGAAGGGCGGAAGTCGCCATGCCGTAAAAATCAAAGTTTTCTAAAACAAAAGAAACCGCTGTTTTAGACGTGTCCCGCGTTGATCGGATCACATTTTATAACCGCTTACACTTGAGCCAGACAAGGATCGTCCCGAATAAATGCAATTTGCTGCCCCAGATAGGGAAGGGCTGGCAGGTGATGCCAACGGCGCAGGAGGTGGTAGGCGGGGGAGGTCAAGAGGCGGCAGGCTTGAACTGCTGGCAGCCAGTCTTCCCTGCGGATTTCAGCAATGGTATTTGCATTTGGCAATATGCCAAAATCCCAAGCCGCGCATAGGCGGACAAGGAAATCCACGCGGTCTGCGATGGTATTCAGCGATTCTGGAATATCCACATCGGGATATAAGGAGCCGTCCAACCAGGAGATGTTATTCATACTTCATCGCAGGAAATCATTGAAATACCAGTCACGCACCTGTTGCGCCTGTTCACGTTGAGCCGAATCTGCAATCTGGTCAATGGGACGATGCAAGACGATTCGTTCAAGATGAGTTTCAATGGCAAGGCGGGCGCGCGAGGCGTCCGTGTCGCTTCCAGCCAGGGACTGTCGCCTTTGCCAGAGCGCCCAACACTCGCTGACACTTAACACTCCAGCCCGACAAACTGTGAAAATATCCAGAAAGTCTCGCGGCGCTCCTCGTTCCACGAGGGCGACCATTTTGCTCGCCACCAGGTCAGCGAGGCTATCGAGGGGAACATCAATCCAGCCTGCTGAAGTGGTTTCCTCCAGGCGGGCTGAACGCGCGGCAATTTGAAAACTAAATATAGTTTTTCCTCCCTGCAATAACTCCACACTGACCACGTCACCCCATGCGCGAACGCGTACATCACCGTGCGTTACTAGAGTCTGCTCCAGAGTCTGAGTCACCTCCTGCCGCTGTGTCTCTGTCAGCGCTTCAGACCACCACGCATCCACATCATGAGTTGGGCGGCAATCAAGGTAATGGAACAGTCCCAGCGCGCCGCCAAGCGAGATTCGCTTTGCGAGGTTTGCCTTCACCAAAGCTTCGAGACAAATTCGCACATAAGGCGATAGACGGGATGGTTGCCGCGGCGAAATGTTTTTCATCAATGAAAATTATACCGTAGTCGCATACAGTCACTCGTGATGGTTTGTAGTCGAAGGAGAGCGCCGCTTTTATCTAATGGTGTATTTTTCGTAAACTCGGCCTTTCAATGTGATTAACCCTTCCATCAACCGCTTGAAAAAGCCCACGGTGAGGAGGGGGCGCAGGTCTTCATCGAGCAGATTCCATTCCTGCTCAAAACCGTTCAGCCTGCCCTGCGGTTTTTCCTTGGCGGCTTGTTCCACTGCTAAAAGATATTTTTCAGGGGATTTTTGAGGCATGGGTAAGTTCCTGTTGCGTGGAGTGGGGTACGAGTTACAAGTTACGGTTACGGGGGCGAAGGAAAGAGGAAAGAATTAAATTTTCATTCCAACTCGGTGGTCGAGTAGTCCCGCATGGTTTTTCCTGACACCGCACGTCAGGACGGTGCGCGGGATGTATCGAGACCACCCGTTTTCAAGGAATAGATATGTGGTGTAATAATAATGGAGGCGCGTAGCACCCCTCGGTAGCGGTTTTTAGGCAGGGCTATATTGCTTCAAAGGGCGTAAGAGGATGCGGCGATTGACCAAGCCGCAGACAATACGAAAG
>VGNE01000016.1 GCA_016866215.1 Chloroflexota bacterium | reverse complement strand
TTGGCTCAAACGTTCTGTAGCCACCGCCATTCACGCTTTGCCTGCGTTTCGAGCTACTTTATCGAATCTCCGTCTCAAACCGGTTAGCATTCAGCAACCTTCTGTTGCCATTGTGTAAGGTAATCAGACCCTGAGAATATAGCTCGGGGTCTTGTGTTACCTGTGTACTTGTATACCTATTTACCTGCCCTGTGTACCTGTTTACTTGTTTACCTGTATACCTCCCTCAACCAACTTAATCTTTTGAGCCCGCTGCATTTTTTTGATTGCGAGTTCACGCTTCATGGCGTCTGTGCGATTTTGTTGTGGTTCAAGATAGACCAATATCACGGGACAACGGGTTTTTGTGTAACGCGCACCGATGCCTTTATTATGTTGTTTAACGCGGCGCTCGGGATCGGTTGTCCAGCCGGTATAGTAGGTCCCATCCGCACATTCGAGCATGTAACAATAGCAGGTCATTTGTCTTTTTTATCAGCCCTGTTGAACATCGTGCCAAACAATCTTTCCTTCACGGATATTTTTTCAACCGGCACTGTTTTCATTTCCATCCAGTTTGCAGTGAAGCGTTCATTCAACCAGTTTTGGCGTCCCTCCTGCGCTTTTTTCAAACGATCTTTCAAGGATCCTTCTTTGGCATCTTCAATGTCATCACGCAAATCAGCGAGAGCCAGGATCATCGCATTCAAACCATGAATAACATTCTCGCGATCGTGCAAAGTCAACATTTGCAATGCCTCGGTATCCTCCCGCCCAGTCAGAGCGGAGGTGGCGGCAAAGTAAACGCGGCTGGCCACCTTGCGGGCTTCCTGCCAGCCGGGCTGTTCCATAGTTGCGTTTAACAAAGCTGCTGAAACCAACTGCGGTAAAAGATGAGCAGAGGCCATCAAACCGTCTGACTCAATCAAGTCGGTGATGATGACACTTCCGCCCGTTAAACTGACAAACCCTGAAACCAATTCGATTGCTTCGCCAGGCGTGCCATAAGGAGCTGAAAGCAGGAAAATGGCCTTCGAGAACAGATCAGCTTTGGCTGCATCCAGACCCGTTTTTGTCTCCTGTAAATAATCAGGCCCAATCGCGGGGACGAGTCCTACATAGTGAACCCCTTTGGGCAAAATTTCCTGCGCCCACTTCGTCACCTGCCCTTTAACCAGGGTGGTATCCACCACCACGGTGCCTTTTTTAAGATCCTGCGCAATGTACCCCAAAGTTTCACGCACCTGATGCACTGGCACGGCCAGCACCACCAGGTTTGCATTCTCCACAGAACTCGGAAGGTTGTGATTCGTTTTATCCACTATCCCGTTTTTTTGAGCAAGCCTCTCAATACTGAATTCCTTATCGTGACCGACGGTTGTAACCTTGTCTTTGTGAGCCGCAAGCGCCAATCCAATTGACGCGCCAATTTGTCCAAGACCAATAATTGTGATTTGTACAGGCATATTACCCTCGCAAGAGTTTGATGACGAGATTATACTGGCAATGTCCCCTTAAATGACGAGAACCACGGACGCCGACCATGGTTCTCTTTGAAAGGAGGAGAAGAGAAATCACCTTACGCCAGTAAATTTATCATGTTTGTCTCCAAGCTACTTGACGGGAAACCTACGAATACCCTACGATTGTCCGACAATTAACCCAATTGGAAACGTTTTTCGATTTTTTCTGATGAAGGGCAGCAAAAATGACATCCTCTTCTCCAAAAATTTATCTTGGCGAATTGAATCACACTCCGCTTGGGGATTTTCGCCTCGCCGCCTCCAACTTTGGTCTGCTTGCCGTTGAATGGGCAGACTCTCAACTCGAGCTGTATTCGTACTTATTCCGCCTGAAACGGCCCGTTGAACCAAACCAGAAAATGATTCAACCTTACGCAAAAGAGCTGGGCGAATATCTAAAAGGGAAACGCTCCGAATTCACCTTCTCAATTGACTGGTCAACTCTGCGACCGTTTCAATTGAAAACATTGAAAGCAGTTTATGCCATTCCGTATGGCGAAACACAATCCTACGCAGAGATCGCCGCACAGATCGGGCATCCGCTGGCCTTCCGCGCTGTCGGGCGGGCCAATGCCACCAATCCCATGCCGCTCGTGATTCCATGTCACCGCGTCATCGGCAAAGACGGCAAACTCCACGGCTACGGCGGTGGGGATGGGTTGCCTACGAAAGAATGGCTTTTGAAAATGGAAGGCGCATTGATTGCGTGATAGACTCAAAATCGTGGATATTCTTACTCAACTCTTCTGGACATTCCTAAAAGTCAATTTACTCAGCACCTCTGGACCCACCTCTGTCGGACTACTGTATCACGAAGCAGTTGGCAAACTGGTTACAGAGGCCCAATTTATACAAGCAGTTGGGCTTTCATCTGTTTTGCCAGGCAGCGATGCTCTGCAACTCGCCATGTATATCGGCTATGCTGCCGGAGGAATTTCAGGGGGGTTCGTCTCACTGACAGCATCCATTTTGCCTCCCACCATTATCATTCTCGGTGTCACCATGATCCTGCACCGCCTGCGCCGCGAATCATGGGTCAGCAACTTCGTACAAGGACTCGCCCCGGCCATCTCCATATTGATGGTCTTCACAGCCTGGAAAATATTTGATAAGGGCAGCGGCGACACCGGCTGGTTTGGCTGGCTGCTTGGCATTGCCAGTCTGCTTGCCATGTGGTTCAAACTGCCGGAGCGCATTGTGATTATTCTGGCAGGCATGATCGGCGTCATTTTTCTATCACAATGAATCAAACAAATTTCTCAGTCTGGCTGAAACTATTGTGGCTGTTCCTCAAAGTGAACCTGCTGTCTCCTTCGGGCCCTGCCTCGATTGGTTTGCTATACAAAGAGGCAGTCGGCACGATCATGACCGAGGATCAATTTGTAGAAGCCGTTGGCTTTTCAAATGTACTTCCCGGCAGTGAAGCGTTGAAGCTTGCCATGTTCGTCGGCTTTGCAGCCGGCGGGGTGCCCGGCGTCTTCACTGCGCTGTTGGGCGCAATCCTCCCGCCCACCTTGATGATGCTTGTCGTTTCCGCAGTCCTGCAGCAATTTCAAGAAGAGCACTGGCTCAAAGGATTTGTAGCAGGCATGAGCCCGGCGGTGGCGGCGTTGATCATTGTCGTAGCCTGGGAACTCTTCCGCGTCGGCCAAACAAAAATAATCGGCCGGCGCACTTTTATCATCGCTGCATTAAGCGTAACAGCCTTGTGGTTTGACCTGCCGTCTCCCCTGGTTTTACTCGGCGCAGGGATTTTGGGCGTGATCCTATTTCGTTAAGGGAGATGATCTATGCAACCCGAACTATTGATCGCAACAAATGGATATAAAGGCACCCTGCCAGCCATTGAATATGGGACCTGGCTGGCCGCCACCCTTCAAATGAAGGTAACGCTTCTCGGCGTGACCGAGAAACTGAATCCTGCCGCGATAGATGAGCACCATCCTTTGGAGGAGGTCTTTGCGCGCGCAGTCGAATTATTCCAGCAAAACCATCTGGAATACAATCTCGAAGTGCAGAACGGAAACGCGGAGGATCTCATTCCCCGCAAGGCGCAGCAGGGAAAATACATCACCGTGATCGGACCCTTGGGACGTCCGCATTTTCGCCGTTTGATAACAGGGCGCTCCATTCGTCATTTGATGGAGGAAATCGAACAGCCGATCTTTTATGTGCCTGTGGCAAAACTTCCTTTAAATAAGATTTTGATCTGCATTGGCGGACTTGGGTACGAAGTCAATGCGGAACATATCGCCATGCAAATGGCAATGAAAAGCCGCGCCGAGATCACTTTCCTTCATATCATTCCTCCGATCGACATGAATTACCCAACAGCAAAGACCGTGAGCGAGCATTGGCAAAACCTCGCCGAAACAGACACCCCCGTTGGACGCAGTCTGCGGCAGGCGATGGAGATCGCCAAAAATGACGGTTTAACCGCATCCATAAAAGCTCGCCTGGGCAATGTTGTGGAGCAAATATTGGTTGAAATTAATGAAGGAAATTACGACCTGCTGTGCATGGGGTCGCTGTACAGCTCGAACGCTTTACGTCAACTTTACACCCCAAACGTAACCGCTGAAATCGCGGATGACATTAATTGCCCCATATTAACAGCCCGATATAAGAAGGATTAAATTTATTCGGTTGATATCAGGAGGATAAAACCTCGCCTTAATCTCCTGCTATCTGGGTGTGTATTTCTCTTCCCATTCCGCAATCGCAGCGCGGATGGCGGCTTTGACGGCTTCATCGGGAACGTCATCTACGCCGGGGAATTTTTGCAAACCGACATAAACTTCCACTGCGCCTTGAAGTGATTCCTGCAGGCGAATTCCCTGCCCGGCAAGCGGCGTATTCATCAATCGTGATTGCAATATCATGTCAATCTGTGCCACAATACTTAGGGATGTCAGAGGTCTTTCCACTGACGTTTTCTTTACGGGAGAAAGGATCGCACTAAGGGTTGGCTCAACCGGTTTGACAGGGGCAGGCGGCGTGGGTTGAGAGATCGGTCGTTGGGCGGGTACTGACGCTGAAGGAGCCTGAGCAGGTTGTTGAGGCTGTCCGCCTTCGAGATAGGGGCGAAGAATCGCGAGCAAATCTATCAAGCGCTTTCTCTTATCTGGGGATAATGCGCTATTGATCGGCAACCCGTCCATTTCAACAACGACATGCCCATTTTCATTTTTTATCCGTAACAGTCCGGGGTCGTCCTGGGGGGCAGCCGCATTAAGTGCAAGTTGTTGCTCGGCTTGCGCAATCATTCTCTGCGCTTCTTTTTGAACATGTTCTGCGCGGGCTTCGGCTTCTTTTATTTTCTTTGCCGACCGATTGTTCGAATCAAAAAAGCCGATTGCCCAGCCCAGGATCAATGCGCCAAGCGAAATAAGAATTGGGGTAAGAGTAAATCCTTCTGGCATAGTATTACCTCAGACGTTGACATTTCGGACAAACATGCGTACCGCGCTGACCTACTGTAAGTTTTTGTATTTCTGCACCGCAGACAAGACAGGGCTTGCCTGCGCGGTCATACACGCGAAAGTAATTTTGATAATCGCCTCCGCGATAGACCCGGTCAATACTCGCGCCATTGCGGCGGATGCCTTCCTTAAGCACAGATTGGATCGCTTCACGCAAAGCCTCAGACTGCTTTTGTGTAACGTCATTCGACACCGCAAGCGGATGCAGTTTCGCCATGTGCAAACATTCATCCGTATAAATGTTGCCCAGCCCGGCGATAAAGGCCTGGTCAAGCAGCAAGGGCTTAAGCTGGCGTTTGCGTTTACCCAAATTCTCAAAAAGCCATTTGGATGTGAAACCGCTTTCTAAAGGTTCGGGACCAAGTTTCGCAAGCACACTTTCAGGGTCCTTTGTAAACCAGACGCGGCCGAACTTGCGAGTATCGTTGAAGGCCAGATATTTCCTGTTCGAAAGGTGCAGCAGGAGCCTGTCATGCTTTTCCGGCTCGGTTTTACTTTGCCTGATCATTATATCGCCACTCATGCGAAGATGGATGAGCAGATGGAAGTCCGATAACACAAAATCAAGGTACTTTGCGCGGCGGATTACATCCTTGATCTTTTGTCCCTGCACCTGTTCTTTGAATTTTTTCGAAGATGGAGTTGCAAGTGTGCGCGCCCAGAACAAATCGGCAGAGAGGATGGCCTTGCCGATCAGTTCTGCTTTTATTCCGCGGACGATGGTTTCAACTTCTGGAAGTTCGGGCATGGGCGCTTATGTCATTGCGAGCCGCCGCTCTTGTATGTTGGCGGTGAAGCAATCTCCGTATCTCTGAAGGAGATTGCTCACCGCACTGGCGCGCGGCGCAAGTGTCGGACAAGAACAAGAGCGTCCGTCCTCGCAATGACATGTTATTCGTTGAACATCTCGCCAACCGAACGGCCTTCGTGTGCGCGTATGATTACTTCGCCCAACAAAGAGGCCACAGAAAGTACCGTGATGCGTCCTTCGAGGTGTTTCATTTTTTCAGGTGAGATAGGTGCGGTATCCGTTGTGATGATCTGCTTAATCGGCAGGGATGCAAGGCGCTCTGCGCCGTCATTTGAAAGGACGGCATGCACGAACACAAGATAAACATCGCGCGCGCCTTTCTGCTTCACAATATTGACAGCCTGGGCAATCGAACTGCCTGTATCCACTTCGTCATCCACAATGATCACATCGCGGTCTTTCACAGCGCCGATCAGGGTCAGCGCTTCGGCTTTGGCATCGTTGCCAATGCGGCGCTTTTCAATGAAGGCAATCGGCATGTCCATATCTGCCGCGTAATTGCGTCCCTTCTTTGCAAAACCGAGGTCAACCGAAACGACCACCGGGTCATGCATGTTGGAACGCATGTTTTTATTAATGTGATCTATCAGCAAATGGGATGCGGTAAGTACATCGCCGGGGATGGAAAAGAATCCCTGCACCTGCCCCGCATGTGGATCAAGGGTCATGTAGCGGTCTGTGCCAGCCACTTCCAGCATATCCGCCACCAAACGGGCAGTGATCGGCACTCGCGGCTGGTCTTTTTTATCCGAACGACCATAACATAAATAAGGTACAACTGCCGTAATGCGCGCCGCAGAATCCAGCCGCAGGGTTTGGATCATGATCAACAATTCCATTAAATTACGATGCACAGGCGACGAGGTGGTCTGGATCACATACACATCCTGCCCGCGCACGCTTCCACCCAACTTCACAAAAACATTTTCGTTTGGAAATTCGATCACCTCGCGTTCACTCAACGGCTGACCGAGATAATCCGCGATCTTTTGAGACAGCTCAGGCGCGCCACTGCCTGCAAAAAGTTTTATCCCCCCATACACTTTCAGTTCGTGATGAACATGATGCATACTCTACTTCTCCTTCCTTCGAGACGTCCATTCGGAACGCAAAACACCCATCAGCAGGACATCATCATATTTGCCAATTTTATAGACCGCCTCGCGTAAGCGCCCCTCCAAAACAAAGCCAGCCTTTTCATAGGAGCGCACGGCGCGGATATTCTCGGTAAAGACTCGCAAAAATGCGCGGTTTAGATTCAGGGTCTCAAAACAATGGCGCACGAGCAGGGTCATCACTTCGGAGCCATAGCCCTTATCCCATTCAGATTTATCACCGATCATAATTCCAAGTTCGGCGGAACGATTCACCTGGTCAATGCCAAACACGGCGCAATTGCCGATCAACTTCCAGTTCCTTCCTTTGCGAACTTCAATCGCAAGCGGTTTTTCGCTCTGGTCGCGTTTGGTCATGGCCTCGAACCAATTCTCCTCATCCGCCATTGACATCGGCAAATAAAGACCAAGTCCGCGCGTCACTTCGGGGTCATTGACCCATTCGTGAAACATTTTGACATCCCCGCGTTCCACGGCCCGCAAACGGACTCGTGCGCCAACAATGATACTCATTTGAGCCTGCCCTTCATTAATTCATTCACAGCTTCCCACGGCGAAATATTTCTTTGGACGACTTTCTCTAGGACGATTTTATATTCCTCCTGCGGGACTTTTTCGTGGAACTGATTCCACAACGCCTCACGGGTCAACGTCTCCAACTCGACCTCGAGCCTGGCTCGCTCACGCAGGGCCCAGCCCCCACTTTGACGGAGGTGCGCCACATGCCGCGCAATCGAAGCTGCCAGTTCCATGATACCTTTGCTTTCAATCGAAACTGTCCTCAGGATCGGTGGAATCCACATCGCCGTGGAAGATGAATCTTGCGCAGGAGCAGGCTTGCCCGTAGTCTGATCGAGGGGTGTCCGCATGGTTAAGCCGTGATGCCTGAAAACTCGTTCGGTTGGGTGCGCCAGTTCCAGCATGGATTTTAATGCCTTCTCGGTATTTTCCACGCCAGGCCTGTCTGCCTTGTTGATTACAAGAATATCCGCAATCTCAAGGATGCCTGCTTTAATGGCTTGTATATCATCACCCATCCCGGGCGCGTCCACAACCAAAGTGGTGTGCGCGAGACGGGCAACCTCCACTTCACTTTGACCCGCGCCCACGGTTTCAATGATAACCGCATCAAATCCAGCCGCATCAAAAACCTGGGTCATATTCGCGGTGGATTGTGCCAGGCCTCCGAGTGAACCCCGCGTTGCCATCGAACGGATGAACACGTTAGGGTCACCGGAAAGATCGCGCATACGCACACGGTCGCCCAGTACCGCGCCGCCCGTGAAGGGGCTGGATGGATCCACCGCCACAATCGCCACACGCCAGTTCTCCACTTTGCGATAAAGCAAGGCCAGTTGATTCACCAGTGAAGATTTACCCGTGCCGGGTGCGCCCGTCACACCGATCAGATGCGCTTTGCCCGTATGTGGAAATAATTCAACTAATGCAGCGCGTCCTTCAGGTGTGTTATTTTCCACTTGCGTAAGCAGACGCGCCAAAGCGAGTCGATTACCGTTAAGAACTGCTTGAGAGTAGGTCATAAATAAATTTCTTCGTCCTCTCGAAAAAGGACCGGAAGCGAGGAGGTATGCGCCAAGAACAAAACACAGAGTAAATTTTTACTCTGTGTCATTCATTCAAGTTATTTTGTTACAGCCAATCTGACATCACGAATAATGTCTTCGGTGGATGCACCTGGGCCGTATACCCCGGTCACGCCCATTTCTTTTAGTCGCTGCAGGTCTTCATCTGGAATAATGCCGCCGATGAAAATCTTCACATCAGATTGTCCGTTCATTTTGAGCAACTCCAATAGACGCGGAGTTAAGGCCATATGTGCGCCCGAAAGAATCGAAAGCCCAACTACATCCACATCCTCCTGAAGCGCGGCTTCGGCGATCATTTCGGGTGTTTGACGCAGGCCGGTGTAGATCACTTCCATGCCGGCGTCGCGCAAGGCACGCGCCACAACTTTTGCGCCGCGGTCGTGCCCGTCCAGTCCGGGCTTGGCAACCAATACGCGGATCTTTCGACCCTGCTCAGGACCAGTCTTCTTTTCAGTCATTTTTTCTCCGAAGGAAGCATCGTCGAGATTATACTATGTATCACAAACCCGCTTAGGAAAATTCCGAGATCAAATCTCGGAATTTTTGACTAAGTGACTAAACAACTTCTCAACCTCCAAACTACATTCCTTCATCCGCGCAGTGCTTTTATTTCATCCAAAAAATTATCCTTGTCAATCATCTTTAGCGTATGCGGCAGGGGAAAGTTCCGGTTTATTTTTTTGGATTCATATTTTATTTCGTAACATGTATATTCTTTGTTGTAATTTTCAAGGACAATATCCACTTCTTTACCGCCATATTCGCGATAAAAGTAGGCGCTTAAAGGCAACTGCTGGATCACTCTTTTTTTCTCTAATTCAGATACTATAAAATTCTCAAAAACCCCCCCTTTGTCTGGGCGCAGATCAAGATTACGAAAATCCTTAACAAGCGCATTTCTTATTCCCAGATCAAAAAAATATAATTTTCGGTTTTCTGAAACTGCCCTGCGAACATTTGTTTTAAACGACGGCAGAGGGATTAGAACATAGTTCTTGATAAAAACCTCAATATAGTTTGAGACTGTGCTTACGTTTGCTTGAAGGGATGACGCGATTTCCCGCATGGATACTTCCTGCCCGATTTGCAACGCAATTTTCGTCAAAATATCCTTTGCAAGTTTTAGATTTTTTAAATCATACAGTGCTACAATATCCTTCAAAACATAACTTTCAAGTATGTTTTCGAGAAGACTGATCTTTTTGGACGCAGACTCTGGTGAAGTGTATATCTCAGGATATGCGCCATAGAGTTGAATTTCGTTTTGGAGGACTTGCGCAAATGCATCGCGCTCGTATGATTTTCGAGGTGTATTTTCGTCAATTTCTTCAACCGCAAATGGCAGGCAATACAACTCTTCATATCTTCCCGCAAGGCTGTCAAATTCCTGGTTTTTTTTTCTTAATTCGCTGCTACCTGTTGCAATGATCTTTACCTTATATTCATCATGTAAAAGTTTTAGCGAGAGGGTGGATTCCGGGTAACTTTGGACTTCATCTATAAGTATTAGAGGGTGCTCCTCTGCGATCTTTCGCAGGATTTCCCTTCTAGGTTGGAATTTTTCCCGGTCCGATAAGAAATCAAAATTGAATAGCGGGGCATCCTGTTTTTTGCTTATTTTTGAGAGCAAGGTCGTTTTCCCAGCCCTGCGTGGACCCCAAACAAAGAGAATCTTGCGATTTTCTCCATTTATATAATTTTGTATATTATTTTCAATCGTACGGGTGAACATGGGTTGATTATATCAAAAAGCTATGAATTTGTCTAACGCGATCATACATTCTGATAGTATTTTGTATAACGTGAATTCCAGTCTCTTTTACATCCCATCATCCTTTGGGGGTGCGGTTTGACCGTAATCCAACACCGCGCGCATTTGCGTGCCTCCCTCAGGCGGACCTACGATCTTTTTATCTTCCATCATATCTACAATACGCGAGGAGCGGGTGTAGCCAATGCGTAATCTTCTTTGCAGCATGGATACAGAAGCGCGTCCTTCCTTGCGGACGATTGCCACGGCCTCATCATAAAGCGGATCACCATCCACTTTTTTCATCTCATCCCATAACGGCGTTTGCTTTAATGGGACATTTTCGGGGATGGAATCTGCGGGCATGCCGGCGACCGTATAAGAACTGCCACCCCCCGCCTGCGCGCGCCAGTATTCCACCAAATTTTGAATTTCATGGTCTGATACAAAGACACCCTGCAAGCGCGCGGGAGAAGGCGCATCGGGCGCTTGATATAACATATCGCCGCGGCCGAGCAATCTTTCAGCCCCGGGTTGATCGAGAATCACGCGGCTGTCCGTATTGGATGCCACAGCGAAAGCAATGCGCGCGGGGAAGTTCGCTTTGATCAGCCCCGTCACCACGTCCACTGAAGGACGTTGCGTGGCTATGATCATGTGAATGCCCGTAGCGCGTGATAACTGTGCAAGGCGTGTAATGATCTTTTCAGTTTCATCGGGAGCGATCATCATCAGGTCTGCCAACTCATCAATGATGATGACGAGATACGGCAGTTTCTTCTGTCCCTGCAATTTCATCTTGACGTTGTAATCAAAGATATTGCGCGAGCCAGCCTGCGCGAACAGATGATAACGCTTGTCCATCTCACGTGTCATCCATTGCAGAGCGCCGATCACACGGTCCATTTCAACGACCACAGGCCCGAGCAAATGCGGAATACCGTTGTAGCCGGTCAACTCCACACGCTTCGGGTCAACCAACACCAGGCGCAGGTCCTCGGGAGTATTGAAGAGCAACATGCAGGTAAGGATGGAATTCACGCACACAGATTTACCGGAACCTGTCGTGCCGGCGATCAACAAATGCGGCATATTTTCAAGGCTGGCAATGATGGGAAGTCCCGCCACGTCGCGGCCTAACCCAAAGTTCAAAGGCTTTGTATTGCGGGTGTAGATCTCACTTTCCAAAATATCACGCAGGGCCACCATCGCCATCTCTTCATTTGGTACTTCGATGCCCACGTAACTATGTCCGGGCACCGGCGCTTGAATGCGGATGCGCGGCGCGGCTAATGCGAGTGCAAGGTCATCGGATAGAGATGCGATCTTGCTCACGCGGACTTTTGTCCGAATGCCGCCTCTGGTCTCAAGAAAAAGCGGCTCCACACCGAATTGTGTGATCGATGGCCCGCGGCTGATCGCAACAACCTGAGCCGGCGCACCGAAAGAAGCGAGAGTTTCTTCTATTAATCGCGCGCGTTGCTGGATGAACTCTTCATTAATGGATGGCGCATTGCCTGAATCGAGAATATCGCTGACATTTGGCAATGTCCAGTGAATGACGGCTGGGCCGCTGATCGTCCGCGTCGGGGGAGCGGAAACAGCGGAGGCGGTCACTTCAGGCATGGCCGAGGCATCTATCGGGGTGAAATCCTCTGTCTCAGCAGAAGCAGGCCAGAGCGGAGTCTGCGGCGCAATGGGTTTGTTTAGCAACTGACGCAGTTTTACAGTCAACGGTGCGAGCCACAAAAATAATTCCGGGACGGGTTTATCCAATGTGACTGCAATGCCGATGATGAGCCAGGCCAGCAAAGCAACCAACGATCCGCCACCACCCAAACCTGCCCAAAGTATGCGTTGGAAGAGTCCGCCGAGTGCGCCGCCTCCTGCGCCTGTCAGGGCAACGGCTTCAGCTGATTCGGCAGTTGCGACCAGGGAATGTAAAACGGTGAGAAGCCAGAGGAAAAGAATGAGACTGCCGACTGTGCGTTCGAGCGTAAGCGCAGGGATGTGTTCGATCTTGCGAAAGACAAGCCATAGACCAAAGATAAGCAAGCCGAGCGGCAGGATATAAACACCCCAGCCTAAAATTTGGGAAAGGAAAAAAATTGTGCCGCGAATAATGGCGGAACGGTTTGCGGAAATCATCCCCAAAAAGATAACGATGCCGGCAAATGCGAGGATAATGCCAACGACATCCAGTTTGCGTTCAGCGGAGAGAGTCTCCCACCAGGAGGGTTCACGCTCGGCAGGCGGAGTTTTGTGCGGCGCAGGTTTATTGCGTGGCAATCCTCCTTTTTTAGGTGAGAAGATATTGCCCGCAGGTTTTTTGTTCTTTTTGGGAGGAGTGGAGGGTTTGAGGAGAGGCATGTAGTAAAAAATTAGGGAATAGGGATTAGAAATAAGGGATTAGGGAATAGGTATTGGAAATTGGGCGTTACGTTCTTTACCTGTCTACCTTTTTACTTATCTACTGGCACGTAATTCGTAATTTCAAAAAGATTATAGCACTAATGGTCTGTTTCCTTTAAGGTACAATTGCAGGGCTTTTGAGAAAATTAACTTGATTGCTCCTTGCGCCGTCCTCGGCGCAAGATTTGCACTGAAAACGCCGCCGAGGACGGCGGCTTAGCCTGTATACTGCTAGTTTTATCGTAAGGACTCAACCTTGTTTGAAATACTTTTTCTTGGCACATCTGCTTCCGCGCCATCTGCAAAGCGCGGGCTTTCAGGGCTGATCGTTTCTCATAACGAATATCGCTTCCTCATTGATTGCGGCGAAGGCACACAAAGACAGATCCTTCAATCCGGCATCGGCTTTAAACGCCTGACGCGCATCCTATTAACACATGGTCATCTCGATCATATCCTCGGGTTGGGCGGTTTACTTTCCACACTCCTGCGCTGGGAATCCATAGACGAACTTAATATCTTCGGCGGACGCAGTACGCTCGAGCGAGTGCGCACGCTTCTTTATGATGTTGTCCTGCGCGGCAACCAGCCCCCTATGCCGTTGATATTGAAAGAGATCAAACCCGGCATTGTTTTCGAAGCCAATGATTTCACTATCACCGCGTTTTCGGTCTCACATCGCGGGCCTGATTGTCTTGGATTCGTTTTTGAGGAGAAAGCGCGGCGGCCTTTTCTTTCACAAAAAGCGGAGGAACTCGGCGTGCCGTTCGGACCGGAACGCGGTGAGCTGGTCGCCGGCAGGGAGATCACCCTGTCCAACGGAAAACGCATCACACCGGACGATGTGCTGGGCGCGTGGGAGAGGGGCAGTAAACTCGTCGTTGTAGGGGATGCCGGCAGGACGGATAACCTGCTCGAGGTATGTCAAGATGCGGACGGTCTTGTCATCGAATCCACATATCTCGATGAAGAAGCAGATATGGCAAAGCAGTTTTCCCATCTTACCGCGCGTATGAGCGCGGAACTTGCTTTAAAAGCGGGGGTTAAAAAACTCATTCTCACTCATATTTCGCGCCGCTATCGTGAAAAAGATGTGATTGCTGAAGCGCAATCCGTTTTTTCAAAAACAGTGGTGGCGCGCGATTTTGACAACTATCAGATCAGGAAAGAAATTTAAGATGGAAGAGAAATTTACGGTAGGGGTATTAACCTCCGGCGGCGATGCACCCGGCATGAATGCGGCCATCCGCGCCGTTGTCCGCACCGCGTTGACGAATAACATGGAAGTCATCGGCATTCAACATGGGTATGAAGGCTTGATCAACGGCGAATTCCGCCCGCTGGGACTGCGCGATGTAGGAGGAATTTTACAACGCGGCGGAACAGTTCTGCTCACCAGCCGAAGCAAACGATTTATGGAACCTGCCGGCCAGCGTGACGCGATCCGCAAAATGAACGAAGCCGGCATTAACGCGTTGATCGTCATCGGCGGCGAAGGTTCGATGCGCGGCGCGTATGCGCTTTCACAACAAGGGATCAAGGTCATCGGCATCCCCGGCAGTATTGACAATGACATCTGGGGCACAAACATCGCCATTGGCACAGACACCGCCATGAATACCATCATGGAAGCCGTGGATAAATTACGCGATACGGCTTCCTCGCATCAGCGCGCGTTCCTGATCGAAACCATGGGACGCAATTGCGGCTATCTCGCGGTGATGGCGGCCATTGTCTGCGGCGCGGAAGTGGCTTTGATCCCTGAAGTGCCGATCACTGCAGATGAAGTAGCTTTGGCTGTGGAAGAAGCCTACAAACGCGGCAAGACACATGCCATTATCATCAATGCTGAAGGCTCCGGCATACGCACAATTGATCTTGCCGAAAAAATTGACAACATGGATGTGGGCTTCAAAACACGCATGACCATTCTCGGTCATATTCAACGCGGCGGCTCCCCATCCGCATACGACCGTCTGCTGGCATCACGCATGGGTGTGAAAGCCGTGGAAGCGCTTGTGGAAGGCAAGCACGGCGTGATGACCGGGCTAAAAGGCAAGGGCGTGGAGTTCGTTCCGCTTTTGGATGTGATCAGCAACAAACGCAAGGTGAATATGGAGTACCATCACATGGCAAAGGTGCTGGCGAGGTAAAAAACGTTGAAGGTCAAGGGTTCAATGTTGAAAGTGTAAAGCATCTCCTCCGTAAAAAACAACAGGATAATGTGAGCAAAGCGCCGCCCTGAGCTTGTCGAAGAGTCGAAGAGAATAAAGATGCCGCTGAGATGAAAAATCTCGGCGGCTTATGTTTTATTTCTCGCAATCCTCGGACCGATCCTTGCGCGTATTATTGAACCAGTGATGAATGCGGTAATGAACCATAAAGGCTGATATAGTTGTGCCAATCGGAGAACGTGAGCGCGTGGCCTGAGGGATTGAGGAGGAAGATGGAACGCGGGGAGGCGGCAAGGGAGGATGAGGAGAGGGAGGTGTAAAAAGTGATGAATAATTGAGACAAGTAACATGAATACAAGGAAAATTACATAAGGTGCACAATGGCAAAGAAACCTACACCCAAATGGAAAAAATTTGAGCAACTAGTTCATAAAGTGCAATCAGCACTTGCCCCAGATTCCGAAGTAATTCTTGACGACAGAATTATTGGCAGCATCACCGGCGTTGAAAGACAAATTGATATTTCCGTCAAGAAGGCTATCGGGCAATTCAACGTATTAATCGTTGTCGATTGTAAAGACTACAAGAATCCAGTTGACGTCAAAGACGTTGAAGAATTTATAGGTTTAGTTGAAGATGTAAAAGCAAATAAGGGAGCACTTGTTTCTGCAAAGGGTTTTACAGAAGCTGCCAAAACGAGGGCAACCAATAGTGGAATAAATTTATATAGATTAGTTGATGCAGAAAACAAGGATTGGAAAAGCTATGTAACTATTCCAATGGTTTGCGACTTTCGCAGTCTTGGCGAAGGCAACTTTATAGTTAAAAGCTCATCAATAAAAATTTTACAAGAAATTTCAAAGCAAAACCCAAAACTTGTACCGATTTACGATCAAGAATATCGCCAAATAGGCACACCTCTACTATTACTATGGAGCAAGTGGAATAAGAGAGAGATTTCTGATGATCCAGGAACATACACATCAATAAATTTATCGACAGAGCCAACATTTGCAAAATCCATTGATGGACATTACGAACAAATTAAGATAGAAGGGAAATTTGATGTTATACAGAAATTATTTTTTGGTGAACTACCATTGACTAAAGTTTCTGGTTTCAGAGATGAAATATCTGGGCACCTTGTACTGTCTGGCAACTCTGAGATTATTACCGACATAATCAATGTAATCGAAGTAGAGAATACGTGGCCCCAGAATACCGTCGCTTAATGTGTTAGCAATTAAACCAACAATGATCTTAACAGCACTTGATTATTATCCCTCTGTGCTACCAAAAGAAATTCTGGATGAGGGAACAGAATAAGGATTGAGATTGCGACGAAGCGACCGCCAACAGGTATTGTCACAGATGCTGTTTTGATTAAACGACTGCCCACGCGGGAGGGGTGATGGTCAATGGTGCGGGGAAGCACACTCGAACATACGTATGTGCCCAAAATGCACAAGTTGGTATAATCGGGATAGGAGAAAACTTTTATGGCAATGGCTATTGCAAAACCATCTTTTGGCGACTTCATCAAAACTTGTACGCCCTTGCTAAAGATTCCTGAACTTGAACAATTGATGCGCGAACGTGTGCGTGGCATTGTGACAGGACTTTTGAAATTCGAGTCCGACACAGACCCTGCTCAAAGCCTGAAACAGTTTTTGCAGAAAGACGAAAACTTCCTGGGAGTTTTACTCGCTCTAACAAATCTTTCACAGGAAAAGCTTTTGAGAATCATCACAGCGCAGAGATTTGCCGCACAAGATTTTGGACCCGAATGGAGCGCACCAAGAATTTATGCCAAAATCAAGCAAGATGACGCCTTCGCCGAACAAATTGCCCGATTATTTTTGGAAGGCAGAGACAGCAAACTATTAGCGGAACAGGTAGCAGATTTTTATCTTGACCAACTTTCGCTTCCCGCTAATTGGTCTGAAATCATTCGTGACCAAAACCTAATTGGTAACATTGTCCGCAAGAAATTAGCAGGCGAATATACTGACCAAAAAGGCGCATTTGTTGAACGTCAGGTTCGTAGTATTCTTGATGAAGTACAGCAAAAGCATGGCGTTCCAAACGCACATGGACAAGTAAGGCTTGTTAGCAAAGAGATTGACTATGCAATTCCTTCTCTTGAAGAGCCTTACGTCATGGTAATGGTTTCCTATATGGAGACTACTTCAAGTAACCAGACTACCAGAGCCAATGAACAACAAGCCATGTATCAAAAAATAATTGGCGATAATGTCCGTTACCCAAACAATCAAAGGGTTTTCGTCAACGTTGTAGATGGTGCAGGCTGGCTCGCTCGTCGCTCCGACCTGCGTAAGATATATGAAGGCTGTCACTACTGTCTTAATATACAAACGCTTGGCCAGCTTGAGCCCATTGTTTTGAATCATGTCCCAAAGAAATTTTTCAGGAAATAGACTGTGAGTTAAAGGTATCACCATGATAAAAAAATATCTTGACAAAGTTATATTGGGAGATTGTCTCGAAAGCCTGTCAAACATTGAAACTGGCAGCGTAGACATGTGCTTTGCCGACCCCCCATTTAACCTTGAGAAGAAATATACTTCTTACAAAGACCAACGCCCTGACAAAGAATATATTGAGTGGTGTAAATTATGGCTTGATGAGTTGGTAAGGGTCACAAAACCCACTGGTTCGATTTTTGTTCATAACATTCCTAGATGGTTGACCTATTATGCGACTATCTTGAATGAGTCGGCATATTTCCGTCACTGGATTGCTTGGGACGCAATGAGCAATCCTCTTGGCAAAACTCTTCTGCCTGCTCATTACGGCGTTTTGTTTTACACAAAACAGCCAAGAGATTTCAAGTTCTACGAAGTTCGAGCGCCGCACAAGAAATGCCGTGTCTGTGATAATTACCTAAAAGATTACGGCGGAAAAAAAGACCAAATGCACCCCTTCGGCGCATTGGTAAGTGATGTTTGGACAGACATTCACCGTATACGCCACAACGTAAGGCGCGATGAACATCCTTGCCAACTTCCTATCCACTTACTTGAGCGAATTGTTTTGATGAGCACAGACCCTGGCGACATTGTTTTGGATCCGTTCCTGGGAACTGGCACCACAGCCATTGCTGCAAAAGCATTGGGCCGCCATTATATCGGACTTGAACTTGACCCAATGTACAAAACAATCGCAGAAGATAAACTTGCGAAAGTGGGGCCGTCTATTTACAATAGCTATTATGTTTCTTATTACTTAGGAAAACTACAAAGTATCCGAGACGTTGATGCCGCACAACTATTCCCGCCACAATTAACTTCTACTGAGAAGAAATTGATAAAAGCAAATGGCAATGGTAATGGAGATGGCAACGGTCACAAGCCAAAAGAAAAAACTCTTGAACCAATTGACTTTGTTGTTCAACTCACCTTGTTGCAGAAAAAAGCAACTTATGTAGCAAAATCCAAGGACACATAAGTTTTCAAACAAATGAATGAGATCACCCAGATGTAAAAGTCTGGGTGATTTGTTTCTTGGACGGTGAATCTGTGGTCATGTGGCTGTCAACGAGGGGTTCACGTATGCCGTTTGGTTGGGCAAGAGTCCACGCGGGAGGGAGGATGACTTGTGTTATACTTCGGGTATAAACAAAGGTATAACAAATGTCGAACATAAAAACTGCTATCTCTCTACAAAAGTCCCTCTTCGAGCAGGTTGATCTGATGGCACGTGAGATGAAAGTCTCGCGCAGTCGTCTGTTCGTTATGGCGTTGGAAGATTACATCCGTCGTTATCAGAATCAGGTTTTGCTGGAGAAAATCAATCAGAATTATCAAGATGCTCCCGATAAAATCGAGAAAGCCCGTTTGCGCGGCATGAAGAAACAACAACGAAAGGCCGTCGAGGGTGAATGGTAATCAATCAAGGGGATATTTACTGGATTGACCTTGGCGAACCGACAGGTTCTGCACCTGGTTACCTCCATCCTCATGTGGTGATTCAAAATAATGTTTTCAATCTGAGTCGTATTAACACGGTTGTCGTTTGCGCGCTAACATCCAACCTTCAACGCTCTGAGGCTCCAGGCAATGTTTTGCTCAATGAACGCGAAGCGAATTTACCCAAACTAAGTGTTGTGATCGTCTCGCAAATTTTTACAGTGGATAAATCCGATTTGGGCGAATATATTGGGACATTATCACAAAAACGTGTACAGCAAATTCTGGATGGGGTCAAGTTGATTACAGATCCACGCGAGATTGATTAGTAGTTGACACCGGGCAAGGTCCACGCGGGAGGGAGGATGGTCAATGGCACGGGGGATTTGGTCTACGGACTTTGTAACAGGCTCACGGGCGCGAACGGATGTCCATTTGATTGGGCGAGAGTCCACGCGGGAGGGAGGAAGAGGAAAAGGTTGAATTCAGAAGGATGAAGGATGAATAATGCGGGAAAATTTGGTCAACGGACTCTCTCACGGGCGCGAACGGATGTTCATTTGGCCGTGCGAGAGTCCACGCAAGAGGGAGGAAAATCCTGTGATATACTTTTTATCGAGGAACCAACCATGACCAAATCCCTCAAACCCCGCAAAGTAGATTTCACCGAACTCACGCACATGTTGGAAAAATATGAGCGCAAGTTTGGATATTCCACTATTGATTTTTTTCACCGTTATTCAGACGGCAAATTGGGCGATGATGACGAATTCATGATGTGGGCTGGGATTTATCACCTCTATCTCACCTCCCTGCCCATTCGTAAGTTCATGCGAGAGGATGCGGCTCTGGCTGGATGAAAATCGGGGATTATTTTTCGGGCATCGAACGCAGTCTGCGCCGCGTGAAGGGCGCAGAAATTCACGGTGAGGTAACCTGCCTGGCATCGGATGACTACAATGGTCTTGTCCGATGTCGGGTTTTATTTTGGGAGGAAAGTTATCTCGATATTTACGAAGTGGTCAGTACCGAGTTGGGTTATCCAGTCAAAGTACATTATGCGTATACTTTCATGCAGGGTGGCAAAAGAATTTTCCGTTACGACAATGCGCCTCATCATCCTGAAATCAATACACATCCGCATCACAAACATAGCGGCTCTCGCGACACATTATCTGCCGCGCAAGAGCCAACGTTTTCCCAAATACTGAGTGAAATAGAAAAGTTGCTGACAGAATAGTTTGATTCAAGAGAAGTGTATTTGCGGTCAAGCGGCTTTCAACGGGGGGGGGTCACGTATGTCGTTTGGTTGGGCGAGCGTCCACAGCAGGTGACCGGTGAAGTAAACCACCCCCTCCGCCCGCTTCGCGGAGCACCTCCCCAAAATAAAACATGGAAACTTTTAATGATCACTTTAATTATAGCAGTCGGATTTCAGGGACATCGTACCCGAAGCGAGGCGGCGCGGTAGGACGGGTGGGGGCGAGGTTGCTGGTACTGAAAGATTTATTGAATATAATTGAGTTGTAATTGAATTGGCTTAAATCATAGGGCAACGGGCATGCGATATTTTGTAAATGTTCAAACAATAGCGATCGACGTGAGTTTAGTTGTTAAAGCAAAAGGCTTCGCCAGACAAGTTACTCCCACAGTTGGTTCTCCTGGGAGTGGCTATCGGGATACGAATCAATTCAATGTGCAGAAAATTGAAAAAGATCATTATGTCAGCAAGATCGGGGAGGAAGCTGTCAGAATTGTTTTTGAGAAATTGGGTCGGCAGGTCCAGGGACCCGATTACCAAATTTATAAAGAGAAACAGAAATCATGGGGCAGCGATTTGTACATTGATGGTCGGGGGCTGGCCGTTAAGACACAAGCGGCATCCTTAGCCAAAAATTTTGGATTATCATGGACTTTCCAGGCAGGAAATAATCGCAAAGACCCAATCCTGAACCATTTGGAGGCCTGGGTGTGTTTTGTCCAATTCAATGAGACAACCCGTCTATGCGCTGTTTATCCACCTTATCAAATTAAAGAACTGACCTTTGGAGAACCTAAACTTGACCGGCTAAAAGGAAGCAAGAAGGTCGTTTATGCTGAAAACCTGCCTGTGATAGGCAACTCATGATGAGCAAACTCAAAAGCCCTTTGCGTTACCCCGGTGGAAAATCCAGAGCCATTCCAAAAATACTGGAGCAATTACCGGAATCCTTTTCGGAATTGCGGGAACCTTTCGTGGGCGGCGGTTCTGTATTTATAAATATAAGACAAAAATTTCCTGCGGTTAAAGTCTGGATTAACGACTTGAATTATGATCTGTATTGTTTCTGGAAAATTGCCCAGGCCAATACGGGAGAGCTGGCTGGCAGGATTACAAAAATAAAAAATGAAACAAACAATGGGAGGGGATTATTTGATGAATTCAGAGGCAGTTTAAAAGAGAATTTATCGGATTTTGACAGGGCGCTGCGTTTTTTTATATTAAATAGGATTACTTTTTCCGGCACCGTTGACTCAGGCGGGTACTCGGAGTTGGCTTATCATTCAAGATTTACACATTCGTCAATTAGCCGCCTTTTATCACTCGAGCCTTTGCTGCAAAATGTCAAAATAACCAATCTGGGCTATAGGGATGTAATTCTGGAGCCAGGAAATAATGTGTTTGTTTTTTTAGATCCGCCGTATTTGGTCGCTACAAAATCACGGTTGTATGGAAAGAACGGAGATTTACACCTGGGGTTTGATCACAAACAATTTGCGGATGACATGAAAAAATGTCAACACCCTTGGCTGATTACCTACGATGATTCAGCGGAAATACGACAGAATTTTTCCTATGCGAATTTGTATGAATGGGAACTTCAATACGGTATGAATAATTACAAACAAAATAATGCGGCTAAGGGAAAGGAATTGTTTATCACCAATTATCCTTCACAAGAACCCCTTACTTGATCGTGACCTGAATCACCGCTGTATCCACCACTTGATCTTGACGCACGACCAACAACTGCACCGCATACAGACCGCTTAATCCTTTTGTATTCCATTCCGCCAGTAGTCCGCGTTCAACAGGAGTGATCACATCGCCGCCAAGTTGGATCCATTCCTGCGGATTCAATCCCTTGCCCACTTGCACGCGATAATAAGCAAAGTCAACGCCTGAAGCAGTGCCGATGACCTGCACAATGCCATTAACATCTGCAAACAACTGCGGAGAGGTGATATTTGCAACGGCATTGACCGGCGGCGACTGGATCGCATCATACGAGCTGGGAGGCACATCCAATCCCGCGCTCAAGGCCCAATCCTGCGCATTTTCAGGTACAAGCAGATACACACGCGTATCAATCAACTCGGGCGCAGTGAACACCGTCGCAAGCAAACCCGTTTCACGGTTGACAGAAAACTCACGATACAAATTATCCGCCTGCGTGGGCTCACTGCCATTTAGAAAAACTTCGGTCACCAGATTCGGACATTCACGCGTTGGCAACATGCCCGAAGGATCGCAGACCGTCATGGCGGTCACACCCGGCGGAGCGGACCAGCCATCTGCTGGCGTGTCTGCTGAAATGGTTTGCATCAAGGCATGCCACAACACAGCCGGGAAACGCGGCGTCACTGAATCACCTTCACCGCGCGCACCAGTCCAGGTCACCACCACATAAGCTGGTGTAAACCCAACCACCCAGGCATCGCCTCCATCAGTGGTTTGTCCCAGCTTCACGCCGGCAGGCCTGCCAATTTCAAGCGCGTTCGACCTGCCCAACGATTCCCAGCGGGCAGTCTCATCACTCAAAACATTCGCCATTAAATAGGCCATCGCAGGGGTCACCACCGTCTGCGCCTGCGGTAGAGACCAATCCAGCATCACGGCCTGATCCACACTTTCCACCCGCAATGTAGTCACAGGCATGAATTCATCATTCAGGGCGCGTCCAAAATATACGCCTTGCGTTCCAAAGACACCATACGCGCCCGCGAGTTTGAGCATGCTGACACTCGCATTCAAATCAAGGCCAAACGACGAGGCGATTTTCGTCACATTCTCAATTCCCATTTGTGTCTTTAAGGTTTCCACAGGCACCTGGTAGTCGTTCGCCAAAGCAATTCTTAATCGCATGGGCCCATGATATTCGCCGTCAAAGTTTTGGATGATTTCGCCGGTAGGGATGTCCCATGTCAATGAGCCCGGACTCAAGCCTCGGGTGAATCCTGTCAAGTAGACAAACGCATCCAAACTGGACCCGGGCCTGTGTGCGCTTACAAGAGGAGTTTCCACGCCTTGATTGGTTTCGCCCACCATCGCCAGCACCTGGCCCGTATGCGGGTCGAGAATCAACGCGCTGGCAGATGAATCTGCAAATGTGACAGCCGGCGGCAGGGATGGCAGCAACCTGGCAGAGTCACATTCTTTTTCAGGCTCAGGCAAGCCTGCCATGCGGGCCGCATACACTTCGGTGACACAAGCGGCTTGCTTTTGCAGATCATAATCCAACGTGGTGATGATGGTCATTCCGCCGCGTTCGATTCGTTCACGCGGGATTTGCGAACCCAATTGGGCGAGCACCGTGTTTACGAAAGCAGGAGCAACTCTCGGCGGAGTCAGAAGCGATGGTTGAATCGTGGGAGTCTCTGCCAAGGCCTGCACTGTGGCTTCATTACTTACCAACCCAAGTCCATTCAAAATATAAATGACTTCGCGTCCGCGTTGGAAGGCCACTTGCGAAGCATCTAGCGGATTGAGCGCAGGCGTTTCACTTACCGCCGCAAGAATCGCAGACTCGGCCAGCGTGAGTTGGTCGGCGGACTTGTTGAAATAAAATTGGGCGGCGGCTTCCACGCCATAGGCATGGTTTCCAAAATTCGCGCTGTTCAAATACCATTCGATAATTTGCGTGCGTCCAAATTGCGAAGTGATCTGCGCGGCAAGCAGGCGCTCACGGATGGCGCGCTGCCAGGAAGGGGGCTCGTTGTAAAGCATTAAACTGCTGACAAGTTTTTGCACGATGGTGGGATGAAGTTCGGGGTCGTCAAAGCCTTGTATGGCATATCCCGAATGATCGCGGAACTGCGGGTCAGCAACGACAATCACGGCATTGATTAGATTTTCAGGAATGTGCCGAGGTTTTTGTTCGTCGATGAAAATATAACTGCGCGCTCGCGGTGCGTCATCTGGCGCAAAACTGGCGAGCAATTGCAAACCTGTGCGGTCATAGATGCGGGTGGGTTGAAAAAGCAAGCCATCGGACGGGTTTAATAAGCGCGGCAGAATTTCAATGGAGGGCAGTTCGCGGGTCACGTCCGCATAAGCGAATGCGCCAATGACGATCACTCCAGCCAGCAGAAGCGAAATAACGATACCCACGCTAATGACAAATCCGCGCTCTTGCGCTGATCTTTTGTTTTGTTTTTCAAGCCTGCGTTCACGGCGGGCGCGTAGGATGGGAAGTGTGGAGGGCATGGCTCTATTGTACCCATTCCAGGAGCAAAGCGGAGTTAATCGTCATTCGAGTTAAAATGGACGTGAACTAAAAAGGAGGCTTGTATGGCCTGGGAACGTAAGATCATGCGCATCGTCCGCGTGCGCAATTCACAGAAAAAAGGCGTGCTGGCAAGACTGCTGACCGCCATCGCTGAGGCGGGCGGGAGCACCGGCAGTATCGTGCTTTTAACAGAAACCTCGCAAAACGTGGTGCGCGATATTACCGTCAATGCTGAGGATGAAACAAGTCTCACATCGGTTTTGGAAGCCATGCGGAATAACGATGGCACAATTGTGATCGAAGTGCGCGACGAAGTTCTGGAACTTCACCAAAAAGGCAAGATCGCCATCCGCTCGCGCTATCCAATTGATTCATTGACAACCCTGCGGCGCGTGTATACCCCCGGCGTGGCCGAGGTCTGCCTGCGGATCGCCAAAGACCCCTCACAGGCACGCTTATATACCAGCATCAGCCACATGGTTGCGATTGTCACAGACGGCACGGCGGTGCTTGGGCTTGGGGATATTGGCCCGCTGGCGAGCATGCCGGTGATGGAAGGCAAAGCCATGTTGATGGAAACGCTTGTGGGACTTTCCGGCATTCCAATTTTGCTGAATACAAAAGACCCGGATGAAATCGTCAAGACCATTGCCTCGATAGCATCGACATTTTCTGCGATTCAACTGGAGGATATTTCCGCGCCGCGTTGTTTTGAGATCGAGCAAAGATTACAAGTCATGCTGGATATCCCTGTCATGCACGATGACCAGCATGGTACGGCGGTGGTCTGTACTGCGGCGTTGATGGTCGCCTCGCGCGGGACTGGCAAGGACATGAACAAGGCCGTCATCGGGCAGATCGGGCTTGGGGCGGCTGGTTTTGCCATAGGTCAGATGATGATGCGCTTGACCGGCAATCCGGTCTATGGCGCGGATCTGAGCATGGATGCCTTGGGTCGGTTTGAAAAAAGCGGAGGCATCAAGTCTGACTTGAAGGAGATCATGGCAAAGTGCGACATTGTTGTTGCAACCACAGGCGCGCCGAATCTGATCAAACCTGAAATGGTGCGCAAGGGACAGATCATCCTGGCCCTTTCAAACCCAAATGCAGAGATTGACCCCGAAGTTGCGATGGAGCGCGGCGCGGCTTTTGCGGCCGATGGAAAATCAGTGAACAATGTTCTGGGATTCCCCGGCATCCTGCGCGGCGCGGTCGATTCTTATGCACCCTACATCACCCACGAAATGTATTTAGCCGCTGCGAAGGTAATCGCAGAAATGACCCCGCCCGGCGAACTGGTGCCAAACCCGTTGGACAATAAAGTACATCATGCTGTGGCTCACGCTGTGGCAGAGATGGCGATCAAGCAGGGCATTGCCCGCGCGGATTATGTGCCGTATGTGGATGAGTAACATGCCTCAGACAATTTTGATATAAAAATATGAGGCGACTTCAAAAGAGGCGCTTCATATTTTTAACTTTGGGTTGGGATTTAGCGGTTTGATCACATTCGGTAACATGGCCGCCTCTTTTGATGTATCCGGGAAATGTGATGTTTGTCAGGATTGTATGATTATGTTAAACACTATATCTTGTGAACAATTTCACTAATAATATCAATGGGGGCTGGTGCATTTTTACTACGAATGGATGACTTCGGTCGTGCCGAGCTGGAACTGGTTTAGGTCTGTCGTGTCCTTTACGCGGCAGGTTGAGTTACATAGCACGGAGGCGCGTATGTCCCAAATGACAGATGAAAGAGTCCGCGCGGGACGTGCGGGGTACTTGAACCCTCAAGGATTTTCTGAAACTTGTAGGAGTTGATCCATGGTTACCACGGAAGTAACAGAGCGTTCGTTTTACGAGAAAGTGCTTGAAGCCACACCGCGCGGCGAGCAGTTAAGGATTTGCCTGGAGTGCGGGAATTGCAGCGGTATATGTCCCTTTGGCTATTTGATGACCTACCCGCCCAGCAGACTCATCGCCATGCTGCGCGCCGACAGATTCAATAAGGTGTTGGAGACCGATACAGTCTGGATGTGCGTTTCCTGCTATGCCTGCACTGCGGTTTGCCCGTCAAAGATTCCGCTTACATTTGGTTTGATGACCAGCGTTAAAGAGGAATTGCTTCTGGCTGGCAACGTCCCGCCGGAACTTCAAACTGCATTGGCAAACTCTCAGCGCTATGGCAACCCCCAGGGTGAATCGCCTCGCAAGCGGGCTGACTGGGCTAAGGATATCAGACCAGAGGTCACGGTCATGGCACAGGCAAAACGTCCAGTGGATGTCTTGTGGTTTGTTGGAGATTATCCATCCTATCACCCGCGTGTTCAGTCCACCACGAAGGCAGTAGCCAAAGTCCTCAACGCTTTGGGCGTGGATTTTGGCATTCTGGGTCCCGATGAATCCAGCGACGGCGATTCACAGCGGCTGGCGGGGGAACGCGGTCTGTTCGAAATATTGGTGGGGAAGAATGGGAAAACGTTCAGTAAATATCAATTCAACAAGATTATTACAACAGACCCTCACGCTTTTAACGCCATCAAAAACGAGTACCCACAACTGGGTATTTCCTACCCGGTTCAACATTACACCGAGTATCTGACTGAGCGGCTCGACCAGCTCAAGCCATTATTGAAGCATGAAGTGAAAGCCAAAGTCACGTATCACGATCCGTGTTACCTGGGCCGCGCCAATGGCGTCTTCGACCCACCTCGCACATTGCTGGGGGCCATCCCCGGTGTGGAGTTGGTGGAAATGGCACACAACCATGCCAACAGTCTATGCTGCGGCGGCGGGGGCGGCGGAATGTGGCTGGATGGTTTTCAATGGGAAAAGGCGCATGTTCGTATGTCGGATTGGCGTGTTCGCGAGGCAATGACCAGCGGCGCAAACATTCTGGCGGTGGCCTGCCCGTATGAGACGCCGCGCTTCGAGGATGCGGTCAAATCCATGAATGGAGGCGGACAGTTGATCGTCAGGGATATCGCCGAACTGCTCGCCGAGTCAATTGGGTAGTACGGCCAACGTGCGGAGGTACCACCATGAACGTAGTTGCCCTCTTCAAACTCGTTCCCGACCTGGTTGAGGAACTCGAAATTGACCAGAGCGGAACAGCCCTGAATACCGATTTTCTGCGCCTGATCATCAATGAGCTTGACGACCATGCCATTGAGCAAGCCATTTTGCTAAAAGAACGCAGCGGCGCGCGGATGACCGTCATTGGGTCGGACGCCGAAGGGGCAGATGATGTGCTTTATACCGCTGTCGCCAAAGGCGCTGATCAGTTGATCAAGCTTATGGGCGATCCTAACGCGGTGATTAACAATCACGCCATGGCGCGAGCCACTGCCATCGTCCTAAAGGAACTTCAGCCTGACCTGATCCTGACTGGCGTACAGGCACATAATGATCTTGATGGTTCCATAGGTCCCCTGGTGGCTGAATACCTGGGAATGCCATACGTAGGCTATGTATCAGGCGTGAATGTGCAGAATGGCAGGATCGTTGTACGCAAAGAATATCCTGGCGGGCTGATCGCCGAAATGGAAGTTGACTTGCCCGCTGTCGTGGGTATCCAATCTGCGGAACAACCGCCGCGTTACGTGACCGTCAACAAAGTGCGCCAGGCGATGAAGACGGCAGCCATCGAGGAACGACCGCTGCCCGCATTGGATGTCAGCGGCGGCGCAGCCATCCGGCGCATGTTCAAACCCGAGTCCGCCACACGTGCGAAGATGATCGAGGGCAGTACAGAAGAGGTTACCGCAAGACTCCTTGATATTTTCAAAGAGATTGGCGCGTTGTAGGAGGAGGCGCATGATGAACCAGGATATTTATGTGGTCATTGAACATCTGCGAGGCAAGACAGCAGATATTTCCTATCTCATGCTGGCAGGCGCACGCGCGCTTGCTCAAGCTACTGGGGGGGAAGTGATCGCTGTGCTATTGGGTCATAACGCGCAGAGCCTCGCGAACAATATGGCCGCCGATAAAGTATTGTATGTGGAACATCCCGCACTCGCTGAATTCACTTCAGATGCCTATCAAAGAACGCTGGCTGGCTTGATCGCTGGGAAAGAACCGCGCGCAGTATTATTTGCGAGTTCCTCCATTGGCACGGATGCGGCCAGCGTCTTGTCTGCTCGTTTGAAACTGCCTCTGATCAGTTCGTGTCAGAGTTTCAGCGCGGATGGCCGCCCAATCTGCCAGATCTGCGGCGGCAAGATCATGGCTGAAAGCGATTTACCTGACACGACTACTTTGTTGACCATGACCCCCGGCGGCTATAAGCCGGAAGAAGGTCAAAGCGGTAAAGCGCCCGATGTGATCAAGGTGGAAGCGCCGTCCCTCGACAATTTGCGAGTCACCTTGAAGCAATATATCGAACCGGAAGCCGGTGATGTGGATATTTCCAAGGAGCCGATCATCGTCTCGGTGGGACGCGGGATCCAAAATCAGGACAATATTGAAATCGCTGAGGAACTGGCCAGGGCTTTGGGAGGCGTAGTGGCCGCATCGCGTCCGGTCGTGGACCAGGGCTGGATGTCAACATCCAGGTTGGTTGGCAAGTCCGGGAAAAAGGTCAAACCCAAAATCTATCTCGCGTTGGGCATCAGCGGCGCTCCGGAACATGTTGAGGGCATGGGCGAGAGTGAAGTAATTATCGCGATCAATACCGATACCAACGCGCCGATCTTCAATGTGGCGAAATATGGAACAACGGTTGATTTATTTGATCTGGTTCCGGCGCTTACCGAAAAACTTCGAGAGGTAAAAAAAGTCTGAAACTGTAAAGGGTACCGACCATGCCGTTTCGAGAAACTTTCTGGAACATTCCCCACTGGGCAGAAATTGGGCAGTACATTTTAGGACTGCTGACTATTCTCGTATTTGCCTATGGTGTCTTCCGCCGTGTCAAACGCTGGCGGATGGGTCAGCCTGAGAAGCGTTTCGACCAAATTGGTAAACGCCTGTGGTCTGTGCTGGTGGATGCTTTCGGACAAGCCCGTACGGCGCAGGATGCCTATGCGGGAATCATGCACTTGACGATCTTTTGGGGGATGGTGGCGCTCTTTATAGGAACCGCTCTCGCAACAGTGGATTGGGATGTGACCCATCTTTTCTTTGGTTTCCAATTCCTTATTAATGGCGCATACATATTATATGAACTGATCCTGGATATTTTTGGCGTATTGCTTTTGGTCGGTCTGGGAATGGCGGTTTACAGGCGGTACTTTATTCGACCTCCACGCTTGCAGCCTGCAACTGCCTGGCAAAACGCGCTCGCACAAAACGTTGATCGGGATGATGCCTATGCCCTCGTTATGTTGACTCTCATCACCCTCAGCGGTTATTTTGTTGAAGGGTTACGTATTGCTGTCAGCAAGCCGGAGTGGTCGCCCTGGTCGCCGGTGGGGAATGCGCTGGCTTCATGGTTCATCGTAACAGGTGATCCAACCAATCGCACTCTGCATCTGACATTGTGGACCATTCACATTTTGGTGGCTTTTATCCTGATCGCAAGCATCCCGTTCACCAAGTTATTCCACATTCTGGCAGCGCCGTTGAATATTTTCTTCCGCTCGATGCAACCTGCTGGCACGCTGATCCCGGCGCGCAACGATGACCAGGTTGGTGTAAAGGAATGGCGCGACTTCACATGGAAACAGCTCCTGGATTTTGAAGCCTGTGTTCGCTGTGGCCGTTGCCAGGATGCTTGCCCTGCCTTTGCCAGTGGCGCGAGTCTCTCGCCAAGAAATTTCATCATCAGCCTGAAAACGCATCTGTGGGATACATCCAGTGGACATAGGTTACATGGTGACGTGATCTCGTCGAAGGAATTGTGGGCATGCACAAGCTGCCGAGCCTGCGTTCAGGTCTGCCCGATTTTTGTGGATCACCTCGCTTCAATCGTTGATATGCGCCGCTATCTGGTTAACGAAGGAGAGATTGACGCGTTGCTGCAAAAGACGCTGGCAAATCTGGGCCGTTATGGAAACTCTTTCGGTCAGTCTGAACGACTGCGGGTGAAATGGACACAGCCAATCCAGGCTGTCATAAAGGATGCGCGCAAGGAAGCGGTCGAGTATTTGTGGTTCGTCGGCGACTATGCTTCGTATCACGTCATGTTTTCCGACATCACGCGCAAGACGGCTCAAGTGTTCCAGAAAGCTGATCTGGATTTTGGAATCTTGTACGATGCCGAACGCAATACGGGCAATGACGTCCGCCGCGTGGGTGAAGAAGGATTGTATGAGTCGCTGGTCGAGAAGAACGCCGCAGTGATGAGCAAATGCAAATACAACACCATCGTCACCACCGACCCGCATACCTACAACACGCTTAAAAATGAATATCCTGCAAACGGAAATAATCACCCCGTATTGCATTACACCGAGTTGCTCGATCAGTTGATCGCAGCAGGCAAACTGCAAATCAATAAAAAACTGAATTACAAAGTTACTTATCACGACCCTTGTTATCTGGGACGTTACAACGGGATTTACGATGCGCCGCGCCGCATCATCCGCGCCCTGGGCTGCGAGCTGACCGAGATGCCTCGTCATGGCGACCGGGCTTTTTGCTGCGGCGCGGGCGGCGGAAAAATCTGGATGGAGGAACAACCCGAGGTTAAAGAGCGACCCGCTGAAAGCCGAGTAAGAGAAGCGGCTGGAATCCCCGGCGTGTCCACGCTGGTGACAACCTGTCCAAAAGACCTGGTGATGTTCTGCGACGCCGTCAAAACCGCAGGTCTGGAAGGAAAGATCCTCGTCAAGGATTTAATCGAATTGGTGGATGAGGCTATGTAAAGGAATCGAATCATAAGTCCAACAGAAGGACTTCGGTGAAAATGATATGACTGCAATAACGAAAGCCGCTTCCGCGAGAATAAAAAGAATCAGGTTGCCAATTGCCACAAAGTTAACCTTGAGCTTTCTGTCCATTATTCTTTTAAGCAGTCTCTTTTTCACCATCGTCGGCATTCAGATCATTAACAACCGAATCATCGCGGAAGCGCAAGAGCGCGTCCGCAACGACCTCAACGCCGCGCGTGAGATCTACCAGAACCGGCTCAAGCATGTGGAAGACACGGTCAAGTTCACGGCGGTCAGGCTCTTCATGAGCGATATTTTGCGCGGGGACATTCGTCAGGAGTACGTGGACGAACTGTCGCGTTTCAAGGAGAGCGAGGGCATTGACGTTTTGACCATCACGGACAAGACTGGCAGGGTGGCGTTACGCGTCGCCAATCCGGCGATGACGGGTGACGACCAGAGCCTGGATGAGATCGTCCGGGTGGTTTTGATGACATGGGCGCCCGCCTCCGGCACGTCCATCGTATCCGCCGAGGAACTTCAACGCGAGTCGCCCGCGTTGGCGGAACAAGCCTACTTCGCCTTTGTAGAAACGCCGATGGCGCGTCCCCGCCCCGAGACCGAAGAGACCGCGGGCATGATGTTGAAAGCCGCCGCGCCGATCTTCGACGCGGAAGGCCATTTCATCGGCATGGTGTACGGCGGCATTTTGTTGAACCGAAACTACGACATTGTAGACAAGATCAAACAGACCGTCTTCCAGAATGTCGTCTACGAAGGCAAGGACATCGGCACGGCCACCATCTTCCAGGACGATGTGCGCGTCTCAACCAACGTGAAAAACAACAGCGGCAATCGGGCTATCGGGACACGTAAAAAGGAGGATGTCTACAACCAGGTCATCGTCAAGCAGGAGCCGTGGATCGGACGCGCCTATGTGGTCACCGACTGGTACATTACGGCCTACGAACCCATCCGGGACATCAACGGCAGGGTCATCGGCATCCTGTACGTCGGCATTCTCGAACAGAAATACACCGACATCCAAAACCAGACGGTGCTGGCATTTGTGGGAATCACCATAGCGGGTGCGATTTTTTCCACCGTCATCGCGTTGCTCATCTCCCGCAATATATCAGGACCGATCAAGAAGCTCGTCTCTGCGTCCGAGCAACTAGCCAACGGGAATCTCGATGCCAAAGTGGATTTGGACAGCGGCGACGAATTCGGAAAACTGGCTCACAGATTCAATCAAATGGCTGATGCCCTGCGGGAACGGGACGAGAGGTTGAAGGAGTTTACAAAGAAAAAGATCATGGAGTCTGAAAAGCTGGCAATTGTCGGTCAGTTGGCAGCGAGTGTGGCACATGAATTGAATAATCCGTTGACCGGCATAGTCGCCTATTCCCATCTGATGCTGGAGAAGATCCCCTGTGACGATCCCACAAGAGCCTCCGTGGAAAAAATCGCCGGGCAGGCCGATCGTTGCAAGGATATCATTCGCGGTTTGCTTGATTTTTCGCGCCAGAGGAAGCCGGAGAAAACGCCGAGCAATATCAACGCCATCCTGCGGGGATGTATCTCTCTTGTTGAAAATCAGGCCGCCTTCCACAACATCCAAATCGTTGAGAACTATCAGGATAATCTGCCCCTGCTTGTGATTGACCCTTCGCAAGTCGAACGAGTCTTTATGAACTTGATCATTAATGCGGCCGAGGCGATGGATGGCGGCGGGAACCTGACCCTGGCGACCCGCCTCGATCCTGATAACCGAGTTGTGGAGGTGGAATTTACCGATACAGGCCACGGCATCAGCGAAGAAAACATGAATAAATTATTCGAGCCTTTCTTTACCACAAAGGATATCGCACATGGAACGGGGTTGGGGCTGGCGATCAGTTATGGAATTATAAAAAGCCATAAGGGCGCCATTTCTGTTGAAAGCGAGGTTGGCAAAGGAACCACATTTGTTGTGCGATTGCCGTTGAGCGAGATGATAGAGGATATCGAGAATGAACCAGAGATCGAAATTGCTCATCATTGATGATGAAGAAATAGTCCTGGATTCCTGCACCCAGATTCTGGCGAGTGATGATATTCAAATCGTCACCGCCTCGAACGGGACCCTGGGCCTGCAACTGATTAAAGAGTTCATGCCGGACCTTGTCCTTGTTGACCTGAAAATGCCGGGCATTTCCGGTCTTGATGTGATCGAGGGCATCCATGATATTGATCCCAACATGGTGGCCATTGTGATTACCGGCTATGCCACCGTCAGCTCGGCGGTCGAGGCCATGAAGAAGGGCGCCTACGATTTCCTCCCAAAGCCTTTCACGCCGGATGAACTGCGCTTGATCGCGCGGCGAGGATTGGAAAAGAGAAAATTGATTCTCGAGGCGACCACCCTGCGCAAGGAAAAGGAGATGCTGCGTGAGCAATTCGCCGCAATTGTCTCTCACGAACTCAAAGCCCCCCTCGGCGCGCTCCAGCAGAATCTGTATGTGCTGGTGGATGAGTTGTCGAATCAACTCACCGAAGAGCAGAGAGGACGCTTCGAGCGGATGCAGACCAACATCAGCGATCTCATCAACCTGATCCTCACCTGGCTGCGCGTGCTGTCTGTGGATGTGAGCAAGATACAGGAAACCTTTCATCCAACTTCGATTGCCTCCGTGGTATCCAAAGCGGTTGAAACTGTTCAGACTCATGCGGCGCGGAAGGATATTGAAATCGTTTCCTCCATCGAAGAGCCGCTAAAGCTCGTCAATGGAGACGAAGGAACGCTGGTTGAAACGCTGGTGAATATTCTCAACAATGCGGTCAAGTATTCACGAACCGGCAGCCAGATCTTATTGAAAGCGGAAGAAGACAAGACCGACGTTTTGATATCCGTCACGGATAGCGGTATTGGCATATCCAGGGAAGACCTTCCGTACATTTTCAATGATTTTTATAGCGGCAAGTCAGGTCAGGCTGTCGAGAAAGGCAGCGGCATCGGTTTAGCCATTACGCGGCGCATCGTTGAAGCGCATCACGGAGCAATATCCGTGGAAAGTGAATTAGGCAAAGGAAGCGCCTTTATGATCCGCTTACCCGCACTGAAAGTGCCTGAACATGCTTAATTACTCACCTTACTACGTCATTGCGAGTGGCGCTTCAGCGCCACGAAGCAATCTCCATCGCACGCGGGATTGTGTCGCCACGGCGCCACGCGACGCTTCGGGCAAAGAACAAGACCGCCCTCGCAATGACGGACGGCAGCGAATATGAAATCATAACTGAAGGAGACATCCGATGAATACCAAAATAATGATGATTGACGACGATCCCGATTTTGTTGCAGGGATAAAGTCCATCCTTGAGAAAGCCGACTACAGCGTGAACGTGGCGTATAACCCAAAGGATGGGTTTCAAGCCTTGCAGGCGGAACACTACGACCTGCTCCTGCTTGACATCATGATGGGTCGCGGAGCGGAGGGCGTTGCCTTGGCGCGGAAGATCAGAAAGGATCCGAAGCTTAAAGAGATGCCCGTATTGATCATCACCGGCATCCGGGAACAGATCGCTTTTCTCTTCCCCGGCCAAGCCGTTCATCCCCACTTTGTTGAGACCGATGAACTGGTTGAAAAACCGGTGGAGCCGAAATTTCTGCTGGAAAAGGTAAGCGCGCTGCTGCGCCTGGCGGAAGAGAAAAAATCGAAAGTTCAGGAATGAAAGGAGGAGATTTCATGGACACTGAACTGTCTTTCAACGATGAAATTGCGAACGTGATGTACGCGACGCATGGTAACCCGATCAAAGACTGCCTGCAATGCGGGACTTGTTCAGGAACCTGCCCGGCGGTTGAGTTCATGGATCATACGCCGCGGGTAATCATCGGGCTGATCCGCGCTGGCTATAAGGACGAAGTGCTTGCCAGCAATACCTTTTGGTCCTGCGCCTCCTGCTACCATTGCAGCGTGCGCTGCCCGGCCGGGATTGACATCGCAGATATGATGTACGCCCTGAAGCGCTATTCCATGTGGAAAGGTCAGCATCAGGAGGGTTTGATCGGCCCCGTATTCTCCGAGAGTTTCGTAAAGATGATCGTGAATTCCGGCAGGTCCTTCGAGCCTCTGCTTGCGCCCACATATATTTTCAAAAATGGCCCGCAGGGTCTCGTCCAGGAGGCGCAGACGGCCACAGGGCTGATGCTGAAGGGAAGAATGCCTCTGCTGCCCAAAAAGATCAAGGGACTTAAGAAATTTCAAAACATGGTGCGCAGGATCATCCCAATAGGAGAGCCGTCATGAAACAATACGCATACTACCCCGGTTGCTCTCTTGAAAGCCTGGCAACGTCCTACAATCTCTCGACGCTTGAAGTCGCGCAAAAGTTGGGGGTGGATCTCAAGGAAATCAAGGATTGGAATTGCTGCGGCGCCACTGCTTACTTCCCTGTGGACGAACTGCTGGCGCATACACTAGTCGCTCGAAACCTGGCTCTGGCGGAAAAAGACGGACTCAGCGATTTCGTTGCGCCCTGCAGCGCGTGCTACAAGAACGCGTATTTTACGAACTCCTACCTGAAAAAAGATGCCGATCTGGCTGAACACATTAATTATGCCCTGGAGGCAGACGGATTGCATGTCAATGGAACGATGAAGATACGCCATCTGATCGAAGTGTTCATTGAGGATGTGGGATTGGATGAAATTGAAAAAAAGATTACCCATCCTCTAAAAGGCTTGCGTGTCGCTCCCTATTATGGATGCCAGCTTCTGCGGCCCAGGAAGGACCACGAAAACGTTGAGAATCCTCAATTCTTCGAGAATCTGTTGTCGGCATTGGGAGCGGAGTCGCTGGATTATCCGTCCAAGACCCGCTGCTGTGGAGGTTCTCTGATCGTTACGAATCGAAAAGCCGCATTGGATATGGTTCAGATACTCCTCCAGGATGCCGTGAATCGCAAGGCTGATGTTATTGCGACCACATGCCCAATGTGTAATGTCAATCTGGAGGTATATCAGAATCAGGTCAATCGTGAGTTCGGCACGCAGTATTCCATCCCCGTTATGTACTTCACACAACTCATGGGTGTGGCTCTTGGAATCAAACCCGGAAAACTTGGAATTGGCAAAGAACTGGTATCCGGGGAGCCCGTGCTTGCCTTTGCCTATTAGGAGAAAAACTATGAGCGAAAAAATCGGTGTATATGTCTGTCATTGCGGCACAAACATCGCCGGAACGGTGGATGTGAAAGGTGTCGCTGAATGGGCGGCGGAGCATCTGAAACATCGCGGTGTGGTTATCGGCCGCGAATATAAGTTCATGTGTTCCAGCCTCGGCCAGGAACTGGTCGAGAAAGACATCAAAGAACTGGGTCTGACGCGCGTCATCGTCGCCGCCTGCTCGCCCCATTTGCACGAAAAAACTTTCCGCACGGCTTGTAAAAACGCCGGCTTGAATCCCTATCTGTGTGAAATGGTTTCGATTCGGGAGCAAGTCTCCTGGGTTCACACGGACAAAGTCGCTGCCACTGAAAAGTCGAAGGCAGCCATCTCGGGCGGCGTTGAGCGCGTAATACATAACGAGCCACTTGAACCGATACAAGTCCCGATCCATGCGGATACGCTGGTTGTGGGCGGCGGTATCGCCGGTATCCAGGCTGCCCTTGAGATTGCCGATGCGGGTTATCATGTCTGTCTTGTGGAGCGTGAACCATCCATCGGCGGACACATGGCGCAGTTTGACAAAACCTTCCCAACGTTGGATTGTGCCGCGTGCATCCTGACCCCGAAGATGGTCGAAATCGGGTCGCATCCAAATATCACCCTGCTCACGTGGAGCGAGGTTGAGAAGGTGGATGGTTACGTGGGTAATTTCAAAGCGACCATTCGTAAGAAAGCCAGCTACGTTAACACGGATACTTGCACTGGATGCGGCATCTGCTGGGAAAAATGCCCAAAGAAAGTAGTTGATGATGTTTATGAAGCGGGTCTGGGTATTCGTAAGGCTATCTACAGGCCCTTTGCGCAAGCTGTGCCCAAATACCCGGTAATGGATGTTGAGAACTGCACCTATTTCAAAAACGGCAAATGCAAGGCCTGCCAGCTCTTCTGTCCCACCGAGCCCAACTCGATCAACTTTGAACAAAAGGATGAAATCCTGGAAATTCAGGCGGGCAACATCATCCTGGCTACGGGATACGATTTGTTCGACGCAAAGCGGATTCCGCAGTACGGGTATGGCAAGCTGCCGAATGTTTTCACCAGCCTCGAGTTTGAACGCATGTGCAACGCGGCGGGTCCCACCGAGGGCAGGGTCGTGTTGCGTGACATGAAGACCGCGCCGAAATCGGTGGTCATCGTTCATTGTGTGGGCAGCCGCGATGAGAACTATAACAAATATTGCTCCAGCATTTGCTGCATGCAGAGCCTGAAGTTTGCCCACCTGGTGATGGAGCGTACCGGCGCGGAGGTCTACAACTGCTACATTGATATTCGCACCCCCTCCAAAGATTATGAGGAATTCTATAAGCGTGTGCTTGAAGAGGGCGGACATTTCATCCGCGGCAAAGTAGCGGAAGTCACCGACTCGGCACGCCTGCCCGAAGAGGAAGGCAAACTCATCGTTCAGGTTGAAGATACGTTGATTGGCAAACAACGCCGCATCCCTGTGGATATGGTGATCCTCTCCGCAGGGATAGAGCCGCGTCATGATGCCAAGGAAGTCGGCAAGTTATTCGGCATTGCGTGCGGCGCCAGTGGCTGGTACACCGAGAAACATCCGAAACTGGATCCGGTGGCAACCATGACGGAGGGCATCTACATCGCTGGTTGCGTGCAAGGACCGAAAGATATCCCCGCCAGTGTGGCGCAAGGCGCGGCCGCGGCCGCCCGCGTGCTGGGCAAGATTCAACAGGGCGTGATCGCACTCGAACCTATTAAGGCGAGCATCAATGAAACCCAGTGTTCCGGCTGCCGCATTTGCAATGGCTTGTGCCCGTTCAACGCGATTGCATTCATCGAAGACGACAAGGTTTCTTCCATCAATCCGGCGCTGTGTCAGGGATGCGGAACGTGCGTGGCGGCCTGCCCGGCGGGCGCCATCAGCGGCACGGGCTTTAGCGATCAACAGATCATCGCGCAGATTGACGGCTTGCTGTTGAAGAATTTGGAGGAGCCAGTCGCGGCGTGATTCGTAATGCGTAATCCGTAAATTACGAATCACGCATCACGGGTTACGCGCTGCGGTTAGGAGAAGAACTATGACCAACAATACTTTTGAACCAACCATCATCGGCTTTACCTGCAACTGGTGCAGTTATCGCGCGGCGGATTTGGCCGGCACGTCACGCATGAAGTATGCGCCGAACGTACGGCTCATCCGCATGATGTGCTCGGGCCGCCTCGACCCGACCTTTGTCCTGCGTGCGCTTTCAGGAGGAGCAGACGGCGTGATGATCACGGGCTGTCACCCTGGTGAGTGCCATTACATCGAACAAAACTACAAAGCCCTGCGCCGCTTTCTCTTACTCCGAAGGGTGCTCACAGGTTTGGGCATTGAACCCGAACGCGTGAAACTGGTTTGGGCAAGCGCGGCGGAAGGCGCAAGGTTTGCCAGCGAAACGACCATGTTCGTGGAAGAGATTCGGAAACTGGGTCCATTAAATTGGGGAAAATCCAGTGATCAGTCCACTGATAACTGGTCACCGATTACTGATAACTCTCCAAAGGAGGCGTTAGCATGACTACAAAGCCAAAGTTCACAATGTATTGGGCGGCTTCCTGTGGCGGATGTGAAATTGCTGTATTGAACACTCATGAAAAGATTCTGGATGTGGATGCGAACTTCGATGTTGTATTCTGGCCTGTGGCAATGGATGCCAAGTACAAAGATGTGGAAGCCATGGAAGATGGTTCGATCCTGCTCACGCTCTTCAATGGCGGAATCCGTAACGACGAGAATGAACACATCGCCAAACTACTGCGGCAGAAATCCAAGATACTCGTCTCGTTTGGTTCGTGTGCGTGCGAGGGATGCATCCCTGGCTTGGCAAATCTCAGCCCAGTGGATGAGATTGTCCACACGGCGTTCAACACGATCACAACCGATAATCCAAATGAGATTTACCCACAGACAACTTATGACGTATCCGAAGGTGAATTGCATATCCCGAAACTTTTTCCGATTTTACGTCCGCTTGATCAGGTTGTGGATGTGGATTACTACATGCCGGGTTGTCCGCCTGAATCGCATCAGATTGCGGCGGTGATTGATCTGGTCATCAAAGTTGTCAAAGGGGAAGCGGAACTGCCGCCAAAAGGCGCAACTATCGGCGTTGGCGACTCAACAGTGTGCGATGAATGTCCGCGCGCGCGAAATGTGAAATTGATCAAAGAATTCACGCGCATTCAGGATATTGCCCCTGTTGATCCAACTCTCTGCATTCTCGAGCAAGGCATTCCATGCAACGGTCCTGCCACGCGCAGTGGATGTAATGCACGCTGTCCGCAGGCGGGCGCGCAGTGTATTGGTTGTTATGGTCCAGCCGAGGGCGTGATGGATTACGGCGCGCGGCTGATGACGGCATTTGCTTCCGTCATTGATGCAAATACACCAGAAGAGATCGATCATATTCTGGATGGCATCCCTGACCCAACCGGGCAGGTCTATCGCTTCAATCTCGCAGGATCCCTGCTCAAAGCAAACAGGGAAGCCTGGAAAAGGATAGATAAAAGGACGCAGGGTGAATGAACACTTGCCTGCCTTCATCCTTCATCTTTCATCCTTTCTAGAGGAGGCTGACATGACTGCGAAACAGACTGAAAAAACCGAACCCGTTGAAGACCGCAACGCACTTTTGGAAAAATCCCTCATCGAAGAGTATCTTCATGAAAAGGGCTATTCGCACGAAGGCCTCAAAAAACTGCCAGCCGACGTTGTCGAGAAGCTGATGAAGGAAGCCTCGCAGTACGCCTCGCTCAAGATGGAAGAGGTCGAAGCGCGGGCGCACTTTATCAAGGAATTGCACGACGATGCCTCGTCGCTGGAAAAATAATTTGTAATGCGTAAAACGTGATGCGAAAAAATTTCGCATTACCGATTGGAGACCCTATGACCCAACGAATATCCATTGACCCCGTTACCCGCCTGGAAGGCCACGGCAAGATCGAAATATTTCTCGATGAAAAGGGAAATGTCGCCAACTCGTATTTTCAGATTCCCGAACTGCGCGGCTTTGAAAGATTCTGCGTGGGGCGTCCCATTGAGGAAATGCCGCTGTTGACAAACCGCATCTGCGGGGTCTGCCCGGAGGCGCATCACATGGCGGCCTCCAAAGCGGCGGACATGGTCTATCACGTAGACCCGCCTCGCACGGCGAAGATGCTGCGCGAGTTGCTGTACTCCGCATTCTATTGCACCGACCACACGACTCACTTCTACGCATTGGGCGGTCCCGATTTCGTAATGGGACCCGATGCGCCCGTTGCAGAAAGGAATATTCTGGGCGTGATCCACAAAGTGGGATTGGAGATCGGCGGCAAAGTTATTCAAATGCGCAAGTATGGGCATACCGTCGTCGAGATGATCGGCGGACGCAAAGTCCATCCATGCACTTCAATTCCGGGCGGCATTACAAAAGGCATCACCGGGGAACAGCGCAAAGAGATCGAAGAGATGGGGCGCTGGGCGATTGACTTCGCACAGTTCAGCCTGAAGATATTCAATGACATCGTGCTTGGCAACAAGGCCTATGTGGACCTCATCCTCGGCGACGTGTATACCCACCGCACCTATTACATGGGCATGGTGGACGAGAACAATAAAGTCAATTTCTATGATGGCAAAGTCCGCGTGGTTGACCCGAATGGCAAGGAGTTTGTCAAATATGAGCCGAAGGATTATGCCGAGCATATCGCCGAGCATGTTGAGCCGTGGACTTATCTCAAATTCCCATATCTCAAGAAGGTCGGCTGGAAAGGTTTTGTGGATGGCGAAGACTCTGGCATCTACATGGCAACGCCGCTTTCCCGCCTCAACGCTTCTGACGGCATGGCAACACCGCTCGCACAGGAGGAATATCAAAAATTCTACGATATCTTTGGCGGCAAGCCCGTGCATCAACGCCTCGCCATCCATTGGGCGCGACTGATCGAGTTGCTATACGCGGCGGAACGCTGGGTGGAGCTGGTGGCTGACCCTGAGATCACATCACCGAATGTACACACCAGGCCGACCCAGACTCCGACGGAAGGCGTGGGCATCGTCGAGGCGCCGCGCGGCACCCTCACGCATCACTACTGGACCGATGAACGGGGCGTTGTTACCAAAGTGAATCTCATCGTTGGCACCACCAACAACTACGCGCCCATTCAAATGTCCACGCATAAGGCCGCGACAAGTCTTATCAAGGATGGCAATGTGAATGAGGGTTTGCTCAACATGGTGGAGATGGCGTTCCGCGCCTATGATCCATGCTTCGGTTGCGCGACCCATTCACTGCCGGGTCAAATGCCATTGCAGATCACCATCCATGATGTGGCTGGGAATCCTGTAAAAGTGTTGAAACAGTTTTGTTAAACGGGAACAGGTTGAGGCCTGATAAGAAACGGTGTCCTGAACGTGTCGAAGGGCGAGACTGTCGTTATGAAAACATTGGTGATCGGGCTTGGCAATCCCATTCTTGGCGATGACGGCGTTGGATGGAGAGTTGCGGAGGAAGTGAAACGCCAACTCCCCTCCCCCTTTCAGGGAGGAGGGCAGGGGATGAGGGTTGATGTAGATTGCCTCTCGCTCGGCGGCCTCAGTTTGATGGAACGTCTCGTTGGCTATGACCGCGCCATTCTGATTGACGCGTTTGCATTGGATGAGCCGGTTGGTTCGATATTGGTTTTGAAGTTAAGCGACTTGCCAAATTATTCCGCCTTTCATACGAGCAGCGCGCACGATACCTCCCTGCAAAATGCGATTGAATTGGGCAGGTCCATGGGCGCGTCACTGCCGGATGATATTGAGATCGTGGGAATTGCGACCAGGAGAATCTATGATTTCAGCGAGGAACTTTCACCGCCTGTTGCAGAGGCGGTCCCATTTGCGGCAGGTGTTGTACTTGATCTGTTGAAACAGGCGGTAGGATAATCGAGAAGAAAATCATTCCCAGGGGTGGCATTCTCCATCTTGGACATGATCACTAAAGGGGGTAGGTTTAAGGCAGATATGCACGAACTTTCCCTCACCCAAAATATTCTTAATATCGCACTGAAAAATGCCGGCGCGAAGAAACTCCTGCAAGTAAATTTGCTGATCGGCGAACTTTCAGATGAACGCGAAGAGTCGATCCGATTTTATTGGGATGATCTCGCCAAAGGCACACTTGCGCAGGGAACGAAATTACATTTCCAATACGTGGATGCGGAAATGAAGTGTCTTGAATGTGACACAGTTTTTCATCCCAAGGAAGAGATCATAATATGCCCGGCCTGCCAGAGTCATCGTTTGAAATTAATTAGCGGAGATGATGTCAAGATCGAAAGTATTGATGTGGAATAGTCTGCTGAAGGCGGCGTCCTCGCCGCCGGGGACGGCAGCGAGAGCTTATTAAGTGGGGTGTTGCCAATCAGATCAATTACATTATTTGCGATTTTCATTTTATTTTCCTTTTATGAATTTAGATTTTCTGGGCGATAAAGTCCAGGATGTCTATTTTGGTAAGGATACCCAAGGGATGGTCGTCTTCGGTAACCAGCACTGCCTGCTCGCTGACCAGGGCCGGCAAAGCGTCATCCAAACGAGTTGAAGATGGGAAGAGAGTCTCCGCAGGGCGGATCACGCTTTCAATCGTTTCGTCCGGGGAATGTTCGTAGCCATTCTCCAGCATATGATTTAATAAATCAACTTCGGTTACCAGACCTGCCAATGTCCCATCCGAATATAGGGCAGGCATTTGGGAAACGTCATGTTCCTTCAAGGAGGCGATTACATCCGTCATACGATCTGTTACCCAGGTCGTAATCAGGCGACTTGACGATTTGGCATCCAGAATCTCACCCAATTGAGTTCCACTCCACTCTGGTTCCAGATACCCGTTTTCCCGCATCCACTTATCATCGTAGAGTTTGGATAGATAACGAGAGCCTGAGTCCGGCAATATCACCACAATCAAGCGTTCGCTCCCCTGATCTGCATTCTCAATTCTCAAACTCTGAGCATAACGTACTGCTGCGGCCAGCGCCGCGCCGGCGGAGCCACCGGAGAAAATCCCCTCCTCTTTCACCAAACGACGCGCCCACAAAAACGATTCTTTATCATTGATCCGGACAACCTCATCAATCAACGAGAGATTCAAAGTGGACGGCAGAAAATCCTCCCCGAAGCCTTCCACTTTATATGGGGAAGCCTTGGCGCCTTCTGGAATCCTGCCCCCGTTTTTCCATGTCTCCAGCAGGATCGAGCCAAGCGGATCCACGCCAACGATGCGGATGTTCGGATTCTTTTCTTTCAGGTAACACGCCGTCCCACTGATTGTTCCGCCGGTGCCCATGCAGGCGACCAGATCGGTGATCTTCCCCTCGGTCTGCTCCCATATTTCCGGGCCAGTAGACAGGTAATGACTGCGCGGATTCTCAGGGTTATGATACTGATTGGCAAGGATCGCGTTGGGGGTCTCGGCAGCGATGCGTTTAGCGACGTTGTAATACGAGCGCGGATCATCCGGCTCGACCGCGGTGGGAGTAATAACTACCCGCGCTCCATGCGCAGAAAGCAGTTGAATTTTTTCCTGGCTCATCTTATCGGGCATGACAAAGACGGCTTTGTATCCCTTTTGAGCGCAGACAAGCGCAAGTCCCATGCCGGTATTCCCGGAAGTGGATTCCACCACGGTGCCGCCGGGCTTCAATCGTCCAGCGTGTTCGGCGTCTTCAATAATGTTCACGGCAATGCGGTCCTTGATCGAGCCGCCGGGGTTGAAATATTCCACTTTTGCGTAAAGGGAAGCCGGTAATTCACGCCCAATCCTTCCAAGATGGATGAGAGGGGTTCTTCCTATGGTTTGAAGGATATTGTTGTAGACACGATTCTGATCTGACATCGGTAGGGTTATCTTATTCATTGCTTTTTACTCCAGAAATATATAAACAAAAACGGCTGTCTGCCGCTGAGAATTCTTCTCAGCATGCAAACGATGGGCGCATGTGTGAAGCCGTCAAGCGACGACTTTTGTGAAATGCGGGATCAAGCCCACCGTTTGTGGCAGTCAGCCGTTTGTCTCTGGGAAAGAGGCGGTGGGTTAGTGACCCCGCCCTGTACAGATGCAGTTCAGCATGGTTTTCATATTCCTCATTGAAGATGTGGGTCGAAAGAATCTTACAGGGTGGAATTTTACTACACATCACCCGATCCACAAACCTTCGACGCGCACTTGATAACCAGTGGGCGTGCGGTTCATGAAGTTGACCAATCCGCTGTGCCGCCATTGCAGCATGCACATGCGCGGCTGGAAGAAGTAACGCATGCCGATCTTGATCTCCGCGCGCGCTTCGGTGATCATGCCTTCGTAGCCTTCGGCGATGTAGTAGCCAAGGTCTTTGAATCCATTTTGGCGCGGATTGAGCGGACCCGTTACGCACCACACGATCACGCCCGTGCGCTTGTCAACACTCATGGCGACTCCGCAGTGGGTGATAGGACATCCGCAGGACATACCGAGCGGACGGCCAATCAAAATATCGCCGACTTGGATATCCATTTCGCGCGTGATGAGGGGATTGTGCGGAAGGATGATTTCACGAGGACCGGGTTCTTCGGGAAAGTGTTCGAGATAGAAATCGAATTCGCGTCCGAGGCTGTCCCGCCATGGGTTGCTCATGCCGGGGATGAAAGAGGTGGTCTGGCTGGGCGATGTAGCGCAACCGGCACAGGTGGAAAGTGTGGGCTGCGCGTTAATTGTCGGTACGGGAGAAACGGGGTAGTTCAACGGGTTGACGCGATTCTCGGTTGCGATCTCGCGCGCTTCATAGCGGTTATCCGAAAGATAGATGCAGCGTTTGATCAGGTCGGGGTTATCTTGCAAGCGAGCGGCCATTTCTTCGCAACTGCGCAAGCCGCAGACGCCGCAGTTCAAGCCGGGCAGGTCGTTCACAGAGTATGTAGTGGTTGGGAGAGTCATTGTTTGGATTCCTTTGGTTAATTTATGAAACAGCAGCAAACTCGCGGGATGTGATGGTGTTCAGATTCGCTGCCAGCCGCGGTAATATCTCTAGAAACGAATCAACTTCGAAGTCCGTATTGAAGCGGCCGAGCGTGATCCGCAATGAGCCGCGCGCCCGCACAGCGTCCATGCCCATCGCCATCAAAATGTAGGAAGGCTGTCCCGCATTGTGCGCGCTGCAGGCGGAGCCGGTCGAGATCGCAATACCTTCTTCATTCAACGCGAGCATGAGATGGATGGCTTCGCCTTCCTGTCCCGCGAAGCCGAGACAGATGTGGCCGGGCAATCGTTTGTATGGGTGTCCGATCAGATAGGCGTTGGGGATTTGATTTTGGACTTCGGCGATGATGCGGTCTCGCAATTTGACGAGACGGCTCGCCTCTGCGCTCATTTCCGCGCCGGCAATTGCCGCGGCTTTCCCGAGACCGACAATCCCCGCGACATTTTCCGTGGCGGAACGAATGCCGCGCTCTTGCCCGCCGCCGTGAACAAGCGGCGCGATCTTTACACCTTTGCGAATGTACAGCGCGCCGATGCCTTTTGGGCCATGAAGTTTGTGCGCAGAAAGCGAGAGCAGGTCAACGGGCAGAGTGTTTATATGCAGTGGGATTTTTCCAACGGCTTGCACCGCGTCTGTGTGGAATAATGCGCCTTGCGCTTTGGTGATCTTTGCAAGTTCGGCAATGGGTTGAAGCGTGCCGACAACATTATTGGCAGCCATCACGGAGACAAGACGCGTGTTGGGTCTTAATGCCTGTTTGAGCGACTCTGGATCAACAATGCCTTCCGGTGTCACGGGCAGATAACTGATTTCATAGCCAAGTTTTTGAAGATACTTGCAGGTCTCCAGGACCGCGGGATGTTCAAACGACGAGGTAATGATGTGACAGTCCTGCGGCTTGTATTGAGTTGCCACCCCGATCAAAACCATGTTGTCGGATTCTGTGCCGCTGGCGGTGAAGACAATTTCATCGGGGCTGGCGTGGAACAAGTCTGCTAACTGCTGGCGGCCTTCGTCAATAGCTTGCTTGGACTGCTGTCCAGTCCAGTGCAGGCTGGACGGGTTGCCAAAATTCGCCCCGTAAAACGGGAGCATGGCTTCGACGACGCGCGGGTCGAGTGGGGTGGTGGCTGAGTGGTCGAAATAAATTTGTGACATGGTTTTCCTTTCCTATCTATGTCATTGCGAGCCGCCCGTTCTTGGCGGCGAAGCAATCTCCTGTTAAGTGGAAAGTCCCATTTACTTGGAGATTGCTTCAATCGCGGAGAACATGCTCCTTCGCAACACTTGCACCTGCGCGCAAGTGCAGGTGTGACATGCTATTTATTATTCACCACGATAGAAGTTCTGATTCTCCAGCGAGCGGACAACGCCAAAGTGCGCCTGCCAGCCGATTTCTTTTTTGCCGACACAGATGGTACATGTGCCGACGGGAGGGTTGCCGCGCAACATCATCTTGTCCCAGGTGTCGGGCTGGTTGCGCAGGATGTCCACCAGCGGGTCAATGCCAATTCCGTACAGGGCGTTCACTTCGCGGACTTTCACATTGGGGGCAACGGTCTGGATGCGTGCACGGAATACTTCGCGTTCAGCCTGTGATACGCGGTCAATTTTGGTGACGACGGCCACGTCGGCAAGCGAAAGCATGGGACCGATCTTGAGCGGCAGGTTCGTTCCGCTGGTGGCTTCGATGACGATCATGCCCAGTCCGCCGTCCACGTAGGGGGAACAGCGCAGGCACAAACCAGCAGTTTCGACCAACAAGATATTCGCCCCGGATTTTTCCGCCCATTGCATGGCGTCACCAAGCACCATCACGTTACAGTGGTCAGGACACAGTTCTCCTGAATAAACTTTGCGAGTCGGGATGCCGAACTCCCTTGCGAAGATTTCATCTTCCTCGGCATATTGCACGTCAACTTTGAGAAAGGCCACGCTGTCGCCAGCGGCTTGTAATTTCGAGATCATGTGACGTAGGACAGCGGATTTGCCGGTCGTTGCAGGGCCGGCACAAATACAGAGTTTCATGCGAATCCTTCCAGTTCGTGAGTGGTGAGACGTTCGCCAAAGCGGATCTTGTCGCGCATGACAGCGAGCAGGTCGTCAAGTTTGGCGACTTGATGTGAAAAGGCGCGTTCTTCTTCGTTGGTACGCAGCAAGTCAGTGATGCTTCCGCCCTTCATGACGATGCGATAATCCGAGAGCAACGCAATGCGCGGATCGTGTGTGACGAAGATGAAAATCTTGCGGTAGGCGCGGAGTAATTCCAGCGCGCGCGAACGGTTAATGCCGGCGTTCTCCACTTCATCCAACAGGACGATGGGGGTATCGCAAATGATGGTCGCATCAGCGATGAGCAGGGCGCGGGTTTGTCCGCCGGAGAGTTCGGTCATGCGGACGCCGGGGATGATCGGTTCGCCGGTCAACTGATTGGCAAAAGACAGCGTGTCGGCAATCATCTGCTCGATCAGGCTTTTATCCAGCACACGGATGCCGGCATGTTCGGTGAGAAATTCCAGAACGGGGAGGTCGGACAGGAAAGTGGTGTGTTGTGTAATCAGCGCGATTGGATTCAAAGACGGATTGTCGCGATACTCCACTGGAGGCAGTACGCCGTTGATCAGGATGCGTCGTCCGGTCTGGGTGTTGCCGTTTGCAAACAGTTCGATATCGTTGATGAAAGTAGTCTTGCCTGAACCGGTGGGTCCAACGATGCTGACCACATCGCCCATTTTCAGTTCAATGCGCTGCACCGCTTCAGGTTCTCCGTCACGGCTGTGTCCGCCAAAAATTGTGATTGTTTCGATCATTTTTTCTCCTTGGTTATTTGGATGGACAATGTCTATTTATTACTTATCCTATTGACATAATCATATATCATGATAAAAAAAATTAAATCAGGTCAGCCAGACTTGTATGTTCCAGCTTGCCGATGATCTGTTCCTGGAGTTGGCTAAATAGCTCGGTTAGTTTTTCTTCCCTCTCCATGGGCGCAGGCTGATAGCCTTTTTCGCTGATGGGTTCGAGGGGTGCCAGGGCGCCATCAAAGAGGCGGATGATGTCAGCAACCGAGATTTTGTCAGCAGGCTTGGCAAGATAAATGCTCCCTTTCTTAAGCCGCAAGTACTTTGCATCGGCAAGTGCAATCAAAATTTCATGCAACACCTCAGACGGAATTTGCTGGGAGCCTCCGATCGATGCCGAGGTGGTTACCGTATCAGGCTGTCGCACTAAGTGGATGAGTGAGAGCAGGGCGTATTCACTAAGCAAGGATAGTTTCATGTTATATGACTAACTCAATGGGGATTATAGCCAAAACTTTTGTTTTGTCAATATTCAGTTGTTGAATTATGATATTTGATATAGGAATATAGGAAGTTGATCATTACAAAATAATAGCCGCCCATTTTCAGGGTGGCTATTGGTTGGAAATCAGCTTGAGTTGATCTGTTATTTCATTACATCCGCAATAGTGGTTTTCTCCAGTTTCTGAGAAACGTAGTCGCGAATATCCTTGAATACCCTGGTCAGTTTCTTTTCTTTTTCAATCGGGGTCGATTCATAAAAATTCTCGCTGACCGATTCGGTCGGTGCCAGCGCACCGTCAAAGAGACGGATCACTTCTGCCAGAGTAATCTGGTCTGGCTTTTTCGCAAGCTGATAACCGCCATGCTGACCCTTGGTACTGCGAAGGAAGTGGGCGCGTTTCAAAGCCAGCATGAGCTGTTCCAGGAATTTAGGAGGAATTTTTTGTGCCTGTGCAATGGTGTCAACAGAAATATATCCCTCCGATTCATTACGGGCGAGGAAGACGAGAGCTAGAAGAGCATATTCGCTACGTGCTGTTAGTTTCATAATTCCAATTGTCCTTATTTTTCCTATGGGGAGTATAGTATAAAAAATGGCGGAGTCAAGTTTTTAAGAAAAACCTGAAAATGATCATTCTTTCCCTGCCACGCCCAGCCCCCTTAACTCGGGCTGGACTCCCACATGCGTAATCACAAAAGTATCTTCATCCTGTAGGTAGTCCAGTTTTGAAAGCAGACCGTTGATCGATACTTCAAAACGTCTTTCCGATTCGTTGTTGGTTATTTCGAGGTCTTCAAGATCGATTTCCATAATGTAATTGAACCTTATTTCTGTTTTTCGCGCGCAATGACAGCGATGTATTCCATGATAATTTTCAAGCCTGCGAAGACTGTGGCTTCAGAAGGGTCAAGCGGAGGCGCGATCTCAACGACATCCAACCCAACAAGCGGAAGTCCTTGCATGGATTTGAGCAGATTCAAAACATCACGCGAGGTTAATCCTCCAAATTCGGGGATGCCCGTACCCGGCGCAGCAGATGGGTCAAGACAGTCAATATCAAGCGAGATATGAATTGCATCGCAGTCTTTGAGGATGTTATGGACGCTATCCGTTATTTTTCGGATGCCACGCTCGGCAACATCGGCGGCGGTGTAAACGTGCACGCCGCCGTTTTCGATGATGTCAATTTCCTGGTCTTCCCACGAGCGCAGACCAACCATGCAAATATCATGTGGTTCGATTCCAAATTCAATACCGCGCCGCAGAACACATGCATGAGAAAGTTTTGAGCCGTCGAAGTTGTCGCACAGATCGGGGTGCGCATCCACCCATAGTACGCCCAGCCGCTGATCTTTGTAACGTTCGCGTTGTCCCTCAAAAATGGGAATGGCCACGGAATGATCTCCGCCCAACAGAATCGGCATGTTGGGTAGAGTCGCTACTTTTTGGCGGACCAATTCAAAGTCACGAACAGGATCGGTGATCAGGATGTCGCCCAGATCGCAGACGGTTAAATCCTTCAAACGGGTTCTGTCTTCACTAAAAGGAGTTAAGTGGCGCGACCAATACCGCAAGCGTTCTGGTGCCTGTGCTGCACCTTTTCTCGCGCTGGCAAGTCCATCATAAGGAATACCGATAATGCTGAAATCAGCCTGGTTGGGAGTGAGATCGGGGCGGTGGAGATCACCCCAAAAACCATGATTACCTTCAAGTGCCATATTCGCTCCTTTAAATGACCCAATTGTACTCCCTAAGAATAATGACATTGACCCGCCTTCCGTTTGCTTTTACAATGATATATAGTGCCGCATAAATTACCAGGCTAGAAACATCATTGTTACTCGCGATGCATCCCAAAAAGTTTGGTAATTTATGCAACAGGCGGTATTGATGTACTTAAAGTTTGCTGGATTTTTTCGACCCGATCATGACCCTCCACACAAGCGCATTTGACCGCGTGCTGTTTAATTTTAAAAGTTCAACTTTCGGAGGAAAGAACCATGCCCACCCCTATACTTTCAAAACGTGCGCCCATTTATGCCGATGTCCCAGATGAAAAATGGAACGATTGGCGCTGGCAATTAAGTAACCGCCTGAATACAGCAGAAGATATCGAAAAAGTTTTACCGATCACAGAGAGCGAGCGCAAGGCTCTGCAAACGCAAGATTTGTTCCGCGTGGATGTGACGCCCTACTTTATTTCCTTGGTTGACCCGGACGATCCGAATGATCCCGTCCGCAAGCAGATCATTCCTGTTGCGGAGGAACTGAACGCGTTCACATCCATGATGGAGGACTCGCTTGCGGAGGACCGCCACTCTCCCGTACCTGGGCTTGTTCACCGTTATCCTGACAGAGTACTCATGCTGGTAACGACCCAGTGCGCGTCGTACTGCCGTTATTGCACACGCTCGCGCATTGTCGGCGACCCCGGTCAAACATTCAACCGCAAGGATTTTGAGATGCAGATCGATTATCTCAAACGCACCCCGCAAGTGCGCGATGTGCTTCTCTCCGGCGGTGACCCGCTTGTGCTGGCTCCAAAAATCTTGGAAGAGCTGCTCGCTCGTTTACGTGAGATACCGCATATTGAAATAGTCCGCATTGGGTCACGCGTGCCGGTCTTTATGCCGATGCGCATCACACAAGAGCTGTGCGACATGCTCGCCAAGTTCCACCCATTGTGGTTGAATATTCATGTCAACCATCCCAATGAGATCACGAAGGAACTCGCCGATGCTTGTGACCGGATGAGCCGTGTGGGAATTCCTTTGGGCAATCAATCTGTTCTGCTGGCGGGCGTGAATGACTGTGTCCACATGCAGCGCGAATTGGTTCAAAAGCTCACTCGCATTCGTGTCCGTCCATATTACTTGTATCAATGTGATCTGGTTGAAGGTTCAGGTCACTTCCGTACGCCCGTTGCAAAAGGTATCGAGATCATCGAAGGCCTGCGCGGACATACTTCCGGCTACGCTGTCCCACAATTCATCGTGGATGCGCCCGGCGGAGGTGGTAAGATTCCTGTCACACCGAACTACATGCTGAGCATGTCAGATCACAAAGTGATCGTGCGTAACTATGAAGGCTATGTGACAACGTACGAAGAGCCGACCGAGTACAAATCGCATGACCCGAAGACTTGCAAATTCTGTCAGAATAAGCGCCCGGAACCCGGCCAGACAGGTCTCACTGGTTTGCTCGATGGCGATCAAATGTTCATCAAGCCAGAAGGCTTCGACGAATTGCACAACCGAGATGGGTTTCAGCATCGTCTGAAAGACGAAAACAAGTGGAAGCCGCTCGGAATTGGTTCCGGCGAATCAGATTAACCGATCAGGAAACCGGCAGGTTTCCCTCAGAGATACTACCCTGTCCGGCCTTTCCATAAAGGAGACTACTATGCGTAAAACCATGTTCGTTCTTGTCACCCTGGCTTTAATATTGACCGCTTGTTTGCCCGGTCAAAGCCCTGTGGATATGCAATCGCAGGTCAATACCGCTGTTGCTCAAACCCTGGAAGCCAGACAGCAGATTGAAGATTCTGTGGCGCAAACGGTTGCCGCACAAAACTTATTATTTACACCCACTGCTGAATCTACACAACCGCCAACCAACACACCGCTTGCCTTCCCGACGCTGACCGCGATCATCCCAACGGTCACAGCGTTTCCGGTTAATCCGCCCTCCAGCGGCGGCGGCACGTCATATCAAGCGGATTACGCCTGTGACATCATCAACAGCAAACCAAGGGATAATACCGAATATAACAAAGGCGCAAAATTTGACATCAAGTGGACGATTGTCAATACCGGCAAAAAGACATGGGATGTTGGTTACGATGTGAAATATTACAGCGGCCCAAAAATGACAAGCCTCACAGTCGTTGAGATTCCCAAGGAAATGAAGCCCAAAGCAACATACGAAATCAATCTGGATGCAGTTGTACCGGATGAAAAAGGTTTCCAGGTGATGACCTGGACAGTGCAAGGACAGCTTTGCTATCCGTATGTGGCGATCATTGTGAAATAAAGGATTTTGGGAGAGAAAATGATTCGGCGAAATATCAGGGTCTGTGCAGCTTTGGTCATCACAGGGATTGTGCTGGCTTGCGTGCCAACCCTTGCGCCTGCCTCTGCGCCGATACCCACCTTTGACCCGAATTCGATCAACACCATGGTCGCCCAAACCGCTGGAGCGGCGGCAACCCAAACTGCGCTCAAGTTGCCGCCCACGCTTACCTTCACGGCCACTCCTTTGCCGGCGCATACGCCTACCGAAACGCCCACACCGACCTTCATCTTTCTCCTCCCTACCGTTACTGTTCTCCCTACAATGGTTAAGCCGGGCAGTTCAAGCGCGCAGTATGATTGTCAGATCATTTTACAAAATCCAAAAAACGACAGCGCGTTTTCGCCAGGCGCCGCATTTGATACGACCTGGCAGGTGGCGAACATAGGCAAAAATGCCTGGTTTTCATCCGATACGGATTATCGTTATTCGAGCGGCGACAGAATTCATATGGCTTCTATCTATGATTTGCCGTCCTCGGTATTGCCCGGCGGTATGATTGATCTCACAGTCAAGATGAAGGCCCCTGCTGAACCGGGAACTTATAAGACAGAGTGGAAAATAACTGTTGGGAAAAACTGGTTTTGTCCCCTCAAACTGACCATTATCGTAAATTAAAAAAATTCTCCGAGTTTTGCTCGGAGAATTTTTTTTAACCTAGGAAGCAGGCGGAAGCGGTTCGTCATCACTGGCGGGCATGGTTTGCGGTTTCTTGCGAAGCATGAAAAAGCCGACAGCAATGGGGATGGCGATAAAAATTATGGAAAGGCACAAAAACACAATCCCCATTGTCGTTGCGGATGCAGGATCACTGCTTCCCAACACGTCAATCTCCGCGCCCGGCGTCATACTGGCTAAAACAGATATCGCACCAAAGAAACACATGAACAAGCCTGGACATCCGCAAAGCAGAGCTGAAGCAATCGTGGCAATAACGCCTTTGGTTTTATCATCCATCGTTTCATCTCCTTGATTAATTTGTTTGCCTAAGTATACATATAATGAAAGTAGGAAGCAAGCATCACTTTCATCCTATTCGTTCTGCTCTTGATACGTATTCGACTCTCAACCATTAACTTCTCAGCTTCGCGCCGACTGCTTGTTCCAGCCGTTTGACGATCCTATTGCGGATCGCAGCGGCGTCGGCATCTGTCATCGTTTTGTCTGATTGGTATGTGAGACTGTAGGCAAGCGACTTTTTACCAGCCCCAACCTGATCTCCTCGATAGACATCGAAGAGGCGCACATCCGTGACGGTTCCTGCTCCTGTTTGCCTGATGAGGCTTTCCACAGCAGAGGCCTGCACTGAATCATCCACGATGACGGCGATATCTTCATAAATGGGCGGAGTCTCAGGCATGGATTTTATGCCGTGGGTGGGAGGCAATGTTCGCAGAAGGTCAAGGTCAAATTCAGCCACGATGATCGCCGACTCGCCAAACTCAAATTTCTCTTTCACCAATGGATACAGTTCACCGAACAGGCCCACAATCTGTCCATTGACTTTGACTTCGGCGGCTTTGCCGGGGTGCAGATGAGTCGCCTTGGGATTAGTGGAAGGGTCTGCTTCAGTGTAGGAAATGTCTGCGAGGCGCAACCCGCTCAAAAGGAGTTCGATGCGTCCCTTCATATCGAAGAAGTCAAAGGCGGGCGAGTCTTTCACGTCCCAGGCAGAGGCGATGCGGGCTCCTGTCATCACAATGGCAAGTTTGCGCGGCTCGTTCAGTAAGCCTCGCTCTCCCGAAAGAACATCGGGACGATGTGAGCCTGTCGAAGAGTCGTTATTATTGGGTTCAAAGATCGAACCGATTTCAAACATTGCAATGGATTCAACGCGCGCATTTTTCTCTACGATTTCAAGCACCGAGGTGAGCAGGCTTTTTCGCAAAACACTGCGCTCAGGCGCGATGGGATTCGCAACACGGACGTAGTGCTGTGATTCGTTTGTTTCAGGTCTCTGACCCGCAGCAAGACGACCCTCGCGTTCGGGCGAGGTCATGCGATACGTAACGACCTCCTGCAAGCCGAGCGCAACCAGCAGGTCACGCAGATGTTCCTCCCATTCGTGAACGGGATTGCCGGCCTGCGGCGGAAGTGCATCGGACATGGTGGTGGTGGGTATGTTGTCGTAGCCGTAACTGCGCGCAACTTCCTCAAGCACATCGGCAAGACCAATTACACCCTCCGCAATATCCATGCGATGAGGTGGAGCCGTAACACGCAGCCCGTGTTTTGTAATTCTGCATTTGAATTCAAGGCGTGTGAGCAGCGCGGAAATTTCTTCCACGTTGAGTTCAATGCCGAGCAGACGTTTTACATCCTGCGGCGTAACGATGACGGTTGGGTCTTTTGGCTTGAGCGGATATTCATCTACAAGCCCAGGCGCAATTACCCCTCCAGCCCATTCTGCCATGTATTGAAGCCCACGTTTGACGCCTTGATCTGCCATGGCTGGATGCACGCCGCGCGAAAAACGGAAGGAGGCTTCGGAGGGAAGATTGTGCTGTTTTGCAGTTCTGCGAATGTTGATGAAATTCCATGCCGCCCCTTCGAGCAAAACATTTTTGGTTCTGTCTGTCACTTCAGATTCAGAGCCGCCCATCACACCGGCGAGGGAGAGTGAACCTTTTTCACCCCAAACAAGCACGTGCATCGAGGTAAGCGTACGTTCAATGCCATCGAGTGTGGTGAGCTTCTCGCCGTCTTTTGCAGCGCGGGTGCTGATCTTGATCTTCGCTTCCACTGCGCCCTTCGACTTGCTCTCAGCGCAAGCTTTTTGTGCGCGTTCTTTGAGAACATCATAATCGAATGCGTGTAACGGCTCACCAAGTTCGATCATGGCATAATTGGTCGCATCCACGATACTGTTGATGGGACGCTGTCCAGCAAGTTTAAGTCTGCGCTGGATTGTGTATGGACTTGGTTTGATCTCGACATCCCGGATTAACCCAACCACAAAACGCGGATTAAGTTCAGAATTCTCAATTTCAATTTCAACTAAATCTTCAACAGACTCACCAGATGTTTTGAATTTAATGGTCGGCTTCTTGAGTTCATGACCGGTCAACGCGGCGAGTTCACGCGCGACGCCGATCACATTGGCATTGCGTGCCATGTTCGGCAAAATGGAAATATCCAACACCGCGTCACCCATGTAATCGGCGAGAGGCATACCCACAGGCGCATCGTCATCGAGGATGATGATGCCCTCATGCTCTTCGGTAATGCCCAATTCCTTTTCGGAACATGCCATCGAATATGAATCCACACCGCGGATCTTGGCGCGTTTGAGGGTCATCAGCTGCAAGCCTTCGGCATGACCATCGTATAGAGTCGAACCTTCTTTTGCGTACGCGACTTTGATCGGTTTGGCAAGTTTTCCCGCGCCTTTCAAGTGGAAGATATTCGGCGCGCCTGTCAACACAACCTGCTCTTGCTGACCATCGAACAGATCGAGCAGAGTTAATTTATCCGCATTGGGATGCGCTTTTACTTCACGAATCTCAGCCACAACGATTTTTTCTTTGTCCCATGCAATACCGTTGGTTTTGAACTCGTGCTTCTCGCCATCTTTGTATGTAGGCATTTCGAGACCCGCATAGAGAATCTCATCCACTTCGAGACCAGCGAGGGTCAATTTACGGGCAATGTCTTCGACAGTTAAACCGTCGAGATCAATGAAATCTTTTAGCCAGGATATGGGTAGTTTCATAATTTCCTCTATAAATAGGTAATCAGGTGATTAGGGATTAGGAATCGGATGGGTCGGTGTTGGCGATATAGGCTGAAGACTCTTCTCGGACGTGATGGTTTGCACCTGGTTCAGATGCGCCGCGTTTGCTTTCTTTGAGAAAGGCAATGTAACCACTTATCATCCTTCGCAACTCAATAATCTGATCATTAAGTCGTTTGTAGGTTTCATTATCCAGGTAATCAAGTTTATGAGCGAGAGTCAAATGGCTAAAAGTTTCTTCCAGAGAACCTCGCGCAATATAGCAAAAACGTACACTCTCTTGAAAATAAAATCTTCCATAGCCTTCAGCAATATTTGCAGGAATACTTTGCGCTGAACGCCGTAACTGATCAACCAGAGACCATTTTTCTTGAACAGGCAATTTAGGCAGGGTGGTTTTACAAACCTCAACAGCAAACGCAAGCGACTTTTGCCAAACCAGCAAAGTCTCCAAACCTTTATCGCCTGTCATAACCAACCTCCTCCAAATTACCTAATGCCTAATTACCTAATGCCTAAATCTAGAACTGCTCCAAAAATCTCACATCGTTACCCCAGAAGTAGCGAATGTCGTTGATCTTGTTTTTCAGCATCAACTGACGTTCGGGTCCCATGCCGAAGGCGAAGCCTGTGTAACGCCTAGGATCGTAGCCGCCGTTCTGCAAAACAGTTGGATGCACCATGCCGCAGCCAAGAATTTCAAGCCAGCCTGAATTCTTGCAGACCTGGCATCCCACCCCGCCGCACACGAAACATTCAACATCCACCTCAGCGGAGGGTTCTGTGAACGGGAAGTATGAAGCGCGGAAGCGGAGTCTTGCTCCTGCACCAAACATGCGGCGCACAAAATCCGTGAGTGTGCCTTTCAAATCCGCGAAAGTGATCCCTTCGCCAACGGCGAGTCCTTCCACTTGATTGAATTGAATTTCAGAACGTGCCGTGATCTGCTCATACCGAAAACACATACCGGGCAATGCAATGCGGATCGGCGGCGGGTTCTGTGGGTTGGTTGCGGAGGCTTCCCGCATCGCATGGATCTGTCCCGGCGAGGTATGCGTGCGCATCAAGATCGAATTATCCTCGCTTCGCCCTGAGCCTGTCGAAGGGTCCGCTTCAATATAAAATGAATCCTGCATATCGCGCGCAGGATGATGCGGTGGGAAGTTAAGCAATTGGAAGTTGTACTCATCGGTCTCCACTTCACGCGATGTATACACCTGAAATCCCATCTCGGCGAGAATGAACAGCACATGCCGCAACTGTTGCGTGGATGGATGCAAGCGTCCGATATTGACTATCCGCCCCGGCAAGGTCACATCCAGTTTTTCTTCTTCGAGGGATTTTGCCAGCGCAGCATTTTTTACCGCCTGTGCTTTTACCTCCAAAGCGGATTCCAACGCCACCTTGACACGGTTCGCGGCCGCGCCGATGACTGGTCTCTGTTCCTTTGAGAGTTTCCCAAATTCAGCAAAGACCTGCATCAGCGGCGAACTGCGTCCCACGTTTGCAACACGCCACACCTCCAGGGCAGCCTGGTCATTAATGAATGACAGACTCTCCAACGCGGCTTTTTTGATTTCATTTAGTTTATCCAACATACGTGCCTCCAGAGTTTATCCTGTCATTGCGAGGGCTGTGATCTTCTGCCCGAAGCAATCCCCAACTGTGTAGGAGATTGCTTCGTCGCGAAGAACAAGAGCGCTCCTCGCAACGACATAGATACAAAATAAAAAACTCCCGTCCACAATTGGGACGAGAGGGAGTTCTCGCGGTACCACCCAAGTTAGTCATTTACATGACTCTCTTTGCGCTGACTAGCATCAGCCTCTCGAATAACGTTGAGAAAACGGTTCAGACTACAAAACGTGACACATGAAACTTGACACCTGACACGCTCTTCACCTTCACGGCTCGAGAGGGAACTTCAACTGGGTTCTGTCGAGCGTAACTTTCAGCACGCGCACAGCGCGTTACGCATCTCTGGCGGCTTCTGCCAGTTTACTTTCCTCTGTCACAGCCATTAATTCATCGATTGCCATAATTATCAGCGAAAACAACGTCCTGTCAAGGCTGACCCAAACCAGGGATAAAGCATTAAAATCCATAAAACGTTCCCGCTCAAGGAAACCCAAACGTGAATCGCAAACTCGACTTCCCCACGCTTTTACTCTTTACTGCCTTGCTGCTTGGCGCGATCATTCGCTTTTATCCTGCCGCCTCAAACGGATTTCCACTCAACGATGGCGGCATGTTCTATACCATGATCCGCGACTTGAAAGCCAATCGCTACATCCTGCCGCAATTCACGACATATAACTTTGTGGATATTCCCTTCGCCTATCCGCCACTTGGGTTTTATATCGCCGCGCTTCTTTCCGGGCTCCTGGATGTTTCTGAACTATGGGTTTTACTTTACCTACCGGCATTAATCAACACCATCTCCATTTTTCTCTTCTACAAATTCGCTGAACGGACTCTCGGCTCACGCATGTCTGCTTCACTGGCTGTGCTGGTCTTTGCCCTTTCGCCGCGTTCTTTTCTCTGGCAGGTGATGGGCGGCGGAATCACGCGCTCTTTTGGCGCGTTATTCCTGTTGCTCTTTCTTTGTAAAGCCATGCAATTATTTAAGAACAAGAACACAAAGGAACTTATCCTTATGATCCTGTTTGGGGCGGGAGCGATATTAAGTCACCCACAAACGGCATTCCATGCAGTGTTGGGAGGGACTTTGATCTTTATTTTTTATGGCTTCTCCAAACGCGGATTCGTTTCAGCATTTTTCTGCAGTCTCGGCGTGGCTTTGGTCACTGCGCCCTGGTGGTTCACCGTGTTAACTCGTTATGGCTTGCAGCCATTCATTTCCGCAGGCCAAACCAGCCAGCGGGCTCTCGAGTCTTATCTTGGTGTCCTAAAATTTGAAGGGCCTGGAGATTATTTATTTTTCCCCACTTTGCTATTTGCGCTCATCGGTTTTTGGGCTACATTCAAACATCAGGAATTCTTTTTGATCACATGGGCCATGCTTGCTTATCTTATTGACCCTCGCGGCGGAGTGGGCATTGCTTTCCTGGCACTGTCCATGCTGGCAGGGTTGGGGTTGCTAAAATTCCCTGCATGGATCAGCCGCTCAGACAGCGAGCAGGCCTGCCCTGAGTTTGATCGAAGGGTTGATGCGGTGTTTATGAAGCCCAAAGTTCAAATCATGTTATTGGGCTTGATATTTTATTTCGTTTTGGTTGCCAGCATCTTTGATTTTCAATTGATCAATACGAGTTTGAAAGCCGATGATCTTGAGATGATTGACTGGGTCAAGTCAAATGTTGGCGGCAAAAAAACTTTTTTGCTTGTTACAGGCAGCGAGTTTTCAATGTCTGACCCGCTGCAGGAATGGTTCCCCGCCTTGACGAATCAATACAGCGCAACCACCATGCAGGGGTTGGAATGGACCTTGGGCGCCGGATTCTTTCCATGGTATGACCAGTTGATCGCATTTCAACATTGTGCGGATGTGAACTGCATCAACGAATGGAGCGCCGACAACGGTGTGGACTACGATTACTTGATCGTGACGATCCCGCCTGGGAGTGATGAAAACAAATTGGCAACTTCTTTGCGAAGCCTCGCAATTTCAACGCGCAGTTCGGTTATGCACTTATTGGTGTATGAGTCAGAGAGTTCATTGGTATTCAAAGTAACAAAGTGATAGTCACCTTAAAGAGATCTGTCACTTACATCTTTGCCTTCCCATTCATTCATGAATTGATCTAGAAATTTCACCATCACTGCATGTCTTTGCTCCGCTATTATTCTAGCAGTAGGCGTATTCATCATATCCTTTAGCAAAAGCAGTTTCTCGTAAAAGTGATTGATAGTGGCACTGCTGCTGTTTTTATATTCTTCAAAACTGGCGTGCATTTGGGGCGGCGAGTCCGGATCATACATCATTCTGTTTCTATAACCGCCGTACGCAAAGGCGCGTCCAATCCCGATTGCGCCGATAGCATCCAGCCTGTCCGCATCCTGCACAATGAATCCCTCTAGGGAGCCCATTTTGCTTTCCACGCCTGCGCCTTTGTATGAGATATGCGTGATGATCTCGCAGATCATCTCAGCGGTGGGAATGTCCACGTGGCAGGATTCAAGCCAGGCACGAGCGCGCAGCGGAGTTTCATCTACACTTTCATTAAACTTCCAATCGTCAAGATCATGCAGTAGTGCGGCGAGTTGCACGATGAACATATCCGCTTTTTCATATTCGCAAATGGTGACGGCGTTTTTCCAAACACGATAGATGTGCCACCAATCGTGCCCTGAGGCGTCGTCCGAAAATTCCTGCTTGATGTACTCGACTGTTTTTTGGATGATGTCCTGTTGGTCCATCCCCACATTTTGCCACAAATACACTTTTTAATGTGTATGGTTAAATTTCTTATGCTTTTATCCCGAGGCAGCCTAAAAAATTCCGTATTAAAACATCTTCTGCTGGATTGGCATCCCAGTTCAAAAGATCTTTGTTTTGCCTGTCGAAAAAAATCGCGGGTAGTGGATGGAAAGTAAGTGATGGTAAGATGGACGGTATGATCCAGAAAACAATTCGCATCACTTACTTCGTGACCGCTACCAAATCGCGATCTTGTCCATAAACAGCATCCCATGCATTGTGCAGGGGACGCTGCTTATTACCATCGAGTCGCAAGGGGTCTTCTTATTGCAGAGCAGAGACCATCCGAACCAAATCATGTTTTTTAAAACTCGTCCATCTATGGGAAATAAAAATCAACAGCCAACGGAGAATGATTGGATGTGTTTCTGATGATATTCTTTGGCACAAGCGGTTCGGTGCTTGGGTTGGGTAATTTATAGAATTGAAGATCTAGCATGGCTTGCGAAACCCAAACATGGTCAACCTGACTGACATCTGCGAAGAAAGACAAACCTGCGGATTCGAGAACAGGCGGGCATGCGATCTGGTTTTGTGGATAGCCCATAATCACACCTGGGGGAGGTATGGTCATATCTCCCATTAAGATTGCCTGGCCGCCTACATAAGTTGCCATCGCTTTTGCCATATTTTCAACGTTCTGACATCCAACCTCATCAAAATTGGAGAGGATGTGAGTGGCAAAGACCTGTACGGACTTCCCGCTCGGCGTAACCACCTCCGCCCGAATAAGACAATTGGAGACATTTGAAAAAACTTCAGAGTTCTTAATTTCCAGTTTGGAAAATAATACGAGGTCATATGTATTGCCGTTTTTATCAACTGAGGCGCCATCCGCCTGGCAATAGATGTATTCCATGCCAAGATCATCGGCAAACTGGTTTGCAATCTCAAAATCATCTGCCCCCCAGCCATTCGCCTCCTGAATGGCAAGGACATCAGCGTTATATGCCTTTAAAATTGACATGACCTGAGGTAGTTTATCCTGTCCACCATATTGAATATTATAACTCATAAAGCGAACAGCCCCTGTATGAGTCTGCAGGGCGGAGGCAGTTGCAGTAAGAACAGATCCCGCAGGGATGGTTGCTGTTACATAGGGGGTTTTTGTTGGAATATTTCTTGTTGGAGTATCCTCGATAATCCTCGCCCCCTCAGGGATTCTTGGCGTTCCGCAGGCCTGTGCCAAGGACATCACCAGCAGGAACAAAAAGCCTGCTTTTGCCCACTTTTTAGATTGACCATTCTTTTTTAAGATGTTTATACTCATACGAATCTCCTCATTACCTCTATGTTGGTTTTTCGCAAATCGCCTTGTGCCCTTTGTGAAAACCAATTATAAAAGATTATAGCCATTTGCAAAGTTTTTCGGGGATGTTTTCACGGCTTTCTAATGAAAAAATAAGGTGGTGGTAAAGTCAAGATGAACTATAGTGTTATTTGACACAATCGCAGATGATAACAACATTCTTCGTAAACAATAGAGTGCCACCAATCATGTCCAGAGGAATCATTTCTGAAGTCCTGCTTAATATATTCAACTGCTTTTTGGAGGATGTCTTGTTGGGTCATTTCTCTACTTTGCCGTATAAAAGGAAAGTCAGGCTAAAAACCCGACCTACTTATCGTTCCATTTCATTTTCATGTATACGCCATCCTTTTCCAATTGTAGATTCAAGTGCGAAGTGCAACTTTGAAGGGCGCTGAGAGGTAAGCTGGAGTAGGATAGTACTTCTCAGACGACCAAGTCAAAGGAGCACTATGAGAACCTATCACCAGCTTACCCAAGAACAAAGATACCAGATTTATGCGCTCAAGAAAACCAACCATTCGCTTGCGGAGATCGCCATTGTGATCGGAGTCCATAAATCGAGCATCAGTCGGGAACTGAAACGCAATCGCGGGCAACGCGGCTACCGTCCCCAGCAAGCCCAGGAACTGGCTGTACAACGGAGACCCAAAGCAGTCGCCAGAATCACTGTAGTTGTCTGGGCGACGGTGGACCGTCTATTGCGGCAGGAGTGGAGTCCGGAGCAAATCTCTGGCAGACTGAAGAAGGAGCAAGGCATACGGATCAGTCATGAGTGGATCTACCAACATATTCTTGAAGACCAGCGAGCAGGCGGTGATTTGTACAAGCACTTACGCTGCCAAAAGAAACGCCGCAAACGCTACGGAAGCTATGATCGGCGGGGCAAATTGCCCAATTGCCGCTCGATTGAAGAGCGCCCAGACCATGTGAACACCAGAAAACGCCTGGGAGATTGGGAAGTGGATACCCTGCTTGGCAAACAACAAAAACATGCCATGCTAACGTTGACTGAAAGAAAATCTCGTTTTACCATGATGGGAAAGGTGCCTCGTCGAACGGCACAGGCTGTTCGACGACAGGTCTGCAAACTGCTGTTGCCTGTCAAAGACAAAGTGCATACCCTAACATCCGATCATGGCAAAGAGTTTGCCGAGCACGAACTTATCGCGGAAACACTTCAACTCAAATTCTATTTCGCTCATCCCTATGCCGCTTGGGAGCGCGGTACAAACGAGAACACCAATGGTTTGCTGCGACAATACCTTCCCAGGAAATCAGACCTAAAAACCATCTCTAATAAAAAGATCAATCAGATCATCTCAAAATTGAATTTCAGACCACGTAAAACTCTTCGTTTCAAAACACCCTTTGAGGTGTTCTACCATACTACCGTTGCACTTACGACTTGAATTCACAA
>VGNE01000015.1 GCA_016866215.1 Chloroflexota bacterium | reverse complement strand
CAAGAATAAATTGCGACAAAAAAAGAGCCGTGGGAGTTTTTTGCTCTCACGGCTCGAATTGATTCGACCTGGCACTTAGAAAATCGATTGCTTTTTTGGGGCCCTTGACAAGTGCAGTAATCGGTACCTGCGTGTGGGCGGGCGTGGATTCTGTTTGGGAGCAGGAAAAACTCGAAGCCAGAAAAATGCCTGAAAACGCGCAGACTCCCACCAGTCGGGTGCACGCTGTGTTAGCTGGCTCACGTTCATTTGGCTTCATTTTTGTTCAAGTCTTTTTTTTACTTTCCTTTCCTGTCTCCAGAAGTAGATCCTATCTGATAATCTTCGAAATATAGACGGTGGTTTGATTTTCCCAGTTCTATAGTGATATTTTGGATTGTACACACCCTCAGAGTATTTTGAATACACATTTCCTTCTGCATCAAATACATTGACGCCTAAATATCTATTAGGGACGGAGATTTCTGCGGTTACTGCATCTGATAAATAGAATATTGCAGTTTTTCCATCTTCCAGCGTTAATGGCAAAGTAGGCGGCTTTACGCCTTCCTAATTTTTCCAGAGTGAACCACTTGGTACTCCGTCGGCGAACCATTTCTCTTTTTTATCTAGGATTGCCAGACTAATTTGCTCGATTGTAATAGGTCTGATCCCGATATTTGTTATCACCAAACGGTGAGCTTGAAAAAAGGCTATCTCCTCGAGATTCAATTTCAGTTTTCTCTTGTCCTTATTTACTTCTCTAATAGCCAAGTAAGTAGAAAGGATTGAACCCCAAAGGGCGAAAATGAGGGTAACAACATCAAGAGTGCTCATTTGTCTACAATGATATCCCTATCGCGTGTTGAAGAAAATGAATTCGTAAATGTCCTAGATTATCAGAGCCAGCTAACGAGACTGTCGAAAAACCCAACTATGCCTTCGAGCGCCGGGCGCCAGCGCCCGACTTTACAGCCAGAGTACGGTTGGGACCGGTTGTTGGAGGGCTGAATGGGCTAGATCAGCGCCCCAAAGGAGTGGATCTTGCCGATATGGTGAACCAGAGCGAACAGCGTCCATTGTACATCCACTTTCCGCTTGGTACGCAGGGTAAAGCGATGCATCCGTTTCTGCACACAGATGTTCGAAAAGACCGGTTCGACGATCCCCAGCCGTCTGGCATAGATGCGCTTGCCGACTTCACTATCGATCTTCACCTTCATCTCATCGATCAGGTTGGGCTGCTGGCTGTCGACTTGGATGGAAAGATACCTGGGCAAGCAGTGGGACAAACAGGCGGTGCGCTTGCTGCAACTGTCGGGCTTTGGCGTGGTGATGACGATGACCGTATTATCTGCCATTGGCGATATATCGCGCTTTGAAGACGCCAAGCAACTGGTGGGCTATTCCGGTTTGGGAGCGGGCGTACATGACAGTAGACAAAAGCATCGTGAGAAAGGGATCACCAAATTTGGATGCAAAGAATTGCGCTGGGCCTTGGTGGAAGCCTCATGGCAGGCGGTGCGTTCAAACCCGCGCTGGAAGGCAGAGTATCAGGAACTGTGCAAGCGCAAACATCAAAATCAGGCGATTGTTGCGATTGCGCGGAAACTGCTGGTGACGATCTGGTATTTGCTGAGTCGGAAAGAAGCCTACAACAAATCGAGCGCAGAAGATCTGGCCTACAAAATGTTGACGTGGGCTTGGCAGATGGACAAGAGCGCCTTGAATGGCATGACCAATCAACAGTTCGCAAAATATGGATTGCTGCGACTTGGACAGGGAGAGAATTTGACGCGGATTGTCAAAGGCGGATTGCCGCGACGGATCGCTTCAAAGGAGGAAGTGCTGGCTTTGAAACCAGAACTATTCCTGAAACAATAACCATGCAAACTCCTAAGTAAATTGCGCAGAAAAATTAGCGCTCAACTCGGCAGGAGTTCCTGGCGGGCTGGCGAAGCGTTGCCTTGGTCTCGAAATAACTCATCGTCGCACAACACAAAGAGCTTTGGAAAATCCCCGGATTTCCAAAGCTCTTTTATTTCACAATACTTCTTCACCCCTTGACAACTGCTACTCATCGGTCGGCGGCTTTCATTGTTTGTGAATATACTCGCTTGTTAGGCTTGGCGAAAAACTCTCTGTAGTTTGTGTATCAAACACAACATCGTCTCTGTGACAATAATAAAGACGCACCCATTTTTCAATCGCACTATCCCAAATGACTTTTTCACGTGAATATTTTTCACTTTCCTTTTTATTTTGGCTCTTTGAATATGCAATGCCACCCACCCATAGCAAGGCATATATGACCCCAAACACTGCCGCCAAGCCGATAAAGAATAGTGCCACTCCTCTTTCCCCAGAATAAGATTCGGGAGAAAGCAGAGAAAGCAGATCAACGCCATACCAAATTGGTGACCAAATTGGTGCAGCGAAAAAGCATCCCAATAACACAAGTAGGAAAATGCAGGGAGCACCACTATTCACGAAACTTGTGTGAGGTTCTCTAGGAGGAGATAAAAGGCGCGCCAAATCAGTGCTGGTGCTACCGCTTAAGCTGGTGTAACCGCTAACTGTTCCCCAATTTCCTCCAGAATAACTCACTCCCCCCGAGGGACCAGAGAATGATCCCCTAACCGTACCACCAGACACAATTGATGAAACCTTTTGAAGGGCATCATCCTTGCCGCAAATTGGACATTCAATAGTCATAAGACATCCCTTGCTTTCTCGAAGATAGCCGCCTAACGAGACTGTCGAAAAACCCAACTATGCCTTCGAGCGCCGGGCGCCAGCGCCCGACTTTACAGCCAGAGTACGGTTGGGACCGGTTGTTGGAGGGCTGAATGGGCTAGATCAGCCCCCAAAGGAGTGGATCTTGCCGATATGGTGAACCAGAGCGAACCGCGTACGCGTCCATTGTACATCTACTTTACGTTTGGAGCGCAAGCTGAAGCGATGCATCCGCTTTTGTACACAGAGGTTGGCAAAGACCGGCTCGACGATCCCCAGCCGTCTGGCATAGATGCGCTTGCCGCATCTGTCCCAGTTGGACTAAGCCGCACGCATGAGAACACAGACCAGCCAATTGGAAATTAAAGCTCAAACACTTGCTGGGTCAGCCAGCCCAAACACACATCCACCAATCATTAAGATAATTGTACATGCGAATAGCAACTTTTAACAAACGAACCCGGAGCAAAATCAGCTTTCAAGTGTCAGTCTGGCAACTCCCAGGAATGCGAAAGCAGAGACAGCGGAGATCAAGACCGATGCGGAGGTGATCTCTATCAGGCGGAGAGCAGAAAACCGGCTCATGGGGAACGACAAAGGGAAGGAGCAATAGCTCTAACTGGCTTTCATCGAGCGGGCAAGCAGGTCCCTAAGTGTATAGGAATACCCAATCAGAATCAACTCCGGGGCAACGGAGCCGGCGGTTTCGATTCTGAAATTGCCCACCCCGAAAATACGGTCGAGCAGGTTCTGGTCCGCGGCGTAGTTGGTGACGCGCGAGAAAGGAATGACCACCTCGCTCTTACTGAAGATCCCCTGTTGGTACATCAAGCTGTCCTCATAAACGTCCAGCCTTTCAGAAAAATGCGCAATGATGCGCGGGTTGACCAACGACCACCAGCGTATGACAGGTTTGAATGATTGCATGCTGTTTGTCCTTTCCTGGGTAAGTATAGTACAGAATTTACATTAAATAAAAACCCCTAGAAAAAATCCAGGGGTCATTTTGCTCCTTGCCTAGGACTTGAACCTAGAACCTAGCGGTTAACAGCCGCTCGCTCTGCCAATTGAGCTAGCAAGGAAAGCGGCCGACATTATACGGGTCAGGATGGGGAATGTCAAGGAAAATGATTTATGTCGCTGCGAGACGCCGGTCTTGTACTATGGCGGCGAAGCAATCCCCTTTTCACGAGGAGGTTGCTTCGTCGGGGAGAGCGCCCTCCTCGCAACGACATACTATACAAAATCAATATTGTATCGAACTCAAATTATCCAGTTTTTCTGTGCTGTGCGTAGCGTTGATGCGGCGGATGGTGCCCGTCAGTCCGCGCACCACGAGCGTATCCGTGGTGATGTGATCGCCGTAATAGCGCACGCCCTGGAGCAATTCGCCATCGGTAATGCCGGTCGTGGCAAAGAAGACGTCCTCCGATGAAACCAGATCATTCATCGTCAACACTTTATCGAAATCATAACCTGCTTCGCGTCCGCGCCGTAATTCATCATCGTCACGCGCAAAGAGCTTGCCTTGAATCTCGCCGCCCATGGCGCGCAATGCACAAGCCGTCAGCACGCCTTCCGGTGTGCCGCCAATCCCGAGTAAAACATCCACGCCCGATTCAGGCTGTGCGGCCATCAAGGCCGCGGCTACGTCCCCGTCCGGTATCTGGCGGATGCGCGCGCCAGCCTTGCGGATCTCGGCAACCATATCATCGTGACGCGGGCGGTCAAGGATGATGATGGTTAAATCTTCTATGTGTTTCCCTTTGGCTTTTGCAATCACCTTAAGATTTTCAGTGATTGACTTTTCAATATCGATCTTCCCCTTTGCTTCAGGACCCACAGCAAGTTTATTCATGTATACAAAAGGGCCGGGGTCAAACATCGTGCCGCGCGGCGCAAGCGCCACCATCGCAAGCGAATTTGAGCGGCCAAATGCCAAAGGGCGAGTCCCGTCAATGGGGTCCACAGCCACATCCACGTCAGGCGATGAACCGTTGCCGACCTTCTCTCCATTGAACAACATCGGCGCCTTATCCTTCTCCCCTTCTCCGATGACGATGACGCCGTTCATATCCACAGTGCTGAGGACTAACCGCATCGCATTGACGGCGGCCTGATCCGCGCCTTCTTTATCTCCCCGTCCCATAAAGCGACCTGCCAACATGGCCGCGGCTTCAGTGACACGCGCCAACTCCAACGCGAGATTGCGGGTAGGTGTAGCGCCACGGACTTCCATTTTGCCTCCAGGGTTTATAGGATGAACCAGACGAGGAAGTAATAACCGATCACTGCGCCCCATAACCACGAATCAACGCGGTCAAAAAAGCCGCCATGACCGGGAATAATGTCGCTTGAATCTTTGAGGCCCGATTGCCGTTTGATCATGCTCTCGCCGAGGTCGCCCAGCGGCGTAAGTATTCCAAGGATGAGCCCGAGCAATGCGCCTTGCAGGATGGTGATATTTCCTGAAAAATTTCCGAATGTGGAATAGGCATAGACTAGGAAAGCGCCGCCGATCATGCCGGTGAAAATACTGGCAGCGTAACCCTCCCAGCTTTTCCTGGGGCTGAGGCGCGGCGCCATTTTATGTTTTCCATAGGCCCTGCCAATGGAGTAGGCGCCTGAATCTGCAAGCCAGACCGAAGGCAAAACGAGCATGAACCACCAGCCGCCTTCGGGAAGATTACGCAACTCAAATAAATATCCGCCAATCCAGCCCAGGTAGGTCAGCCCTGCGATGGTAATGGCAAAATCAAGCGCGGACTGATCGCGGCCGCGCTCATAAGCAATCAGATGATATGCCAGTGCAATCAGAATTGCGGCGGCATACACGGGCATGGCGTATTCCGGAAAGAACGTGCGCGTGAGGAGAATGAAAGCCACGCCGCCCATGGTGATATGAATTTGAGGTTCCAGTTTTACCGCGCGGAATAATTGCACGTACTCCCAGGCCGCGCCGATCAGAAATGTCGCCATCAATAGAAAATAAAAGATGCCGCCAAGCAGGACGGCGGGCATACCAATTGTAGTCAAAGCGAGGGCTGTGATCAACCTTCTACGCATTGGATTCCAGAAGTTCCCCCGAAGATACCTTTCCAAATCGCCTGTCACGCTGGGCAAACGACTCCAACGCATGGCGATATTCTTCCTTGTCAAAATCAGGCCAGAAGGTCGGCGTGATGTACCATTCTGAATAAGCGGCCTGCCAGATCAGGAAATTACTCACGCGCAATTCGCCCGATGTACGAATGATGAGATCAGGGTCCGGCACATTTGCCGTGAACAGATATTTGCCAACCAATTCATCAGTCACATCTACTGCGGGTATGCCGTCATTGATGATCTTCTGGATCGCGCATACGATCTCGTCCCGTCCGCCGTAATTGAATGCAACGTTCAAAATAAGACGATCATTGTTCTTCGTCAATTCGATGGCTTTGAGAACCTTTTTTTGGATCCTCGGCTCCAGCCCCTCCAGCCGCCCAATGTGACGTAGCTGCACACCTTCCCTGTTGAGTTCATTAAGTTCGTGATCGATCACATCCTGAAGAATGAGCATTAACCCTTTCACCTCTTCAGGCGGACGCCCCCAGTTTTCAGTGGAAAATGCGTAAATCGTTAAGTATTTCACGCCAAATTCAACCGTCGAACGGATGACACGGCGCAGGTTTTCCGTCCCTGCCTTGTGTCCGGACAGGCGCGGCAGGCCGCGTTGAAGCGCCCAACGCCCATTGCCGTCCATGATCATGGCAACGTGCTGGGGGATTTTTTCAAGGGGAATCGCAGAGGGTGTTTCAGCCATGTGATAAACGCTTTTTTTAATACCATTTATGAGTCTGTTGCAAAAAGGACTCTTTACCGCGAAGAGGCGAAGGCCGCGAAGAAAAAAATTAAAATCGCGAAGGTTTTCTTAAAGATATTTCGATTGATTCTTTAATATCTTAAGAACTTCTTCGCATTCTTCGTGGTCTCACCTGCACTCCCGAAAGAGTGTCGGGACGATGTGGCGTGCGCCGCACACCTGCCCTCCCACTCGCCCGCTTCGGGGACTGTAGTGGCGGGCAGTGCCAGGGAGTGTCGCGGTGAAAAAAGATTTTTGCAGTGCAGTCATTTACAGCGTCTCAAAGTAAATCACACTTCCATGATCTCATTTTCTTTGGTGTAGCCGTGCCTGGCGATATCTTCAACAAACTTGTCGGTCAGTTTCTGCAAGTCTTCTTCGCCGCGTTTGAGATCATCTTCCGTGATCAATTTTTCCTTTTCATATTCACGAATATCGTTATGCAGATCGCGGCGGATATTTCGCACAGCCACACGGGCTTCCTCGAGCCGATGGTGCATTTGTTTGACCAAGCTGCGGCGGCGTTCTTCGTCCAGCGGAGGCAGGTTCAGGTGGATGACCTTTCCATCAGAGTTGGGGTTCAAGCCTAGGTTTGAGGCCTGAATCGCTTTTTCAATATCCTTAATGGAAGCTGCATCGAAGGGTTTGATCAACAACGAGCGCGGTTCAGGCACACTGATCGAGGCCAGCTGCATAAGATGAGTGGGCGTGCCGTAATACTCCACCGCGAGTTTTTCAACCAACGCCGGGCTGGCGCGTCCCGTACGAATGCCGGCGAGATGATCTACCAGAGAATGAATCGCGCCGCTCATACGGGTTTCGGCATCTTTCAACAGATCTTTAATTTCGTCTGTACTCACGATCTTCCTCCTGAAATTAATTACTACATAAGGATACCTTAAAATAAGAATTTAGGCTATGGGGGCAGTAAAAAAGTGAGAGGAAATGTAAAAATTTGAGAGACTCTCAATTAACAAACCTTTCCTCCTTCCATCATTTTATTTCTCAAGCACTCACTAACGTCCCTACCGTTTCACCGCGTAATGCACTGAGCAGGGCATGATCGTCCCAAAGATTGAGCACAAGAATGGGCAGGTTATTTTCCATGCACAATGTGACGGCGGTGCTGTCCATTACTCCGAGACGGAGGTTAAGGACTTCGATATAACTTAGATGATCGAATTTTTTTGCGTTGGGATTCTTCCTTGGATCTGAATCATAGATGCCATCCACCTTGGTGGCTTTGATGACAACCTGCGCGTCTATTTCAGTGGCGCGTAATGCGGCTGCGGTATCTGTGGAGAAAAACGGGTTGCCTGTGCCAGCGCCAAAAATGACCACCCGCCCCTTTTCAAGATGACGCACAGCGCGCCGGCGGATGTAAGGCTCGGCAATGGCACGCATCTCAATGGCAGACATGACGCGCGTGAAAACACCCTGTCTTTCAAGGGCATCCATCAAGGCCATGGCGTTCATCACCGTGGCCAGCATACCCATGTAATCCGCAGTCGAACGATCCATGCCCCGCTCGAGTCCCTGCTTGCCGCGCCACAAATTTCCCGCACCGATGACCACAGCCACATCCACACCCATCTCACGGACGTCTTTGATACGGCTGGCAATTGATTCGGCTTCGTCCACGTCAATGCCAAAACCAGATTTGCCGCCAAGCGCTTCCCCACTTAATTTGAGCAGGATCCGTTTATATTTCAATTCAGCCATTCATACCTCCAATCATTTATTATCGCTCAATCTGGCAAACAAAACAATTTTGACCTGCTCGAAAAAAAGCCAACCCGAAGGCTGGCTTTTTAAACTTATTATTGATTTGTGCTTTCGCCCAGTTCCCAACGTTGGAAGCGGCGGACAATCACACTTTCGCCAATCGCCGCCACATTTTGTAAAATGAGCTTTTCAACGGTCAGTGACTCATCACGAATATAGGCCTGCCGCATCAGGCAAACTTCATCTTTAAACTTCTCAACGCGGCCTTCCACGATCTTCGCCAGCACATTCTTGGGCTTGCCTTCTTCAATGGCGCGCGCTCGGGCGATGTCGGCTTCATGCTCAAGTTCTGCGGCGGGAATTTCATCCGCTTTGACATATTTTGGCGCGCTGGCTGCGATCTGCAATGCGATCTCATGCGCCAGGGTGCGGAATTGCTCCGCGCGGGCCACGAAATCGGTTTCACAATTGACCTCAACCATAACGCCTACACGTCCACCGCCGTGGGAGTATATCTCAACCACGCCATTCGAAGCGTCGCGGTCAGCGCGTTTGGCGGCAGTCGCCATGCCTTTTTCGCGCAGCCAGTCTACGGCTTTCTGGTAATCTCCATCCGCTTCCTGTAATGCTTTACGGCAGTCCAACATCGGAGCATTGGTTGCGGCTCGTAATTGCTTGATCATCTCAGTTGTTATTTCCATAGCACAATCCTTGGTCCAACTTTACAGTTCTTGTTAATTATCCTGTCTTAACTTTAGCGGGGCCATCTTTTGCCTTGCTGGCGCGGGGTTTCCTTTCTTCTACCGCTTTTTCAGCCGCGGGTACAGTGCCTGCTTGCTTGCTGGCGCGAGGCTTCTTTTCTCCTGCCGCTTTTTCAACCGTGGGAGCAGCGTCTGCTTGCTTGCTGGCGCGAGGTTTCTTTTCTTCTGCCGCTTTTTCAACCGTGGGAGCAGCGTCTTCCACCTTGCTAACGCGAGGTTTCTTTTCTTCTGCCGCTTTTTCAGCCACTGGCGGGGTATCTTCAACCTGGCGTCCGACACTTAGTTTCGCCAAAGTGGATTCACCAAGCAAGGCTTCATCGCCCATAGTCTCATCCTGCTCTGCTTCAGAAAGGGGTTTACGAGACGGGCGGGATTTCGGTTTACCTTCAGAATTAAGATCCCCGGCCTGCTCGGGTTCTTCTTCCTTGCGCATGGCTTTGCCTTCAAGCACCGCGTCCGCCATTTTGCCTACCAGCAGTTTGATGGCGCGAATGGCATCATCGTTGGAGGGGATCACATAGTCAATATTTTTGGGGTTGCAATTGGTATCCACCAAAGCCACGATCGGCAGTTTGAGCAGGTTCGCTTCACGAACAGCCGCATCTTCACGTCCCACGTCTATGATGAAAAGCAGATCAGGGCGGCGCTTCATGATGCGGGCGCCGGACAAACGCGTCTGTAAGCGGATGATCTCGCGTTCGATCAACAAACCTTCCTTTTTGGTGAGGCGGTTGATCTCGTCTGTAGCGCGTAATTTCTCAAGGCGCTCCAGTTCCTGAATGCGCTTGTACATCGTAGCCCAGTTTGTGAGCATACCCCCCATCCAGCGCTCGGTTACGTACGGCATGCCGCAGCGGGTGGCTTCTTCAGCCACTGTTTCCTGGGCCTGGCGTTTTGTACCAACGAACAAAACATTGCCGCCATTAGCCACGGTATCGCGAATAACGTTATAGCCCTGATTCAACAACTTGACAGTCTGTTGCAGGTCAAGAATATGAATACCATTACGCTCGGTGAAGATGTACGGTTTCATACGGGCATCCCACTTGTTCGTGCGATGCCCAAAGTGGACGCCGCTCTCAAGCAGGGCCTTCATGGAAATGACAGCCATTATTACTCCTTAACTTTTGCCGTTCTCCAGCACGTGGCGCCACAGCGCCAGCGCGGAACGGAATGAGTTTAGCGGGGATTCGGCTTTACAACCAGACCCGCTCAGGGACGCTTATTGCCCGTCCCAGGCAAGATGTTGCTTGATCCTGATCCTGAGTAAATCGAAAGACGAAGAATCAAAGCGGCGGGATTATAACACAGGATTCTTAACCATCATTATTTGCGTAGCCAACATTCTCTCACGCTGGCTGAACGAAAGTCCTGACATAGAGTGTGTATGCAAATTAAATTTGTGTTACCCTGGGCCGAAGCCCTGAACGAAGTGAAGGGGCGAGCGCAGGGTCTCGTTTTTCCCTAAATCGGGTGAATTCGGGTAAAGGCAGGGATTCTTCGTCGCTCCGCTCCTCAGAATGACATAGCTGTGTTGATTTTGCATACAGGCCCCTAAGTCCTATATCTATATTTTCTCAACCACCCAAAAATGCGAAAGTCCAAATCCCTTCAACGGTGTCGATTCCAAAAATTGCAAAACTGCGCGCAGGAATTTCCCCACTGCGCCAAAACGGGCGATGATATTATCGTACGCGCCAAAGATGATCGTGCGTTCGATGAATTTCACTGACAGGCGATCAAATAATTTTCCCACATCGCGCCTCGAATAAACGCGCACATGCGGCGCCAGTTTATCGCGCAGAACCCGCGGCAGATAATTCACGAACAATATGTTCCCAAAATAATATTTCCCCTTCCAAAAGATTCCGTGCGTTTCGAAAGGATAGCCGCGGTTGGGGCAAAAGATCACGGCGCGCCCACCCACCTTCAGCACGCGCACCATTTCTTCAATCGCGGCGCGGTCATGTTGTACGTGTTCGATCACTTCGTGGCTGAGGATCAAGTCAAAGGTCGAAGCAGGAAGCGGGATGGATTCACCGGCGGCATTAATGATCTTTTCCGATTTGACTCTGGCATCAAGCGCGCGCTCAAAATCATATTCCAAACCGATCACATCTGCGCCGAGGCCTGCCAGCCTCTCAACATACATTCCCACCCCACAGCCGTTTTCAAGCACCCGCCCGCGGACCCGTTCACCCGCAAAGCATGAAATCATCTCAAGGCGGCGTTCCTGCCCCTCCCGCCAGATATAGGAGGGTTCACCTCGTAACGCGGCTTTTTGCATGTCTCTTTCAATCATGGCGGGGATTATACCTTGCGCCTTCACTGCCTCTATGCTAAAATCTCGCATGTAAGGACAACCCAATAGAGAAAACGCCGAGAAGTGGGTAGCCCCCACTTCTTCGCTTGTAAATAGCAGGTATGGAGCTGGCAGCATGGCAAAAAACGATTTTGCATTAGCATTCAATGAAGTGCTTGAAGAAAAACAATTAACCAAGGATATTGTCGTCGCTGCAATCGAGTCGGCAATGGTATCCGCCTATCGCCGCACGGTGGGCGCATCCTCGGCACAGCAGGTGGAAGCGAAATTAGATCCTGAAACCGGGCTTGTGACCGTGTATGCCGAGAAGGAAGTGGTTGAAGACGGTGTTGTTGATGCGCGCACCGAAGTGCTTTTGGAAGAGGCCCGCAAGGTCAACCCTGAGGTTCAGCCCGGCGACATGCTGGTCGTTGAAACCACACCCGCAGACTTTGGCCGTGTGGCGGCTCAAACTGCGCGCCAGGTGATCCAGCAGCGCATCCGCGAGGCGGAACGTTCGAATCAAATGCAATACTTCGAACGTCAAACCGGCGAGATCGTTTCAGGTCTTGTTCAAGCCATCAATGCGCAGGGCGTCACCATCGGACTGGATATGAAGGCTGAAGGTGTGATGCCGAATAACCAGAAAATACCCGGTGAGCGCCTGAAATTACATGACCGCATCCGCGCGGTGGTGATGGAAGTAAAGGACGGCACACGCGGTCCGCAGATCATTCTGTCACGCGCACACCGCAACTTCCTGCGCCGTTTGCTTGAAAATGAAGTACCCGAGATATATCACGGCATTGTTGAGATCCGCGCGATCTCGCGTGAACCGGGCGCACGCGCAAAAGTGGCGGTCTCTGCCACACAGGCCGGGATTGACCCCGTCGGCGCATGTGTAGGCATAAAAGGAGTGCGCATCCAGGCCATCGTGAAGGAATTGCACGACGAAAAAATAGACATCATCCAATGGGATCCGGATCCCATCGTTTATATTTCCAAAGCCATCAGCCCGGCGCGCGTGAACGGCGTCTATCTGGTTGATAACGAAAACACACGGACTGCCACAGTTGTGGTGGGCGAAGATCAATTAAGCCTCGCCATCGGACGTGACGGACAAAATGCCCGCCTCGCCGCGAAATTAACAGGCTGGCGCATTGACATCAAGTCATTGTCGGAGGCTGCCGGCGATACCCTAAATAAGTTACGGGCGAATAAAGAGCTCATGGCATTGCTGCCTGCGGCTGTGGAACAAATTCCGCAAATCGAGGAAATTCTTGCTAAAAAAGCGGAGAGTCGCGCGATCATGCCAGAAGAGTATACGTTACTCGGTCAATTTGTAGAACGCGTGGAACGCCGCACCATTGAAATCAAGGAAGAAGCTGCCCGCGAGGAAGAGGAACGCTCAACCGCTGCGCGCGCAGAGATCCCTGCGGCGGCCTTCAACCTGCCGCTTGATCAGGCTGGCATCAAGGAGCATGTCTTCAACATTCTCACCGAAGCCGGCTTTGAAACGGTTGGCAATTTAATGTTTGCCATGAAGATGGATCCCAATCAGGTGCTCGGACTTGCAGGAATTGGTTCAAAATCCATGCAAAATATTGAAGAAGCGCTTGGCGCCTTGTCCTTCCCGGAACCTGAACCTGAGCCGGAACCCATCAAGGCTGAGGAACCTGTCACAGGTGAGGAAATGTTTGCTGAGCAGAAGCAGGCTGACGAGAACGCGAAACGAGAGGCGAACGCAAAGCGAGTCGTCGAAGAAGAGAACGAACATGCCAAGGACGGCGTCTCTCTGGATGAGTTGTTCAAGATGAAGCCGGAAATCTTCCAGACGACGGGGGTTGCCGAAGATGAATCGGGCGACAAGAAGAAAGACAAGAAAGGCAAGAAGAAGGCAGTTGAATTACAGTTCGACGAAGATCTCGGCACAGTCGTAGGCCGCAAGATTCATAAACGTGGAGAAGACGGCGGCGGCGAGGATTGGTAAACATATAATCCCTCCTTCTGAATGGAGGAGGGGGATGATTGAAAGTGAAGAAGAAACCGATTCACCGCGTAAAGCATGTGCCCCAACGTACTTGTGTGGGATGCCGCGAGATTTTGCCAAAAAGGCAAATGTTGCGGATCGTACGCACGGCTGAGGGAGTACGAGTGGACCCAACCGGTAAATTGGCTGGCAGGGGCGCGTATTTACACGACCGCCGTGAATGCTGGGCGTATGGCTTGAGGGGTGCATTGGCTCATGCGCTCAAAGCAGAATTGACTGCCGAAGACCGCAAGGAATTGGAAAATTTCGTGAAGACCCTGCCGCATGATCATGCTGATCATGCAGAGCCAGACAAGTAAAGCCATGTGAACGAATAGCCACTCGCTGACAGGCCGCTCTTGTTGGGGATTTGAGAAGTAGCGCAGGATTCGCCCTCATCCCAGCCCTTCCCCACAATGAGGAAGGTAGTGCCCTCTCCCTTCGGGAGAGGGCAGGATGAGGGAAAACCCGCAAATTAGAAGGAGGTGGCTTATGAGTAGCAACGGTAATAAACTAGAATTGCCCGCCAGCATCGTCATACGCGATCTGGCGCAAAAGATCGAAAAAAGCCCGATTGATCTGATCAAGAAATTGATGACGAACGGCGTGATGGCGACCATTAACCAGACTGTGGATTTTGACACAGCGGCGATTGTGGTCGCTGAATATGGGTTTGAGGCCGTTCTCGAAGCAGCAGACGAAGCAGCCATAAAAGAGGAAGCAGGTGAAGTACCGCTGTGGCGTCAAATGATCGCCGGTGAAGACGAAGCGCAGTTGAAGCCGCGTCCTCCTGTCGTGACGATTTTGGGTCACGTTGATCACGGCAAGACCAGCCTGTTGGATGCGATCCGTTCCACAGAAGTGGCGGTCGGTGAAGCTGGCGGCATTACCCAGCACATCGGCGCCTATCAAGTGGAGAAGAAGGGCCGTCTGATCACCTTCCTTGACACACCCGGTCACGCCGCATTCACACAAATGCGTGCACGCGGCGCGCAGGGCGCAGATATTGTCGTACTGGTTGTTGCGGCAGATGATGGCATCATGCCGCAAACAAGAGAAGCGATTGCACATGCCAAAGCTGCGCGTGTGCCGATCATGGTGGCATTGAATAAAATCGACAAACCAAACGCTAATCCAGACCGCGTTAAACAACAACTTGCTGAACTTGAACTTGTCCCCGATGATTGGGGCGGCAGCACGATGGTGGTACTGGTCTCTGCCAAACAAAAACAAGGCATAGACGATCTGCTCGAAGGTATTTTGCTCGTGGCAGATAGCAACGGTATCAAAGCCAATCCAAATGGAAAGGTGATCGGCACGGTCATCGAAGCAGAATTGGATAAATCCAAGGGCGTGCTGGCGACTCTGCTCGTTCAAAACGGAACGCTCGAAGCGGGTGACGTCGTCGTGGCCGGGACTGCCTACGGCAAACTGCGCGCCATTACCGATTATAAAAGCAAGTCCATAAAGAAAGCGGGACCCTCCACCCCTGTGGCAGTGATGGGATTAAGTGATGTCCCTTCTGCTGGTGATATTTTCCAGGTTGTAAAAACAGATAAAGAAGCCCGTATCCTTGTCGCTGGGCGGCTGGAAGCCATCAAAACCCAAGCCCAAGCGCGCAAGAAAGTTTCATTGGAAGACCTGTTCGCAAATGTTCAAGCAGGCGAGGCAAAAGAACTTAATCTCATCATCAAAGCGGATGTGCAGGGTTCGCTTGATCCCATCGTCAATGAATTGAACAAACTTGGCGGAGGCGAGATTGGCTTGCACATTCTCCATGCAGAAACAGGGAATATCGGCAACAACGATGTAATGCTTGCTTCGGCTTCAAAAGCGATTATCATTGGCTTCAATGTCCAGGCAGATGTGGACGGGCGCCGCCTGGCTGAAAAAGAAGGCGTGGACATTCGCCTGTACGAGATCATCTACCGCATGACCGAAGATATCGAGAAAGCCCTCAAGGGCATGCTCGAACCGAAACTTGTGGAAAAAACCCTCGGACGCGCCCAAGTATTGCAGGTTTTCACCGCTTCCAAATTCGGCAGGGTTGCGGGATGCAAAGTTACAGACGGTGAGCTTAAACGCGGCGCGAAGGTCCGCCTTTACCGCGGTACGGATACGATTTACGAAGGCGACCTCTCCTCATTGCGTCATGAAAAAGAAGACGTTAAAGAGATTCGCCAGGGATTTGAATGTGGTGTGGGCTTTAAGAGCTTCAATGACATTCAACCCGGCGACATGCTGATGTGTTACATTGTTGAATAACGGGTCTCGATACGTCCTTCGCGAAAAACGCTCAGGCTATGTTTCGACAAAGCTCAACAATCACTCGACCATCAATCGAAAATCGTAAATTAAAAAATCGAAAATCATAAACATGCCATCAGGAATTCGATTACAACGCATTGCAGATCGTGTAAAGCAGGAACTGGCGCAGATGCTGATCCGCGAGTTGAGTGACCCGCGCCTGAAACAAATTTTTGTGACAGATGTAAAAATAGACCGGGAACTCGCCTTTGCGGATATCTACATCTCAGCAGTGGAGGGCGCTTCGCGCTCAGCCGATATTCTCGCAGGACTTGAATCTGCTTCCGGTTTCATCAGGCGGATTTTGGCCTCAAGAGTCGAGGTGCGCGCATTTCCAAGGTTACGTTTCCATTGGGATCCCACCCCGGAACACGCGGACCACATCGAAAAGATAATGGCGGAGATTAGAGAAAAGAAATAAATTATGTCATTGCGAGTGGCGCCTCGGCGCCACGAAGCAATCTTCGCATGGTTGGAGATTGTTTCCCTTCGACAAGCTCAGGACAGGCGTCGCAAAAAGCAGGAACGCTCCTCGCAATGACATACTGACTTTGGAGGATAAGAAATAGTGGATATACAACTCACAGGGGAGATAAAAGACAGGTTAGCCATTGCGAAGAAGATTGTCATTGCATCGCATGTTCGACCAGACGGGGATGCAATCGGATCATTGCTTGGGCTGGGACTAGCCCTGCGTGATGCAGGGAAATCTGTGCAGATGATCCTCCTGGACGGTGTGCCCGCCTCCTTTAAATACCTTGAGGGCAGCGACCTGATCCAGAAAGAACCAGGCGGAGATCACGACACCTTCATCACAGTCGATTGCGCCGATTTCAAACGCACGGGGAAAGCATTTGAAAATTTCAGCCAACCCGATATTAATATAGACCATCATGTCACCAATGAAAACTTTGGAAAACTAAACCTGATCGAGGCAGATGAAGTTGCCACAGCCGCGATCCTCACCAAACACCTGCCGGAATGGGGATTGAAAATCACTCAACCGATTGCCGCCGCATTGTTAACCGGCATCATCACCGATACGCTTGGTTTCCGCACACCCAACACCACCCCCGAAGCACTCAGGCAGGCGGCCGCATTGATGGAAACAGGCGTGGATATGCCTGAGATCTACATGCGCGCTCTGGTGAGAAAAACATATCCCGCCGCGAAATATTGGGGCGCGGGCCTCTCCAGCCTGCAAAGCAAGCATGGGATTGTTTGGGGAACTCTCACACTCGCAGACCGCAAGTCCGCCGGATATGGCGGCAATGATGACGCCGACCTGATCAACATGATTTCCGCCATAGACGGTAACAAAGTCGGAATGGTCTTCGTGGAACAAAAAGACAACCATGTAAAAATCTCCTGGCGCGCACTGAAGCCGGGAGTGGATGTTTCACCCGTGGCGCAATTCTTCAAAGGCGGAGGTCATGCCGCCGCCGCAGGAGCAGATCTCCAGGGAAGTTTGAGCGAAGTCGAAAAAGCAGCGCTGAAAAAAACACGGGAACTGTTAAATCTCTAGGGATTAAAGTTACATAATAGAGTCAGGCTGCCTGTTGCAAATTCAGATAAAATATGTCACAATCAAAAGGTAAAGGATTCAGGAGGATAATTTAACATGAACAGCCAAGATATAAAGAACGCCATTTCTGGCGCACTCGTCGTAGATAAACCTGTCGGGATGACATCTCATGATGTAGTTCAGGCAATCAGAAACGGCACGGGATTGCGCCGCGCAGGTCATACAGGCACGCTTGATCCGCGCGCGTCCGGGGTACTTGTTATCCTGGTTGGGCCGGCAGTACGATTAAGTGAATATGTCTCTGCATCTGATAAACGCTACCAGGCCATCATCCGTTTGGGAGGCTCAACCGATACATTCGATGCGGAAGGCCAGGTAACTTTATCAAAAGACCCGCTCACTGTCACTGAAGCTCAATTCGAAGAAGCGCTAAAAACATACATCGGCGAAATAGAGCAAACTCCCCCGCCCTATTCTGCCGTCAAAGTGCAGGGACGCAAAGCCTACGAAATGGCGCGCCAGGGTGAAGAAGTGGAGCTTGCTCCGCGCAAAATCACCGTGCATCACCTCGAAGTGCTGGAATGGACTCCCCCTGAAGTTGTAATTGATGTGCATTGCTCCTCGGGCACCTACGTCCGCTCGCTTGCGAATGACCTCGGCATAAAACTCGGTTGTGGCGCGTATCTGGTTGGCTTGCGCCGCACCAAAAGCGGAAGATTCTCCTTGCGCGATTCAGTGCCGCTGCGAAAATTGCAGGAAGCCTTCACCGCAGGCAACTGGTATCAATATCTGATCCCTGCTGCAGAAGCGCTCGGCGATTGGCCGGCCGTGGAGCTCAACCCCGATGAAGTGGAAGGCATCCGCCATGGTCATCGCGTAAAAGTTGTTGGTGAACCCACAGAGACAAAAGTCCGCGGCGTCAGCACGCAAGGGGAATTGGTGGCCCTCATGGAACTTACTGTAAATGAAGACGGCTCCCGTGAATGGCAGCCAAAGAAAGTCTTCTTCACTTCAGATTAAATAACATGTCATTGCGAGGGCTGGGTCTCGACACCGCACTTGCATACGGTGCAAGTGTACGGGCGAGAAAAACACTCGCCCTACCCAACCACCAGCCCTCGCAATGACGATAAGCCGCCGTTAAGGCGGTTTATTTTATACCATGCAACATTATCATTCCCTTGAAGCAATATCCCTGCCAGACTCATGGCTTTCCATCGGTGTCTTTGACGGTGTTCATCGCGGGCATCGCGAGATCATCCAAAAACTCGTCAGCGGCGCACATGCACAGCATACACCAGCCGTTGTCTTGACTTTTGAGCCACACCCTGCCATCATTCTGGCTGGCCATGAGATACGATGTCTGACCACAGCAAACGAACGCGCAGACCTGCTCGCAGCGCTTGGCGTGGACGTGGTCATCACTCAGCGCTTCACACGCGACCTGTCAACTGCCACTGCTCTTGAATATATGTCCCGGCTGAAAGAGACTCTTGGCTTCACCCGCCTGTTGATCGGCTATGACTTTGCCCTGGGCAAAGGCCGCGAGGGCAATGCAACCCGACTGGCAGAAATAGGCGTGAAATTAGATTACATCGTTGAAGTCATCAACGCCCTCAGCGATGAAAGCGGTGTGATCTCATCCACCGAAATCCGCAAGCTCATTTCAACAGGCAATGTGGTCGAAGCCGCGAAATTACTCGGCTACACTTACGGCCTGAGCGGAACTGTCATCCATGGCGATGGACGCGGACGCAGGATCAACATCCCCACTGCAAATATTGATTACTCTAAACAAAAGGTACTGCCTGCCAATGGCATCTATGCCTGCTGGGCAACCCTCGGCGCGGAAAAATTCATGGCGGCAACCAACGTAGGCTTTAACCCAACATTTACACCAGAAAAACAAACCCAAAGCATTGAACCCCATCTGCTTGATTTTGAACGCGATATTTATGGCGAACAGGTCAAACTGGAATTTGTGGCGCGTCTGCGCGATGAATTAAGATTTACTTCGGTCGAAGCCCTGGTCGAACAAATCCATGCTGATATAGAGAAGACGCGCGCAATCCTGACATGAAAAACCGGGCTGGCATCATCCTGATCGAAGAAAACAAACTTGCGCTGATCGAGCGTCATCGCCAGGGACTGCACTACTTTGCCTTTCCGGGCGGCGGCATTGACGAAGGAGAAAGCGCGGACCAAGCCGCAATCCGGGAGGCTTGGGAAGAGTTGGGAATTACTGTTGAGATCAATCAAAAAGTGGCGGAGATCATCTTTAATCAAGGTTCTCAAGCTTATTTTTTAGTCAAAAAGACCGGCGGGGAATTTGGCACTGGCACAGGTGATGAATATGGGGAATATGATCCTGCGCACGGAACCTATCTCCCGCTCTGGATGCCGCTTGAAGATGTATTGAAGAAAAACATCGTGCCGCGCGAGCTTGCAGAATATGTTATTCGATCCCATCAACAAGGCTGGCCAACTGAACCCGTTGTGATTTTCGAAGACAATAACTAAAATCCAACCTAAAGGAACCTATCATGCCAAACGTCAAATTCGATCGTTTCTATCGCTATCCTGAACTTACCCGCATTCTCAAAGAATACGCCAAAGAATACCCGAATCTGATACGGCTGGAGTCCATCGGAAAAAGCCATGAGGGCCGGGACGTGTGGCTAATAACAGCGACCAATTTCAAGTCCGGCAAGGATACCGAGAAGCCTGCGTTTTGGGTGGACGGCAATATCCACGCATCGGAAGTAACCGCTTCAGCGGCGGCGTTATATCTCATCCACGCATTGGTAACACGTTATAAAAAAGATGAGAATATCACCCGCGCAATGGACACGCGCGCATTTTATGTCGTTCCGCGAGCCAACCCTGATGGCGCAGAATGGGCTCTGGCTGACAGACCAAAGGTTATTCGTTCAAGCACACGGGCGTATCCGCATGATGAAGATGAATTGGATGGTTTGATGTCGGGCGAGGATCTTGACGGCGATAGACGCATTTTGCAAATGCGCATTCCAGAAACCAATGGCGCATGGAAGGCGCATCCTGATGAACCGCGTTTAATGGTGCGGCGTGACCCAATTGAAACTGGTGGAAAATATTATCGGATTTTCCCGGAAGGATTGATAAAAAATTATGATGGGGTAACTGTTCAAGTTCGCGCACCAAAGCAGAGGCTTGATTTGAATCGCAACTTCCCCGCCGGTTGGCGCGATGAATCAGAACAAAAAGGCGCGGGACCCTACCCCACCAGCGAGCCTGAAGCGCGCAATTTAGTGGATTTCATCGTCAAACATAAAAATATCACCGGCACAATGTCATTTCATACCATGAGCGGCGTCTTGCTCCGCCCGTATGATGACCGCCCCGATGACGATTTCCCCACCAATGACCTGCGGACCTTTCAAAAAATTGGCGAGAAAGGCACAGAGATCACAGGCTATCCCAATATATCTGTTTTCCATGAATTCAAATACCATCCAAAAGAAGCCATCACAGGCGGCTTCGACACCTGGACTTATGAGCACATTGGCGTATTTTCATGGACGGTGGAATTTTGGAGTCCACAAAAACAAGCAGGCATAGAAAAATACAAATACATTGATTGGTATCGCGAACATCCAATTGAAGATGATCTAAAAATGCTCAAGTGGAATGACGAAGTTCTCAAAGGCAGGGGCTACGTGGATTGGTATCCATACAACCATCCGCAACTCGGAAAAGTGGAACTGGGCGGCTGGGATTATTTAAACATGTGGACGAATCCCCCGCTTGAATTTTTGGAAAAGGAGATCAGCTCCTTCCCGGATTGGATCGTCTGGCATGCTTTGATATCGCCGAAACTTGTTCTCTACGAAACAAGCATCACCTCCCTTGGAGCAGACACCTACCGTGTTAGGCTCGTGGTTGAGAACACAGGCTGGCTTCCAACGTACGTCACAACGAAAGCCCTTGAAAAGAAAATAACACGTGGAGTCATTGCTGAGATCATTCTGCCAAAGGGCGCAAGCCTGCAAGCAGGCAAGGCACGCGAAGAACTCGGCGAATTGGAAGGGCGCGCCTACAAGCCCGTCATGGCAGAAGAAACGGGTGAAAGCACCTCTGATCGCGCAAAAGTGGAATGGGTGCTCAAAGCCAAAAAGGGCACAAAAATCAAATTAACCGCCAGGCATGACCGCGCAGGCGTCATCAAAGCAGAAGTAATTCTGAAATAAATCTTAAGACCGCATGTGATGGAAACCATGTGCGCTCTTTGATTTGCGGATTTCCTCATCTGGGTCTTTATAGTAATTGTCCCCATTCTCGCCCCGCCCGCGTTCCTGATCTGGCTCATTTGGAAACTGTTCAAATGCAAACCAAAAAGGCCCGTGGGTTCATGATAAATAAAAAGACTGCCAAGTTGTTAGCTCGGCAGTCTTGCTTTACATCGTAAGCAAACCCGCCTGTCATTAACATAACCTTAACAAAATCATTTTTTCTTTAATGGTATATTCATCACCAATGACCGAATCAATACTAATAGTTGAAGATGAAATTTCTTTACAAGAGACTCTCGCGTACAGCCTGAAAAAAGAAGGCTATGCTGTTGAGGTGATTGGTGACGGGCGCTCAGCGTTGGAATCCGCTCGCAAGATGAGGCCAGACTTGATCATACTGGATATCATGCTTCCAGAAATGGACGGTTTTGAAGTGGGACGGATTCTCCGCAAGGAAATGTCTGCTGCCATTTTGATGCTCACTGCACGTGATGATGAAATTGATCGTGTGGTGGGTCTCGAAGTGGGCGCGGACGATTACCTGACCAAACCTTTTTCGATGCGCGAGTTATTGGCAAGGGTAAAAGCGCAGCTCAGGCGCACGCGCCTGCTTCGCGAGGAAATGAGACAGACTGGTATTTCAGAGCCAAAACACGAAACCCTGAAATTCGAGAATCTCACCGTCAACCTCACCCGCCGCGAAGTGACCTTGAACGACGAACCCATCCAACTCAAGCCCAAGGAATATGAATTACTTTTATTCTTCGCCGAACACAAGGGACAGATGCTCTCGCGCGAATTCGTATTGGAACGAGTCTGGGGCTGGGATTTCATCGGCGACAGCCGCACGGTGGATGTTCACATAAGGTGGCTTCGCCAAAAGATAGAAAAAGATGCCGCAAACCCTGTCCGCATTGTGACGGTGAGAGGCGGGGGATATCGGTTTGAAGGGTAAGAGAAAAAAGGAAAAAGGATGAATGATGAAGGATGAAGGATAAAAAAAGGTCAAAGGTCAAAAGTCGGGATGAATTCATTTCTCTGGGTAATTGTTACTACTTTGTTCCTCTTGGCTGCGTGGTTTGCGTGGCAATATTATGATTTAAAGAGACGCATGAACGACTATTCAAGTCTCATTCGTAATCAGCCCAACAACCTCCCCACCGACTTGAAAGGTTTTGAAAATCTATCCAACGCAATCGCATCCCTGCAAACAACCTTCAACCTTCAACTTTCCACCTCAGATTCCAAAAACGTCCGCCTCTCCACCGTGCTTGAACAATTAACCGACGGGGTCATCATTGCAGATGCGAATGGACTGATCCAGTTTGCGAACCCTGCCGCGCAAAAACTTTTTGAAATACCCAATGCACTTGGGCATAGCGTTACTGAAGTGGTTCGCAATCATCAACTTGTGGATGCATGGCGGCTTTGCCAGCAAACGAGTGAAATGCAAAGCGAGTCCGTTGAATTGCCTGCGCGCCATCAATTTTTGCAACTTATCGCCATCCCTGATGCTCATGCAAGCGGAAGCCTTTTACTCGTGCAGGATCTGACCCGCGTGCGTAAACTCGAAAATGTAAGACGCGACTTCATCTCAAACGTGTCACACGAATTGCGGACGCCGCTAGCATCGCTCAAAGCTTTAACGGAGACATTACAAGACGGCGCTCTCGCGGACCCGGATGCGGGTCCGCGTTTCCTGGGCAGGATCAGCACTGAGGTAGATGCGCTGACGCAGATGGCGCAGGAATTGCTTGACCTCTCACGTATTGAGTCAGGCCAAGTGGAACTGATCCTCGCGCCGCTTGCGCCAAAGAGTTTGATAACCTCCGCTGCTGACAGAATGAAGATGCAAGCCGAACGCGCAGGGCTAAAATTATCAATTAAGTGTGAGGATGCTCTGCAAAATGTCCGCGCGGACAAATCGCGTTTGGAGCAGGTGTTGGTGAATCTAATTCACAATGCGGTGAAGTTCACAAAGCCCGGGGGAGATATTGTCCTCGAAGCAGGCACAGCCCTCTTTGGAAAATCGGGTTCGGGCGGAGTTAGATTCGCTGTGCGGGATACAGGCGTTGGAATCCCAGCGGAGAGTCTATCCCGTATCTTTGAAAGATTTTATCGGATGGATAAATCCCGCACAGGTTCTGGCACAGGGCTTGGATTGTCCATTTCAAAACACATCGTGGAAGCGCATGGCGGAAAAATTTGGGCGGAGAGCAGAGTGGGGCTCGGCAGTGTCTTTTATTTTGAGATTCCAGTAGTAATGACTTAAGTGTTTACTACTTTGCATAGCAGAGTTAAACACTCGCCTTCAGGACACGACTCTTTGTCAATGGACTAATTTGATACGCTCCACAAATAGCGGGGATTAAGAGCGTTTCAAATTTATTGAGGATAAACGTCTCCCGCTCACCTGCACTCCCGAAAAAGCGTCGGGACGATGTGGCGTGCGGCGCACACTTGCCCTGGCGGGCAGTGCCAGGGAGTGTCGCGCCCGCCGATACCTGGATCTGTCCCTCGATCACGGTCAACCCGTGGAAGGATTCTCCCAAGGTATCCAGATCAATGGTTTTCTTTTCAGCAAAGATCGTTTCCAATTTGAAATATTCGCATTGCGCCAAAGTCTTCACATCGCCATCATTGACCTGCGGCGCATGTAAAACAGAAGTGGTCACATTTGAGTTCGAAACAGCCAGCGCCTTTTCAATGTGCAATTTACGCTTCCCTGTTTCAGGCCGCCCCCAATCGTAGACTCGATAGGTTAAATCCGATGTTTGTTGAATTTCATAAATGAGCAAGCCAGGTCCCAGCGCGTGGATTGTGCCTGGGCTCAGAAACAATGTATCTCCAGCCTTTACTTCCAATGATTCAACTTTATCAAGAATCGTTCCGCTCCTGATTGAATCAGTCAATGTTTCGGCTGCGATGTTGGGTTTTATACCTACGATCAATTTGGCATTAGGCTCTGACTCCAACACATGCCATGCTTCAGTCTTTCCGAAGAATCCTTCGCCTTCTAATTTTTTTGCTTGCTCATCATTCGGGTGGACTTGTAACGACAGCCATTGCGCGCAATCGAGAATCTTCACCAAAACAGGAAAGCGATTCCCAGTCCGCGCGATGGCGCGGGTGCCGAGTAAATCTGTCCCGAAGTCTTCTGCCAATTCCGCAAGGACGCGCCCGGCATACGGTCCGGAAGAGATGCGGTTGCCGGCGTAGATGATCCACGCCTCGGCGGTGGGGACAATCTCAGGGCGGAGTCTCGCTCCACCCCAGACATAGTCACGATATTCGGGGGCAAGGGAAAAAGGCGTCTTGTTCATGGGGGTATTGTAATCGCTTCTCGTCATTGCGAGCCCGAAGAGCGAAGCAATCTCCATCACAATAGACAAGATTGCTTCGGCGAAGAGCAAGTACGCCTCGCAATGACATGCGGAATATTTAACAAGACGTTAACCCATCCTTCCATTGACCTTAAGACCCGCCTGATAACATCACAGCATACAAATACAAAAGGAGAAATAGAGAAATGTCCAAAATTGTTCGTTCGTTAATGTTTGTAATGACAGCCATGAGCCTGCTGCTCGCGGCTTGTGGCGCCCCGGCTGCCGAAACGCAGGCTGTTGAGCCCACAGCGACAGAAGCTCCCATAGTTATCGAGCCAACCGCCGCCCCCACCGAAGACCCGATGGCAATGTACGCCCCCGACGCCGTTACCGGCGACATTATCACCGCCGGTTCCTCCACCGTCTTCCCGCTCTCCGAGCGCATGGCGGAACTCTTCCAACAGGAAGGCTACACCGGCAACGTTACTGTGGACAGTATTGGCTCAGGCGCTGGTTTTGAGCGCTTCTGCGTTGCCGGCGAATCTGACATTGCCAACGCTTCCCGCGCCATCAAGGACAGCGAAAAAGAAGCCTGCGCCGCCATTGGCCGCGCGCCGAATGAATTCCGCGTTGGCACCGATGCCCTTACCGTGGTCGTGAGCGCTGAAAATGATTTCGTCACCGCCCTCACCAAGGAACAACTCGGCAAGATCTTCACAGGCCAGATCACCAAATGGAATGAAGTTGACGCTGCCTTCCCCGCTGAAACCATTTTGGTTTACGGCCCAGGCGCTGACAGCGGCACATTCGATTTCTTCAATGAAGCTGTTGTTGCTCCCCTCTACCTCAATGCTGATGGTAAGGCTGACACCGCCGCTGGCGAAGAAGCCCTGCTCGGCCTCGAAGGCGCGCAGTTCTCTGAGGATGACAATGTCCTCGTCCAGGGTGTGGAAGGCAGCCCCTACGCCATCGGTTACTTCGGCTTCGCTTATTTCTCTGAGAACTCCGGCGCATTGAAGGCCGTAGCCGTTGAAGGTGTTGAGCCCAACCAGAGCACTGTGGACGATGGAACCTATCCCATCTCCCGCCCGCTCTTTATCTACACGACCGCCAAGATCATGCAAGAGAAACCCCAAGTCGCCGCGTTCATCTACTTCTACTTGAGCAATGTCAACGACAACATCGTGGATGTCGGTTACTTCCCCGCTCCCGCCGCAGATATGGATGGCGCAATGGAAGCCTGGATGTCCGCTACAAGCAAGTAAGAAATAAAAAAATAGTATTGGGCTGGTCTCTAAAAATGAGGCCAGCCCATTTATGCTGTAAAAGCATATCCCATCCGTCATCAGGTTGAAAGGATGCAGGAATTGAAAAATCAATTCAAAAATTTTGACTTGCATAAAAAACCGCGCATTGGCGAAGATGCGATCCAGGGCCTGCTCTTCATCGCGGGCATTTTGTCCATCTTTACCACCCTCGCCATCGTTTACGAACTCGGCAAGGAAGCCTGGCTCTTCTTCGGCGACCCCGAAGTGACGCTGGCGAAATTCTTTGGGACTACGCGCTGGCAGCCGGGGATCGGGCAATTCGGGATTTGGTCTCTGGTGACATCAACCCTTATCACCAGTTTCATTGCCATGCTGATCTCGCTTCCCCTCGGGCTTGCATCTGCCCTGTTTCTAAGTGAATACGCCTCGCTGAGAGCGCGTTCCATCCTGAAACCCATCCTCGAAGTCCTGGCGGGAATTCCCACGGTTGTATATGGTTATTTTGCCCTGCTTTTCGTTACACCCATTTTAAAAAACATCTTCGGCGATGTCGTTCAGGTATACAACATGGCATCTGCGGGTCTGGTCATGGGGATCATGATCCTGCCGCTGATCTCATCCATGAGCGAGGATGCCTTAAGCGCAGTACCGCGTGCATTGCGTGAAGGTGCCTATGCCATGGGCGCTACCAAATTTGAGACCAGCATACAAGTGGTATTGCCCGCCGCCCTGTCCGGCATTGGAGCGGCGCTCATCATCGGTATTTCCCGCGCCGTCGGCGAGACCATGATCGTAGCCGTCGCTGCGGGAGCGGGACCCAATTTTACATTCGATCCATTTCAAGCTGCCGAAACCATGACCGGGCACATCGCCCGCATCAGCGGCGGCGACTTATCCTACAATACAATCGATTACACCAGCCTCTTCGCCATTGCGTTGATGTTGTTTCTGGTGACTCTCGTCCTCAACCTTATCAGTCAACAGGTCGTCAGCCGCTTCAGGGAGAGATACGAATGAACCCAACACACAATCATTTCCCCGAAGGACCCTCCTTCCGCTCTACGCTTAATACCCGCTATCGGGTCGCCTCGGTTTGGCAGGCACTCTTCTTCTCTGCCTTATTAATTGCCATCATCAGTCTCACCGCCCTGATCTACGATGTAGTGGATGGCGCGTTCGGCTACGTGGCTTATGATTACAAAAAAGACCCCGCCACTTTCACATCCACACCGCTGGAAGATCTAACCAAGGAAGAATTGCTTACCACCCTTCAAGCCAATCTTTCATCAGGCGCATACAATAAATTGAACAATGAGAAAGCCATGGAAACACGTTTACGGGGAGAGTTGTACACGCTCTTTCTTGAACGTCTCATTCAGTTGGACATAAAAAAAACCTGGTCATTTACCGAGTCCATCATGCGCGCAGGCGCGATACGCACTGAAGCGGCGGAAAAATATCCTGATGCAAAACTCGAATTTCGTTCCTGGCTTACACCTCAATTCCTGACCAGTCCCATGTCATCCAAGGCGGAGTTTGCAGGAGTCCGTACGGCTATTTTGGGATCGTTATGGCTGGTGGGGATCGCGCTCCTCTTTGCCCTGCCCCTCGGCACAGGCGCAGCAATTTACCTGCAGGAATATGCCCCGAAGAACTGGCTCACGGGCATCATCCAAATGAATATCAATAACCTTGCAGGTGTGCCGAGCATTGTTTACGGGATGTTGGGACTGGCGATCTTCGTGCGTGTGCTGGCGCCGCTCACAAGCGGAAGTATGTTCGGGGTCACAGATACAAACGGACGCACTGTTCTCTCCGCAGGCTTGACGATGGGCATATTGATCCTGCCGCTGATCATCATCAACGCGCAGGAAGCCATCAAAGCCGTGCCTGATTCGTTACGCCAGGCTGCGTATGGCGTTGGCGCCACAAAATGGCAGACCGTCTGGCATCACATTCTGCCGAATTCCATAGCGGGCATTCTCACCGGAAGCATTCTCGCGCTTTCGCGCGCGCTGGGTGAAACCGCACCGCTCATTGTGGTGGGCGCATCCACTTTCATCAGCGTGGACCCGCGCGGGCCCTTCTCCAAATTCACAGCACTGCCCATTCAAATCTACCAATGGACAACCCGCGCCCAGTCTGAATTCCATGCCATTGCGGCGGGTGCGATCATTGTGCTGTTGGTTCTGCTGCTCACGTTGAACGCAACCGCAATTCTGCTCCGTAATCGTTTCCAGAGAAAGTACTAGGAATTCAGACCCTAAAGATTTCTTCCGTGAAGTGATTTCTCGTTCACATGAAATGCCTTCACGATCAAGTTATTCAATTTACAGGGAAAACCTTTAGGGTCTCTCTTTGACAGGAAATAAAAATGCAAAATACTCAAACACCAGAATACGCAATCGAAACAAAAAGCCTTTTCATCTTCTATGGCAGTTTCGCTGCAGTAAGCGAAGTAACCATGAAGATCGAAAAGCAGAAGATCACTGCCATCATTGGACCTTCAGGATGCGGCAAGTCCACACTGCTGCGTGCCTTCAACCGCATGAATGACTTCGTGCCAAGCAGTTACGTCACAGGTGAAATCCTTATGCAGGGACAAAACCTCTACGGCAAGGAAATTGACCCCGTGGAAGTACGCCGCAAGATCGGCATGGTCTTCCAAAAGCCAAATCCGTTCCCAAAATCGATTTACGAGAATATCTCGTGGGGCGCAAAGATCAACGGTTTCAAAGGAAATATGGATGAACTTGTGGAGCAATCCCTGCGCAGTGCGGCGCTTTGGGATGAAGTAAAGGATTTGCTCAAGAAGAGCGCCTACGAACTTTCGGGTGGACAGCAGCAACGCCTGTGCATTGCGCGGACGATTGCCATTCAACCCGAAATCATTTTGATGGACGAACCCGCCTCTGCGCTCGACCCGATCTCCACGCTTCGCATTGAAGAACTCATGCAGGAGTTGAAAAAGAACTACACGATCATCATCGTCACCCACAACATGCAGCAAGCCGCGCGTGTTTCGGATTACACTGCCATGATGATGATCGATGACAACCGCTCAGGCGGCGTGATCGAATTTGACAAGACCCAAACCATCTTCACCCGTCCCAAAGATAAGCGCACGGAAGATTACGTGACGGGAAGATTCGGATAGGAATGTATACAGGTAGACATAACACGTAAACATGTTCCTCCTTGTCTACTTGTATACCTGTTTACTTGTCTACTTAAGAAAGGATAACCATGACCAAATCCAAAGTATTATTTTTATGCACAGGCAATTCCGCGCGCAGTCAACTCGCCGAAGGAATACTGCGTGCATTGGCAGGGGAGCATTACGAAATGTTCAGCGCAGGTACAGAACCAAAGGGCAGCATCCTGCCCGAGGTCCGGGAGGCGATGCGTGAAGTTGGAATTGACATATCGGGTCAGTGGTCAAAGTCCGTTATGGAATATATGGGCAAAGTCAACTTCGGATATGTCATCACTGTTTGCGCCGATGCCGAGAAAAATTGTCCCGCAGTATTTCTTAACATGGGGACACACGAACATTGGTCCTTTGACGATCCCGCAAAATTTATTGTGGAGGACGAGCAGCGCCTCGCACATACCCGACGCGTGCGCGACCAAATTGAAGAGCGCCTGCGCAGTTGGCTGAAAGAACAAGGCATCACGCCAAAAGAGTATCGTTAATAGTACAATAATGTCATTGCGAAGAGAGTGCTTTTCCCGACGAGGCAATCTCTCTGTCGAGTTGGGGGTTGCTTTGTCGCAAAGAGTAAGAGCTCTCCTCGCAATGACACCCTACGAGGTAATTATGATCCGAAAAACTTTTGAAAATGAGATCCAGCAAGTAAAAGATGAAGTGCTCCTGCTTGGTTCGATGGTGGAACATGCCATTATCGCATCGGTAGAGACATTGAAGAAGCGCGACATCAAAGGCGCAGAGAAGATCATCGCCGAAGATAAAGAGATCAACAAAAAACGATTCGCGATTGAAAATCAATTAATGATATTGATTGCCACACAACAGCCCATGGCGCACGATCTGCGTCTGCTTGCTTCATGCATGGAAATTATTTCCGAGTTGGAGCGCATGGGGGATTACGCAAAAGGGATTGCGAACATTAACCTCCGCATGGGCGAAGAACCTTTGCTCAAACCATTGATTGACATCCCGCGCATGGCGCAAATCGGCACGGACATGCTCCATCGTGCCTTGTCCGCCTTTATCAATGAAGATGTGGAAGCCGCGAAAGCCATTCCTGTTGAAGATGATGTGGTGGATGCTCTCTACAATCAGATCTATCGCGAATTGATGACCTTCATCATTCAAGACCCAAAAACCATTGAGCGCGCAAACTGGCTCTTATGGGTGGCGCATAATCTCGAGCGCGTCGCAGACCGCGTGACCAATATCTGCGAACGCACCATGTTCATTGCGACTGGTGAGTTTAATGAGATCAAATCCAGCGACGATGAGTTTTGGAAGGGTCAGAAGAAGTAATACGTGATGCGTAAACGACAAAACGAGCGGGTGCAGCGCTGCTATATCCGCTCGTTTTGTTTTAACACCCAACCAACTAAACTATGCACCTATCAAACTACCAAACCATTACCCCATCCTGCCAGTGATGTAGGCTTCGGTTAATTCTTCCTTCGGCCTTGTAAACATCTGATTTGTAGGGGCAAACTCCACCATCTCCCCCAACCAGAACAATCCTGTGAAATCCGAAACCCGCGCGGCTTGCTGCATATTATGCGTAACAATGACAATGGTGTAATTTTGCTTGAGTTCCGCGATCAATTCCTCCACACGCATGGTTGCAATCGGGTCTAATGCTGAAGTGGATTCGTCCATCAGGATTACTTCGGGCTGAACCGCAATCACGCGCGCGATGCACAACCTCTGCTGTTGACCAAGAGACAGTCCCATCGCGTCAGATTTCAAATTATCCTTTACTTCATCCCACAAAGCGGCGGCGATCAGGCTCTTCTCAACCACTTCATCGAGATTTACATCCATGCCCATCACGCGCGGACCGAATGCCACGTTATCATAAATGGATTGTGGAAATGGATTCGGCTTTTGGAAGACCATGCCCACACGCTGGCGCAGGTTAACCACATCCATGCCTGGGTCATAAATATCTTTGCCTTTTAAGAGGATTTTCCCCTCCACACGGATGCCTGGGATGGTGTCATTCATGCGATTCAAACACCGTAAAAATGTGGACTTTCCGCACCCAGAGGGACCAATCAACGCGGTCACTTTTTGCGGCTGGACTTCGAGATCGATATTTGACAAGGCTTTGGCTGCACCGTAGTAAAAATCGAGGTTTTGGACGGAAAATGTGACTGGGTCAGTGGTCATGGGGTGATTGTATCAAAGAAATATCCGGCCCCTGCGAGGCGGGGGCTCTTCACGATTATGCACACAATGGGAATGTCCCGACAACCATGCTGGAAAGATACCTGAAAGATTTGCCAGCGCTCTCCAAACACCATCAATAGTGAGGTAAAATTTGCAACTCGAACCCTGCGCTTGCACCACCCGCTCAACCGCCAAACCTTGCAATAACGTAAAAAAAGGAGAAAACCATATGACAACTGTTCGAACTGACGTTTTTAAACTTGGTGATAAATTTGCGACCCTGCTTGGTGATGAAGTGAAAGTGGGTCAGGTTGCGCCTGAATTTACTTCTGTAATTGCTGGTTGGGCCCCTGTAAATCCACTTCAGGAATCCAGGGGCAAGGTCATTATTTTATCGGCTGTGCCTTCGCTTGATACTGATGTCTGTGACCGCGAAACCCGACGATTCAATGAAGAAGCCGCCAAACTCGGCGATGACATCGTGATCTACACCATCAGCACTGACTTTCCCATGGCGCAAAAACGCTGGTGCGGCGCAGCTGGCGTGGACAAGGTGAAAGTCGTATCGGATGTGCTTGAAACCGATTTCGGCTTGAAATATGGTCTGGTCATCAAGGAACGCCGCTACCTGCGCCGCTCTGTGTTCGTTGTTGGACGCGACGGCAAACTGACTTATGTCAACTATCTGCCAACGCTCGGCGAAGAACCAAATTACGCTGAAGTCATCAATACTGCGAAGGAAGCCTTGAAGTAAAGCGAATGTCTGAGAAAACAGGATCAGGCCTGCCCTGAGTTTGATCGAAGGGTTGAGGCTTAGAAAGAAGCGAAAACCGTCTCCCTTTGGAGGCGGTTTTTATATCCGATTGAATCTGATGTAAAATCCAGCGATTATGAAAAACAATAAAACCGGTAACGCTGATTGGCAAACAGTCAAGGTGCACTCCTTTGTTCGCAAATTTTCCTCCTGGAGAAATTTATGAGCGAAGCAAGAAAAGCATTCTGGGAGGGCGTACGCGCTGAACTGCCCCTATTAATTGGTGTATTCCCTTTTGGCATGATCTATGGAGCGCTTGCGCTGAATGCAGGCTTATCCACATTCGCATCGCAAATGATGTCATCGATCGTGTTCGCAGGGTCATCACAATTTGTCACCGCACAACTTGTGCATGATTCAGCGCCTGGGTTCGTAATCGTATTGACCATCGCAGTCATCAACCTTCGTCACATGCTGTACAGCGCATCGCTTGCGCCTTATTTAAAAGACCTATCATTTAAGTGGAAGGCCCTGCTTTCCTATCTACTGACCGATGAAGCCTACGCGCCGGGCATACTCCAATATGAAAAGGAGGGTGTTACCCCTTTCAGCCATTGGTTTTTGTTGGGCGCGGGGTTTTCGTTGTGGTTTGTCTGGCAAGTCAGCACTGCGCTGGGCATCTTCATCGGCGCAGAGATGCCAAAGGATTGGCCGCTTGATTTTGCATTGCCCTTGACATTCATTGCCATGGTGGTGCCTATCTTAAAAAAACGGCCGTTGATCGCCGCCGCATTAAGCGCGGGAGTTGTGGCTTTGCTTGCTTTTCACCTTCCGTTCAAACTGGGGTTGATCCTGGCCGCACTGATCGGCATTACCATTGGCACAGGGCTGGAGGGCAAAAAATGAACATCTGGCTGATCATGTTCATAGGAGGTCTGCTCACTTTCGGGATGAGATTCTCACTTATTTATTTGTTCGGCAGGTTCCAGATCCATGAAACAATGCGAAGGGCTCTGCATTATGTTCCGCCGGCGGTTCTTTCTGCCATCATCTTTCCTGAATTGTTTTTTCAGGCGGATCTTCTCGATTTATCCCTGGGTAACACGCGCTTGCTTGCAGGGATCATCGCGGTCCTGACAGCCTGGTTCTCAAGAAACACATTACTCACCATTCTCGTTGGGATGGCGGCATTGCTTATTTTGCAATGGTAGTAAAAAAAACGCCCGCACGATGCAGACAACATTCTTACCATTGAATAGCAGGTGACAGTCACTTTTAAAGTGACTGTCACCTTTACAGCAGCTCCAGAAAATTCTTATCTACGACGACGATCATTACTACATGGGCGGTGTCCTCGCTTCACACTCAGGGACATTTGCTACTGTCACCCATACCTTCACCTGCGCTGAGTCGACTCTCCCCCAGCTTGCAATCATGCTCGTGACGGATATAATCCCCAAAGATGCGCTCTATCAACGCGCAACTCAGTGGTAAAATAAACCGGAAATTAAATAACGATCAGAACGCGGCGAAGTTGGTGTAAATCCAACACTGTCCCGCAACTGTAAAGTTGCAGGTCACGTTTGAAACGTGACCTGCCGAAGTCAGGTCGCCCGCTGCTGATCGGTTCATCACACTCTCGTGGAAAGGAGGTGGATGACGGCGTGCACGGATTGCCTCTCCAACCTCCCCAGTCATCGACTGGGGATTTTCATTTGATATGTCATTGCGAGGAGCGCCCTTGCTCTGTGCGACGAAGCAATCTCCAGTTAGTGCAAGAGATTGCTTCGTGGCGCCGAGGCGCCACTCGCAATGACGAATAAAAAAAAAACATTAGGAGAATAAAAATGTTTCGTAAAACCTTTCTTTTGACTTTACTCATAACTCTGCTTCTCGCAGGATGCGGTCCCGATGCTCTTTCGGGGGCAGTCCCTGCATCAGCGGCGATCACCCTCACAGACGGCCTCGGCAGGTCTGTTATCCTGAATGAAGCGGCAAAGCGCGTTGTCTCGCTGGCGCCATCCAATACTGAAATCCTGTTTGCTGTTGGCGCACGCGAACAGGTCATCGGCCGCGATGAGTTTTCAGATTATCCCGCAGAAGCCGCATCCATTGAAAGCGTGGGCGGCTCGATGGGCGAATATAGCGTGGAGGAGATCGTCGCTTTGAAACCCGATCTCGTGCTTGCGGCAGAGATCAATTCACCTGAACTCGTGAAGCAACTCGAAGATTTGGGATTGACCGTTTATTATTTGGCAAATCCCTCAACGCTTGAAGAACTGTATGTCAATCTTGAGATCGTGGCGCAGTTGACAGGAGAGGATCCCACCAAGTTGACCGATTCACTTAAAGCGCGTGTTGACGCGGTTGACGAGAAGATCATGCCGCTCAGTTCGCGCCCTTCGGTATTTTACGAAATTGATGCGACCGATCCCTCCAAACCATACACCTATGGTCCCGGTACATTTGGTGACTTGCTTATCACCCGCGCGGGCGGATTTAATATCGGCGGTGAATTAACCGACCCGTATCCGCAGATCAGCCTTGAGCAAATTGTCGTTTCGAATCCATCCATTATCTTTCTCGGCGATTCGATGTGGGGTGTGACCATTGAATCAGTTGTCGCCCGCCCGGGCTGGGAGACAATCGAAGCTGTAAAATCCAGCCAGATCTTCCCGATTGACGATAACCTGATCAGCCGCCCCGGTCCGCGTCTGGTGGATGGACTCGAGCAATTGGCGAAGTTATTGCATCCCGGCGTGTTTGAGTAAGAAGGTATAAATGTAGACAAGTACACAGGTACACACGTTGGCATCATTTTTTACTTGTGTACTTGTTTACCTGATTACCTCCCCTCATGCGTAAATCCTTCCTTCTCTCTCTGATCACATTAGCCATCGCCTTCATCCTCAGCCTCGCGATCGGTTCTGTATTTATTTCCCAAAAAGACTTATGGGACATTTTACGCGGTATTGGTGATGAGACTTTCACTTTTATCATTTGGCAAATTCGTTTGCCGCGCACGATCCTGGTCGCATTGACAGGCGCGGCCTTGAGCGGCAGCGGCGCGGCCTATCAGGGATTGTTTCGCAATCCGCTGGCTGATCCGTTTTTGATCGGTGTGGCCTCCGGCGCGGGGCTGGGCGCAGTCATCGCCATGTCAATTCAATGGCCGTATTCATTCTGGGGTTTGATGGCAATCCCGATGGCAGCATTTATCACAGCCCTGCTGACAGTGTTCATCGTTTACATGATCGCGCGTGTCGGGAAAACTATTCCGACAACAAATCTCATTCTTGCGGGGGTCGCCTTTTCATCATTCGCAACCTCATTGACGTCCTTCCTCATGCTGCGTTCCACAAGCGAGGTGCGCCGCGCTTTAGGCTGGCTGCTTGGCGGCGCAAGTCAGGCAGGCTGGAATGCCATCCTTGCGATCCTTCCCTATCTTGTGATTGGGCTTGGTATTCTGCTGATCAGTGGACATGCGCTCAATCTTTTACAATTCGGCGATGATCAGGCCCAACAGCTTGGTTTGAATGTCACACGCATCAAAACCATTTTGCTGATCGCGGCTTCACTGGCAACAGCCGCCGCGGTTGCGTTCTCTGGCATCATTGGCTTTATCGGTCTCATCGTTCCCCATCTCATGCGCTTATGGTTTGGCGCTGACTATCGCCGCCTAATTTCCCTATCGATTATCAGCGGCGCATCTGCACTGCTCATCTCGGACGTCATCGCTCGCATTGTCCTCGCACCGCAGGAAATTCCAGTTGGCATTATCACTGCGCTGGTCGGCGCGCCATTTTTCCTGTGGGTTCTGCGCAGAGCAAAAAATCAAGGGTATTGGTGATGCTCAAAATCCAAAACCTTTCCGCCTCCTATCATGGACATCAAGTGTTGCATGATGTTTCCTTCGACGTAAAAAGCAGCGAAGTGCTTGCGCTCATCGGCCCGAATGGCGCGGGCAAGTCCACCATCATACGCGCCGCGAGCGGTGTCATTCCATCCATTGGACATATCCGTACGAACGGTGATGACTTTTCTTTGCTCACACCTCTCCAACGCGCGCGTTATCTCGCCGTTGTCCCTCAAGCGATTTCCTTGCCGCCCGCTTTTACCGTGTGGGAGACAGTCTTGATGGGACGCACACCCTACCTCGGATTCCTCGGTCACGCCTCTTCCCTCGACGATGAACTGGCGAGGCAGGCGTTGAGCAGGGTCAACGCTTTGGCATTTATCAACCGCCGTGTCGGAGAGTTATCAGGCGGAGAGGCACAGCGCATCCTGCTCGCCCGCGCATTGTGTCAATCCACGCCGATTCTTTTACTAGATGAACCTACCGCACATTTGGATTTGCAATACCAGGTCAGTTTGTTGGAATTGATCCGTGAGTTGGCCTACACTGAAAAACTCGCGGTGCTGATCGCCATGCACGATCTCAACCTCGCCGCACGCTACGCAGACCGGGTCGCCCTGCTCGTCGGCGGGCATCTCAAAGCGATTGGAACCCCGCGAGAAGTATTGACCACGGAATCAATCTCTCATGCCTACTGCCTGCCCGTGCAGGTTGTAGAGCATCCGTTCATGGATACGCAATTGGTATTGCCAAAGTAACAGCCCCGGTGGTTGCGTAGTGGCGCCTGTGGCGCCACGTATCGAAACCACCCCTACCTAACCAAATAAATGATCGCTACGATCACGCCGATCGTCACCACCGTCCACCTCAGCGTGGACGGTTTGATTTTGCCCGCAAGTTTTCCGCCCAGCATTCCGCCGATCAACGCGCCCACAGCCATCACTGCCGCCGCGGACCAAAGCACCTGCCCGGAGAAGATGAAAAATATCGCAGCCGCGACATTGACCGAGAAAGCCACAGCCTGCTTGAGCGCGTTAAGACGCGTAAGCGTATCTTCCAAAGTTAATCCCAGGGCAGAGAGCACGATCACGCTTAATCCCGCGCCAAAGTAACCTCCATAGACCGAAGCCAGAGTGACCGGCAGCCAGGTAAATTTTTCCAAACGTGAACCGTGACCCTCGCCCATGCGGCGCATCAGCCACGCGCGGACGGGGTCTTGAATGGCGAGCAGTCCCGAAGCCAGCAAAATTAAATAGGGAACCAGATCCTTGAATAACTTCTCGCCTGTTTGCAGAAGCAGAAACCCGCCCAGCACGCCGCCCACAATACTGGCAGGGACGATCAGCCACAGCCTGCTTTTTTGCCCGCGCAGATCCTTCCATTGCGCCATGGTCCCGCCAAAATAACCGGGGCAAAGCGCGACGGTATTGGTCACATTCGCCATGACAGCCGGAACCCCGACAGCCGTTAACATGGGAAAGGTAATCAGCGTCCCGCCGCCCGCAAGCGCGTTGATCGCACCCGCTAAAAGAGCTGCGAACCCGACAAGTACAAAGTCAAATCCATCGAGCATGGTCTTGAGATCCTTTTGTGTTTGAAGTTGAACAAGTATAGCATCGTTGCTCTTTAGCCGAATAATGGTCGAACCGTAATCGAATCAGAGAAAATTTCCTTTTATGGAAATAGTACACCACGTGAAATATTGAAAGTCGTTTCTCTCTCGCCTGACTGTTTTATATCCGTACAAGTTGAAAAGGATCTATGCCGGGTGGGCGTCCGATTCAAAATGACTGTATAATTAAATTTATCCTATGGCTTTCTAAAATATTATTGTATGAGGAAGGCGCGACTGTTGAAGTGGCTCCATGAGACATGCTGGTAAAAAAAGGATGTAGTACATTGCATCTTCACCCTGAAATAAAATGAAAGACTCCAAACTCATCCTCGTCACCGGGCCCACCGGTTATATCGGCGGGCGACTCGTGCCAAGACTTCTTGAAGCCGGTCATCGCGTTCGTTGTTTTGCGCGCGATGCAAAACGGTTGGATGGCTATCCCTGGCGGAAACAGGTTGAGGTCATCGAAGGCGATGCGCTGGATCCATCCTCTCTTGCGGCGGCCATGAAGCAGGTGTCTGTCGCGTATTATCTGATCCACGGCAAACAAGGTGGCAGGGCCAATGCCGTACATGATCTGGTAATGGCCCGCAATTTTTCCGAGGCGGCTCAAGAAGCGGGCATCGAACGGATTATTTACCTCGGTGAGCTGGTAGACCCAACGACAAATCTTTCACAATACTTGCGTTCACGACATGAGACCGGCCATCTTTTGCGCCGCGGTAGTGTGCCTGTGACGGAGTTCCGCGCGGGCATGATCGTCGGCTCCGGTTCCGCATTGTTCGAAATGATTCGTTATCTTGCCGAACGCGAGCCTGTTTTGATTTGTCCCGCCTGGTTCTTTTCTCAAGCCCAGCCAATTGCTGTCCGCGATGTGTTGGCTTATCTGATCGCAGCCCTGGGCACGCCCGAAAGTGTCGGACGTGTGATCGAGATCGGCGGGCCGACTCTCCTTACTTATGCAGACATGCTGTTGGAATATGCCAGCGAGCGCGGCTTCAAACGCACTTTGATCCGCACACCGTTTTACGCGCCGTTGCTCTCGGCCTATTGGGTCCACATGGTTACACCGATCCATTGGCGTATGGTATTGCCTTTGATCGAAGGCCTGCATGCAAAATTGATCGTTCGCGATCAGCTAGCCAGAAAACTTTTCCCGAATATCGAGCCAATCGATTTTCACACCGCGCTGCGCCTCGCGTTGGCACGCATTCAGGGCAACCACGTGGAAACTTCGTGGTCAGATGCGCTGGTTACAGCAGTTGGCGATGTCAAACCCTATACTTTCAGGGTGGAAGAGGGGATGTTTATTGAGCGCCGTCGGAATCTTATTGATATCGCGCCTGAAACTGTTTTTCGTTCGTACAGCGGAATCGGCGGTGAGCGCGGTTGGTTGTATATGGATTGGGCCTGGGCCTTCCGTGGTTGGGTGGACAAAGTCATTGGCGGGGTAGGCATACGTCGCGGTCGCCGCCATCCAGACGAAATTCGTGCGGGCGAATCATTGGATTTTTGGCGTGTGGAGGCAGTGGAGAAAGATCGTCTGCTTCTTCTGCGCGCCGAGATGAAGGTGCCGGGTAAAGCCTGGCTGGAGTTCAGATCCGAACTTCAAGAAGGCAGAACCCTGTTAACCGTCACGGCATATTTTGCGCCACGCGGGCTTTCAGGATTTCTTTACTGGTATGCCATGTGGCCCTTCCATGCTTTTCTATTTAATGGACTAACGCGACGCCTGGCAGCGCGTGCGCACCTGCTGGCTCGCTCCTATGGATAAGGTGATCCTCGTCACTGGCGCAACAGGATATATTGCCAGCCGTCTCATTCCAAGATTATTGGAGTCTGGCTACCGAGTTCGTTGCCTTGTGCGTGATCCGCTTCGACTCAAAGGGCGAGGCTGGTTCCGTCATGTGGATATTTTCCAGGGAGACGCGACTCTTCCAGCCACTCTCGCGCCCGCGCTGGAGGGTGTTCATACCGCGTATTATTTGATTCATAACATGTCCTCCGGGCGCGGCTACCTTGCACGTGAATTGGCATGTGCTCACAACTTTGCAGTCGCGGCGGAGGAAGCCGGGATCGAACACATCATTTATCTTGGTGGGTTGGCCGACCCTGAACAACATCTTGCTCCCCACATGCGTTCGCGCATTGAGACGGGAGAAATGTTACGGCAAGGCAAAGTCCCGGTCACAGAATTTCGGGCGGGCGTCATCATGGGATCGGGAAGCATTTCGTTTGAGATGATCCGTTTTATGACCGAGCTGTTTCCCATCATACCCGGACCCTTGTGGATGAAGAACAAATCCCAGCCGATCGCAATCCAAAATGTGATCGATTACCTCCTGTCCGCGCTTAAAACTCCCCATGCACGCGGCGGGATTTTCGAGATCGGTGGGCCCGATGTTGCAACCTACGCTGACATGCTGTTGTGTTACGCGCGCGTTCGCGGACTCAAACGGTTGATGTTATTGTTTCCTGGAATTCCTGTCTGGTTGATGGCATTTGGCGTTGGGCTTATGACCCCGGTGCCGCGCCCGATCGCACAGGCATTGATCGCTGGACTTTCAAATGACAGCACCGTTCAACACAATCAAGCATTGCGCGTCTTCAAAGATATTCGCCTCATCAGCATGGATGAGGCGACAGAATATGCGCTTCAAAGGACCAAACCTACCCTCGTTGAGCGTATCTGGGAGGATGGCAGGCCCGGCCCAAAAGCTCTAAAACATGAAGGCTTCTTCATTAACTATCGCAGAATGGATCTAAATATTGCGCCTGAAAACGCCTTTCGCGTTCTCAGGCGCGTGATCAACAAACCGCGCTGGCGCGTGGAAATTAATGAACAAAATCAACGCATCGTTGTACGTGAAATGGACCTTCACAGCGGCGATCAATGGATCGAGTGGAAGGCGGATCAATCCGGTGTGCTGACTTGCATCAGCCAGACTGTATTTTTCTCCCCGCGCGGCCTGCCGGGATTTTTATACTGGCTTATCCTTTATCCCTTTCATATTGTTTATATGAAAAAATTAGAGAAATCCATTCGGGAGAGTTGAATTATCTCCTCTGCTGGAAGTACTGAACCGTCCACGGACGACGGTTGAGGTAAATATATAACCTGCCCGTTTCCTGAGTTTCTCCCTGAGGCGGGCGATTTGTTTCTTGACTCTCAACCCATCGGCTCGTATAATCCCGCCATTCAGAAGTAGTACGCGTGTGGGTCGGGTAGTGGCGCTATAGCGCCACGTATCGAGACCAAATGCTGATAGAGAAGGAAGCCATTGGCTGGAAGCTTCCACAGCAAAAAGCCGCCGAAGTCGTCTGAGTTTATTGAGCGAAGAAAGCCTGTTCACTGTTCACTGATTACTGAACACTGGCAACTAGACCGTTCACGGGAATGCCCGTTATAGCATGGACTGATGAATGTCAGTCACAGAGCGCACTAAGCAATTAGTGAACTGAGGTGGTACTGCGGAGTTTACACTTCGTCCTCATGATGGACGGAGTGTTTTTATTTTAAGTATGTCATTGCGAGGGCGATAGCCCGAAGCAATCTCCTACATCGTATTGGAGATTGCTTCGTCGGGAAGAGCACCCTCCTCGCAATGACATGAGGAGACTGAATGACCAAACAGGAACTTCCCAAAGCCTACGATTTCAAATCCACCGAGCCGCGCATCTACGCCATGTGGGAGGCGGGCGGATTCTTCCAGCCGTCGAACGACCCCAACAAGCCGGGCTTCGACCCGTCCATCAAGCCGTTTGTCATTTCGATCCCGCCTCCCAACGTGACGGGCGAACTGCACATCGGCCATGCCATGTTCGTCAGCGTCGAAGATCTCATGATCCGCTACCACCGCATGAAAGGTTACTCCACGCTTTGGGTTCCTGGCACCGACCACGCCGGCATCGCCACGCAACTGATGGTGGAACGCGATTTGTTGAAAAATGAAGAAGTGACACGCGAAGAAATCGGCCGTGAGGAATTCGTCAAACGCACATGGGAATGGAAGAAGAAATACGGCGGCATGATCACGAATCAGATTCGACGCCTGGGCGCCTCCTGTGACTGGGACCGCGAACGCTTCACACTTGACGAGGGCCTGAGTCGGGCAGTGCGAGAGGCCTTTGTGCGCCTGTACGACAAGGGACTCATCTATCGCGGCCCGCGTCTCATCAATTGGTCTCCGGGTCTCAAGACCGCCGTCTCTGATCTCGAAGTGGAATACGAAGAGGAAGACGCGACTTTGTATTACTTCAAATATATGTTGAAGGATTCTGGCGAACATATCCCCGTTGCAACGATCCGTCCCGAAACGATTCTTGGGGATACTGCAGTGGCAGTTCACCCTGAGGATGGACGCTTCAAGAAATTCATCGGCAAAACCGTGATCGTGCCGATTCTTGGACGAGAGATCCCTGTTATCGCGGATGAATACGTCAGCATGGAATTTGGCACAGGCGCGCTTAAGATCACGCCGGGGCACGACCCGAATGATTATGCCATCGCGCAACAGCATGACCTGCCGATCATCTCCATGCTCGACGTGGAGGCAAAGGTCAATGAAAACGGAGGCAGGTACAAAGGTCAGAATAGATTCGAAGCGCGGAAAAATCTGTGGGCTGACATGAAAAGGGCGGGTCTCGTCATCAAGGAAGAAAAATATAGGACCACCATCCCGCGCTCACAACGCGGCGGTGAAATTATCGAACCGATGATCTCGACTCAATGGTTCGTGAAAATCGAATCGTTGGCGGAAGCTGCGCTTGAAGCGGTGAAAGATGGACGCATCAAGATCGTGCCCGAGCGCTTCGAGAAGACCTATTTCAACTGGCTCGACCCTTCGCGTATCAAGGATTGGTGCATCAGCCGCCAATTGTGGTGGGGACATCGCATCCCTGTCTGGTATTGTCCCGATAAACACATGACCGTGGCGAGAGAGACTCCATCCCAATGCGCAACCTGCGGCTCAAAAGAAATTCGTCAGGATGAAGATGTGCTGGATACCTGGTTCTCCTCCGGTTTGTGGCCCTTCTCAACGCTTGGCTGGCCGGATGAAACCCCTGATTACAAATATTTCTACCCTACTTCCTACATGGAAACAGGCTATGACATTTTGTTCTTCTGGGTGGCGCGCATGATCATGTCTGGTTTGGAATACACAGGACAGATCCCATTCCACACCGTCTACCTGCATGGAACAATTCGCGATGAATTCGGCCGGCGCATGAGTAAAACCTTCGGGAATGGGATTGACCCGCTGATCGTGATGGATCAATTCGGTACGGATGCACTGCGCTTCACATTGCTGGTAGGCTCGACGCCCGGCAATGACATGAACCTAAGCATCAGCAAAGTGGAAGCCAACCGCAACTTTGCAAATAAGCTTTGGAACATAGGGCGTTTTGTGATCAATGCGATAGATGGACTGGAAAAGGTCGAAGGTCAAAAGTCGAACGTCGAGTGGACACTCGCAGATAGTTGGATTTGGGCGAAGTTGCAGACCCTCATCCGCGATGTGGAGCGCCAGTTCCAGAATTTCCAATATGGGCAGGCCGGCCAGCAAATCTATGATTTTATCTGGTCTGACTTCGCGGATTGGTATGTGGAGATCGCGAAGGGACAGATGCAGAAATTAGAGACTAGAGACCAAACCGTTGCGACTCTGGCTCGTGTGTTCGATATCTGCCTGCGCTTATTGCACCCGTTTACGCCGTTTGTCACGGAAGAAATCTGGGGACATTTGCACAGCGCCTTGCGCGAATCTCCCATCTCTAGTCTCTCAAAAGACTGGCCTGCCGCATTGATCGTTGCCAAATTCCCTGAACCGCGCCCAACAGAAAGCTGGGAAGAGGAAAAGATCGCAGACTTCGCATTGATCCAGGAAATCGTGCGTTCCGTCCGTAACCTGCGCGCGGACAAAGGCGTGACTCCCTCTAAGAAGATCGCCGCGACGATTTCAGCAGTCAACAAACTTGATTTGGTTACAAGCCAAGCTTCTGTCATTACATCTCTTGCAGGACTGGACTACTCTCTGCTCTCTATTCACCAGTCTCTAACCGAAAAACCCGCCGACTCCGCCGCGCTCGTGGTTGGCTCTGTGGAAATTTACATTCCTCTCGCGGGCATGGTGGATCTCGCCAACGATAAAGCCCGCCTTGAGAAAGAATTGAAAGAAGCACAGTCTCATATTGATCGTTTGGAAAAACTTCTCTCCAGTGACTTCGCGGTCAAAGCTCCTTCGAATGTGATCGCAAAAGAACGCGAGAAACTGGATGGTTATAAAGATACTGCCGGGAAGTTGAAGGCGCAATTGAAATAACACGTGATATGCATTATAATCACACCAACAAAATATTTAACCTTCGGGGCAGGGTGCAATTCCCGATCGGTGGTACAGCCCACGAGCAACTCTGGAGTCCGACAGCAAGCTGTCGGAATTTACGGAAGCAAGTTTCCTGACTCCAGAAGCGCATGACTTGGTGTAATTCCAGGGCCGACAGTATAGTCTGGATAGAAGAAGGTAACGCGGACCTGCGCGGTCTGTGTGGATTCATGCTCCGAAAACGATTCTTGTTTTCGGGATTTTTTATCTGGCATGATATCCGCCTCTAACTCCGCCTTGTCCTGTCTCTGCGCCCCGATTGTTGACACAAGCGAGGCGCATTTTTTATGTCCGTATTCAAGCGTGTTCAAAATATCCTTCCTGTGATCCTTTCGATTGCCTTTGCCTTACTGGCCTGGCAATTGATTGTGCAGGTGACCCAACTGCCGCGTTTTATCCTGCCGGCGCCCGCAGACGTTTGGACGCGTTTCGTCAAAGCGCTCATGGATGGAAGCCTGCTTTATCACACGCGGATTACTCTGGCGGAGATCGTGCTGGGTTTACTATCCGGCATCGCCTTTGCCACAGTCACGGGTTATATGCTTGCAAAATCGCGCTCGCTTGAAAAAATCCTTTCGCCGTATCTTGTGGCCAGCCAGGCCATTCCCGTTGTGGCGATTGCTCCGTTGCTGGTCATCTGGCTCGGGGATGGGATTCTCTCGAAGGTGGTCATTTGCGCGTTGATCGTGTTCTTTCCTGTTTTGGTGAATACAGTGGTTGGCGTGCGCGCTGTGCCGACAGCCTTGTATGACCTGATGCATTCCATCCGCGCCACACGCTTGCAGATTCTACTGAAACTGGAAGTCCCTGCTTCACTGCCCGTATTGCTCGGCGGATTAAGAATTGGCGCAACCTTATCCGTGATCGGCGCAATCGTCGGCGAGCTGGTGGACGCAGAGCAGGGACTCGGTTTCCTTTTGCAGCTTGGTGATTTTCAATATGACACTTCCATGGTCTTTGTGGCAGTCTTCACGCTGATCGCACTGGCCTTGTCACTATATGGTGTGGTGACTTTGCTTGAAAGAAAATTTTTGAAATGGCAGAAATAATAACCCGTCATTGCGAGGGCGGTGTTTTCCCGCCCGAAGCAATCCCCCTCACCGTGTTGGAGATTGCTTCGTCGGGCTACGCCCTCCTCGCAACGACGAGGCAAATTCAAAGGAGACACAATGTTTAAGAAATTAGTTTTACTCATGCTTGGGCTGGCACTCAGCCTTTCGGCTTGCGGCAATGTACAGGTCGGTAATGAAACGGATATAGTCCGCACGCGCCGCGTCAAACTGCCGATGGGATATATCCCAAACATCCAGTATGCGCCGTTCTATGTCGCGGTGGATAAAGGTTATTTTGCCGAGGAGGGGATCGAACTCGAATTCGATTATTCCTTCGAGACAGACGGTGTGGCCTTGGTGGGCGCGGGCGAACTGCCCTTTGCGGTGGCTTCAGGGGAGCAGGTTTTACTGGCGCGTTCGCAGGGGTTACCCGTGGTTTATACCTTTGCCTGGTATCAGCAATTTCCAATTTCGATCATCTCTGCGCCTGAGTTGAACATCCATGAACCTGCCGACCTGCGCGGACAGGACATCGGTCTGCCCGGTTTGTTTGGAGCGAATTACATTGGTTTGCAGGCGCTTCTTTTTTCTGCGGGACTTAAACCAGCGGATGTGAAGATGGATGCCATTGGATTCAATCAGGTGGAAGCGTTTGCAGCGAAACAAAAAAATATTGTGGTTGGTTACGCGGCGAATGAACCGATCGTATTAAGATCGCTGGGTTATGAAGTGAATGAGTTGCGCGTGGCAGATTATGTGCAGTTGACCGCCAACGGCATCCTTTCAAGTGAATTGACGATCAAGAATGAGCCTGAGCTTGTGCGAAGCATGGCGCGTGCATTGGCGCGCGGCATTGCAGATACGATTGCAAATCCCGATGCGGCTTATACGATCAGTTTGAAATTCGTGGAAAATCTTGCAGATCAAGACAAGGCTGTCCAATTACAAATCCTGTATACCTCCATTGAATTTTGGAAAGCAGAGAAAATCGGTTATTCAGACCCGCAAGCCTGGGAGAACATGAATGATCTTTTGGTAAAAATGGAATTGATCCCCGCGCCGTTGGATTTGAGCAAGGCATTCACGAATGAGTTTATTCCGTAGTTAATATATGTCGTTGCGAGTATATCCATAGCGGGCGAAAACCGCTATTCTATGCAAAATGACACTCTGTGTCATTAGTAGGAGGATGTACTTCCCGACGCCTGTCCTGAGCCTGTCGAAGGGAAGCAATCTTCAACTTTATAGGAGATTGCTTCGTCGCAAAGAACAAGAGCGCTCCTCGCAATGACATGGAAACTTAGATGACCACCAGACCCATCCTCACCGTCCAAGACCTCTCCGTTGTTTTTCCTGACAGCAATGGAGGATTGCGCGCGCTTGAGGATATTTCATTCGAAGTTTGTCCGCGTGAATTTATTTGTTTCCTCGGTCCATCGGGTTCTGGCAAGACCACCCTGCTGAGGGCGGTTGCAAATCTATTACAACCCACAACGGGGCGGGTGCATTTCATCCATCACCAGCATCCGAAGATCGGCATGGTCTTTCAGCAGGCCAGCCTGATGCCCTGGCGCAGCGCGCTGGATAACATCAAACTTCCGCTTGAGTTGGAGGGTCTGGGCGAATCGAAGGCGCGGAAAAAAGCGCTGGAGATGATCGAACTGGTGGGCTTGCAGGGATTCGAAGACTCGTGGCCGCGCGACCTTTCCGGCGGCATGGCACAGCGGGTCGGGATCGCGCGCGCGCTCATCCATGACCCGGACCTGCTCCTGCTAGATGAGCCTTTTGCCTCGCTGGATGCCCTCACCCGTGAACGCATGTGGACAGAGTTATCCCGCATCTGGCAGGCCAGGCAAAAAACGGTCATCATGGTGACGCATTCGATCAACGAGTCATTGTTTTTAGCAGACAGGGTTTTGGTATTAACCCAGCGCCCCGGAAAAATAAAATTGGACGTGGAAGTTGACCTCCCGCGTCCCAGAAAAGATGATATTCGTTATACGCCCCATTTTGGAAAGCTGGCGCGGAAACTGCGCGAGGCGATTGAGTAGAAAAATATCCTTTCAAACATCGTAATTCCTCCTTTATTAATCCCCGCTGTTCATTGGACCAAGAAATTCCAACATCTTCCTCGTCGCCTCGGCCACATCCTCAATTGCTTTTTGAAACGCTTTCTCATTCGCCTTTGAAGGCTTTCGATACCCACTGACCTTCCTCACATATTGCAAGGCGGCTTCCTGAATCTCCTGCTCTGTGGCGGGGTGATCCATATTACGCAAGGGTTTGATGCTTCGGCACATATTTTAACTCCTGAAGTGACAGTCACCTTTAAGATGGCTGTCACTTTTTACACTTTTGGCCAATCCAACAACAACACTTCCGCCAATAATTTCGAATTCACATTCTTATCCATCTGCTCCAATGCGGACTCCAAATCCCCCACCACGCGCCGCGCCGTGGAGAGATCCAGCCGCCCGGCAAGGAATTCAATTTCCATATTGCGATCTATGTTGATGAGAGGAGTCTCCGCGCCAGCCACGCGCAGCATCACATCGCGCCAGTAGGAGAGCCAGATCATGATGGCCTGGCGCATGGTCTCCTTGTCTTTGGAGAGTTTGTCAGCGTAGGAAAATTTCTCCACACGGGGAGCAGGCAAAAGCGTTTGCAGATCGTTTAATCTTTCCTCGCGCTTTTCGAGAAGGGTCTCATCCTCAAGCATTCGCCGCGCATAGCCGGGACGTCCGCCTGAAATATGTGCAAGCAAACGGGCGCGTTCTGTATCCAGGCCGCGTTCGATCAAGTCCGCTTCAATGGCTTCGATGGGCAAAGGGCGCAGGCGCAGGATCTCACAACGGGAAACAATGGTGGGTAATAGTTGTTCGGGGGCATCCGCAGTTAATAGCAGGATCGCATGCGCGGGCGCTTCTTCGAGGGTCTTTAACAAAGCGTTGGCGGCGTTATCGTTTGCTTTCTCAAAACGCAAAAATAAAGCCGCACGATATTTTGACTGATAAGGTTTGAGGTTGAAGGTTCTTTGCAAATCGCGAATTTGCTGAATACGAATTTCACCATTAAGAGCAGGGATTAATTCTTTGCGATCATCAGGGTCAATGATAGCAGGCTCAATAACATTCAAGTCTGGATGCTGCATGTTCTCGATCTGTTTGCAATCGCGGCATGTTTGGCAGGGAACTCCAGCAGCGATGGGTTTTTCACAGTTTAAGGCCTGCGCGAGGCGCAAAGCCAAAGTCCGCCGGCCCAGGCCGGGAGGTCCGCAAAAAAGATACGCGTGGCGCACATCCCCGCGCGCGGCGTGCTGGCGAAGCATATCCACAGCCCATTCGTGTCCGAGTAAGTTCCAGTTATCAGTCATTAGTTTTGTAGTTTGATAGTTTTGTAGTTGGGTAGTTATCAGTCATCAGTTTTCAGTGAGTAATTCCCAATCATAAATCGGCAATCGTAAATCGGCAATCGTCACTCCTGCCCTGCCCGCAATCTCAAATATGATTCGTATCGTGCGGGATAAATTTTTTCCGTTTGAAGTGCGGCAAGCACGGCGCAGCCCGGCTCGTGGACGTGCGTGCAATCACTGAATTGACAATGCGGCACAAGATCACGCAGTTCTGGAAAATACGCATCCATCTCCGCGGCTTCGGTATCCCACAATGCCAGCGATTTCCAGCCCGGCGTATCCGCCACGTATCCGCCGCCTTCCAATGGAAACATTTGGCGCGTGACGGTGGTCTGCCGGCCTTTGTTCATCACCTTGCTGATCTCATTCACAGCCAGCCCAAGCCCGGGTTGAAGCGCGTTCAACAAACTTGATTTTCCCACGCCGCTGGGTCCTGCCAGCGCAGAGATTTTATTTTTCAACACGTTGCGTAATTCATCCAGTCCCTTTTCCAGTTTTGCCGAAGTGTAGATCACGCGATAGCCGATGTTTTCATACAAACCGAAAATATCTTCTGCATTTTCAACAAGGTCAATTTTATTGGCAATGATGATGATCGGTATCTTTTGCTTTTCAGCGATGACCAGGAAGCGGTCCAACATTCTTAATTTTGGATTCGGATGCGCACACGCAAACACAAAGATGACCTGATCGGCATTTGCCAGCAATACCTGCTGATACTCACCCTGCGGGCGCGGGTCCAACCTGACCAAAGCCTGCTTGCGCTCTTCGACATTTTCAACGACCCCGCTGCCGTCCTCCAAAAGCGTAATGGTGACATAATCGCCAAGCGCGGCAATATCCCCATGGGCTCTGCCTTGCTTTAATTTTCCACGCAACTGACAAACAACAAGACCCTCCCCAGTTTCGACTGTAAAGAAACCGGATTGGGCCTTGATGATCAAACCTTGTTTGGTGATCTCGCTCGTCAAATATTCACCTTAATTATCCCCCTGTGTAGGGGCGCCAAATGGAGTGGGCGTATAAGGTGGATAACCGATTCGACCAAAATCATAAAACGGTCTTTGCGGACTGCCATAATAATAGGTCTCCACCATCGCCCTGAAAAGCGGAGCGCCGTATTCAGAACCCTGACCGATATTTTCCACAATGACAGCAATGGCAACATCCGGCAAGCCGGTATTTTCTTCATTCTCCGTAAAGCCTGCAAACCAGGCATGAGGCAAACCGCTGCCGGATTCGGCGGTGCCAGTTTTGCCAGCCACATCGTATTGCAAACCGGCAAATTGGTAGTTGGCAGTGCCTCTTCTGAATTGCGTCACCATGAACATCGCTTCTTCCAGGGTCGCAAGATTTTCGCTGCGCAATGGAAGCGTGCCACGCGCTTCCGGGCGGAAGGAGAGGAGCGGGCCGCCATCCACAGGTTGAATCTTCTCAATCAGCTGCGGGCGGTATAAAGTGCCGCCATTGGCGATTGCCGCTACGGCGTTCGCCACTTGAAGCGGAGTCACAAGCACATCACCCTGCCCAATGGCCTGGTTGACAGCTTCCACAGGGCCTGTTGGATCTAGAATTTGTCCGCTGGCTTCAGGGACCTGATCGATGCCGGTGGGGGCGGCGAACCCGAATGCGCGTGCCATGTTGGCAATATCAGAGCCGCGGTTCCAGTTTGTGAACAGGTCATAACCTATCTCCCAGAAATATGGATTACATGAACGCATCAAGCCTTCCTGCAGGGTGAGCAGCCCGGATGGCCTGGTGCTTAAGGTGTCACAGGCATCGCCTCTCGCAATCGCCTCTTTGCAGTAATCATACGTCCAGTCGTACAAAGTGCGGTCGGGCAGTCTCGTAAATTCGTACTGACAATCGTAGGTGGTGTCTTTCAAATATAACCCGCTTTCGAGGGCGGCGGAGAAGGTGATGATCTTAAATACCGAGCCGAGCGGATACTGTCCCTGTGAAGCGCGGTTGAGCAGCGGGTCGTACGGGCTGTTCAGCAACTCTCCCAACCCAAGCGCATTGTTTGGGTTTTCAGGTTCAAAAAGATTGGGGTCAAAATCCGGGCTGGATGCCATGGCCAGGATGCGTCCGGTATCCACTTCCATCACAACAATTGCGCCGCGGAAGAATTCAATTGCAGACTGGGCATAGGCTTGCATATTGCTGTCAATGGTGAGGTAGACCGAGTCTGCAGGTTGTGGGCTGCTCTGCCCAAGTGTGGAGATGATCTGACCATCCGGTGCGACTAAGTGGAGAGTACCGCCGTGTTGTCCGGCGAGATAATCCTCCGCCCATTTTTCAATTCCGGATTGTCCAATCTTTTCGCTGCCGTTATAACCGAGGCGGCGATATTCATTCAATTGTTCGGGGGTAATGAATTGAGTAAAGCCAATAGCCTGTGGAGCAAGACCCGTTTCGAAATAATAGCGGGATTCATAGTCTGCGACTACCAGTCCGCCGGGGTTGATGTCGAGCAATCTCTTGGCTTCGGCGCGTGTCCCTTCGCACATGGGCAGGTACCAGCCGGGTCCGGAGGCGTCTATCTGATCTTCAATGTCCAGGGGATCCAATCCGCATAGCAAGCCGAGTTCTGTGGTTAAGGTGCCGCGCATGTCCGGGTCGATCTGATCGGTTTGGATACCGAAGGCGAACGCGGTTGCCTGTGTGACGATTGGCAATCCTTTGCGATCGTAAATGTCGCCGCGGGCGGGGATGCTGTAATCCATCGCAAGCTGGTTGCCGCCCGCGAGTTCAGGCAGGATCAAGCCGTCATCCCATTGTACTTTCCAGGTGCCATTTTCATTCGCAAGGCGCATGACGATATTTCGTTGAATATCCCCAGCCAGAGCCGTTTTATAGGTAATGCTGTAGCCAACCTCGGCATTGTGAGGGCCGAGTTGCGATGACATGATCGAGAAATCAATGTTGGATGCGCTCATGGTGTTCAAGGCATCGTTCCAGCGTTTGGAAAAATCTTCGAGCGTCACTGCATCGCGGCTGGACTGTGCCAGCATGGCATACATCGTCTCGTAATCGTCTTGTTGCAAGGCCTGAAAAAATGCTGTGACCGCTGACTGCGCATCCGGCGCGGGGGTGATGCGAGCCTGCGCGGTGGGCAATGGAGTGGCTGTGGCGAAAAGGTTGGTAATTGGATTGCCACTCGTTCCACCCACGCTGCAAGCTGAGAGAAAAGTCAATATCAGAATATATTTTATCCAGCGTATAACTTTCATTTGTTTCCTTTTAATACTAACCCTCATCCCCAGCCCTTCCCCCGATGGGGTAGGAGTCCCCTCTCCCTTCGGGAGAGGGCTAGGGTGAGGGGTTTTCGCCGCGCAGAATCGCGCTCGAAACGGGACATTGATAATTCAATAAGTTTTGACAAGCCATTGGCACATCCGCCGCAGGGCGAACATCCAACTTTTGTAAAGCGCGCATCACATGGCATATGGGTAATCCCATCACGCTGGCATAACATCCCTGCATGGACTCAACCGGATCGAAGTCAGAGTGTTGAATCGCATACGCGCCGGCCTTGTCCATCGGGTCGCCAGTATTGATATAGGCGGTGATCTCTTCATTGGAATAATTCCGCATCGGCACATCTGTCACGGATAATTCCGTCAGCATCTTTTCATCCTGCACGCGGTACAGTGCAATCCCCGTGTAGACTTGATGCGTGCGTCCGCGTAATTGCTTCAACATACTTTCGGCATTCCGTGCATCGTTTGGTTTGCCGAGAATAGAGTCGCCATCCACCACCGTCGTATCTGAGCCGATGATGATATTTTCAGGAGATGCCTTCTCTGAGACAGCCAGCGCCTTTGCCCGGGCAAGGCGGAGCACATAATTTTTTGGCAATTCATCTGCCAGCGGGGTTTCATCTATATCAACAACTTTGACACTGAAAGCCCAATTTCCAAGCGCAAGCAATTGCCTGCGGCGCGGCGAGTTGGACGCCAGCACTAAAACTATTTCTCCATTCACGCGCAAGATTCTAACACAGTCCTTTTTCCCTCCTTAAGCCAGCATAAGTAGCCGTAAAAATTTTCCCTCTGGCAACTTCTGTTCTGGAGTTGTAAAATCCATACATATTGGTCCAGTCAACACGGAGGCGTGATGAACGAATTACAGGAACGTATTTTGAAAGAGGGGCAAGTGCTCGGCAATGGAATATTAAAAGTGGATAGTTTCGTTAATCATCAAGTGGACCCAATCCTCATGGATACCTGTGGGCGTGAATTTGCAAAACGCTTTGCAAATGTTGGCGCGACCAAAATCCTAACCGCCGAAATTTCAGGCATTGCGCCGGCGCTGACCACCGCCCTCCACATGGGGCTTCCCGTTGTGTACGCCCGCAAAACAAAACCCATCACCATGCCAGACCAGGTTTATCTGACCCTCGCGCCATCGCATACCAAAGGCCGCATGGTGGAGCTGATCATCTCTCCCGAATACCTCGCCAATGACGAAAAAGTCCTCATCATTGACGACTTCCTCGCCAGCGGCCAAACCATCCTGGGTCTCGCCCGTCTGGCCGAAGCCGCAGGTTCAAAAGTTGTCGGCATCGGCGCGCTCATTGAAAAAATCTTCGAAGGCGGGCGCGATGCATTGAAATCCCTTGGCGTGCCGATTGAGTCGATTGCCTGCATCAAATCCCTCGATAACGGTAAAATCGAATTTGTGGATTAACCCTGCTCTTGCCGCCGTCCTCGGCGGCGAGGACGGCGCCTTGAGTAAAAATTTTTGGATTAAAAAACTTCTCTGGATTCTCTCCCCCTTAATCGGCTGGATCTTCGCAACCATGAGTTTCCTCATCCCAGTTGCCCGCCTCCGTGAGACCCCAAACCTGCTTGCGTTTCATCATCCTTCTCCCAGCTATAAGTTTCACGTTCTCATCGTCCCCAAGCGGCAGGTTGCATCTCTTGCGCAACTTGATCCAGCAGATACCGCCTTCCTCACCGACTTATATGCCACCGTCCAAAGCCTGGCGGATGAATTCCATCTCAAGGTGTATCGCCTCATTGTGAATGGCGGCGAATATCAGGATTTCCCGCATTTGCATTTTCATTTGATCTCTGATTGAAAGGGTAGGGACACAGCGCCGCTGTGTCCCTACAATAAATATAATGAACTCCATCGCCATCCTCGATTTTGGTTCACAATATGCGCAGATCATCGCGCGCCGCGTGCGCGAGACACAAGTCTATTGCGAGTTATTTCCCTGGGACGCGCCCCAGGAAAAAATCCTCTCGATCAACCCAAAGGGATTCATCCTCTCCGGCGGACCAAAATCCGTTTATGAGGCAGGTGCGCCGTATATCCAAAAGTTCATTTTGGAATCAGGCTTGCCCATTCTTGGAATCTGTTACGGCATGCAGGCACTGACTCATGCTCTCGGCGGCAAAGTGGACCCATCTGCGCAGCGCGAATATGGACATGCTGAAATCGAAAGCCTGATCCCTAATCCCCTGATTACTAATCTCTCGCAGGTATGGATGTCTCACGGTGACAGGATCACGCGCATGCCCGATGGTTTTGTGGCGTTGGCGAAATCTGGAAACAGTCCCTGCGCGGCGATGGGCGACATGCAAAGAAAATATTTTGGTGTGCAATTTCATCCCGAAGTGCATCACACCCCCAATGGGGTTGAATTGCTTAAACATTTTGCCATTGATATTTGCGGCGCAAAACCGGAATGGACTCCAATATCCATTATTGACGAAAGTGTAAAAAGAATCCGTGAGCAAGTCGGTAATCAACGCGTCCTCGCGGCGGTCAGCGGCGGTGTGGATTCAACTGTCGCGGCGGCGTTGGTGCATAAAGCGATAGGAGATCAACTTGTGACAGTCTTCGTGGACACAGGCTTGCTCAGACATAACGAAGGTGAGCAGGTCGCATCCGCATTGCGCGATGGATTGGGTGTGGAGTTGATCACAGTGGAGGCCAGCGCTAGTTTCCTCGGCGCGCTGAAAGGGATTACAGACCCTGAGCAAAAGCGAAAAATTGTCGGCGAAAAATTTATCCGCATTTTTGAAGCACAGGCGCAGAAAGCAGGCCGACCAAAGTTTCTCGTGCAAGGGACAATCTATCCCGATGTGGTTGAATCATCCGCGCCTGACCGGAACACAGCCGAGAAAATAAAAACGCATCACAACGTGGGCGGACTTCCAGAGGACATGAAATTTGCCCTGGTTGAGCCGTTGAAGTATTTGTTTAAAGATGAAGTGAGATTGGTGGGCGAAGCGCTTGGGCTGAGTGAAAGCCTCGTTTGGCGGCAACCGTTTCCAGGTCCGGGGTTGACCGTGCGTTGTCTCGGGGAGTGTACGCCTGAGCGCATATCCCGTTTACGGGCAGCTGACTCAATCCTTTTGGAGGAATTATCCAATGCAGGGTTTATAGGGAAAGGTGCACAGACATCGCAGGCTTTTATGGTTTTACTGCCAGTAAAATCGGTGGGTGTGATGGGCGACCAGCGCACCTATCAGGAGACGGCGGCGATTCGAGCAGTGACCACCGAGGATTTTATGACGGCGGATTGGGCGCGCCTGCCGCATGATTTATTGGCGAAAATCTCAAATCGGATCGTCAATGAAGTGGACGGAATTAATCGCGTAGTGTATGATATTACGAGTAAACCGCCTGCCACCATTGAGTGGGAGTAACAATTTGCGATTTACGATTTGAGATTTTGGATTGGTGGTCGAGTAGGGCTGGGCGCTTTTCCCAGCCCGTATCGAGACCACGATTGAGGAGGCGTTATGAACAATTTCAACCTTGGCGAAGTGCTGACCACTTCGTGGAAAATAATCTGGAAACATAAGGTCTTGTGGGTTTTTGGTATTCTCGCCAGCTTTGCGCGTGGCGGTGGAGGAGGCAGCGCCGGCGGAGGAAACTCCGGTTATCAAACCGGATCCGGTGATGCGCCATTTTCCACTGAACAATTTGAGCGGGGCATACAGCAGGCTGCTCAATTTTTTGAACAAAATTTATGGATCATCATTGCCGGTGTTGTAATCATTATTCTATTATCCTTCCTTTTATACGCGGCGGGAATGATGGGCAGGATCGGCTTGATCAAAGGCGTATACAAGGTCGAGACCGGCGCAGAGAGATTATCCTTTGGCGAACTTTGGTCTGAGAGCAGGCCTTATTTCTGGCGCATCTTCGGCATGAACTTTTTGATCAGGCTTGCTTTTGTGTTGATTTTCATTCCATTGGCCATATTTGGATTTGTCACAATGGGAATAGGTTTTATCTGCATCCTTCCGCTTTTGTGTATTCTTGTCCCAATCAGTTGGGTGATTGCTGTTGTCATGGAACAGGCACAGCCTGCGATTGTGCTCGAAAACCTTGGCATCCTGGATGGATTAAAACGCGGCTGGCAGATCGTGAAAACCAACGCGATTCCAATCATCATTCTGGCAATCGTGCTTGCCGTTGGCGGCGTGATGATCGGGATTATCATTGCGCTCCCCCTTATTTTGTCGCTTCTGCCAATTTTTATTGGTATGAATACATTGAATGAATCTTTTACACTCGTTTATATTGCTCTCGCTTGCTGTGCCTTGTATCTGCCGGTGATCATTTTCCTCAATGGTATTCTGACAGCCTACATCAAATCCGCATGGACGCTGACCTACCTGCGCCTCGCCAAACCCACGGAATCTGCGGCTGTTGTTGCGGTAAATGCATAAACTCCTTGCTCTGTTTCTCAGCCTGGGCCTCTTGCTTGGCACTGCGCCTTCTGTTCGTGCACAGCAAAACCTCGCAATTGCGACTCTCTACCCTGCGGATGCATCCGCTTTTCCAACCGTCTCGGCGTATTTGGATATCTTCGACGCCCAAAAAATTTTCGTCTCAGGACTTAAACCCGAGGCTGTTACCGTTATCGAAAACGGACAGCCACTCCCAAGCGACTCATTGACCGAGTTCGCCATTCCCTTGCAAATTGTTGTCGCCGTCAATCAGGGCGCGGCACTGGATGCGCGCAATGCGAATGGCTTCTCCCGCTTTCAACGCGTGGCACAGGTGATCACACAATGGGCACAAAGCCGCCCGGCAAACCTGCCGGATGACCTCAGCCTTGTCAGCCAGGCGGGACCGGTCATTAACCATGCTGGCGCAAACGATTTCATCGTCGGGGTGAACGGCTTTCAACCTGACATGCGTATTGCCAGTCCCAACCTGCAATCCCTTGCCACCGCAATGGATACGGTCAACGCGCAGACTCCTCGGCTGGGCATGAAACGCGCCATCCTGTTCATCACTCCCCAAATGGATGAGCCGAACTTGGCCGCGTTGCTGGAGCCGTACACCCAGAGCGCAAATGAAAGCGGCATCCGCATCTTCGTCTGGTATGTGGATGCGAATACAACATTCACCAATACAAGCGCGGCGGTCTTCAATAACCTAGCCATCCAAACCGGCGGCGCCATGTTCCAGTATTCTGGTGAGGAGAGGTTCCCTGACCTCGAATCTTATTTTTCCGCTTTGCGCCGAACCTACGTACTTTCCTACACTTCGCGTGTGAATATTTCGGGCGAACATCCTTTCAGCGTGCAGGTAAGCCTGCCCTCAGGGCTTGTGACATCTGCCGAGCAGAATTTCAACGTGGATGTTCAACCGCCCAACCCTTTCCCGATAGCGCTGTCCTCACAGATCACGCGGCAGGCTCCGGCTGACGATCCCTTCAACCAGGAAATTCTATTGCCCGCCACACAGGAAATCGAGATTATCATTGAATTTCCTGATGGGTATGTCCGTCCGCTGATACGCACCACCCTGTATGTGGATGACAGGATCGTGGATGAGAACACGGCCGAACCATTCAACCTCTTCATCTGGGACCTGAAGGCTTACACCAGCAGTGGGGAACATCAGATCATGGTGGAAGCGATGGATGTGCTTGGTTTGAATAAAATAAGCATGCCCATTCCCGTGATCGTCACGGTTATAAAGCCGCCAAGCGGACCCGCCGTCTTCCTGGCAAAATACCGCACGCCGCTTACAGTCGGCTCGATCAGCCTCGCAGGCTTGGTGCTCTTTTTTATTCTACTGAGCGGACGTCTTCGTATTCCAACTTTGCGTGCCGCGCAGGCAGCGCACCGCGCTAGTATTGACCCTCTGACACAGCCCATCCTGGCAAGGGTGGAAGATACTCCCCAAGCCGCCTCGGCCCCTGCGGGGAAAAGCAAAAAGCGGCGGACCCCGTCCAGGAAAACAGGAGCAGGCTCAAAATCCAGTGTGGAAGCGCCGGCCTTCCTCCTCCGTATTAATTCAGATGGACAGGCCGCCGCAGTCGCGCCCATCCAGTTGATCGAAAAAGAAATCACCTTTGGCACCGACCCTGTGCAATGTAATCAAATCCTGGATGACCCCTCCATTTCATCCATCCATGCGCGGCTCAGGCAAACCGATAAAGGCGGTTACCTGTTGCAGGATAACAATTCGATTGCAGGCACGTGGGTAAATTACGAACAGGTGTTGCGGGAAGGCTATCGGTTGATGCACGGCGATATGATAAACTTCGGCCAATTAACGTATCGTTTTATGCTAAAAGCGCCCCCAGCGGCTTCAACTCCCAAGATAACCGTTCAAAATACTAAAGAATGATCCCTTCCACACCTGGCCACCTGCATGTTGCCGCGCTCAGCCACGCCGGAATGTCTGGCAAGAACAATGAAGATCGTTATTCGGTCAAATCGTTCGTGTTAAGCAAGGACGATTCGCGCCCATCCGTTTTTGCGTTAGTTGCGGATGGCATCGGTGGTCATCGCGCCGGCGAGGTAGCCGCCGAACTTGCAGTCAATACCATCAGCATGGGGGTTGCAGAAAGTAACGCAAAAACCCCTGTAGAAATTCTCGAAACCGCCGTTCATGCTGCCAGCCATGCTATCTCCGCTCAATCCGCCGGAAAAGCGGACGAGGAAGGCATGGGCACAACCTGTGCCTGCGCGTGGGTCATCGAAAATAAACTTTACACGGCCTATGTGGGCGATTCGCGCATTTATCTTTTGCGCGGCAAACATATTCAACGCCTGACCATTGACCACTCCTGGGTGCAGGAAGCATTCGAAAAAGGCGTCATCACAGTCGAACAAATGCACGGCCACCCGAACGTGCATGTGATCCGCCGGTATCTTGGCGGATTACAATTACCCGAAGTTGATTTTCGCCTGCGGATTGACAACGAAGAAACCGAGGAAGAATCAGGGCACAACCAGGGTTTTTATCTTGACCCCGGCGATACCATCCTGTTGTGCAGTGACGGACTCACAGATCTTGTTTGGGATGATGAAATTCAAAAAACCATCCACTCGAAGAAAGACCTGAAGTCTGCGGCGGAAGCGCTGGTGACCCTGGCCAATGAACGCGGCGGATATGACAACATTACCGTCGTGCTCCTGTCCATGCCTCGACTGAAAGAAGCCTTAAATAAAAAAAGAAGAAGCTCAGCCCGAGTTTTTTTCTGCCTTCTCCCTGTCCAGCCATAATTCCCGATATTTGCGATTCCAATCAATCAAAAAGCGGACTGCGATCACAAGTCCCGCACCTAAGGCAACCCAAAAAGAATCATCGCGGATATTGAATATCCACAATACAGGCGCGCCGAAGATGCCTGTAAATACACTCGCTCGTGCAGAATGACGGATGACCAACACGAGCAAAATAAGAATCGCCACACAAATCATAAATGCCAGTGGATTTACAGCCAGAAACGCGCCGCCGACAGTTGCTAATCCCATCCCGCCGCGAAAATTTGCAAACACAGGCCAGATATGGCCGATCACTGCAAAAGTCGCAGTGAGTGCGACCACCCAAACCTCGCCCGCATAATTATTTGCAAGCCGTGTTGGAATATATCCCTTGGAGATATCCAAGATCAGAACCAGCGCGCCCCAGCCAAACCCAGCCTGACGAATGGTATTGGTTGTTGTGGCATGACCCGAACCCGCATCACGCACATCCACACCTTTGACAAAGCGTGTGATCCAAATCGAAAATGGAAGCGAGCCAAACAGGTAGCCGAGCATGGGGAAGATTAAGTTTGTCATAGACGCTATAACCCCGTTGATTTGAAAAGTTTTATTGAATTCTTTAAATAACCCGCCTGCCGCTTTTTTATGCTTCCGCAGGGCAGTGCCCCTTTTGCATTGAGGTGATCGCAAGCGGCTCCTTGCGCCGTCACTTCGACAAGCTCAGTACAAGCCTCGGCGCAAGATTTACCCTGCAAACGCCGCCGGGGACGGCGGCTGGAGCATGGGTTACTGAAAACCTTTTCGTGTACACATGTTTCTTTTGCATTGGGGTGATCTTTCAATCTAATGTAAAATCCACAACATGCCATTATTGTGGATTTCTTTATCCTTTATTGCAGGAATCATACTTGCCAGTCTCTTCCCCCTCCCCACTTGGATATGGGTTGTACTCGCCACTTCCATTTTTTTGCTTTACCTGTTTGTTCGTTATCTAAAATCACGCTTCACGTTTTTCGCCTTCAGCCCATCAATTTCGCTCAGAACACGCTTTATTTCTTCATCCTTCATCCTTTTCATCCTTCATCCTTTCTCCTTCACCCTTTTAATATCCCTCTTCCTCGGCTCTGCCTACTATCAATTCCGCCAGCCGAACATAGACGCCTTTCACATCGTCTTTTACAACGACCGCACTTACGATTTACTAATTACTGGTTTCCTCGTCGAGCCGCCCGATACCCGCGATAAGTACACTAACCTCAAACTCAAAGTGGAAGCTGTGGACAGCGGCAGCGGCGACCTGCCAGTTTCCGGATTGATCCTCGTGCGTGTCGCAAAAAATCAGACTTATGAATACGGTCAACTCGTGCGTGTGCGTGGACAATTAAAAACCCCGCCTGAAGACGAGCAATTTTCCTACCGCGATTATCTTGCGCGTGAAGGCATTCATTCATACATGTCCATTGCAGAAGTGACCGAGTTGCCGGGGCATGGCGGCAACATCGTCACTGCACAGATTTACAAACTAAAATCAAAACTATTGGAAAAGACATATCGTTTATATCAAGACCCAGAAGCCTCGTTGTTCGCAGGCATTTTGTTCGGCGTGGATACTGGTTTACCGCGCAAGCTGCAGGAGGCCTTCAAGAGCACAGGCACAGCGCACATCATCGCCATCTCCGGATTTAACATTGCCATCATTGCAGGGGTTTTCTTTTCCATCTTCAAAAACATTACAAATGAACGCCTGGGCGCTTTGATCGCGATCGTCGGGATTTTCATGTATGCCTTTCTTGTCGGCGGGGATGCGGCAGTAATGCGCGCCGCATTCATGGGCAGTATTTCATTGTTTGCGCGCCAAATCGGAAGGCGCAACATGGGCTTGAACGCGCTCATGGTGGTTGCGCTTATCATGGCGCTCATTAATCCACTCGTGATTTGGGACGTGGGCTTTCAGCTTTCGTTTTTCGCCACACTTGGTTTGATCCTTTACTCCGAACCGTTTTCATATTACACGGGTAACCTGATCGCCAGACTTTCAAAACATGATACAAGTATATTTGCGCGCATCATCAACGAAAATGTCATTCTTACACTGGCGGCTCAACTCACAACCATTCCGATCATGGCCTATCATTTCAAACGCATCTCCCTGATTTCATTCATCGCCAACCCGTTCATCCTGCCTGTGCAACCCGCAGTGATGATCGTTGGCGGATTGGCGGTATTCACCAGCCTCATCATTCAGCCTCTCGGTCAACTGATCGCGTGGATCGCCTGGCCTTTTGCGGCATACACCATCCGCATTGTGGAATTCTTCGACCGCGTGCCGCATGGGATGATCTTTCTTGGTGACGCGTCCATTTGGATCGTACTCTTCTTCTACATCGCGCTTCTTACTGCGACCTTCAACTGGTCGCGCATTCGGGACTGGTTCCATTCTTCAGCAGATTCTCTGCGAGCCGTCGCATGGACAGCGACTCTTGCGTTCCTGTTTGTTTGCATGGTTGTGCTATGGCGCTCCGCCGCAACCGCTGGGGATGGTCAGTTTCACATCACATTTCTTGAAGTCGGCTCAGCGGATGCAGTCCTCATCCAAACGCCTGAAGGCAGGAACTTACTGATCAATGGCGGCGCGAGCACATCTGAATTATCCGATGAACTCGGCAGAAGGCTTCCATTCTTTTCGCGCAAGTTGGACTGGCTGATCGTCGCTTCCACGCAGGAAGAGCAACTTTCGGCTTTGCCGCGTGTGATCGAAAGATATCCACCTGAGCATGTTTTGTGGAGCGGGAATGTGCAAGCCTCGTTCTCTGCGCGTTTGCTGGATGAATATTTCGCGGCGGAAGGAATCCCCCTCACCCGCGCGGAAGCGGGACAAATGCTTGACCTGGGTGGCGGCACATTCATCGAGGTGCAGGCCGCAGGTCCGAGAGGAAGCGTACTTCTCGTTCAATATGGGAATTTTCGGGCACTGCTTCCAATCGGCGTGAGCGAGGGCATGTACGAGTCCCTCGAATTTGGAAATGTGGTCGGTGCCGTGGATGTGCTGCTGCTTTCGGATTCTGGGTACGCACCTGCGAACCCGCCTGATATTTTTGAGAATTTGAATCCACAACTGGTTGTATTGAGTGTTGCCGCAGGCAACCCGGACGGTTTGCCCTCGCAGGATGTGTTGGATTCTTTGGCTGACTATTCATTATTGCGGACAGACCGCAATGGTTGGATCGATGTAATTACAGACGGGAATGAAATGCGGGTGGTCGTGGAACGCGGCCAGCAATGAAATGAAAAATTAATTTGCAGAAGAAATTCCTTGCCAGAGGATATTTGATCCAGGAACAAAGGAGCCAGCCCGCACGTTATATGAGAAGTCAGGAGAAAGCATGAGATCATCAAAACGTATCCCCTTTGCCGTTTTATTGATTGCCGGCCTCGCATGCATTGTGCCGGATCTTGCAGTGCTCGATCCAAATGCCATCAGTACATCCGCCGCGCAGACGGTGATCGCCGGGCTGACACAAAATGCGCCACAAGCATCTCTATTACCTCCCGTGCCAGCAACCGCAACCGTCACATTGACACCTGAGCCACCCACGTTTACGCCCACTGAAACCAGTACGCCAACACAATCACTAACCCCAACTTTGATCCCTACAGCGACTCTAAGCATTCCTTTGATCAGCGTCTCGGTTCCCACGAACTGTCGTAATGGCCCGGGCAAGGTCTATATATTGCAGGGCGCTTTGTTGGTTGGTGAAACTGCCCAAGTGTATGCCCGTGACCCAAGCAATAGATATTGGTATATCCGTAACCCGGATCCGGGCGCTGAGTTTTGCTGGGTGTGGGGAGAATACGCTACCTTGACTGGTCCGCTTATGCTTTTGCCTGTCTATACTCCGCCGCCTACGCCCACGCCAACCATGACGCCGACACCGTCCCCATCTTTCACTGCTGAGTATTCCAGTCTTGATTCATGTGTTGGCTGGTGGGTGGAGATCAAGTTGAAGAATACAGGTCCGCTTCCGTTCAAGTCTGTGGAGATCAAGGTGAAAGATAAAGTCACCGATATTGAACTCGTTGCTCTTTCAGATGAGTTTACTGACCTTGATGGCTGCCTGAAAACAACAATAAAAGATACGCTCGCTTCAGGAGATACATTTATCATCAGTGCGCCTGCATTTACTTATAATCCCTCTGGGAATAATATCCGTGTGTTTATTACCTTGTGTTCCAATACCGGGCAAAAAGGCGGATGTGTAACCAGCAAGATCAATTTCAAGCCGTAATATAATGGTGTAGAAATAAAAATCTGCGCCATTATTTTTCATTGATCAGCTTTTTACTTTAAGTTCCTGATGGACTTGTTGTCATCGGCGTGGACGCGCCTTCTGTGAGCGATGTGCTTTTAGCCTGGGACCAGGCTTTCCCAGCTTCATTTCCCGCTTATTACTTCATCAATGGTCTTAATAACCAGACCGATTTGTTTTTGGTCTGCAATACGTGCCGCAAATTTTGAGAAGGTATCCAGGTCAACCGCATATTGACTGCATCCATCGCAGACACGATGGAACACAAAGATTGCCCAGCCTCCGCCCTCCTGCTCCACAGAGGTAATGTAGCGCATCATTTTTGTCACACTTGTGTCGCTCACAATATACGGCATGGCTCTTAATGCATATTTATCTGCAGGGGGAATTGTGTCAGGCCCGCCGCTTACGCCGCGCGCGCTATCGTATCCACAATCAATCACAGTCTGTCTTGCTTCTTCATCATAATGTCCAAAGGGATAGGCAAATGAAGTGATCCTAAAACCATAGTTCATTTCTCTACCGTACAAATACGAGGAAAATCAGTCATAGAGTAAACTCAGGGTCACCAAACCAACTGAGGTGTCCTCTATGACTGATCGCTACCGAGTATACACAAAAGTGAAGAAAACGTTGAAGACC
>VGNE01000014.1 GCA_016866215.1 Chloroflexota bacterium | reverse complement strand
TTATCCTTGTACGGTAGAGAATATTGCATTACGGTTTTTTTATCACGGCCAGTAAAGCATCGCCGCGCATAATCCTGTGGACGATCTCTGCCTCTGGGTAGGATGTTTTATCAAAATCATAGCGTGTCGTCGTAATAACATACTCATAACGATCCGCCCGCTCCGCTTCATGCCAGGAATAAATCTTCAAATCTTCTCGAGCAAAAATTGCAAACAAATGTGCAGGGCCTTCGACCCAGATCGCTGCATTTGGCGGAGCAATCGAATTCACATATCCCGCCGCTTCGCGATACGAAGTGACCCAGTAATCGGTCTCAAAGCGACCCTGTGCGCCATCCATGCCGCCGATGAAACGATTGTAATAAATATATTCATATGGATGCAAAGAAACGATGCCAGCAATACCGGGAAACAAACATAAAATCACTAACGCAATTTGCCATTTTATATTTTTTATTTTTTCAAATGCAACGCCCGCCATTAAGAAAATCGGCGGCAGGATAAATAATACCTGTCTGAAGTTATCATACAATGCCAAACGCATGATGACAAATCCAATGAACGGGATAACAAACCACAGGAGCGACAACTCGACCAATCCACGCTTCCCGTTCACCTGCACTCCCGAAAAAACATCGGGACGATATGGCGTGCGGCGCAAGTGTCGCACGCCGCTGGCAATTGTTACTACCCATCCAACGATGGACAACGCCCAGACAGGCTCGGTCAACTGGATGGCGAAAAGCACCGGCAAATAGGAATAAGGCAACGTAGAGGATGTATATTTGACACCATTGAACAGTACAAGTCCACCCCAGGGATATAAAGACATTGTTCCCAAACTGTCAAAGAAATGGCCGACCGGATCCACCCAAAGGTAGGGCCAGGTGAGATACATAGCCATCATCGCGATCACAGCATAGATTGCAAGAGCAGGGATTGCCTGCCTGCCTTTTGTACGCAAGGCAAAATAGACAACGATCAACCCTGCAAACGGACCTAAAATCCGTGTGGAGGTCGTGAGCCCGAGCAGAATGGCGGATGGAAAAACTGCAATCAAAAGTTTCAACAAGTTGGGTTGAAGACGATACCAGATGAAGAGAAGCAAAGCAGTAATAAGTAAAAAGTAATAAGTACGGGCTTGAAGGAAGAGGAGAAAGTAACGCTGGACGTATACATCTGAGGAGACTGTGGTGATATGCTTTGCTATGAGGGTGATGATATTTGTCCCGCCAGATTGTGCGGAGATGACAAGGTTTGTGATGTAGTTGTGAAAGGCTTGGGTAAAGAAAAATAGCGAGAAAACAGAAACAAGCCAGAGGGCGGTCAGAAGCGCGAGAGTCCGTTTGGCGGAGGGAATCAAAGGAATGGATGAAATCGGTTTGATGGAATCCATCATCTTGAATCCAAAGACCAGGCTGAGCAGGAAGAATACCAGGAAAGGAGTGTCTTTTGGATTGATGAAAGCGTGTCCCCACAAAAGCGGCTGTGTCATGAAAAGCAAGGTTGCGCCGATGGCAGGAATTTCACTCAGCCAGCGTTTGGCAAGCGCGTAAAATGCCAAAACACCAGCAATGTAGGTGATGAAATAAATCAAGTGGCGAAGATCGGGCAAGCGGTAGGGAAGAAGCGGGCTGAGAAATTGAGTAACACGCTCCACCAGCATGACATAAAACGGGCCGTAATTTCCAAGATCATCCTGCTCGAGTGAAACGACCCCCTGCTGAGTCCAGGTTGCATAGGCGTTGATTGATTTGACGGAATATTTTTGAAGAGACTTATCGTCCCAGCTTTCGCCGTACTGATCGAAAGTAAAAAAACCAACGAGTAGTCCGAGCAAAAGAATAATAAGGATGGGATAATTTTTTTTCATATTCGCACGGCTTGCCTAGCCCGCCAGTTCTGCAAACCACTGATTGGCGTTTGTGAAGAAACGCGAGGCTTCATTTTTGGAAGCGGTAAACCACATTAAACCCAGCACGATCATTGGCGCGATCAGGCGGCCATAAGACCAGGGGAAAAAGTCAAAGGAAGGCAGGACAAATTCAAGAAAATAAGCAAAGCCAAACCAAATCCACATGGCTGGCGCTTCCATGCGCTTTAACATCAGCAAAAATGATAAAGTGACAAAAATGCCATGATGATCCCAAACGATGGGAGATGCCAAAGTCATCAAAACGAAAAGAGGCGGGAGGGCATTTAGCATTTTATTTTCACCAATTACAAATGATTGATTGCGGAGGTTCTTTAGCATGACAGTAATGGTTGCAAATAAAAGCGCGGCTTTGCCAGTATAGATCATGATGCGCGTCCACAAAATATTTATACCGAGGAAGGGATTGAGGAAACGCAGGAATGAATCAAATGAGGTATCGTGGAAGTTAGTATCTGGGATCTGGGTCAAAACGGCAATGTTATTCATATAATCATAATAAGGCGAGATGCCGTTGACCGCAACTGGAATTGCCGCAATGACAAGGAAGCTAAGAGCAAACCATGCCAGCCAGCGCCAGTTTAGGTCCAACAGAATAGCCAGCGCAAGCACTGCGGGGGAGGTCTTCAAATGGATGGCGAGAGCCAGAGTTAGGGCGGAGAGAATGGTATTTTTGGGATATGCCAAAATGCTGAGGAAGATGAGATCCATGACCAGCAAATTGACCTGCACGAATCCCAAAGTGCGCTGGATGGGGGCGTTGATCAGAATGAATAAGACGACAACGATTACGGCAAATCGATTTGAAAACTGATATCGTTCCAGAACACGGATAAGTAAAAAATAAAATACTCCAAGCGCGAACATATTGACGGTCCACAAGATGGCCAAAACGCCCTGATCTCCAAGCGGGACAATGAATTGCAGCACTGTCGCCCAAAGAGGTAAATATAAATAGGTATCCGGCAAAGTCTGGTGGTTCAATAAAGCAGTCGCCGCTTCGATATAGTAGGCGTAATCTCCATAGCGGAATCTCTCGCGCAGGATGTTTAAGTAAATAAACATTACAAGAAAAAAACCAGCAACAGAGAATGCGTTTCCCGCGTTTATTTTTTCATTGGCCCACATATAAAGCAATGCACCAAGCAATAACCAGGTTATGGATGTCGATGCAAGCGTAACAACCAAATTGGAAAGAGGCCATTGCTGAATAAACAGATTAAGACCAGCTGTACCATTTCTGATATAGATCATGACAAGGCTGGCAATTACCAGCAGTGTGAGCCCAATCCATAATTTGAATGCGGTTTGCAGGGAATGTTTCATTATGCGTTCCAGTTAATTTACTGGCGGTAAGTTTATCATAGGGAATTTGTAAGCAAGTAAACATGTAGACATGTACACATGTACACAGGTACACAGGGCACGTTTTTACGTGTTTACTTGTGTACCTGTTTACTTTTTACTTCATCAACTGCTCAACCCTAGACTCGCCCACTGAGTAATATTTTGCCTGCGCATGGTGAACAATGATCGCGGCGGTGGATTGCTCGGGGATGAGTTGTCCCGAAGTGGAGAGGCTCATGCCAAGTTCTGTTTCCACGGCGGGTAATAATTGGAATACTTTGAAGTGATCTTCCAAGTCTGGGATGGCGGGGTAGCCCCATGAGTAGCGTTTGCCTTGATTTTCTGCCAGGCCCAATTCGCGGCGGATGTGATCATGCAGGTAATTGGCTGTCGCCTCGGCAGTTTGGACGGCAAGTCCGTGGGCGAAGTAGGCTTCGGTGTAATCGTGGGCGGCTTGCATTTTTTCAAAGCGTTTGGTGGCTTCGAGACCAACTGTCACTACCTGCAAGGCGACCACGTCCATTTGACCTGATTCAACGGAAGCGTAGTAATCTGAAAGCGCGAGATGATCGTCGTAAGGCTGGCGGGGGAAGGAGAATCGAATCAGCGATTCGCGCGAGTCAGCGAAAGTGGCGGGGTTGTAGATGATTAGACCGTCACCATCGGCCTGGCAGGCGAAGTAGCCATACACGGCTTGGGGTTTGAGCCAGCCATCTTTGAGCGCTTCTTTCGTCATCTTTTGCAGGCGGGCATCGAAATCTTTTTTCATCTTATCCCATTCTTTACCGTGAGTATTCTTCGCGCCCCACGAGAGACGATACAACTCATTGATGTTGAGATGTTTGAGCGCCATTTCAAGCGGCATATCTGTTACGACTCGCTGACCGAGTTTTTGCGGCAATGCAATCGGTGAAGGGACAATCGACGAACGTTTAACGTTTGACGTTAAACGTTCAACGTTTTGCGAGGCGCGACCCATTTCCATATCCGCGTCTTTGTGCATTTGTTCGAGCAGAGCAGGCTTGCGGTTTGAATCGATCAATTGATCCATGGTCTCAAGGCCTTCGAAGGCGTCCTTGCAATAGAAGACACCAGGTTCGTAGGCAGCGCCATCTTCGGCAAACAGGATACGGCGTCCGAAGCGACGATTGATTGCTGCGCCGCCAACGAGGACGGGGATTTTATGTCCGCGGCGATGAAGTTCGTTGACGATGAGTGGCATTTGCTTGGAGGTGGATACCAGCAAAGCAGACAAGCCAATTGCGGTGGCATTTGCTTCAACGGCGTTGGTGATGATCGTCTCTGCGGGAACTTGCTTGCCAAGGTCAATTACAGTGTAGCCGTTATTTGCGAGGATGGTCTTGACGAGATTTTTGCCAATGTCATGCACATCGCCATAGACTGTGGCTATCACAACTGTGCCTTTGGTGACGCCTTCAACTTTCTCAAGGTAATTCTCAAGGTGGTTGACGGTTTTCTTCATTACTTCAGCGGATTGCAACACGAAGGGCAGAATCAATTCGCCCGCGCCGAATTTATCGCCGACTTCCTTCATGGCGGGGAGGAGGACGGTGTTGAGGGTGTGGACGGCGACTGCGTGTTTCGTGTCCCGAAGGGGTGTTGCGTGTTCCGTTGTGGCGCGATTGATGATTTCGTCTATGTCGGCTTCGACGCCTTCTTTGTGGCGGTGGACGATTGACCAGTGCAGGCGTTGTTCGGGTGTCATTCCTTCGGTGGGGTTGGACGCGGCGGATTCTTCGGCAGGCGTGACATTATCGTAGTATTCGATATAGCGCTGCAAGGCGTCGGCGCGGCGATTGAAGAGCAGGTCTTCAGCCATTTCTTTTTCTTCGGCGTTGATATCTGCATACGGTGTGACGTGGGATGGGTTGATGATGGCCATGTCCATGCCAGCCTTTACGCAGTGGTAAAGCATGATCGAATTGAGCACGGGGCGCGCATGTTGCGCAAGGCCGAACGATAAATTGCTTACGCCAAGTGAAGCCATCACGCCAGGTAGGTTTTCTTTAATGAGGCGAATACCTTCGATGGTCTCAATGGCCGAGTTGACAAATTCCTCGTCACCAGTTGCCAACGTGAAAGTCAATGCGTCGTATTTTAGATCTTCGGGCTTGAGTCCGTGGTCGTTGACGGCGATGTCGTAGATGCGTTTGGCCACTTCGAGTTTTTTCTCGCGAGTTTTCGCCATGCCGTTTTCATCAATCGTCAAAACGATGACGGCGGCGTTATGTTCTTTTGCGAGTTTGAAAATCTTATCGGCTTTGTCGCGGCCAGATTCAAGATGAGTCGAGTTGATGAGACAACGTCCAGGCGCAGTTTTGAGCGCGACTTCGAGAACATCCAATTCGGTCGTATCGATCACCAAAGGAACGTCCACGCCCATCTCAAGTTTCTTGACCACCTTGCGCATGAGTTCGATTTCATCGGGGCGTTCGGTGACGGCGCAGGAAATGTCAATGGCATGCGCGCCGAATGCGACCTGTTCGCGCGCGATCTCCAGAATGCCATCGTAATCTTCTTCGAGCAGGAGCCGCTTGAATTTGCGTGAGCCTTGCGCGTTGCACCTCTCACCGAGGAGAGTTGGCGGAGGATCCTGTCGCATGGTAACTGCCGACATGGCGGAAGCAAGCTGAGGTGTGGAGCGAAGCGGGCGTGTTGCGTGGGGCGTGTTCCGTAGTTTGTCCACGAGGAGTCGCAGGTGTTCGGGAGTCGTGCCGCAGCATCCGCCCACTATTGAGATATTGTATTTGGTCACGAACTCGTACATGTCATTCGCGAACGGTTCAGGCTCGAGCGGATAAACGGCCTGACCATCCACGTTGAGCGGCAGACCCGCGTTGGGGATGCACGAAACGGGCAGCGTGGAATTTTCGCCGAGGATGCGGATCGGCTCGCGCATGTGCTCAGGTCCAGTGGAGCAGTTGAGACCGATGACGTCAATGCCCATGCCTTCGAGGATGGCGAGCGCGGCGTTGATATCGGTGCCGAGCAACATGCGACCCGTCGTGTCCAACGTGACCTGAGCCTGGATCGGCAAATAGATCTGAGTCTCATCGAAGGCTTTGTGAAGACCAATGATGGCAGCTTTGACTTCGAGGATGTCCTGCGAGGTTTCGATGAGGAGAACATCCACACCACCTTGAATGAGTCCGACAGCTTGCTCGCGGAAGGCATCGGCGAGTTCGTCGAAGGTGACGTTGGACAAGTCGGGGTCATTGGCGGAGGGAAGTTTGCCTGAAGGTCCGATGGAGCCTGCGACGAAACGGGGGTGCGGAATTGGTAATTGGTGATTGGTAATTGAGGATTGGAGAATTGGAGATTGGTGGTCGAGTAGTCCCGCATGATTTTCGCGGGACGCATCAAGACCAGAATATTCATCCGCAAGTCGTCTTGCTAATCGTGCCGCTGTTTCATTGATTTCAAGTACTCTGTCTTGTAATCCGTATTCCACCATCGTCAAACGGTTGGAGCGGAAGGTGTCCGTTTCGAGCACATCCACGCCGACTTCGAGGAACGAACGATGGACTTTTTCCACGGCTTCGGGATACGAGATGACGAGGTAGTCATTGCATCCGTTGTATTGTTCGCCGCCGAAATGTTCGGCAGTGAGGTGTTGGTTTTGCAGGCTCGTTCCCATCGCGCCATCGAAGACGAGGACTTTCGTTTCGAGGGCGTCGAGGTACGAGCGGTTTGTGTATTTGCGTTGGGTCATTAGTTCTCCATAAATAACTTTGGATAAGTGTACAAATCATTTCCACTTAGGAAACATGCTAGATAATCACTAAATGGATATTTGGTTTTTACTTGGTTAAGGCATTGTTCCATGAAATAAGTAGAGAAACCTATGCCAGTTATGGTCTCGATAGAGATAATAAGCATTGTTGATTGGCAATTGTATTTTTCAACAGTGTTTTTTAGTTGTTTTTTAATTCTTTTTTGGTCTTTTGGCGAGTGAAATCTTCGTTCTAGCCCCACTAAGAGGCTCTTACCTTCTGCTTCAGGCAAGGTTCCAAAATATGCACCACGCAATTCACCAAGAAATTGAATCTCTTCTTTGTAACTTCCATCATTTAGCTCTTCGAGGAGTTCTTTTTCTCGGATATTCTTTACTTCTATAGCGAATTTTTTTCCTTGATATTGCGCCAAGAAGTCAGTGCATCCTTCTTGATTATCAATTTTCTTGATTTCATTAAAGCCCAATCTTCCAAGTTCAACTGCAATTCGTAATTCGGCTAGATAGTCTCCTAATTTGAAGATATCATTGCAATCAGAGGCAGAGTCGAAATCAAATGCCTTGTGTAATCCATTTTCATTCAAGCCTAATATTCTCCCTGCCTCTTCAAATACCTTCTCAAGGCTTCCTAAACTGTTTCGCCCAATCGCAATTTTGAAATAAATGTGGTCATCTTTTTTCTCGTTGCTACAATTTTCAAACAACCATTTTAAATGATTAGAAAAGCACTCTCGAAGGTAAGGATAATCTTCGATTGCTTTTAATACCTCGTCTAGTGTTATATGAAACTTTGTGTTCATGTTTAGATACTCAATAACAAGATTACAAAATATTCAGACTTCCAATCCTTGCGCATCTTCCAGCGCGGGGATTTGGCGAGGTTGTGGTTCGGCGGGATAAATCCCTGCCTCAGTGCGTGGAAGTCCGCTGAAGCGAACTCGCTCAAGCAACCCGCAGGGCTTCCATGTGCTGAGCAGATGGCTTTAGCCCCGCTCTTTTCGCTTGCGAAGTTTCTCATATTCCGTGTACGCCACAACCACGACGGTTTTCTCGCCATGCCGCGTGATCAGCTGTGGGCCTTGTTTAAGTGCACGCGCAATCACTTCGCTGAGTTTGTTCTTTGCATCCTGAATCTGCCAAATATCATTCATGATTTACTCCTCTCAAAATCTGTCCAGGTTTTACTCCTTTTGAGAATAGTCGTCAAATACTATTTCGCATTCTCTTTATTTCACACCAGGCGGTAAAGTAAATAGACCCGCCTCCGTCATCTTGCCTTCTGCGATCATCCTTCTCGCGCGTTCCTTGTTTGTATCCGTCCAATTGGATTTGGGTCTGCGGCGCGTGAAGCGGGTGGCATAACGGTCGCCATCCATGCCTTTTTCGAATCCATCGATCCAGCCGAAGCAGATCGCTTCTTCAACTGCCTCCACATAATTGAGCGAAGGTTTCTTAGTGACCTTCTTATATTGAATCAACCAGATCTCTTTTTTGATCCTATGATTCTGTTCCAGCCATTCGCGAAATTCCTCACGCGTGGTTACATAAATTGCTTCGCCGACTTCCATAATCAAGATTCCTCGGTGGTCGAGTAGGGTGAAGCCCGTATCGAGACCACCTGTAAACAAGAGTATTTCTGTTATGTGGTGGTCTCGATATGCCCTTCGCAACGGAAGCTCAGGACTACTCGACCACCGGAGTTTCTTCACAATAAAAAACGCCTCTCCAAAATGAGAGGCGACATAAAAATAGTCATCTCTCATCTCCCAGACTTTCGTCTGCCGAAGTTGGCACCTTGAGTTAGTCTTATAGTTTGTTAGTTACATAGTTTTGTAGTCTCGCAACTACCAAACTATTCAACTAATGAACTATCGAACTAATTTCGGTTGCCGAGGCGTCAAAGGGTCGGTCCCTCAGCCTCTCTGGATGAGCACAGCGCAGTAAATTGTCTCGAGAATATAACATGGCAGGGATGGGATGTCAAATAATAATGTCGCTTGACATTCACCCGATTTGCATTTAGACTCACGATTAAGTTTTTCCTTAATCGAATATGCAAAAAGTCGAACCCATTAACTCTTTTGACAAAATAAAACTCCTTGCCGACTCCCGCCGCATGGACATTCTGCGCCTGCTGATGGGCTCCCCTGCCACGCTCACGCATCTCGCGCGGACCATGAAGCAGTCTCCTGCGTGGGTGCGGCATCATATTCTGACGCTTGAGTCTGCCAACCTCATCGAAATCAGAGAAATCCGCAAGACGGGAAAAGTAACAGAAAAGTATTATCGCGCAAAATCAGACGCGCTTCTTTTACAAGAATTCATCCTTCCCAAAACAAAAAAGCCTGCCGTGATTTTTTCGGGCAGTCATGATCTTGCTGTTGAAGGCATTGCTGAACATCTGGATAAACATGTGACATTGCTCAATCTGCCAGTCGGTTCATTGGATGGACTTGTCAATCTCCGCCAGGGTTTATGTCAAATTTCAGGCTCCCATCTTTTGGATGAAAGCGGCGAATACAACACGCCGTTCATTCGGCATTTATTCCCAGACCGCGAAGTAGAAATTGTCACGCTCGCTTATCGTACACAGGGACTCATGCTTGCGAGTGGAAATCCCAAAGAAGTAAAGAAATTTTCTGATATTGCCAAACCGAATGTCCGCTTTGTGAATCGCAATGCCGGCTCAGGCACACGTCTGTGGCTGGATACAGAATTACGCAGGCTCAAAATTCCTACTATTAAAATCACTGGCTATGAAAAAACAGTCAAAACGCACAGTGAAGCTGCGATGTTGATTTCGCAAAACAAAGCGGATGGTTCCCTCGGCCTGCAAGCCGCCGCACACCAGCACGGACTCTACTTCATCCCACTATTCGAAGAACGATACGACCTGATCCTGCTGCGTGAGCAGGAGAAGCAGCTTAATCCATTACTGGATTACATCCAAACAAGTGATTTTCGTAATTCACTCAGTCAATTAACTGGCTATAACACCACCCACAGTGGTGAGCAAATTCATTTGTAATTCTTTTAGGAGACCCATGAAACGAATTCCCTCCATTCTCTTTTTGCTTGCACTTCTTCTTAACGCCTGCGTGCCTGCTGCAACACCTGTTGCAACCGAAGTGTCTATTATCGCGACCGAGGCCCCAGCTACTGAAGCTCCGACTGAAGTTCCAGCCGCGCCTGCCAACCCAAATCTCATTCTCGCAACAACCACATCCACACAAGACTCAGGTTTGCTAGATGTGTTGATTCCGCTCTTCGAGGAAAAGACAGGTTACACGATCCAGACGGTGGCAGTAGGAACCGGTCAAGCCTTGAAGATGGGCGAAGAAGGCAATGCCGATGTGCTTCTAGTCCATGCGCCAAAATCCGAAGAAGCATTTATGGAGGCAGGTTTTGGTAAAGACCGCGCGCCCGTAATGCATAATGATTTTATTATCGTTGGGCCTGAATCAGACCCGGCACAAATTAAGGGAACGGTTTCTGCGATAGACGTCTTAAAGAGGATTTATAACTCCGGCTCACTTTTTATTTCACGCGGTGATGACTCTGGCACACACAAGAAGGAGTTGGAGATTTGGGGCAAAGCCGAGCTTGATCCAAAGGGACAAGCCTGGTATCTCGAATCTGGGCAGGGCATGGGCGCAACCCTGACCATAGCATCAGAGAAGGAAGCTTACACGATCACAGATCGAGGTACTTTCCTGGCTCAACAAGAGAATCTTGACCTGCTTATCATTCTTGAAGGCGACCCACCTTTGCTAAATCCATATCATGTCATCACAGTCAACCCACAAAAATGGCCGAATATAAATTACGACGGTGCGCTCGCTTTTTATAAATTTATAACCACCCCTGAAATACAAAAAGTCATCAGTGAGTTTGGCATGCTGGAATATGGTCAGCCCTTGTTTTTCCCAGATGCGCCGTAAGTAAAACATACACAAGTAAACAAGTACACATGTACACAAATAGGCAAACGCTGGCATGTGTACTTTTTTTGGAGATGTTTACCTGTGTACTTGTTTCCCTGTATACTTTATAACATGGAAATATTCCAGATCACGGTTCTCTCCTTGCAAGTCTCAACTTTTGCAACCCTCATCAGCATGTTGATCGGGTTGCCGCTCGGCAGTTGGCTTGCACTCGGCAATTTTCGCGGACGTTCATTTATTCTAAGCTTCATCAACACCGGCATGGCATTGCCGCCCGTCGTGGTTGGTCTTGTAGTCGCCATGTCATTATGGCGAAGCGGACCGCTCGGCGATTTACGGCTGATCTACACCCCCTGGGCGATCGTCATCGCACAAACGATCATCGCTACGCCTGTCGTGACGGGTCTTACTGCCGCCGCGCTGGAATCATTGGATGCGCGACTTCAACAACAATTACTGGGACTCGGCGCTTCACGCTTACAGGTGGTCTGGTACCTGTGGCGTGAGGCGCGCTTGCCCCTTTTAGCGGCCTTGATGGCTGGCTTTGGTTCTGTCATTTCGGAAGTAGGCGCATCCATGATGGTGGGCGGGAACATACGGGGGCAAACACGTGTATTGACCACGGCCATTGTCCTTGAAACCTCCAAAGGTAAATTTGACAACGCGCTCGCGCTCTCTGCTTTATTGCTCATCCTGACTTATCTCATCAATCTTGGGCTGACGACCATTCAACAAAGAGGGGTCAAAAAATGATTTCGATCAAAGACCTCCTCATCCAACGCAATGGAAATGATGCATTAAAGATCGCCGCGCTCGAAATTAATAAGGGAGAAACTCTGGCTGTCGTCGGTCCGAATGGAGCGGGGAAAAGCACACTCCTGCTGGCGCTGGCGCATTTGCTCACGCCGGTGCGCGGCGAGATCACATTCCACGGAAAGCTTCTCAAAGATTGGAATGACATTGAATATCGAAGAAAGATTGCCTTTGTCTTTCAAGACCCACTGCTATTGGATATGTCCGTTCGGGAGAACATCGCGCTTGGGTTGAAATTTCGCAAGGCGAATAAAGATGTGATTAAGATGCAGGTCATTAAGTGGGCAAAGGCCATGGGCGTGGATCATCTGCTCGGACGGCGGGCAGGCCTGCTGTCTGGCGGCGAGGCGCAGAGAGTCAGCCTGGCGCGGGCATTTGTCCTCGATCCCGAATTGTTGTTAATGGATGAACCCTTCTCCGCTGTCGATCCCCCGACACGTACGCAGTTGTTGAAAGACCTGTCCAAACTCTTAGCGTACGATCATCGCACAACCATCTTTGTCACACATAACTTAAAAGAAGCCGCGCAAATGGGCGACCATGTGGCGGTTGTGATCGGCGGTGAATTAAAGCAGGTGGACACGCCGAAGAAAATTAAAGCGAGCCCGGCAGATAAAAGTGTGAGGGATTTTTTGAAGGAATTGTAAATGTCATTGCGAGAAGCGCTCTTGCTTTTTGCGACGAAGCAATCTTCTCATGAATAGGAGGTTGCTTCGTCAGGCTGTCGCCCTCCTCGTAACGCCGAATGTGCAACGGTTAAAGCAAAAACAGAAAGCAGACTCCCCAGCCAATACGGCGCGGAAAAGGCGATAACTTCAAATGAAATGCCGGCAAGTGCGGGGCCAATGATGTAGGTGAGGCTGAGCAGGGTTTGCGTGCCGCCCATCAAACGCCCCTGCCCGCTTTCAGAGACGCGCAATGAAACCAGGGCTGTCAATGATGGGATGCTCGTGCCTGTGCCAAGCGGCGTTCCCAAAGCGCGGCTGAAGTTTGCCAAATAAGAATCCCTGAATAAAAACAGCACAGATGCCAACATAAAAGTAGAAGAGGCCGTTCTGAGACGGTGTCCAATGAAAGCGATAATTGGAATAAAGGGGAAAGTTGGATTGCAGGCCTGCAAAGGCAAGGTTGAGCAAAAAGAGAGCCACATAAAAAATTCTGCCGACGGTATGGAACCGTAACAAACGGTCACTTTCACTGTTATAGTAAAGTAGAAGTGCAAGGCGATCCAGATGGGTTGCCTTTCTCTCCAACGCCGATGGAGTATTGAGCCTAACAATCAAAAGGAGGAAAACATGAATCGCCTGGTCCTGCTAACGGGACTTATTTCAATTGCTTTGTTGGGCTGTAATATTTCAAAATCTGCTCTTGCGCCAACTCCATTCATTTCCCCGACCAGCCCGCCAAGCGCCAGTCCTGAGCCAACTCTCATTTCCACAGCCACTCCTGCCCGGGTCACTTTGCTGGTCAAAACCAAATTGATCAATTGCCGCTTCGGCCCGGGCACGGTATATCAACTGCTCAATGAATTACGTGAGGGACAGTCCCTGCGCGCGGTGGGACGCAACGAAGCCTCCACCTGGTGGTATATCCAGGACCCCGGAAATCCCGGCAGTTTTTGCTGGGTTTCGGCTGATGTGACCGAACCGCAAAGTGCGACAGCTCCTTTGACGATCATCCCGCCTCCCTTTGTGACGGTTACAAATATAAATCTGCGTGTGGAGCCAAACCGAATTGTGGTGAACTGTTATCAATTCCCACAAACCGTATTTTTTGAGGCCGAGATCACCACCAACGGCCCAACCTTGTTTATGTGGAGGTGGGAGGCCAGCACAGGTGTCTCATCTGATGATGGCACACTCATCTTTGAAGAGGCCGGTACACACGTTATTAATGAGTATTATCAAATTAACGCGCCGAATGAATATTGGATCAAACTGCATGTCCTTAAGCCCAATGAGATGATCGCGCAAGTAAAATTCCCCGTAAGCTGCACTCAGTAGTTTTAGTGGAAATGCAAAAGACATATCCGCTAAAAAAACAAGGGCAGCCTTTCAAAGGCTGCCCTTGTTTACATCCTATCCACTGATTAAACACCAAGCCCGACATCCGGGAGTTGCGACCATTGGGTAGCATTATGGACGGATTCCTCATCTGTGAAGCGGCCATGGACGAAGCCGGTACCCGCTGGGATGAGTTTGCCGATGATTACGTTTTCCTTCAAACCGAAAAGCGGGTCAGTTGTGGAACCGATTGCCGCGCTTGCCAGAACCTTGATGGTGTGCTGGAATGAGGAAGCCGAGAGGAAAGAATCGGTGCTCAGGGAAGCCTTCGTAACGCCCAGCAGGACTTCCTGGAAGCGAGACGGTTGCTTTCCATCCACCAGTAATTGTTCATTGATTTTGCGGATCTCAAGCCGGTCGACCGCATCGCCGGGCAGGTACTTGGTATCGCCGGGGCGTGTCACCTGCACCTTGCTCAACATTTTGCGGATGATAACCTCAAAATGCTTGTCATGGATGTTCTGACCTTGTGAACGATACACCTTCTGCACCTCGGTCATCAGGTACATCTGGCAGGCATCACGTCCCTGGATCTTGAGAATGCGATGTGGGTTTAGCGAACCTTCTGTCAGTGGTTGTCCAGCTTCCACATGCGCGCCGTCTTTCACGAGCAGACGTGAAGTGTTTGGAATATCATCGGTCACCTCCTCACGCTGTTCATAGGAAACGATGATCTTGCGTTCCTTTTTCTCCACGGCGACGCGGCCACTGTGCTGGGTTGTGATCGTGGCCTTTTCTTTCGTGGCAAGGATGTCGCCCGCCTGAATTTCAGATTCATCTTTTGCGATGAATTTCCAATCTTCTGGAATGGCATATTCATCATGGACCATTTCAGCATGTTCAATGCGGATCTCGCGCATATCCACGTATTTTTCTGATTGCAGGATGCGAACCACGCCTCCGATCTCGGCGACCATTGCCTCACCTTTTGGCATTTTGCGTGCCTCGAAGATTTCCTCCACGCGCGGCAGACCGGTTGTGATATCCGATGCTCCGGATGAAGCGACACCACCCGTGTGGAAAGTGCGGAGCGTCAACTGCGTGCCAGGCTCACCAATGGATTGGGCGGCCACGATACCGACCGCAGAACCAAGTTGTACCATCTCCCCGCGGGCGAGATCAATGCCATAGCATTTTGAGCAGATACCGTGATTGAGCTGGCAGGTCATCGGCGAGCGGAGTTTCAATTCAGCCACATTCGTGCTGGCGATCTTGCGTGCCAGATCGTGGGTGATGACGTCATTGTATTCGGCCAGCACTTCGCCAGTCTTCGGATCGAGTACGCGCTCGGCGATCAGACGGCTGTACATGCGGCTCATCATGGACTGACCAGCAACATCGTCAGTCGTGCGGATCCACACACCTTCATGTGTGCCGCAATCATGTTCGTTGATGATGATGTCCTGCGCAATATCCACGAGGCGGCGGGTTAAGTAACCGGCGTCCGCAGTACGGAGAGCTGTATCCGCCAGACCTTTGCGTGCGCCATGTGTGGAGATAAAGTATTCCTGCGCAGTGAGTCCTTCACGGAAGTTGGAACGGATCGGCATCGGAATGATACGTCCAGATGGGTCAGCCATCAAACCGCGCATCCCCGCCAATTGCGAGATCGTGGAGAAACCACCTTTGGTTGCACCGGAGGTGGCCATGGTGGAAAGATTTCCGTCAGGATCCATATGTTTTCTAACGGCAATACCCACAAGGTCTGTGGTTTCCTGCCAAATCTGGATCTCGCGTTCATTCTTTTCCTGTTCGGTAAGCAAGCCACGGCGGAAATCGCGCAATACCACTTCAACTGCTTTAAGAGCTTCGTCAATGATGCCCTTGCGTTCCGGCGGGATGGATATATCTGCGACTGCAAGCGTGGTGCCGGATTTAGTTGCGTATTCAAAGCCAATGCTCTTGATTGCATCGGCCACACCGGTGGTTATTTCCTGTCCGCATAGTTCGTATACTTCTGCGATCAAATCCTTTACGCCGCCTTTATCAAGCTTTTGGTTAACGAATTGCACTTGTTCAGGCAAAACGCGATTGAATAAAACGCGCCCTACCGTTGTATTGATGACACGATACTCGGCTTCGGGCAGGCGATCACCCTTGTCATCGTACCAGGTCTTTGCTCGGAATTTGATCTCGGTGTGCACTTCTATTTGATTAAGAGCGTAGACAAGTTCCACTTCGTCAATATCTGCAAAGGCGCGGCCATCACCTCGATGAACGGCTTTCTTTTCCATGGTCAGGTAGTACACACCCAACACCATGTCTTTGGATGGGGAAATGATCGGTTCACCATCCGCAGGCTTGAGCAAATTCCTGGAGGCGAGCATGAGTTCGCGCGCTTCGGTGACGGCCTTTTGTGACAGCGGTACGTGCACGGCCATTTGATCGCCGTCAAAGTCTGCGTTAAAAGCGGTTGTGACGAGCGGATGCAATTGAATGGCTGAGCCTTCAATCAGGATTGGTTCAAACGCCTGGATACCCAATCGATGCAAGGTGGGAGCACGATTAAGCAGAACAGGGCGGTCCCCGATCACACCTTCGAGCGCTTCCCAGACCTCTGGCCTGTTGCGCTCAATCAAGCGGCGCGCACCTTTGACATTTGCTGCATAATTATTTTGTACGAGTCGCGCAATCACAAATGGACGATACAACTCAAGCGCCATACTCTTGGGCAAACCGCATTGATTTAATTTCAATTGCGGACCGACGACGATCACCGAACGACCGGAATAATCCACACGCTTGCCGAGCAGGTTGCGGCGGAAACGACCTTTTTTACCTTTGAGCATGTCGCTCAAGGATTTCAGTTCGCGGCGGCCGCGGCGGGAAAGTGCCTTGCCACGCTGTGAATTATCGATCAGGCTATCTACCGCTTCCTGCAACATGCGCTTTTCGTTACGGATGATGACATCCGGCGCGCCGAGTTCGAGCAATCTCTTCAAACGATTGTTGCGATTGATTACACGGCGATAAAGGTCGTTCAAATCGGAGGTCGCAAAACGACCGCCATCCAACTGCACCATTGGGCGCAGGTCAGGAGGAATGACGGGTAGAACCGTGAGGATCATCCAGGCGGGGCTGTTGCCGGAGCGGCGGAAAGCTTCCACTACCTTCAAACGGGTTGTGGATTTCTTGCGTTTCTGCTTACTCTTGGTAGTGCGGACCTCGTGCCAGAGTTCTTCTGAAAGTTTATCGAGATCAAGACGTTCGAGAATATCGAAAAAGGCTTCAGCGCCCATATCGGCGCGGAAAACCTGGCCCCAACGCTGCTTGAGTTCACGATAGCGGATTTCACTCAGGAATGTAAAGGGGCGAAGCTCGAGAAGTTCATCACGCAGGCGCGAGGATTGATTCGATGAAACGGAGGTCTGCGTCTCCAATTCACTGCGCAGCGCTTCCATCTCCTGGTCTGCCTGTGCCTTGATCGCGGCAGTCTGAGTCTTCAGTTCTTCCAACTCACGCTGTTTCTTGTCGTTCAACTCATTTTCAAGGATTTCCAATTTCTTTTGGACGTTCTTTTGAATGAGCGTAATATGCCTGCTTGCAACTTTATCTCCGGCATCGATGATCTTCTCGCCGGTCAATTCGAAAACAATGGTTTTGTTAGCAGGTTCACCCATCTGGCCTTGAAGCTGTTTTTCCAACTTCTGACCTTCCTTGATGATGGGGTCCATCTGCTCTGCAATACCTTCATCATAGCCTTGCTCGAGCAGGGCTTGCTTATGCTTAAGTTCAGTTATCGTGTGGTCGCGCTTGGTCTTGACCTCGGCTATGCGGGCATTGACGCCGGTAGCCTGCTCGCGTTCAGAAACAGAGATTTCATCCTCGAGACGCTGCACGGCTTTCTTGCGGGCTTCCTCATCCACATAGGTAACAATATACTGCGCGAAATACAAAACCCGGTCCAGGTTGCGACGCGAAACATCAAGCAACATACCCATTTGTGACGGGATACGGCGCGTATACCAAATGTGTGCAACAGGGGTGGCAAGCGCGATATGCCCCATGCGCTCACGGCGAACGGCAGAGCGGGTTACTTCCACGCCGCATTTATCGCAGGTAATGCCCTTATAACGCGGGTTCTTGTATTTTCCACAATAACACTGCCAATCGCGGGTCGGGCCGAAAATGGCTTCACAAAACAATCCATCCTTCTCAGGCCGCAAGCGGCGATAGTTAATTGTTTCGGGCTTTAGCACCTCACCGTACGACCATGACAAAATCGTTTGCGGCGAGGCAAGGCTGATACGGAGTGCGGTCAGTCCCTTTGTTTCCACTGGATCCTCTCCTAAATTAAAGAATACTATTCGAGTAGTGCCTGTCTGCAGTATTTAATACAATACGCCAGAGACAAACAAAGGCAAGCGCATTGAGAATATTTTCTCAAGCGCTTGCTAGTATTGGCTCGTTTTTTTTACTTCCAACGGGGTGATTATATGCACATAGGGTCTGCCCGTCAAGGGTGTTGATCAGTGAAAAGGCTTGGATTTCAAAGCGAACCTGGTTTCTTTCTGGACCCTTCGACACGGTGAGCGAAAGTCGAACCGTCAGAGCACCGCCTTTACCCTGCTCCGCCTACCCTGACACATTCCTCAGCCGAATCTTAAAAAACTGGATGCTAAGAGTTTCCTGAATTATGGAGTTACTGTTGGAGTTATGGTTGGAGTTACTGTTGGCGTTTCCGTGGGTGTACCCGTCGGGATAATGATCACCTGTGTTGGAGTTACTGTCGGAGAGGGGGTATCTGTCGGCGTGGCAGGCGGCACGGTTGGAGTCGGCAGGCTGAGGTTAAGTCGGATGCGTTTGTCCACTTCCGCTTTATCACCGATCAGGGTCAACCGTAATGTGACAATGCCGTTCGGCACGTTTGTCAGATCCCATAAGTAAAGCGTGCTGTTTTCAACCGGGTTATTTCCATCACTCAAAACAAACCATGAATCCGGGTTATCACCCAGACCATATTCCAAGACCCATTTTTTAAACCCATCATCTGCATTTGCTGTGCCTTTGATTTCCAGCGACGTAGAGGAGATGATCTGCCCGTCGTTTAAGTTGATTTCAACAATCGGTTGAGGGTCGCCTGCTTGACATTCGCGTTCAGGAGCATAAATTGGATTGTCTGGCAGACCGTTGTTATCCAGCCAGTTTTTTCCGTCGCGGGTTTCAAACCAGTCACGCGCCCATTTATCTGTGACCTTCATAACAATTTCATCCTCGCTGGGACCTTTGCATGCATCAGAGGCCTGCAAACCTGTCCACAAGTCGATTCTGATGCGGCGTGCAAGATCCTGGCTTGGAGGCAGGGGCAGTTGGTCGAAAGCGAAGACCTCATTGTATTGTGATTTGCAGAAGCTGGATGGTTCTGTCCCCGATAATTGACAAACAACTTTATCCACAATTCCACCCGGGCGGACGAAGGGAGTCGGCGCGCCTTTGGTGAGATAAGGCACAGCAAATTCCATGAACTGTGACCAGATCGGTGCGGCGCCGCTTAAGCCAGACGAATTGAGCATGGGTGTGTAATCTGCGTTGCCGATCCAAACCCCTGTGACAAGATCAGGAGTGTAGCCCAATGTCCAGTTATCGCGGATGTCGTTGGTGGTGCCTGTTTTTGCAGCGACAGGGAATGACAAATTTAGAGGAGAGTTGCGTCCGAACATCCAGGAGCGCGCTTCATTGTCCGATAGAATGGATGAAATGAGATAGGCATGTTCTGCACGGATAACCTGCTCACCGGACTGTGGTTTGTATTCGTAGATTACGTCGCCTGCAAAATTTGTGATCTTGAGAATGGACATCGGCGGTATGCGTTGTCCGCTGTTAGCAAAGACGGAAAAAGCGGAGGTCATATCGATCAAGCTGACATCGCCGCCGCCGAGAGTGAGAGACAGTCCGTAATCATTGCGGGTTAAGGATGTAATGCCAAGCCGTTCTGCCATAGCGAGCATGCCTTCTTTTTCAGGCGTGTTCGGATCGTCGTAAATGCCAACAAATTCAAGCGCTTTAACTGCGGGGATGTTGAATGAGTTGGAAAGCGCAAGGCGTAGTGGCATGCCGCCATGAAATTTGCCGTCATAGTTTCTGGGTTCGTAGGGCGGATTTGCGCCATCCGGAAATTGAGTGGGAACATCCCAGATCAGGGTGGAAGGAGTCCATCCTTTTTCAAATGCAGCAACATAGGTGATCGGCTTGATCGAAGAACCCGGCTGGCGTGTGGGGCTGACCGCCATGTTGATCTGCCCTGAAATTTCAACATTGTTGAAATCTGGAGAGCCGACCATTGCCAGGATTTCGCCGGTGGAGGGACGAATGGCAACCAAAGCGCCGTTTTTTGTGTTGTTATCAACCATGGCAGTAACCTGGTCTGTGACAAGTTGTTGTGCGCGGTCTTGCAGGTTGGGATCAAGGGTGGTGTAAACCACAAACCCTGAACGGTAAATGGTTTGCGCGTCGTATAAGTCTTCAAGCTGTGCGCGGACATAATGAACCCAATGCGGGTATTTTGCATCAAACGAAGGCGCACGATATGAATATGTCTTCATTGCGTCCGCGGCTTCGGTCGCGGCGATTGGTTCCACGCAAACTGATTCGGGACTATTACTTACTTCAATACATCCTTTTTCGGTACTTAATTCAAACATGAGCACCAAGACTTTTTGCTGGCGGATCAAGGTGACTTGAGGATTGGTGTAAATATCATATAAGGCTGGAGATTGCGGCAGGCCTGCCAGGAATGAGGCTTCACCTAGCGTGAGGTCTTTGGCGGATTTCCCGAAATAAGTTTCAGCGGCGGCTTCGACGCCATATGCAAGATTACCGTAATAGATTTCATTCAAATACAGTTCAAGGATATCGTCTTTGGAATAGCGGCGCGTGATCTCGGCGGCCAGGATGATCTCGCGTGATTTGCGTGTGTATGTGCGCTCAGCCCGTTCTTCAGGGGAGAGAAGCAATGCGCGCGCCAATTGCTGTGTGATGGTGGATGCGCCTGAAACTGTCCCGCTGCTGCTGTAGTTTTGCCACAATGCACGCAGCATGGCCAATGGATCAAAGCCTGGGTGGCTGTAAAAATCCTTGTCTTCTGTTGCGATGGTGGCCGCAACTAAATTCGGGGAAATATTCTTGATCGGGATGTAGGTGCGTCGTCCGGTAGTGGGATCCAGGATCTCATAAAGCGGCTGTCCATTGCGGTCAAGGATGCGTGTGGTCTCGAACTGAGAGGCGCGGTTGCGCAAATCACCCACTTCCGGGAGTGTGCTGGCAATGGCATAATATTGATAGATAAAATATGACCCGACACACAAACCGAACACCACCATTGCAAATACAGCGATGATCAGTCCGCGCAGCAGGCAGCCTTTGTTGCCTTGGAAAATGGATTGAAATTTATTCCAAAATGATGTTTGAGGTGGAGGCGGTGTGTATGCAGGCGGCTGATATGTGCGATGCTGCTGGTTTACAGAGTTTTGAAATACAGAGCGTTGATTTAAATTGGGGAGTTGTTGGGCAGGATTCTGCTGATCCGTGGTCTGTTTATACGCGGCATTTGTGACACGCGTGCCATCCACGTCAATTTCATCCACGCGGTTCGGCAGGGGCATGTTGTCCTTGTCGAGGGCCGGGCGGATGAATCGGGGTGTCGTCCCGTCCTTCCCCGTTGAGGCAGGAATGGGCTTTATGTCGCCGCGTGTCTCTTCTTCAGATTTTAGTAGCCGACGTAATCGCTCGCTATCTTCGTTGCTCATTATACGAAGAACCTCTTAATGTAACTATTCTCATCAACTTGATAAGCCATGCCCTGCACCAATTTAAATAAAGTATACCTGTGTTAGGGTGAGGGGCAGTTTATTTTGGCTTGCTCAACACCAGCAAATTCAACTTGCCACGCTGACAGACTTCGTCTTTTTGATTGAACACTTCTACCGAGGCGATCAACGCGCCGGCGCCGATGCGTGGCAGCGCCTTGATTTCAGAAATGGACAAGAGCGCGTGAACAGTATCGCCAATGAAAAACGGCTTCACAAATTTCCATTCGTTGATCTCGCGGAAGGCCAGCACAGTGCCTTCGAGCAGACCGGTTTGCATAATCAGCCCCACGGCAATGGACATACCCAACAACCCATGCGCAACGCGTTGACCAAACTGGGTCTTGCTTGCAAAGACCGCATCGGTGTGGATCTGGTTGTAATCACCTGAAAGACCGGCAAATGAAAAGATCGCATCCTCACCGATGGTGCGCCCTGCGGTTTTTACGCTTTGCCCTACTGAAAATTCTTCAAAGTAAAGTCCAGCCATATAAATCTCCTAGTCTCTGATCTCTAGTCTCTTAACCATCGAACCAAATTATACCCGTTTGACCATCCACCGTTCTAACCGTACAATAAGCGCCATGCGCGACTGGTCATTATCTCCCGGCGAACCGCTCCACCTCACCCTTGCGGCGGATGCCCGCCTTTGCAAGCCAGATTACGTCAACGACCATATCTGGGAAGTGGAATTCGGCAAAGCAGACTCGGAGCAAGCCGCGGTTTCGTTATACACAACCTTTGGTTTGCGCGCGCGTTCCATGCGGATATTTTTACGCTTTACAGAAGACAGCCGCACGGTTACAGAACCAAACACCTTTATCAAAAAACCGTCTCTGCGCCGATTCTACCCAAATTTCCTAACCCTTGATTTTGTTCCCCTCGAAAACCTTTTTGTCACTACAGATTTCTGGGTTCCAGAATCACATGCCGCAGCCGGGCGCGTAACCCTCACCAACAAAAGCACTGCCACCCGCGAGATCAAACTCGAAGTCTGCGCCGCCCTTGCTCCGCTGGATGGACGATCCATCATCCCCACCCAACAACAACTCGTAAATATCCTGGCGGGACAAACCAGCGGAATCGCCCCCGTTCTATTTATGACTGGCGGCCCCAGGCATGGACCCGGCCCGCATGCCTCGCTCATGCTGGACGTCGAACTTGGTCCCGGGGCCACGCGGACATTAACCTTCGCTGAAGCTGCACTCGACACCATCCCCGCCGCCTTTGACCTCGCGCGTAAAACTGCCGCCCGCTCATGGCAAGCCGAATTGGCCCGTATAGAAATGCTGGATGCCTCGCAAGTATTGGACATCCGCACCGGCGACCCCGAATGGGATGCCGCACTCGCATTCAGCCAAAAAGCCGCGCACGCAGTATTCTTCAGCGGCAGTGAACATTTGCCAAACCCTTCCTTTGTGAACGCGCGCTATATTGATCATGGCTACTCACGCAAAGGGGACGGTACAGATTACCCGCCCGCCTGGAGCGGTCAATTCCCCCTGGAGGCTTATACCATCTCCAGCATTTTGGTTGGCGCGCCGCAAGTCACAAAGAATCTCCTGCTCAACTTCCTCGCCATACAGGATGAGGACGGTGAAGTGGATGGCAAGCCCGGGCTGGCAGGCCAGCGCGGAAAATTCCTAGCCATGCCAATACTCGCCAGTCTCGCGTGGAAATATTACCAAGCCATGCAGGATGATCCTTTTCTGGCAGAGGTATTTCCAAAATTAATTAAATTCTTTTGGTCGTGGTTCTCCGGCGCACATGACCGCAACCGTGACGGCGCGCCCGAATGGGACAACATTCTGCAAACCGGTTTCGACGACAATCCCATCTTTGATGTCTGGCATCCCTGGTCACAAGGTTTGGATATTTCACTTGTGCACAGCCCGGCGCTCGAAGCCATGTTATATCGTGAGGCGCAGTCCCTTGCGAAGATGGCCAAAAAACTCGGCAAGCCCGCTGAAGAAACCGACCTGATACAAGCACAGGCTGAAACACTTAAAACAGCTCTCCTCGCAAGTTGGAATGCGAAGCAAAGTTTTTACTCGTATCGTGACCGCGAAACGGGATTGGTCTCATCCGGCAAAGTCATCGCCAGGAAAAAAGGCGGCGGGACGGGAAGCGTGCGTCCGAATTTTGAATCTGAGAGCGGCGTGCGCTTGTTGATCGAGATCCAGACCCAAAATCCAGCCGCGAAGCGACCGCAAGTGGAGATCAGCGAATACTTCAGCAAATCCAAAGGCGAAGTCGAAACCATTTTGGGTCATCAATTCCAATGGCGCACAGGCGGGCTGGTGGCAACCAGTCAAAAAATCTATTACCGTGTCGGGCGCATCACGGTGAGTGGATTGGATAAAAAGGACAAGATCAACGTCAAGGTCGTGGACACCACCGGCGAAGACATCACACTTGCTTTGCCGTTATGGGCTGGGGTTCTCGAAAAGCAAAAAGCCCACGCGCTGATCGGACGCAATCTGATGACAGCCGAACGCTTTGACCGTCCCTTTGGAATGCCTTCTCTTCCGCTCTCACCCGACCCTGAAGCTGAATCGGTTGCAATGAGCGTGAGCATCCCCTGGAATATGTTGATTGGCGAGGGCTTGCTCGCATACGGATTCCGCGCCGAAGCCACACGCCTGACCGCGCATTTGATGAATGCGATCATCCAAAACTTAAAACTGAACCGCGCTTTTTATCAACGCTATCATGCCGAAAAAGGCACAGGCATTGGCGAACGCAATTCATTGCACGGCTTCGCGCCTGTGGGACTGTTCATGCAAACCCTGGGCGTGACGATTCTTTCCGCTACAAAAGTAAAACTCGAAGGCAGGAACTTATTCCCCTGGCCTGTCACGATCAAATATAAAGGTCTCACCGTTGTGCGTGGTATGGAGCAAACCGTTGTAACCTTCCTTAATGGGGAAAGCGTGATCGTAAAAGAAGAGCAGCCTTGTATTATTGAGATGTAAAAGTGGAGTCAATTGCAAAGTGACAGTCACCTCGCAGGTGACTGTCACTTATTGTTTTATGAGGAATTAATCTTAAGCCCAAAAAATCATGATATAAAAATTTGAGTTTAGCGATCACTATGAAAACATAACGGATGAAAAAACCACTCAACCATCTCACCTTTTTATATGGGAAAGATAAAGCGCCGCAATTATACGAACGCGCGCAAAAATTGATGGATGGCTATCGCGCACGAATCCCTGCGCGCAACAACGAGTTGACGGAGCGAGATTCAATCCTCATCACGTATGGCGACCAGGTGCAATCGCCAAATAAACCCCCCTTAGAGACCTTAAGCACATTTTGCAAACAACATTTAGCAGGCGCCATAGGTGGAATCCACATCCTCCCATTCTATCCGTGGACTTCGGACGACGGCTTTTCGGTAGTAGATTATCGCAAAGTGGATTCAAACTTGGGAGATTGGGAAGATATTTCTTCAATGCGAGGCCATTTCCGCTTGATGTTCGACGGCGTGATCAATCACATCTCTTCGCAAAGCGCATGGTTCAAGGGATTTTTGCGCGATGACCCGCAGTACCGAAATTATTTTATTACTATCGAAGGCTCGCCTGATCTCTCGCAGGTGGTACGTCCGCGCGCATTACCTTTGCTGACAACCTTCAACACGTCATCAGGCGAAAAGCGCGTGTGGACAACTTTCAGCGATGACCAGATTGATTTGAATTTCAAAAACCCCGAAGTGTTATTTGAAATCCTCGATATACTGCTATTGTATGTGGAACGCGGCGCAACGTTTATCCGCCTCGATGCGATTGCCTATCTCTGGAAGGAAATCGGCACAACCTGCATTCACCTTCCGCAGACGCATCATGTGCTTCAATTCCTGCGCGCCACGTTGGACGAGATTGCTCCGCATGTTCACTTGATCACTGAAACAAATGTGCCGCATATAGACAACATCTCCTATTTTGGAGATGGAATCAATGAAGCTCAACTCGTTTACAACTTTGCTTTGCCGCCATTAACCCTGCATACATTTCATACAGGTGATGCACGCATTCTTTCAAATTGGGCAAAGACATTGACCTTGCCCTCCGATAAAACAACCTTTTTTAACTTCCTCGCTTCGCATGATGGCATTGGATTAAACCCTGCGCGCGGAATCCTCTCGAATGAAGAAATTGATTCACTAGTCAATAAAACCTTCGAACACGGCGGATTGATTTCCTATCAGCAAAATTCAGATGGTTTGCAAAGTCCGTATGAAATGAACATCAATTATTTCGACGCGCTTTCCAATCCAAACAGCCTGCTCAAGGCGGCGCCCCCGCCGCCGGGGACGGCGGCTGGAGCAAAAGCGGGTTTTGAAACATTGGATTTACAGATAAACCGCTTCATCGCCGCGCAAGCGATCATGCTCTCGCTCGCTGGTGTGCCTGGGATCTACTTCCACAGTTTGTTTGGCTCACGCGGCTGGCTGGAAGGTGTGAAACAAACTGGACACAACCGTACGATCAACCGCGAGAAATTACAACATAATCAATTGCAAAACGAACTTTCAAACAAAAACTCTTTGCGTGCAAAAGTCTTCACACGCTATCGTCAATTACTTTTAGCGCGAAGCAGTTCACCTTCATTTCATCCACACGGTATACAGAAAATACTGGGTTTTCATCCGTCCGTATTTGCAATTGAACGCATTTCACCTGATGGAAAATCACGCGCATTATGTTTGCATAATATCAGCGCGAAGAAAATCACCTTCACAACAGATTACAATTCAGCAACAAACCTTTTCACAGGTCAATCTTTACTGGTTTCAACCATCACACTTGAACCTTATCAAATTATGTGGGTAACAATTCCCGTTTCAGTCCAACTCGGTGGTTGAGTAGCCCGACGCGAAGCGGAGGACGTATCGAAATCACCAGTGAATAAAAAAACTCTTTATCAACTTGTTGGTTTCGATACGGACTGGGAAAAGCACCCAGTCTTACTCAACCAACGGAGTATCTAAAAAATTATAGGTAAAACTATGACAAACAAATCACATCACATTGGTTTCATTTCAACCCGTTTCGCAGGGACGGATGGCGTTTCGCTTGAAACGCAAAAGTGGGCAACTGTGCTGGAGCGGCTTGGGCACAAGTGTTTCTATTTCGCAGGCGAATGCGATCGAAACAGCAACCAGTCCCAGGTCACGCCTGAGGCGTTTTATCGTCATCCCGAAATTGACAGGATCAATCAGCAAGCCTATTCGGGAAGCTGGACGGTTACAAAGGAAGCTCGTGCGGCGCATCCTGAGATCGCAAAACTGCACAAGGATTTTTTCTCCATCTACATCCGCCCGCCGCAGATGACGCGCCGTGTCAACGAGTTGAAGAAATATCTCAAAGAACGGTTGTATGAATTCGCACATCTCTTTGACTTGGAAATTCTCATCATCGAGAACGCGGTCACGATCCCACTTAATCTGCCGCTTGGTCTTGCGATAACAGAATTTATCGCCGAGACGGGTTTTCCTACCATCGCGCATCATCATGATTTTCATTGGGAACGGCAGCGCTTTCAAGTCAATTGTGTGGGCGATTATCTTGCGACGGCATTTCCGCCAACCCTGCCATCGATTCGGCATATTGTCATCAACTCATTGCAAGCGCAGCAGGTCGCTTCGCGTTATGGTTTGACCTCGCGCGTGATTCCAAACGTCATGGATTTTGACCTCCCGCCGCCCGCTTCGCGTCGGGATGACTATACCCAATCCATTCGCGCGGACCTTGGCATTGAGCCAGGCGAATACTTTTTTCTGCAACCCACACGCGTCATCCAACGCAAAGGCATTGAACACGCGGTGGAACTCGTGCGCCGACTCAAACTCCCTGCGAAATTGGTCATATCACATGCTTCAGGTGACGAAGGCACGGATTACGAACAGCGCGTGCGCGAATATGCTCATTTGTTGGATGTGACTGTTCGTTTTGAATCCGATCAAGTGCAGGATGAACGCGGCACCACAAAAGACGGAAAAAAGATATACACACTCGGCGATGTGTATCCACACGCCGATCTTATTACATATCCATCCAGCAATGAGGGATTTGGCAACGCCTTTTTGGAAGCAGTGTATTACCACCGCCCAATTTTGGTCAACAACTATTCCATTTATGAAGTGGACATCAAACCCAAAGGCTTTCGCGCTGTCTGGTTCGATGGCTTCATCAGCAAGGATACGCTTGAAATGGTTCGTTACATTCTGCAAAACCCCGCACAGGCACAGGAATGGGCAGAGGAAAATTATCAACTTGCAAAACGGTATTTCTCGTTCACTGTTTTGGAGCGCCGCTTGCAATCCGTTCTCGCAGATTGTTTGGGGCAGCAGGTATGAACATCGCCATGCTTCATTACTCAGTTCCGCCTATTGTCGGCGGCGTGGAAAGTGTCATCGCACATCACGCGCGGCTGATGTCTGCGGATGGACATTCCGTGCGCTTGATTGCGGCGCGCGGCGAAGCGTTGCCCACGGGGGGCTGTGCCAGTGAACAGATTCCATTGACCATCATTTCCCTGGCAGATTCACAGCATGAACGCGTGGGGAAAATGAAAGAACAATTGGATCGCGGTGAAGCGACAAAGGATTTCGAGTCGCTGCGCGATGAACTGGCAACTCAATTGCAAACCGCTTTATCGGGCGTGGATATTTTGATCGCACACAACGTCTGCTCGCTGAATAAAAACCTCGCGCTGACCGCCGCGCTTCAGCAATTGCACGCTGCGCGAAAATTGCCGCGCCTGATTCTCTGGCATCATGACCTGGCATGGACGACGCCGCGCTATCAAGCTGAATTGCACGATGGCCATCCCTGGGATTTGTTACGCACAGATTGGGGCGAGACCACGCATGTGGTTGTTTCAGAATTGCGCCGCGCGGAATTGGCAGATTTAATAAAACGTGAGCCTGCTTCCATCCATGTGATTCCCAACGGCGTGGATGCGGCGCGCTTTTATAAACTTGAATCGCAAACCCAAATTTTGCTTGAGCAAACGCATTTGCTGGACGCCGCTCCCATTTTGCTATCGTCTGTCCGCGTGACGCCGCGCAAGAATATTGAACTGGCTTTGCACACGCTTGCCAATTTACATAAACATTTCCCACAAGCTGCGCTGGTTATAACAGGTCCACTCGGTGCGCATAATGCGGATAACCGTAAATACTTTGAAACCCTTACAAATTTACGCGCTCAATTAGGTTTACAAGGTTCAGCACATTTCCTTGCTGAACTTATAAATTCTTTCCTACCCGATGAAGTTATCGCGGATTTTTATCGAATTGCTGATGCGCTCTTCTTTCCCAGCCGTGAAGAAGGATTCGGCATTCCGTTAATCGAAGCCGCGTTCAGTCGTTTGCCTATATTTTGCGCAGACATCCCTCCCCTGCGCGAGTTGGGAATAAATGATGCGACTTTCTTTTCACCTGATGAAGACCCCGCGAAGATCGCAGACATGCTCGTGGAATATTTTCAATCTTCATCCACCGCGCGACTGTCCATGCGCGCGCGTTCATCCTTCCGCTGGGAGGCGATCTATCGTCAACACATCGCGCCAATATTGGATTAGACCCTAAAGGTTTGTTTTTAAAACGCGTATGTGATTGCAAAGGAAACCTTTAGGGTCTTTTTCCAAAAATAGGAGAACCCATGCAAAAACATTCCGATTTTGTCCCTATCCATAAGATTCTCATTCCTTTTGTCCATGATGGACCTGGAATGCACGCGCTCGAACTTGCACGTCATTTCGATGCAGAGATCATCCTTGTTGGTGTGGTGGTTGTCCTTACAGAGCAATCGCTTAGCACCGCCGCTCCGGCCGTGCGTGCTTTGCGAAAGCGGTTGCGTCATTATGGGAAGGATGAACGCATTACGAGTAAATCACAGATCATCGTCTCCTATCAGCCATGGATGGAATTGGCGAAATTTTTACAGGATGAAAAACCCGATCTGCTTTGCCTTGAATGGGATTCGCATTTCCAGGCCTTGGGCGTGACCGTGAGTGATGTGCTGACTCGGCCTCCGTGTGATGTCGCTGTGGTACGTGGAAAACTTACCAGTAAACCGAAGCAGATCCTCGTTCCAGTAAGAGGCGGGCCTCATGCCGAGTTGTCGCTGCGCGTTGGCCTGGGCCTACATCCCAAAGGCGTGACAGCTTTGCATCTTCGCCGCCCGGATGATCCTGAAGCAGGAAGTGACGCGCCATTCAAGGGACTTGAACGCGTCCTGAAACAAATGCCTGATGTGCAGAAACAGTTTGTAGTTACGGATAACGCTTCACAATTGATTCTTGATAATGCCAGGCAGGCGGATGTGATCATTCTTGGAACTACATCCCAGCCTGAGACGAGTTCTGCTTCGCTTGGCGCTTTTGCAGACCGTCTTTTACGCGAATCGCCTGGTGTGGTCATCGCTGTAAAAAGTGGACGGCCGCTGCCTCAGATCGATTACGATGAAAGCGCGGGTGTGCAAGCTATTTCGATCCTCGTGGACAAATGGTTTGCCGAGAACACGTATCATGCCGATGAATTTTCACAATTGAATGAGTTGATGGAGTTGAAGCGCCAGCAAGGTGTGACCATCAGCCTGGCCTTGCCCGCTCTCGATGAACAGGAGACAGTGGGGAAAGTGATCAACATGATGAAAAAGGAATTGATCCGGAAAGTACCATTGCTGGATGAGATCGTATTGATCGATTCGAATTCAACAGACCGGACACGTGAGATTGCGAAAAAGGCAGGCGTGCCTGTTTACATTCATCAACATCTGCTTGAACGGCTGGGGGCGCGGCAAGGCAAAGGCGAAGCACTGTGGAAGAGTTTGCTTGTGACGAGCGGCGACATTATTGTGTGGATCGATACCGACATCGTCAACATTCATCCACGCTTTGTGTATGGCATTATCGGCCCGCTGTTGTTGAATTCACAGATACAACTGGTGAAAGGCTTTTATCGCCGGCCTTTAAGAGTGGGAGAGAAAATGCAGGCGGGCGGCGGCGGGCGTGTGACTGAGTTAACTGCTCGGCCATTGTTGAATCTGTTTTACCCTGAACTTTCCGGTGTGGTGCAGCCGCTTTCCGGTGAATATGCAGGCAGGCGAGAAGCATTGGAACAGGTGTCATTCTTCTCTGGCTATGGTGTGGAAACTGGTTTGTTGATTGATATTTATGAGAAGTTTGGTTTGCAAGCCATCGCACAGGTGGACCTGCTTGAACGCGTGCATCACAACCAGCATCTGGAGGCGTTGAGCAAAATGTCTTTTGCCATTATCCAAACTGTGTTTCGCAAATTGGAAAGTCGCTTCGGGCGCGGGGTTTTGGATGATGTGAACAGGTCTATGAAGTTGATCCGCCACGGCAGCAAGGGTTATTTTTTGGAAGTGGAAGAGATTGCCGAGCGCGAACGTCCGCCGATGATCGAAGTTCAGGAATACTTGGAGCGGAAACGATGACGGATATCCGGCTTGTCCGTCACGGACAAACAGATTGGAATCTCACAGGCAGGTGGCAGGGACAAGCACCGGATGCGCCAGGATTAAATGACATGGGACGCGTGCAAGCGCTTGCTTTGCTGAATCAATTGAAGGATATTAATTTTTCCGCCATCTATAGCAGCGACCTGCTTCGCGCCAGACAAACCGCCGAGTTGATTGCTGGGCCCATGGGATTGACCGTCACCCTCGAGACGCGCTTGCGCGAGATAAACCTCGGCGTGTGGGAGGGGATGCTTTCCAGCGAAGTTGAAACGCAATATCCGCAGGAACTGGCGGAACGCGCGCGTGATCCTTATCACGCGCGCGCGCCGCAAGGCGAGTCGCCATCAGACATGACGGAACGCGTCGTTGCGGCAGTAAATGACATTGCAAAAGAACACGCCGATGAATCCGTGATCATTGTCTCTCACGGCGTTTCGCTGGCAATTATTATCTGTCACGCGCAAGGGTTTCCATTGGATGAAGTGTATGAGCATGTTCCTGAAAACGCAAAGCTGTATCGTGTGGAATGGAAGTGAAAATAAAATTATTTGTCGAGCAACCACTTGATCTGAAAGTCCACTTCCTCCGAAGAGTTGCCGCGCTCATGTTCGATGTTGATGATGGCAGTGGAAGGTATTGAGATTCATTCCCCTGCCACTTGAATTTGAAATCTCTGACCCTGCTCGATGCAGTCGGCAAGCCGCCGCAGTTTTTTGACGAACTGTTTCATAGGATAGTTCTTCTCGATGTCACGTTCCCGTTTTTTCTTTTGCGTTGTCATTTGCAGTTTCCTTTAATCGTGATTTGGTAATTTCAAGCGCCGCCGCATCGCACGCACAAAGGCGGCTTTCAGCCAAAGATAGCTGCAGGCAAGGAGCATGAGAAAATCCATGAGGAGGAACATGAGCTGAAGTTTCATTTTTTCTCCTTTGTTCTTTATTCATGCAGGCAAACGCGTAACGTTATTCCATAGCTCCAAACCAGCCTCTGCGCTCCATCCACTTGACCAATTCCAGCACGGGCATGATAGTCACTGCCAGCCCCAGCACGATCATCCAATCCACCAGCGGCAGATAGTAGGTGCCGAAGGCATCGTGGAGGAAAGGCACATAGATGATTACGACTAACAGCGCGACTTCCCACAGAATCGCCCAATTCAACCACTTGTTGGCAAAGGGCTTCTGAAAGACCGAATTCCGGTCGGAGCGGAAGTTGTAGGCTTTGAAAAACTGGATCAGCACCAGTGAGACGAAGGTCATTGTCATGGCTTCTTCAATACTACGCCCGGAGTTCATCGCCCAAATGAACAGCCCCAGGTTGATGAGCGTTGACCACAATCCGCCCGCCACCATCAGCGAGACGACCGGGCGGGTGAAAATGCCCGTGCGCGGGTTGCGCGGCTTGCGCTTCATCAAACCTTTCTCTGGCGGATCCACCGCCAACGCCAGAGCGGGCAGACCATCGGTAGCCAGGTTGACGTACAGGATTTGCACCGCCGTCAGCGGCAGGGGTAAGCCCAGTAGTGTGGCTCCGGTCATCAGCCCGATCTCGCCGATATTCGAGGAGAGCAGGTACATCAGGTATTTCTTGATGTTGTCAAATACCCCGCGCCCTTCCTCCACGGCTGCTACGATCGAGGCGAAGTTGTCATCGGTCAGCATCATCGCGGCGGCTTCCTTGGACACATCGGTACCGGTAATGCCCATCGCAATCCCAATGTCGGCTTTCTTGAGTGACGGGGCATCGTTCACGCCGTCGCCGGTCATTGCTACGATGTGACCGTTGGCTTGCAGTGCCGTCACCACGCGCAGTTTATGCGCCGGGGAAACGCGCGCGTAGACCTCAATGGTCTCGACCTCACGCTGGAATTGTTCGTCGCTCATCGCCTCCAGTTCCGCGCCGGTCACGACCCGCCCAGTCTTGAGCAAACCCAGTTCACGCGCCACTGCTTGCGCCGTCACGGGATGGTCGCCGGTGATCATCACCGGTCGAATGCCGGCTTGTTCACAAATTGCAATCGCGCCTTTGGCTTCGGGGCGCGGCGGATCGATCATGCCTGCCAGCCCCAAAAAGGTCATGCCGGTTTGCGCTGTTTCACGTGTGACGCCAGGCTTTGAAGAAATCGCAAGCACGCGCAGCGCCTCGCCCGCCATCTCATGCGCCATCGCCAGCGCCTGACTTCGCCCCGCGTCATCGAGCGGCTTCACTCCATCTGCGGTCAATTGCCAATCGCAACCATCCAGGATCATCTCCGGCGCGCCTTTGGCATATGCCGTCAGATTTCCATTTGTCTGATGCAACGTGGTCATGCGTTTTGTTTCAGATGAGAATGGGATTTCCTGCACTCGGGGATATTCAGAGTCGAGCGACTCTTTCTGCAGCCCAGCCTTTGCCGCAGCGACCACCAACGCCCCTTCAGTTGGATCGCCCTTAATATTCCATTCGCCACCCGAATCGTTTTCTGTGTCACCGACCAGGTGCGTATCAGATGCCAGCGTGGCAGCGATTAATAGTTTTTGCAACCCAGTTGTCGGCGCGATTGATCCGCCTCCGTTGACCGAAAATACGCCGACTGGCGAATATCCCGCTCCCGACACACTGAACAATTGTCCAGCGGCGAAAATTTTCCGCACGGTCATTTCATCCTTGGTCAGCGTACCGGTCTTATCCGAACAAATCACCGAGGTGCTTCCGAGCGTTTCCACGGCGGGCAGGCGGCGGATGAGCGCGTTGCGCTTGACCATCTTTTGCACGCCAATCGCCAGCGAAATAGTAACAACAGCGGGCAGGGCTTCGGGCACGACTGCCACCGCCAGTGCAATGCCAAAGATGAGCATCTCGACGAAGGGCTGTCCGCGCACCAACCCCAGCACGACGATGATGGCGACCACCACAAAAGCCGCGCGTGCCAGCGCCGTGCCGACCTTATCCAAGTTGTGCTGAAGCGGCGTTTTGCTGGTCTCGACTGTTTGCAGGAGTTGGGCGATCTTGCCAAATTCAGTTTGCATCCCGGTGGCAACGACCAATGCCTTGCCGCGTCCGTACGTGGCGGCGGTGCCGGCGTAGACCATGTTCTTGCGGTCGCCGACAGGGAGAGCCTGCCCTGAGCCTGTCGAAGGGTCATTGATGGGAAGCGGTTCGGTATGTTTTTCCACTGGAACCGATTCGCCGGTCAGCGCGGCTTCCTCAATTTGTAGATTCACCGCTTCGAGCAGACGGGCATCGGCGGGCATACGGTCACCGGTATGCAGGAGAATCACATCTCCCGGCACCAACTCACGCGCTGGGATTTTGACTTCCGCCCCATCGCGCAGAACGGAGGCGGTCGGCGCCGCCATTTGGCGCAGGGCTTCGATGGCACGTTCGGCGCGATATTCCTGGATGAATCCTAGCAGAACCGCGAACAGCACGATGACCGCAATGGCAATTGACTCGATGCCATGTTCCAGAAAAAGGGAAATGGCGGTTGCGCCAAGCAGAATCAGGATTAGGATATTCTTGAACTGTTCCAGCAAAATTTCCCAGGCGGAGATGCGTTTCGCCGCCTGAATTTCATTCGCGCCATACTGCAAAGTGCGCTCGGTGGCTTCAGCTTGACTCAATCCAATGGGCTGGCTTTTGAGTTCGGCAAAGGTTTGTTCGGTTGTCTGGGTATGCCAGATTTTATTTGATTCCATAACTTTATTTTTTCACTCCATTATTTTTTATATCTTGCAAATCCTCCCGACGGGGGATGCGGGATTTGAAGATGAAATTATCGAACAGGCAGATCAACCCGCCCAAAACGGTCAGGAGAATCACGCCGATGAAATCTGTTGCAAAGGCAATGATCTCCTCGAACCAGATCACAAGAGTTGTGCCTCCGGCTCCGGTGGCGACGGCTGGCTTCCAGAATTTTCGAACCAGTGGAAAATGGGAAACAGAATGCTGTTGGTTGGACATGGGAATCTCCTCATATCATATGTTTCGTTGGCTTTTATTTGATCATCAAAACTGAGCCATCGGCGCGTGATGCTACCGCCATGCTGACATTGCCCTTGGAGCCAAACGCATTTGCAACCGCTTCTATTTTCTCACTGCCGAGAGGACAACCCCCTCGGCAGTGAGAAACTGTGTCAGCGGGGTTGTGGCACAAACGTCGGCGACTCCAGATAGCGCAGCAGGTCTGAGTCCGGCGGCAGTATGATCGTCGCTCCCTCGCCCAGAATCGCCTCGTACACCTGCAGCCGCCGCACCAGGGCGTAGAACTCCAGGTCCTGACCAAAAGCCTGCGCGGTCACCAGGGCGGCCTGCGCGTCGCCTTCGCCCCGCAGGATCTGGCTTTGGGCATACGCCGTGGCCAGGATGATCTCGCGCTCTTTCTCGGCCGCCGCCCGGATCTCCAGCGCCTGTTCCTCGCCCTCGGCCCGGTAGCGCTTGGCGATCCGCTCGCGCTCGGCCTGCATGCGGGCGAAGACGCTGGCCTGCACCTCGGTCGGCAGGTCAATGCGCCGGATGCGCACATCCAGCAGTGAGATGCCAAACGACCCGGCGGTTTCCTGCGCGCCGTCGGTCACCGTCGCCACGATCGACTCGCGCTTCTCGCGCACGATATCAATGAAGTTGTGGCTGGCGATCTCCTCCCGCAGCCGGCCGGCAATGATCTGATCCAGGCGGGCCATGGCCCCCACTTCGTTGCGCACTGTGCGGTAGAACAGCAGCGGATCGGTGATCTGCCAGCGCGAGACGTGATCCACCAGCAGCCGTTTCTTGTCCAGGGTCAGATACTCGGCGCTCTGGGGTTCGGTGCCCAGGACGCGCTTATCCAGCAGGACCAGGTCGTGGACGAGGGGCGCCTTGAAGTACATGCCGGGCTCGCGCACCACCCGCACCGGTTCGCCAAACTGAAACACCAGGCCTTGCTGCCACTCGCTGACGACATACACCGACTGAAAGGCGGCGAAGGCCAATACGCCGATGACAATGATTTTCTTCATGGGTTTGCTCCTTAACTTGCTGATTGACCTTTACGGGGCTGGGGCCGGTTCGGTGGGAACGATTACCGGCGCGGCCGGCGGGGTCAGATCGGTCAGCGGCAGGAACGGCAAAACCCCGCCGCTGCCCGTGTCCAGCACGAAGATGTCCGCGCCGGCCAGAATTCGCTCGATGCTTTCGAGGTACAGCCGCTCACGCATCACATCCGGGGATTTGAGGTATTCGGCCAGCAGCGCCAGGAAGCGGGCGGCGTCGCCCTCGGCCCGGATCAGCCGTTGCTCGCGGTAGGCTTCAGCCTCCAGCACCATCTGAGCCGCCTCACCGCGCGCTGCCGGAACCACCTGCTCTGCGTAGCCCTCTGATTCCTTCACCAGCCGCTCCCGATCCTCGAACGCGCGCACCACGTCGTGGAAGGCATCGCGCACTTCACTCGGCGGGTCTACGGCCAGCAGCCGGGTTTCGGTGACCAATAGGCCGGTTCGGTATTTATCGAGCAGCGCCTGGAGAAGCATCTTAACCTGTTCCTGCGCCTGCACCCGCCCCTCGGTCATGGTAAAGTCAATCGTGTTTTGTCCGACGGCGGAACGCAGCGCGATCTCGGCCGAGGCCTTGAGCACGGCATCTGCGTTTTTCACGTGGAAGGTGTACGCCACCGGATCCTGCACCAGGTATTGGATAAACAGCTGCACCACGACCATGTTCTCGTCGCCGGTGAGCATCTGCGCCTCTTCGAGCACCACGTTCTGGCCGCCGGCCTCGGTGAGGTAGCCGATCTCAGCGGTGCGGACCCGCGCCGTGTCTACCACAAACTTGGATTGGATGGGCGACGGGAGGCGGTAGTGCAGCCCGGATTGGCGCGGCTCGCCGGTCAATCGTCCAAAGGTAAGCACCAGGCCCTGTTCGCCCGGTCCGACCATGTAAACGCCTGAGAGCAGCCACAGGCCGGCTACGCCGATCACCAAGAGCCAGATCCGCCGGGGGGATAGCCAGTGGCGCAGAGTCCGGGAGATCCATTCGGGATCGAGGAAGTCACTCAAGCCGGATTCGTTCGGTACATTTGTTCGTCTCATTGTTTGCTCCTTCTCTCTTGCGGTTGGATTTGAGCCGTGTTCATTTTTTTCTCCTGTTGACGCTATGCCATTCAATGCGTGAGCGAGTTAACTAATCATCTATCCTTACAGGCGCAAGCCGAAACGACGGCGGGTGAGCAAAACGTAGATGGCAATCACTGCCAGCCCGCCTGCCAGCAAGTAAGGAAAGTATTGTTTGAGGTACTGGCTGATCAGTGTCCATTCGTGCCCAAGCACATAGCCTGCGCCGATCAACAGGGTGCACCAAATGTATGCGCCAACAAAGGTGGCTGCAAAAAAGGTGAGGAAGGGCATGCGCGCCAACCCGGCCGGGATGTTGATTAGCGTGCGGATGCCGGGCATAACTCGTCCGACCAGCACCAGCCCTGTGCCCCAGCGATGGAATTGAGTTTCCACACGGGCAATGTGGGCAGGGTCAATGTGCACCCAGCGGGCAAGTTTATCCACCAGCGGACGTCCGCCGAGCCGCGCCACCCAATAGGTGATGGATGCGCCGAGCGTGCTGCCGAGGGCGGCATACAACCCGCCGATGAAAATCATCGAGATGGGAAGTTGGTGCTCCGCGATGAGCATCCAGCCTGCCAATCCCAGAATGATTTCGCTGGGAGTGATGCCAGTAGCATTTTCGAAAATTAACAATGCCGCAACGCCGAACCAGCCCCAGGCGTCGTACAGGGATTGAAGGGTGGATAAGATTTGGGTTTCGAGTGTGTTCAGGTATTTCATTTTTCTCCTATTGGTAAAACAAAAAAGACCACCGCCTAGTAGGCGATGGTCTTGCGTTTTCTTTCAGACAGCCGGGAAATCTCTTTCCGTCTTGACGACTGTCCATCCCGAAAAAGTCGGGCGCTACTCCCCATCGGAGTTAAGAATCAGTATACAACAGAGGAAGGTAGTTGTGGTTAAGAATTCTCTCATCTCTGCTTGCAAATCCGCTTAGAGTGTGTATGCAAATTAAATTTATGTCACCCTGAGCCAAGGCCCTGAACGAAGTGAAGGGGCGAGCGCAGGGTCTCGTTTTGCCTTAAATCGGGTGAATTCGGGCAAAGGTAGAGATTCTTCGTCGCTCCGCTCCTCAGAATGACATAGCTATGTTGATTTTGCATACAGTCCCTTAGGAAGTTAAGACTACTCCGCTTGATGATCGAATGGCTGAGCGGATCATCAAATATTCGGTGATGTTCTCGGCGGTGACAATGCCTACCAACCGGCCTGCGTGCGTGACGGGCAAAGCAGGGATACCCGACTCCTGAATCCGCATGAGGGCATTTTCCACCATCTCATACGAATCCACTTCGGGCAGAACCTTTTTCATCACAGCAGAGATGGCGATGTTCTCACCATGCCGGGTGAGCGCCACGAGAAAATCATCACGGGTGACAACACCCACCACACGGTCATTATCAATGACGGGGAAATCATGCTGTGAGCCAGACAATATCAACTGCGACATGCGCGAGAGCGGGTCGCGTGGGGACAGGCTTTTGTAATCCGTCAGCATCGCGCGGCCAACAGGAATTCCGCTGATGGCATTCTTCATCTGTGTCATGCCTGCTTCCTGCGAAGCGCCGATCCAAATAAAGAAAGCGATGAAGAGCAGCGAGGCATTCCCAAACAAACCAACCAGGCCAAACAGCAAAGCCATGCCCTGCCCGATCGTCGCGGCGATCTGCGTGGCGCGGACGTAATCCATGCGCATGGCAAGCAGGGCGCGGAGCACACGCCCGCCGTCCATGGGGAAGGCTGGGATGAGGTTGAACAACACCAGTGAAATATTTATCATCATCAGTCTTTCGAGAAAACTGCCCGAGGCGATGGTCAACTCATTAAGCGGCACCAGGCTCGAAGTTAAGAAAAGATACGCGAAGAGTCCCGCAGCGATGACCACGTTCACAGCGGGTCCCATCAAAGCGACCCATAATTCCTCGATCGGCTTCTCTGGCATACGCTCTAAACGAGCCACGCCGCCAATCGGGTAGATCGTGATGTCACGAGTTTTGATGCCATACTTGCGGGCTGTGAGCGCGTGCCCGTATTCATGCAGAATCACACATGCAAAGAGCGCGAAGATAAAGAGAACGCCGCTAAAAACCTCGCCCCAGTTTCGATTTTCCAGCCAGTGGCTGTAGCCAACCCACGCGATCAAAAGCAGAAAGGTGGCGTGAATATACACCTCAATGCCTGCAAATTTTCCTAATTTCCATTGCCATTTCATAGTTCAACTCCTCTTGAAGTTGATATGATTGTAAAGGTAATTTGTTAGAAAAATGTTATAAATTTTCCATCAGGAGCTATCAGTTTGGGAAGAAGGAAAATAAAAAAGCCATCCAAGTTTTTTGCGAAGCACCCTGTGGGCAAAAACAATATTGTTTGTCAAATTCATACCGAGCATCCCACGTATGCAACGCGCAACGCGGTTGCCTTTTCGAAGTATTCTTTTCTTTAGTTGTCGAGTTGGTGGTTGAGCTTGTCGAAACCCTCGAGACACGCCTCTGTTTCTCTCCGCGAAGCGTAAAATGATCGCCCGCTATCTTCTGGGGTGCAGTGGACCCTTCGACACGGTGAGCGAAAGACGAACCGTCAGGACAGGCAGTGGGGACACAGGCAGTGGGGACGCTTCGCGGCCCCGCCAAATTGGGTTTATACTACGCCTAGGCAGTGTCCCGTTCCCCCTAAAGGGGACGATGTTGACAGGGAGTCCAGGCCCGGCCTGGTTGTCGACGCGAAGCGTGTCGAGATACACTGCCACTAACCGTTGGGCGGCTTAATCCCGCAAAAGAGGAGAGTATCAGGTGATTTGGCTTTGGACAGGATTCGTCGTCTTTGTGCTGCTGATGTTGGCGTTGGACCTGGGGGTCTTTCATCGTAAAGCCCATGTAGTAACGGTGAAAGAGGCCCTCGGCTGGTCCGCATTACAGCCGATCCATTCCTGGTTTTCACGAGTAACGTCTTTGCCATCCTCGGACTCCGGTCGCTCTATTTCGCACTGGCGGGCATGCTCGACAAGTTCAGATACCTCAAACTGTCGCTCGCGTTGGTGTTGATGGTTGTTGGAGTGAAAATGCTGACAGCCGAGTGGCTCAAGCATATGCTCGGAAGCAGTTTCAACTTTTACGTACTGGGAGTGGTACTCCTGATCCTAGTTGCCGGGGTAGCAGGGTCCTTGGCTATTGGGCGGCACAAACCACATCACCGATGACACAAATCGCTATATATGCTGCGGCTATTGGTTGAGATGTAGAGACCAATTGATCATAGCAAGAAACGCTTTTGGCTTTGACATTGAACTCGCGCCACACTTGATAAATCTCTGACTTAGAAAGGAAGGAAAAAATGAAAGGCAACGAAAAGCTACTGACCGTACTGAACCAACTCCTCGCGGACGAGCTCACCGCCATCAACCAATACATGGTGCACTCGGAGATGTGCGACAATTGGGGCTACGATAAGCTCCACAAGGCCATCGAAAACCAAGCGAAGGACGAGATGCACCATGCCGAATGGCTTATCCAGCGCATCATCTTTCTGGAGGGTACCCCTGTCGTTTCAAAACTCAATCCCATGAAAATCGGCGCCACTGTTCTTGCTATGCTCACCAACGACCAAGACGCCGAGCTTGCCGCCGTGCGGGCTTACAACGACGCCATCGCGCTCGCGCACGAAGTGGGCGATCAGGCCAGCGTCGATTTGTTGATCCGTATCCTTAAGATGGAAGAGGGTCATGTGGACTGGGCGGAAATACAGCGTGCCCAGATCGAGCAGATGGGTCTGGAGAATTACCTGACAAATCAGACGGAGAGCGTTGCAGGTTAGCTTACACCGAACTCACAAAGAAGATGGTGGTCAGGACTCACGTGCACTAAACCTTGCGCCGCTCACTGCATGGTCCTGACTGCACTCCGCACAGGCTAACGCGTCGGCCTAGCAAAGTTGCGTGCAATTCGAGCGAGTCTTCGTCGCAGAGTTCGCGCGCGGTTGAATACAATTGCTAAACGTTATAGGCGATTTTTGCCTGTTCATCTCCTCGCTATCCTGCGCTCATGCAGGCGGGGTTTTGCTCATCAATCACTGATCCTGCTTATTTTTCGAGTTATACTATTAACAACATGAGCCTCTTCCTGCAACTTGCCTTCCTGCTTTCGATCATCCTGCTCTCTGCAAAGATGGCGGGGTATTTGAGCATTCGTTTTGGACAACCCTCCGTGTTGGGAGAGTTGCTGGTCGGGATCATCCTGGGTCCTTCCATTATCAATTTACTTAATTTCTCGTTTATTGAACATGAACTGACTGAAACCATCGCCAAACTTGGCGAACTCGGCGTATTATTGCTCATGTTCCTCGCAGGATTGGAATTGCACTTCGGCGAGATGAAGCGGAATCTACGCGTGGCCGCTCTTGCTGGGTTGATGGGTGTGGTCTGGCCTGTGTTGTTGGGATGGGGCGTAGGCCTGCTCTTTGGCTTGGATCAATCCGCTTCGATCTTTCTTGGCCTGACGCTTGGCGCCACCAGCGTAAGCATCTCAGCGCAGACGCTGATCGAGCTAAAAGCATTGCGCAGCCGCGTGGGATTAAGCCTGTTAGGCGCGGCAGTGTTTGACGATATTTTGATCATCTTATTGCTTTCAGTATTTCTCGCCCTGCAAGGCGGGGGCGGAAGCACATCTGATATTTTACTGATCATCATCCGCATGATCTTGTTCCTTGCTCTTTCAGTCACGTTCGGCTTGTGGGCCTTGCCGTGGATCATCCGACGTATTTCCAAACTTCCAATAAGCCAGGGCTTGCTCACAATTTCGCTCGTCATCATGCTGGTCTATGGCATTGCATCGGAATATTTCGGCGGTATGGCGGCCATTACAGGCGCGTTTTTGGCAGGCTTGATGCTGGCGCGCACGCATGAAAAAGAGAGGATCGAATCAGGGATGCACGCGCTGGCATACGGATTGTTCGTGCCGATCTTCTTTGTCAACATCGGCTTATCCATTGACCTGCGCGAGTTCCAATTACAGGCGTTACTCTTTACAGTTGTTATTATTCTGGTGGCAGTTGCCGGCAAATGGCTTGGCTCAGGCTGGGGCGCGCGGCTGGGCGGGTTTTCGCAACGCGAATCGATTCAACTCGGCGCGGGCATGATCTCGCGCGGCGAAGTGGGACTCATTGTAGCAAGCGTGGGAATGCGCGCTGACTTGGTGGGCGCGGAGGAATTTTCCGCGATCGTGGTCATGGTGCTGATCACCACGTTGATCACACCGCCCATCCTGCGGGCGTTGTTTTCGCAGAAAGATGCGAAGGCGAAGAAAATGCAACTCGAAGCCGAGCAGGTTCAGGCTTCGCCTGATGCGAAAGAGTCGGAGGTGTCCTAATGTATTTGATCATCGTGTTTTTACATAATCCAAACCTCTTGGAAGAGCTGATGGAAGCATGGGATCAGGAAGGCGTGAACGGCGCAACCATTCTCTTCAGCGTGGGCATGGGACAGTTTCTTGAGAAGCTGGGTCTGCGCGACGACATTCCATTGATCCCCTCGCTGGAGGATTTTTATGAAGCGTCGGAAAAACTCAGCCGCACGATCATGGCAACTGTAAAGGAAGAAGCGCTGATTGATAGAATTGTCGCCGCCACGCAGCGTGTGATGGGTGATTTAAATAAGCCTGAAACTGGCATGCTTCTTGTAATGCCGGTGTTGAAGGCTTATGGCTTATATAAGACAGGGAGAACAAAATGACAAATCCCCCCGTTCATTTATTATTGGTGGCAGTCATTCAAGATCAAGACCTTGAGACCGCGACCAAAGCTTTGCAGGGAATTGGCGCATCGCTGACCTATCTTTCCAGCGCAGGCGGATTCCTGAGTCGTCGTAACGCTACCTTGTTGATCGGTCTGCCGGCCGAAAAGATAACTGAAGCCTTTGCCGCATTGCAGGAGGCCTGCCGCCAGCGCGTAGAGTATATGACCCTGCCCCTCGAAGGCTCGTCCATGCCAATGCCCGCGCCTGTGCCAGGTACCGTCGGCGGCGCGACTGTCTTTGCTTTGCCTGTGGAAAGATTTGAACAGATTTAAACCATGCTCTCAGCGCCGTCCTCGGCGCTGAGATTCGCCGCCGGGGACGGCGGCTTTAGCACAAGGAGAGATCACCATGAAAATGATCATCATCATTGTAGAAGATAACGATGCCGATATGCTTACACAGAAGCTCACCGCGGCAAGTTTCCGTGTAACGCGTGTGGCCTCCACTGGCGGTTTTTTACGAAGCGGGGTTGTGACCATGCTGCTCGGCGTGCAGGAAGAACAGGTGGATGCGGTCTTACAAACCGTCCGCAATTCACTGCCTCCAAAAGCCGGCCAAAAACGCGCCACTATCTTTGTCGTTCCTGTCCAGCACTTTGAACAAGTTTAATTTTTTCATGTCCTCTAACAAGAACGTTCATAAGCAGGGAACTTTCCTGGTTTAGTAACGTCATTGTTTTGTTTGGTCTATAGGTGCTCATGTATAAAAAATCGAACCTTCTTTTCGCGACCCTCGTTCTGTTGATCGCCATGCTCGCTTGCGCAAGCCTGCCAGGCGGGAGCGGGCCCGCAAGCCCGGTCAACGTGGAGACGATCGTCGCGGCGACATTTCAAGCTTTAACTCAAGTCTCTACGCCTCCTGCTTCGACCCTGCAGCCCGGTTTCGACAAGCTCAACCCAGCGGCTCAAGGCGACGCCGCAAGCCTGCTCCCGCATTCGATGTATTTTATCAACAACGACAGCGCCGGACTGGCCCAGGTCTATCGGCTGGATCAGGATGGGGTTACGGTCACGCAGCTCACATTCGAACCTGCCAATGTAGACGACTACGATGTTTCGATGATGGACGGCAGTGTGGTATATGTTTCCAATAACCAATTGCTGACTGTCAATGCAGATGGAAGCAGCCGCAGTATGATCTTTGGTGGCAGCGCGCGCGATGAGGATAACCCATTCCTGACCAATATCACCAGTCCGGTCTGGTCGCCGAACGGTGAGACGATTGCCTTTGCATACAAAGGTTTGAATTTCTATTCCATCGTGAGCGGACAGTCCAACCGCATGCTGGAAGACCAGATTGATGATCTTGGCGGCGGATTATCTTTTCCACGCGAATTATATTGGCCTGAAACTTATTCAGCCGATGGAAGCAAACTTATCATCACACTTGGATATTATGAAGGCGCATCCAGCGCGATCTACTACCCGAACGGCGGGGCGCTGGTCCGCTTGAGTGGAGATGAAGGCGCGATCATCTGTTGCGGCGATTATCACCTGACCAGCGATGGCTCTGCGCTATTCGCCGCCAGCCCAAGCTCAGGCATGTTCAACGCCGGCCTCTGGCGTGTGGATACGGCTACAGGGAATGTCACCACTTTGCTCCTGACAAGTTATGATACCAACCCTGATGAAGTTGCCGATAATCCCTTCCTGGCCGCGGATGGTCAACTATATTTCTTTTATGCCAGCGTTCCCAACGCGGATGAATTTATCAACCGCCCGCCCTTGCAGCTGGTGCGCTCTGCGGCGGATGGCGTAACAGGCCGGACTGTCTTGCGCCCTGAAACTTTTCAAAATATGAATGAGGCGCTTTGGGCGCCGGATGCCAGCTTTGTCATCGTTGCCAATCCGGACGTTCCTGAGATCTATCAGGGCGGTGCGGCGCAGTTATATTACACCGACGGTCAAAAAGCCATGCTTCCGCTGTTACCTTACGCAATGAAAATGAAGTGGGGACCGTAAAGATTTACCAATTGATATTCAAAAAGCCCTCATCAAAAATGACGAGGGCTTTATTATTTATACAGTGGCTTCCACTTCTTCCTGCTTCTTGAACTGGCTCATGTACAGGTCGTAATAGAAACCTTTCTTCTCCAGCAGTTCATCATGTTTACCGCGTTCGATGATCTGACCGTCTTTCAAAACCAGGATCATATCTGCATTTCGAATGGTGGACAAACGATGCGCGATGACGAAGGATGTGCGGCTTTGGAGCAGCGCATCAAACGCTTTTTGGATGAGACGCTCGGTGCGTGTGTCTACGCTGGAAGTTGCTTCGTCCAAAATGAGCACGCGTGGATCTGCGAGCGCGGCGCGCGCAATCGAAAGCAGCTGCCTCTGTCCCTGGGAAAGACCCGAGCCGCGCTCACCGAGCACTGTCTGATATTTTTCTGGCAGACGTTCGATGAATGAATCGGCGTTGGCGAGTTTTGCGGCGGTGTAGACTTCTTCATCGGTTGCGTCGGGGCGGCCAAAGCGGATATTGTCCATGACGGAGGCGCTGAACAGGAAGGTATCCTGCAGCACGATGCCGATCTGCTTGCGGATCGATTCGGCGGTGACATCGCGCACATTCACGCCGTCAATTTTGACCGAGCCGTGTGTCACATCATAGAAGCGTGGCAGTAAATTGATAATGGTAGTCTTGCCTGCGCCAGTCGGGCCGACGATGGCGATGGTTTGCCCAGGTTCGGCTGAGAATGAAACTTCCTTCAAAACTGGCACACCATCTTCATATTCGTGTGAGACTTCGCTGAACTCAACTTTGCCTTTGATCTCGGTCATCGCTTTGGCTGCGGGCTTGTCAACCACAGCGGGGTTTTCATCGAGAATGGTGAAGATGCGTTCTGCGCCTGCGACCGCATTTTGGATGTTCGTCCATAACACAGCGATCTGTTGGATGGGTTGGTTGAAACGCTGAACATACGCGAGGAAGGTGATGACCAAGCCCAATGTGACGGTTGCGCCGAAGAGCGTGTCCCCTGTCAGCAGGTACCAGCCGCCCACGCCTGTGACGATGGCAAGCCCAAGATAGGAAAAGGCTTCCAGTGTTGGCGCAAGAGCGGATGTATACGCCACAGCGCGGATATTCGCGTCACGATTGGCGGCATTGACTTCCTTGAACTGTTCGATGTTTTCATCTGCGCGGTTGAAGGCTTGCACTTCGCGGACTGATGAAATGGTCTCTTGTAATTCGGCGTTGACGTTGCCGATCTCTTCGCGGCTCTTGCGGAAGGCTTTGCGCGCCTGCCCCGAGAACCAGACCGTTGCGATGAACATCAACGGTGAGACCGCCAGTGAAAGCAAAGCGAACGGCAGGCTCAAGGTCAGCATGTTATATGCCACCCACAACAGCAGAAGGATTCCGCTGAACACGTTGACAAGCGCGAATGAAAACGCCTGTTCAATGGCAGATGTGTCGTTGGTGATGCGGCTCATCAAGTCACCTGCTTCGTGCTCGGCGTAGTAACTGAGCGAGAGTGAATGTAATTTTTCGAACACTTCCACGCGCAGAGAGCGCAGAACGTGCTGGCCTGTCCACGCCATGGCGAAGAAAGTCATGCCTGTTAGAACTGCGCCAAGTACATAGAGCGTGATGACGATCAATATCAAGCGGAACATGCCTGTGATGCGCTCATCATTTGTAGCCGTTGCGAGGTCAGGAGTTGTGTATCCGCCGAGATGATAGGCTTTGTAGATGATCTGACGCGAGTACGACAACATGGACGGGTCTGCGGTCCTCCCAAGCCAACAACTGGAAACTGCTTTTTGGTCAGTGGCAGGCATGGGGGCGAGAGACGCGAATGCACTACTTCCAGCAGGGACGAGAAAACAATCTGTGGCTTGTCCCATTAATTCAGGAGAGGCCACTTGAGTCCAGGTGGAGACGACGACGAAGAAAACTGCGAGAACGATCATGTACCAAAAACGTCCAAAGTATGTGCCGAGGCGACCGAGCGTTTCGCTCAGGTTGCGCGGCTTCATCGTTTCTTGATTAAGGAAACCACCAGCGCGGCCGTGCATCATAATGCCACCTCTCTGGAAACATCTGAAGTCTTTAAGACCTCGGAGGTTTGGTGCGCCAATATTTGCGAATTATAAATTTCTGCATAGATCGGTTCTTCTTCCATAAGTTGTGCGTGTTTGCCTTGCGCCGCGACTTCTCCTTTTTCAAGTACCAAAATTTTATCGGCGTTGATGACGGTGCTGATGCGCTGCGCAATGACGAAGGATGTGCGGCCTTTCATAAGCGTTTCAAGCGCTTCCTGAATATGTGACTCGGTGGTGATATCCACGCTGGAAGTTGAATCATCGAGGATGAGAATACGCGGATCGAGCAGAAGCGCGCGCGCAATTGCCACGCGTTGTTTTTGCCCACCGCTGAGGGTTGTACCGCGCTCGCCGACATGCGTGTCATATCCATTAGGGAAGGACATGATGAAGTCGTGCGCGGCGGCTGATTTCGCGGCGGATTGAATTTCTTCGAGTGTGGCTTCGGGTTTGCCAAATGCAATGTTCTCGCGGATCGTTCCGCTGAATAAAGTCGTTTCCTGAAGCACGATGCCGATTTGCGAACGAAGCGAATCAAGTGTGATATCGCGCAGGTCGTGACCGTCAATCGTGATGCGGCCTTCATTCGGGTCATAGAAGCGCGGCAGCAAGTTGATGATACTGGTCTTGCCTGAACCTGTTGCGCCGAGCAGTGCAATCGTTTCACCAGACTTCGCTTCAAACGAAACATTTTTCAACACAGGATCGCCGCCGCCAACATAACGGAAGGTAACATTCTCAAATTTCACGCTGCCTTTTACTGCGGGGAGTTTCGATGCGTTGGACTTATCCACAATATCGCTTTTCGCGTCGAGAATTTCAAAGATGCGGTCAGCGGATGCGGAAGCCTGTCCCATTTGTGTGACGATCATGCCGAACATCATGATGGGGAAGAACAGGTACATCAGGTAAAGCGAAAATTCCTGCCATGCACCGATCGTCAACGTGCCGAGGATGATTTGTTGGCCGCCGACATAAAGAATCGCGGCTTGTCCGAGATTCGCTATCAAGAACACCAGCGGAAATAAAAATGTAAACAAACGCGAGACCGCAATGGATTGATTCATCGTGTCATCTGCGGCGTTGCGGAATTTTACTTGCTGTTCTTTTTCGCGCGTGAAAGCCTTGATCACTTTGACGCCCGCAAGATTTTCCTGCAAGACCGTGTTCAATGTCGAAAGTTTTTGCTGCACTTTCGTGAACAACGGCTGGCTGATGCTTGCAAATACAGCGAACAGCACCATCGCAACTGGCAGGATCGGCATGGCCGTCCATGCGAGAGAAACGTTCGACGAGAATAGGATGATGACCGTACCCGACAACAAGATCACTGCGCCCACGAGTTGTAGTAAACCCTGCCCAATAAATAAACGCACCTTTTCCACATCGTCCGTTGCGCGGATCATCAACTGACCCGTCTGATTTTTATCGTGATATGCAAAAGATAAATCCTGTATCTTGGCATACAGATCGTTGCGAAGATCGTACGCGACCGATTGCGAATTCTTCTCCGCCCAAAAGGCTTGCAGGAAGGAGAACAGTCCGCGCAGGAGGGCGAAGACGACAATGGCGACAAGGGCCGTGACTAAAGCACGCGGCGCGTTATTTAGATCCGCTTCAAGCGTGACCCTGAGTTGGTCCAGCGTCGTAGCAGAGTCATAGCCCAAGGCATTGAGAATCTTCGGCAGCGCCGTGCTGACAAATGACGCGGGAATCTTATTCAGCGCCTGCAAGACCTGATCCGCGAGAAAGCCGCTGGTCACCGCGTCAATCACATTGCGAATCATGTGCGGCACCGCCAGTTGCGATAGCGTGGCAATGACGAGGAAGACATACGGTAACGCGGCCTGACGGCCATAATGCGTCAGGTATTTGATTGCGCGGCCAATACCTTTTAATGATGTTCGTTGACGGCGCGCGCGGATTTGTGGTTGGGTAAGGGCTGCTTGCATGGAGTTCCTTTTTGAAGTAATTGGTAATTTTCCCTGCTCTCGGCGACTTGAGCATGTGAAAGAATCAATTTGAAAATAGCATGCGAATGTAGAGGAATTATGTAGAAGTGGGAGAGGTTTTGCAGAGATTAATATTTCTCTTCCAATTGATGTGCCGCTTTGATCAAAATCTCCAATGCCTCGGTTACCCTGGCACGTTCCTCCGTACTTATTTTGGAGGCGAGTTCGTCCATCCAGCGATGGCGTTCTTCAGCGCCTTGATTGATCAATTCTTTGCCTTTATCACTCAAGGCCAATAACCTGGCGCGGCGGTCAGCAGGATCCTCGGCGCGTGCGAGATAACCTGCCTGCACGAGCTTATCCACCAGTTGACTGGCGGCCGCGGCAGAAACGTCAAATCGTTCGCTGATCTCGGACATGCCGCAGGGACCCTTGTGGTGCAACTGCATAAGAATGCTGAATTGCGGCATGGATAGTCCCGTGCTTTTGGCAAAGTGACTCCATCCGCGCATGGAACGGTGCATGAAGGTATCCATCCAGGCGCGCAGGGTCTTGGAAAATTGGGTAGGTTTGGTCATAGTTAAGCCTGCTTTTTAGTTAATCGGACTTAACTTTATGCGGGAGTTAAGGTTTTGTCAAGAAAGTGGGGATAAGAGAAATGTAAGAGTTTTGCAGTAGTTGTTTATAATCGGTACAACTTTCATGAAAATCTCAAATCAGTTTACCGAACGAGAAAAAGGAATCGTCAAATTGTTGTTGCAGGGAAAGAGCAATAAGCAAATTGCTCTTCTATTGAACATTTCCCAAAGCACTGTTGAATTTCATTTGAAAAATGTTTACATCAAGCTCGATGTAAATTCCAGGACAGAAGCAGTTCTGCAACTATCGGAAGATAACCTAACTATCTGACACGGGTGATATTGATGCACTTCGGCACATGGCTGGGAGGCGTGAAAACGCACCCAAACTGGTATCCGCTTTCAAAACGGATTAGGATGAGTGATTCAGTAATGCCATAGCCTGCAACGGATCTTGTGACGGGCAGCCTGTCCACGTCGCTGCTCCATTCAAGTGTATAGGAGCCTGTTGCATAAGTCGGGAAGCCGTCTACTGGGATGAGTGCCGGTGGCAGATCATCCTTGTTTGCTGCCGCAGACAGGCCTTCCAGCACAAGGATATTCATATCCTGCAGAGCCTCCTGTGCCTCAGGGATAAGCATCGAGAATCTGCCCCCAAGGATGGCAAGCATGAGGATCACCACGGTCACTTTCAAGAGCCGCACCAATCCACTGCCTCGCGCATTCCCCTCCAGAACTCCCACCATCCAGCGGAAAGTGAAAGCCAGAGGCAGATAGATGATCAAACGAGGTAAAAAGGTGAACAGGGAGAGAAAGAAAAATGTAACTGTCTGGGAGGAACCTGAATTTAGATAGGCCTGCATGGAACTTGCCAACACCAAAAACAAGGAAGCTCCCATTAATCCCCAAAAAGATTCTTCATCCCAAGCCACGATCAACCCAGTCATGCCCATGACAAGGGTGGTAAGAATCACAGAGGCAACCCGCCCGATGGGCAGCTCAAAAAGAGGGATGCCGGGCAGCATCCATACATTGATAAATTGTGAAATGAGCGCATAGGGAAAACCAAAAGCAATGCCCAGGAAAAATCCGGAGATTCGACGTGTTTGATCGTTCATTCTTTCTCCAAAATCGAGTTAGTTTACTTACTCCCCAACCCCAACTCAGGAATAGGCGGCAGCTTCTGATTGAACAACCAGCCATCAAAAAACGCATTCAATTCTTTGCCGCTCACCTGCTCAGCAAGGACAATAAAATCAGCGGTTGTGGCGTTGCCATTTTTATAGCGATCAGCGTAAGTCCTCAAAATATCAAAGAAGACATTATCACCAACTTCAAGGCGTAATGCGTGGAGCGTCAGACCGCCGCGGACATATACACCGCCATTGAACAAGTCGTCTGCGGCAGGATTCCCCGGTGGCGGATAGGATGCCGGGTATTCAACCACTTCGGTATACAAGGACTTTATCCATTCATCCAAGTCTTCGCGTCCCTGTGTGTGTTCAATCCACAAGCCTTCGGAATAAGTGGCAAAGCCTTCATTGAGCCAGATGTCACTCCAATCCCCCACGCTAACGCTATCCCCAAACCATTGATGCGCCAGTTCATGCGCGACGACTAATTCCGTGCCTTCCACGTCTTCAAGGTCAATCATGTCCATGCCAAAAATGGACAGGGTCTGATTCTCCAGCGCCGCGCCGAAATCGGTATCCATCACGAATGCGCCATACACTTCAAAAGGATATGGTCCAAACAACTCGCTAAAGTAAACGAGCATTTCGCCCTGCCTTGCAAACGGCTTGCGGACCTCTTCGGGCAATCCAGTTGAATAATAATTTCTGATCGGAATTCCACTCCCTGATTCCATTGTTTCAACATCAAGTTCGTCAATGTTGATGGTGGCCAGATAACTTGCCATTGGGTCGCGCGCTTCAAAGATGAATGTCCTCGTATCGCCGTTGTCAATTATTTCAGTTAACACGCCATTGGCTGCAACTTCAAACGGCTCAGGGACAGTCACGCGAAAAGTATATGAGGCCTTGTCCAATGGATGATCGTTCACGGGATAATAACTTGCAGAACCATCCGGTTCACTTAACACAAAGCTTCCGCCTTCAACCGTCACCCAGCCTGTTTGAACAGGAAGAGCCGCGGATTGCATTGCATCAGGAGAGCCATTGTATTGAACCTCGACTGTGAATGATTCATTTTCCGCCAGCGGAGTAGACGGAGTAATCGTTAACTCCTGGCTTGCGCGATCAAAATCAGCAGGCTGTTCATTGACTGTAATACTCGTGACCTCAAAGCCAATGAAATCCAAATTGAAACCGCTCAAATCCTGAATCGCATTTGCTTCGATGGTGGTGATGGCTGTCAAATTACTGGTGGCAACATCGTTGACCGTGATATCCAATGTGTAATGCGTCACGTCATAACCACCGTTACCAAATTCAGGATAGAGTGAATCGCCCATCCCCCATGAACCAGCATCGGGATCAAGAGACTCTTCCACTTCAGTTATCGATGGCTCCGGCGTCACAGTTGGGGTTGCGGCAAATTGATTGCAAGCCAGAATAGCGGATGCCATCAAAATAAACGCGAGAGATATCTGCATTGATTTCTGTTTTTTCATTTTATATCCTCGTTATTGCTGGCAGCCTTCCGGCTGCTCACCAACAGGCATGCCAAAGGCTTCATAAACTGGCACACCATCCCACTCTGGCGGAAGGGGCAAACCAAGCGTAAAGGCGGTGGTTGCCGCGCTATCCATTGTATAAACCTGCGTGGATAGTTCACCCGGGGCAATGCGCGGGCCGCTGATGATCCATGGAATGGTCATATCTTCGGGCAGGTCTGTGCCGTGCGTGGTATCGTGCCCGCCGTGATCGGAGGTGACGATGATCATGGTGCTTTCGTACATGCCCTTATCCTTCAAGGCTTGGATGAGCAGACCCAACCCTTTGTCCTCGCGTTCATAAACACCCAATTGCGCGCGCGACATCCAGCCATGCTTATGTCCCTCAATATCGCTTTCGGCAAAATGTACGAACATCAAGCCGAAGCCTTCATTGATCTGCGTCAGGGCAAGTCTTAAGACTGTGGTTGAATCTTCGATCTTATCCGTTTTATCCACAAATTCAAAATAATCCGTGCTGGCTGGTTCGGTGACCTGGCGCAGTTTTTCCTTGCCAACCACCATTGCGGTTCGCAACCCGGCTGCGTGTGCGAGGTCAAAAATATCGGTGCCAAGCGCGAATCCATTTTGCGGCACATACTCATTCCAGCGGACAATATGCTTGGCAGGACAGGTGCCCACCAGCATCGAGGCATGAGCTGGCAATGTAGTGCTCGGCATGATCGTCTGCGCGCTGAGTGTGTACGCGCCCGTTTGCATCAACGTCATCACGTTTACCATGTTCGCCGCGGCAATTGCATCGGGACGCAAGCCGTCAAATGTGACGATCAAGACACGTTCAACGCTGGGTAAGGGTGTAGGCGTGATCGTCGGAGAGGGAGTCTCAGTGGCGGGCGGCGGTGTGCTGCTTGGGCTGGGAATCACCGACTGCGTGGGAGCAATTGTCGGCGGCGGGGGCGGGGCGAATGATCCGCATGATGGCAGAAAGATCATGAGGAGAATCAAATACAAAAGGCGCCGAATCATTTTCAGGATGATTTCTCCAACATCGGCATTTTCAACCCGTGACGTTTGGCGGCGTCAATCGCAATTTCATAACCCGCATCAGCGTGACGCGCTACGCCCATGCCTGGATCTGTTGTAAGGACACGTTCAAGTCTGAGAGCGGCTTCTGGCGTGCCATCCGCAACAATGACCTGTCCCGCGTGCTGACTGTAGCCCATGCCCACGCCGCCGCCGTGATGGAACGAGACCCATGTCGCGCCGCCAACAGCATTGATCAGCGCGTTGAGAATCGCCCAATCAGAGATCGCATCCGAGCCATCTTTCATTGCTTCGGTTTCGCGATTCGGCGAAGCGACAGAACCTGAATCCAAATGATCGCGCCCGATGACAATGGGCGCTTTTACTTTTCCGCTCGCAACGAGTTCGTTGAACATAAGCCCCGCCTTTGCGCGCTCGCCATAACCGAGCCAGCAGATGCGCGCGGGCAAGCCCTGAAATGGGACTTTCTCTCGCGCCATTTTCAGCCAGCGATGCAGATGCGCATCTTCGGGGAAGAGTTCCATGATGGCTTTATCGGTGGTGTAAATATCCTCTTTATCGCCAGAGAGCGCCACCCAGCGGAACGGTCCCTTGCCCTCGCAGAACAGCGGACGAATATAGGCAGGCACGAAGCCGGGGAATTCAAAGGCATCACTCACGCCATTATTGAAGGCTTGCTGGCGTATGTTGTTGCCGTAATCAAAAACTTCCGCGCCCGCGCGCTGAAATGCGAGCATGGCCTTCACATGCGCGGACATGGAATCCATTGCCATTTTTTTATATTTTTCAGGGTCGCTAATTCGCAATTGATCTGCGGCTGTGACGCTTAATCCAGACGGCACATAAAACAAGGCTTCATGCGCGGATGTTTGGTCTGTGACCACATCGGGAATCACTCCACGCGCAACGAGTTCACTGTACACATCTGCGGCATTGCCGATGAGGCCGATAGATTTAGGAATTTGTTTTTCTTTGGCTTCTTCAACGAGGGTCATCGCCTCTTCGAGAGTATCCACAACCATATCCACATAACCAATGGCGCGGCGGCGTTCGGCTCGTTCGGGGTCTACTTCAACGATCAATCCAACACCCTCGTTCATGGTGATGGATAAAGGCTGCGCGCCGCCCATACCGCCGAGTCCTGCGGTTAAAACAAATTTGCCTTTCAACGATCCCCAGCCTTTTAGTTTTGCAAGCGCGCCGAAGGTTTCGTATGTACCCTGCAAAATTCCCTGTGTGCCGATGTAAATCCATGAGCCGGCGGTCATCTGGCCGTACATGATGAGCCCCTTTTTATCCAACTCATCGAACTTTTCCCAGGTCGCCCAATGTGGCACAAGGTTTGAGTTTGCAATCAACACTTTTGGTGCATCTTTGTGAGATTTGAAAACAATGACAGGCTTGCCCGATTGCACGAGCAGGGTTTCATCTTCTTCGAGTTTCTTGAGCGATTCAAGGATGGCATCAAATGATTCCCAGTTACGCGCGGCTTTGCCGCGTCCACCGTAGACGATGAGGTCTTCGGGCTTCTCCGCCACTTCGGGGTCGAGATTGTTTTGGATCATGCGATAGGCGGCTTCGCTGAGCCAGTTCTTGCAGGTCAGTTGTGTGCCGCGCGGCGCGCGGATGATGCGGTGTGTGGACATGGCTACATTTCCTTTTGAGTATCTTACTCAATTACCTTACACAATATTCTCCCTCATCCCCAACCCTTCCCCCGAAGGGGAAGGGAGTCCCCTCTCCCTTCGGGAGAGGGCTAGGGTGAGGGTGTGTACTGGTTTATTCAGATTCAATAGCAATCGTTCCCAGCATTGCATCAAATACAGGCAGGGTGGTTTCGGCAAACCCATTTTCGGTTGCAAATGTAATCACCAGCGTGCCAGTTTTGAGGTTGAAGAGCGCCATTTTTTGATACAGGCTGACCTGTGCGCCGGAGGGATTAAACCCTCCCACTTCTGACTTGATGACGCCATACGGCAGGCCGCCGGGGGGAATGATAATTTCCACAGAGGAGACAGTCAGCCCATCTGTAACAGAGGGCAATTCATCAGCGAAGGACTGCAGATCAACATCCGTGTCGAATGAAAGAACGGTCTGTGGATCCCAGATAAAGTTTATATTGGTGACGATCTCATTTTTGATATGACCCTCCTGAATATCCAAAGCCAGCAAACGGAATGTAGCAGGGTCCTGCTCTTTAATGCTTAACAGTGACGTTTGAATATGGATGTCAGCATTTTCCGGGAGAGTCCAGGCGTCGTAATATTCCTTCTCGTTGATGCGGACAGCCAGCCAGCCGGCTGGAACGGTGATCTCATATCCAGCACTTTCATCTACAAAAAGAGTGGAACCATTATCCTGTTTGATGAGGGTACTGACAGATGAGAAAGGTTTCGGCGTGGGTGTCACTGTTGGGGGTGGCAAGGTGGGCGTTACAGTGGGTACGGCGAGAGCGGTCAAATCGAGGGCGGCGGAGACTGTCCGAGCGACCATGATGTCCAGCCGGATATCAGGTGTCGGCGAGGGGCTGGCATCCTCCCCGAAGGGGGAAGCGGCGGGAAGTCCCGGCACAACACAGGCCAGGATCGTTGTAAAAAGGATCAGCGCAGTAAGCAATGCGCGTCGAGTATTCATGGTTTCCATCCTTTGTTGTGAAATGAGATGCTCCCGTTTCTAACAGGAAAAAGCCTCTCGGCAATTATAGCCGAGAGGCTTTATTGAGTTGAAGCAGTTTATGCGGAGTTTTGACCCTTTGCGATCATATCGGCAAAGTTCGTGCCTTTCAGTTTGTTAACCAATTGCTCCTGCGCGTCACACCAGACGGGGCGCAGAGGGCAGTCATCATCAAAGGAGCATGCGCCTGTATCGCCGACACATTCATTGAGTTGAATGGGGCCGTCAATGGCTTCGATCACTTCCAAAAGTGTGATCTCATGGGGCGCGCGGGCCAGGCTAACGCCGCCGCGCGCTCCGCGTGAAGTATGCAGAAGCCCTGCAATGGATAGTTGCGAAACGATCTTGGCGAGGAAGGACGGCGGAATGCGTTGTTTCTCCGCAATCATACTCGTTGCTGTGCGCTGATCGCCATTATGGGCGAGATAAAGCACAGCACGAACGGCATAATCTGCTTGACGGGTGATCTGCATTTGGGCCTCACTGAAATAGGTAAAACCTACCAACAATCACGATTTTATTCGGCTATTGGTTTCAAGGCAAGTGATAGAGGTCATAGATGAATTATGACCTTTTACTCTGAATTATTAGGGGGATTTTGCAGACAGTTTGGAAAAAATTACGCATCACGTATTACGTAATACGTGATGCGTAATGTGTTTATGCGGTGTGTCACACTATTTAGAGAGGGTTAAGTTTCCCGCTCCCATTTCAACGACAAAGGTAAGCGCTGAGCCTTCGCCTTTTTGTTTGTAGACGCTCCCGTTCTGACTCCAGCCTGAGCCTGCGTTGACATTCGACAGTCCGCTTTGCACTGTGACAACTGCGTTCACTCCCTCGGGAACGATGATGATCAGATTGCTGAACCCGGTTTCAATCTTAATCGAGGCGTCCCTTTGCAGTTCACCGGAGAAATCGAGTGTGTAATCCCCTGCGCCGGCTGAAAAGTCAAAGATGCTGAAGTTGGCGTTGGCCAGGCCTTTCATTTTGACATTGGATGCGCCGGTGGAATAACTGAAGACGGACATCTCCGTTTGATTGGGTTCGGAGAATGCAAGTCCCACATCCGCCGCGCCATCTTTAACGGTCAGACTGGTGAGTGCCAGTCCGCCAAACTCAAAGGTGCCATCATACGCGCCTGATTCAATCCTCAAATTCATGGGTTGGCCGCCAAGTTTGAAATCCCATTCGTTCTTGAGATTGTTAAAGTTGGTGAGGAAATTAACACTCATATCACCCATTGTGACTTGAACCTCACCGCCGTTGGTCAGGACCACGGGTTTGAGTTCTTCGTAATTGTAGGCGGCCGTGCCATCCACAAGCTGACTTGTGCCGGGTGACAGTACCAGTTCCCCTGCGCCAAATGATAATTTCAAATTGACATCATCTGCTTTGGGATACGGCACGCTGATGGCTTCCACAACTTCGGGGTCCGGCTGTGCCTTTTGGGGCAGGTCAATATTGAATCCGCAAGCGAGGGACGCAAATGCGAGAACCGCGATAAGAATTATAAATTTATTCAGCATGGAAAAAACCTCCACAGATTATTTTGCCTGAGAAAGTATACGGGAAAAAATGGATTTGGTTGCAGGGCTTTCGAACACAGAAGGATCGGAGTTGACGGTCCATTTTCCTGCAATTTGCGCAACAGAGAAATTGAACCTGAACCAAAATCTGCGAGTGCAGCTTTATACACGAATGGCATGCTCATCAAAATGTTCAACTACATCTGCCGCGAGCCAGCCTTCAATATCCTTGTTCGTGAAAGCTTCCTCAGGCAGGTCGTTCACAAGTTTGATCATTGCCTTTCTTTTACTTTCAAACCGGGTTCGCACTTCCGCATCAGAAAGTTTTTTATACTTTGCGATCAATTCAGCATTGAAAGCGTCTGTGTCGCGACGCTTCGCGTGCCATTTGAAATTCGGGTCTTTCAAAATGCCCGTGATGATGCGTTCGCCTTCCTCCCACCAGCCAATCACATGTCCAAGCAATTCGCGAAAACTCCCGACGCCTTGTTTGTTCAGAAATGCATCCTTGTCCTCGACCTTCTCGAAATCTGCTGCATATGTATTCCATTCATTCTGAAGTGTATCCAAAATAAGAAAACGGCTGGATGCGACCAGATGCTCACGCGCATGATGGATAAAAATGCCATTGACCCATGCACGCACACGCCGATTTTCCCAGGCCGCTTCATTCATGGACTTTAGATCTGCCGAGGCTTTCTGACGCATTTTCTCAAAATGGGCAAGGAACTCAGCCTCATCCCAATCCTTATACTTCGCCACCGCCTCTGCGTTGAATGCATCGAAATCATATTTCCTGCGCGCATATTCGCGTTCCTCCGCAATCGCAAGGATGATCTCCATGCCTTCCTGCCACCACGCAACAACATGCGCGAGCATATCGCGAAACTGCACATACCCTTGAGCATTGACGCGCTTTATTCCCTCTTCAGCAGGCCAGCGATTAAATCTCTCAACATAAGTTGCCCACTCGATCTCTAAATATTTTAGTGTGCGTTCTTTATAGGTATTGGACATGCTGTTCTCCATGTTTGAGGTGACAGTCACTTCCAAAGTGACTGTCACCTATGATACTGTTTCAGTCAATGATACAACCTCTGCATCCTTCAATGCGTAACGCAGATCAGCGCTCTTGAGGATGATCGCAGTACCTGGCATCCCCGACCCGATCGAGACTTCATACTCTTCCATCACACTCGCATCAATCAAAACCTTGAGCTGGTTCGGCAATCCGAAAGGCGCCACCGTCCCGACGTGGTAGCCCGTCACTGTGAAGACTTCATCCTCCGTTGCCATGGAGATGCGCGAACGCCCAAGATACTTGCGCAGGACTTTCCATGAAATTTGTGTGGGACCAGCGACAAGAACCATTATAAATTCATCTTCTGCAATGCGGAACAAAATACTGCGCACCACCTGCGAAGCCCGTTGACCGCGCTCACTCGCGGCCTGCTCAAAGGAAGTGACTGGGTGTTTATGCCAAAATACTGAATGCGGCATGCCAAGTTTTTCAAGGGCCATGCTGACGGGAGGCTGTTTCATACCTGTCTACTTGTCTACCTGTTTAAATATCTACTTTTTACTTTTCTACTCGTTCAAACCGTCTTATCCTTGAACTCACATAACTTATTGATGGGACACCTCGGGCACAACGGTTTTCGCGCCTTGCAGACCTCGCGCCCCAAACGGATGATGTTCAAATGCGCGGCGTAATAGGTCTCAGGCGGAAAAATAGACTCAAGATAAGGGTGCGCCTGTTCCACACTCATCCTTTCGGGGCGCAGACCCAGGCGGCCAGTAACACGGTAAATGTGCGTATCCACTGGAAAGGCGGGCATGTTCAACGAAAAACACAAGACGATGGCAGCGGTCTTGGGTCCCACGCCGTTGAACTTCGTCAGCCAGGCGCGCGCTTCTTCGACGGGCAGGTCAGCTAAAAAGCCCAGGTGGAGCGAGCCGCGTTCTTCGGTAATGGCGCGCAGGACCTGCTGCATGCGCGGGCCTTTTTGGTTGGCAAGTCCTGCTGGCCTGATCGCATGGATCACATCCTCTTCTTTTGCGTCACGTACCGCTTCCCATGTTGGGAATTTGGCGTGCAAGGAATTGAAAGCGCGGTCACGGTTAAGGTCATTTGTGTTTTGCGAAAGGATGGTGGAAACCAGCTCATCAATGGCTGGCAAGGGGTTGCGCCAGATGGGTTCGCCAAAGGCATCAAGCAAAGTTCGGTGGATTTTGATTGCGCGTTTTTTCAAATTGCTCATTCTGGATTTCACACCCCCAATCAAAATGTGAACACAGGCTGCGATTTGCCGGTAACAAGCCCCGCATAATTCTTCAACATTTTTTCGGGACCAAACTTCGCAAGCGATTTCAACTGTGATCCGTTCAAGACATTCAACTGGCGCAAAATTTCAAGCGTCACAGCGGGGCGCACACGCGAGCTGGATTCCAATGCATCGTTCATACGCGAGGCGTCCCCGTCTGTTACCTTCATGGCAATACCAACGCCTTTTTCGCTGTACACGCCGGGCACGAGGCCGATGATCTGAAATCCCTCTGCGCCGCGTTTGGTGATGATCCTGCCCTCGCCGATCTTCATGAGTTCACAATCGAACTCGCCATAATTACTGATCATTTCAGGATACGCCGTCATGGCGGTTGTGATCTTTTTGCAGGCAGTCCCGCGCACTTTGCTCAGGTCACGCGGATCGCAAATGCGCGCCATGCCGAGCGCGGCATTGACCAATGGGACGGCGAAATTCGGCGCAGAACAGCCGTCAATGCCGCGCTCGATTTTGTCCAGTTCAATACCGCACAGTTCAGAAAAAGTTTTCAGGATTTCTTTTTGAATGGGGTGATCAAAGTCGAGATAATTTTCGAGAGGCAGTCCTCGCATTTTGGCGAAGGCCAACATGGCAGTATGTTTGCCGGAACAGTTATTGAAATTGGAGCCTGGCGTGATCTCCTTTTTTATCACCTGTTTTAACTTGGCTGCATCGCCGGGCATATGTGGGCCGCATTGCAGGCGGCTTTCTTCAATGCCGATCTTTTTCTGCATGGCTGTAACCGTATCCAGATGCATCTGAGCGGTCTCATGCGATGCGCACGAAATGGAAAGTTCCTTCCGCGTGAATCCAAAATATTCCACGCCGCCTTGTTCCACGAATGGAAGCGCTTGAAACGGTTTGGCGGAGGAACGCAGAAAGGCGACCATTTCAGGGTCGCCATATTTGTGAATGAGTTTGCCGGTTGAATCCACAACTGCGATGGAGCCGACATGGGTCGCTTCAACAATCGAGCCGCGAATCAATTCAAGCAGGGGCTGTGCCGAAGTCATTAATCCTCATAAGGCTGGGTGGAGGCATGGTGATGACGGGAATTGTAATGAAGCAGTCCATAGCGCAGACGCTGGGCAAATTGTTTTTGACGCGCGGCCGGGGATTTGAACCATGTCAAAAGGGAGGCAACCAGTTTCTCGGTCGCGGCAGGATTCGGTTTCTTCGCAGCGATTTTGTCCAGTTTTTCGTTGACGTGCTTGAGAAAGTCGAATTGCGATTTTATGGTGTTGGTGGTCACAATTCCGCCGCGGCTGCTGATAAAAGTATAGCCCTTAAAGGAAGGTCCAAGCAGGAGGTTCAAAGAATCAAGCCAGGCCTTGATGTTTGAACCTGCCAGAAAAGGAGGCTGGTTTTTCAAAACCGCGTCCCCAACGAAAACGATTTTTTCTTCGGGCAAATGCACCCAAATGGAGCCATTGGACGGGCCGGGATGATGCTCAAGATAGACGGGCGTCTCGCTCCAATGCAGGGTCATTGAATCTGAAAAGGAATTTTCGGGCGGCGCCCAACGGACACTGCCAAGCCCGGCAATGGATTCCCAATCTGCGCCGGTCTCTTCCCCCTGCGCTTTGAATGTGCCTGGGCGGGTGCGGAAGGTGTTGGCGGTCTTTTCGTGCGCGATGACGATGCAATCCATGGCGCGTGCGCCCAGCGTTCTATCCGGATGTGCATCCAGATTGATGAGCACACGTTCCATGCCGCCGCCTAGATTCATCAATGCGGCGCGCCATGACCGCGCATCTTCTGGGGATGGGGGCGCATCAATTTGAATGAGGCCGCGTTGTGTGACGATCACGCCCAGCGTGACACCGGGATATTGGTCTTCGATCAGAATGTTTTTGGTTACTTCCTGCATGTCGCTCCTGGATAAAAGGGGAATAAGGAATTTGGTTCAATGATAATCGAGTGAAATATTTTTTACCCGCCTATTTCATAGTTAATCTGCCGGTTTGCCGCATCAGTTCGCCAGTTAGTTTCTTTTTTGCCACAGGCAGGGTGAGCCAGAAGGTAGCGCCATTTCCAGGGCTGCTTTCAACCCAGATCTCTCCGCCATGCCCGTGCACTGCAAGCCGGCAAAAAGCCAGGCCAACCCCCAGCCCGCCAGGCCTGTCCTTGCCACGCACACGAGTAAATTTTTCAAAGACCTTTTCCTGGTCTGCGGCGGCAATGCCGCGTCCATTATCCCGCACCCAGAACTTCACAAAAGCGCCATCGGAGGTTTGAGCGCCGATCTCAATGCGGCCTTCCAACGGCGTAAATTTAATCGCATTTTCGAGCAGGTTAATGAATACCCGATGGACCATATCCACGTCCACCCAAATGAGGGGGAGTATACCTGGTGTTTTATTCTCGACCGTTTGCTGTCGTCCACCTGCTGCGGGTTCCACATCACGAATGGCTTCACGAATCAAAATGATCGGATCGACTGCGTCCTGATTCATGATCTGCTTTCCCGATTCAAGACGACTAATATCCAGAAGGGAATTCACCAGGCGCTGAATGCGAGTTGTGGAATTCTGGGCGATGGCAAGCATAGCATTAAGCGAATCATCCTTAGACACCAGATCGCCCATCATCTCAAGACTCGAAACGATATTTCCAAGCGGTGAGCGCAGGTCGTGATAGATCATGGAGGTCATGTCCTCACGCAAGGCATCCAGTTCTTTGCGCTCGGTAATATCCCTTAAGATCCATTGGAGCAAGTCGGTTACTTCCAATTCCACACGGTGTACATACACCTCAATTGGTATTGGGTCGCCAGCCTGGCGATGCAGGCTGGATTCATAATTACATTCAGGGTTGCCTTTGAGTGCTTCAAAATTCAAACCTGTTTTATTCCAATTGATTTCATGCAACTGGTCCATGTTCATGGTATGCAATTGCTCAACGCTATATCCGCTCAATTTCACAGCCTGTCGGTTCGCTTCCAGAACTCTGCCCTCCCAGTCCGTGATCAAGATCGAATCAACACTATCTTCAAACAACTGACGGTAATGCTCGTGTGTGTTCTGCAAGCGATCAAAAAGTTCGGCGTTTTGGATGGTCGTCCCTGCCAGGTTTCCCAACCCGGTCATGACGATCATCGCATCCGGATCAAACGAACCGGAAACCGGATTGATCGCCTCCAGCACACCGATAACCTTTCCTCGTGACTGGATCGGAGCAATGGCAACAGCCCGCATCTCGATTCCTTCGACCTTGTCCGCTTCACTGTAATGCGGGTCCTGGGTGAAGGCCGGTATCACCAATCCATGCCCATTACGCGCCACCAGTCCTGCAAGCCCATGACCACTGAGGATGTGCCTGCCTGTAATCTTGTCGGAGTTTTGTCCTGCAGCCGCCTGAAAAATCAGGTCATTAGTCGTATGGTCTATCAAAGCCAGAGCCACGCTTTCCACTTGCAGAGCCTGCATAGTCTGGTTAAGGATGCGTTCCCACACAGCGTTCATCTCCAGCGATGAATTGATCGCCGCCGCACTTTCTGCCAGAGCAGTCATCACGCGCGCAGTGCGCTGGCTTTCGGTATACAGACGCGCGTTCAATACCGCTACACTGGCCTGGTCAGCGATGGCTTGCATCAATTCTAAATGTTCTTCTGTAAATCCATTGGGCACCGAATGATCCAACGTCAGCACACCCACCAAACGCTCCCGCGCCATCAACGGTACGCAGATCGCAGATTTTGCGGACGTCTTGACAAACGAATCATCTTCACTGTGCAACCAGCGCGCGTCCATGCTGGTGTCTGGAATTAATGCCGGCTTACGGTGTTGCACAACCCATCCTGCAAGTCCGCGTTCCACTGTAAAACGAAGCTGCTCCATGGTATGTTCATGGATCTCTTTCCCATAAATAATGGTGGCATCCACAGGCTTGCCAAGGTCATCCATCACAACGATACTGCCACCCTCCCCCCCCACGTGTTGAATGGCGGCAAAAAGCAGGCGTTGTAAAACGGTACGCAAGTCTAAGGCAGTGGCCACCTCACGGCTAACGCTGATTAATAGTTCCAGAAGGGAGCGGGTACGATCTTCAACCATAGTCCATATAAAGTTAAGTATAGTCCGTTTGGTACAATTAATCCATGTCCCTTGACCTTAATCGAATAAAAGCCCTATGTTTTGATGTGGATGGCACACTCAGCGATACAGACGATCTGTATGTACGGAAAGCCCTGCGTTTTATTCCACGCTTTATTTTCAAAGACCCCGATCATTTTGCCCGCCGCTTGGTCATGTGGATAGAAGCGCCCGGTAACGCCCTGCTCAGTTTAGCCGACAGGCTCGGCATTGACGATGAAATGGTTGCTATCATCGATTGGCTGTCCCGCCATCGTCAACACTCCTCAAATGAATTTCTGCTCATTGACGGAGTGGATGAAATGTTGAAACAATTGCATGGGCATTACCCCATGTCAGTGGTCAGCGCAAGGGACGAAGGCGGCACACTGGCTTTCCTCAAGAAATTCGACCTGCTGAAATATTTTGACGGTATTGTCACCGGCTTGTCTGCCGAACATACGAAACCATATCCCGACCCAATCCTGTTAGCCGCGCATAAAATGAACACTGCCCCTGAAAACTGCCTGATGATCGGCGATACTACAGTGGATATCCGCGCAGGCAAAGCCGCCGGCGCTCAAACGGCGGGCGTGCTGTGTGGTTTCGGCGAGGAACCTGAGTTAATGAAAATGGGAGCAGATGTGATCCTTGAAGACACAACAAAATTACTTGGATTATTGAAATACTAATATCACGGGATTTGACGCGGGATGCTTTTGAAAATTAGACTCTCCTGTTTCTGGCGGATGGATTTTTTGTTCTTTCCTGTTTAAAATTACCAGGTACAGCGAATGTGACATTGTCGAAATACTCAAACAATAAGGAAACAAAATACCTCCACGCCCTCAATATGAAATGCCGGTTTTTTTCCACGACGTCCTCAATGCGCGCGGATTGATGGATGCCTACCTTGCCCGCCCGCCGTATCAACAGAATGATTATATTGGCTGGATCACATGTGCAAAACTTGAGACCACAAAACATAAGCGGCTAAATCAAATGCTAAATGAATTTGTGAATTCAAGTCGTAAGTGCAACGGTAGTATGGTAGAACACCTCAAAGGGTGTTTTGAAACGAAGAGTTTTACGTGGTCTGAAATTCAATTTTGAGATGATCTGATTGATCTTTTTATTAGAGA